>CAJUJJ010000011.1 GCA_910586765.1 uncultured Clostridia bacterium
ATTTATAAAATTGGTATCTTTTTCATCGTATAAAAAAATGTCCCAAAAGGTATACCTTTTGGGAATTTTAACACTCCTTTTATTATTCTTTTACAAACTCAACAATTACTTTTGTTTTTGTTTCTTCTAAAAATATTTTTCTCATATCACATTTTAATGTAACTCCCATATCTGTCAATACATCTCCTAATGCTGCCAATGTTTGTGCCACATCAGCAACATTTGCATTTTCTCCCATATGTCCAATACGAATTACTTTTCCAGCAAGTTCTCCAAAACAACCTGAAATCATAATATCAAAGCGATACCTCATAATATCCAAAAGTGTTTTAGCTTTAATGCCTTCTGGCAGTTCTATTGCTGTTACTGTATCAGAATATCCTTTTCTAATATACTGTTTCAATCCTGCTGCTTCCACTGCCTTTCTTGTAGCCTGTGCTATTGCTTTATGTCTTTCAAATATCTCTTTATCTTTTAAAACATTTTCTAATGCTGTACCAAAGCCATATATGTCACTAATAGGCATAGTATAAGGAAACCATTTTTTTTCATAATATCCTACATAAGACAATATATTGGCATAAAAAGAGGCTATCGGTGTTTTTCTATTTCGCATCACTTCTATCGCTTTATCACTTACCCCTAAAAATGTTAGTCCTATAGGTGCAGAAAGTGCTTTTTGAGAACCTCCGCAAAGTATATCAATTTGTGCTTTTCCTACATCTAATGGTACACCAAAAGATGCCGAAACAGTATCCACTACAGTCAATATACCATACTGTTTTAATACAGGACAAATTGCCTCTACATCATTGAGCATACCACTTGGCGTATCACAATGCACAACAGTTGCATATTTAAAATTACTATCTTTTTTTAAATATTCCTCTAAATCGTTTACATTTACTGGCTCTTTATCATCTACAGTATAAAGTACAGTTTCTCCTCCATATATTTTTACAAAATCTGCAAATCCTTTTCCAAATATACCATTATCTATTACAAGAACTCTGTCCCCTACTTCTGTCAATGAAGCACAAGCTGCTTCTAAACCAAGTATACCTTCTCCACTCAATAAATAAAATGTATTTTTCGTATGAAAAAAATCTGCTAATTTATCACAAATTTGTTTATAATATTCGCAAAATGAAACATCTTCATCTGGGTTTGTTGTGACAGTGCTTCTTGCCAAACGCACATTCTCTCTCACCTGCGTTGGGCCTGCTGTCATCAATGTAATATGGTTCATATTTCTAAACCTCCTATTTGTTTTAATATTGTTTTTCTTAATGCAGTTATAACGGGAACTACAATGACACCTGCTGTTACTACTTGTATTATATTTCCTGTGATTGATGTAACTGGTGCTATCCAATTTCCATATATTATTGCTTCTGCAATATAATATCCTATAATTTTAATCAATAATGCTGCTACAACTGCAACAGTATACCAAACTACTGTTCTTTTTTCTGAAATTTTACCTGTTACATATCCCATAATTCCTACAATCACAAATGTAAAAGGTGCCCATGCTGTCCAGCCAGAAAGTAAATCAAAAAGTCCCATACCAAAAGCTCCTGCAATCGCTCCTGTTTTTTTGCCAAATATCATTGCAGCTAAAAATAATGGTACATTTCCTAAATGTATGAGTCCTCCATTTGCCATAGGCAAACGAATATTTATAAATGCTGTTGCTACAAATGTCAATGCAATACACATAGCATTAATGGTTAATTTTTTAGTGGTTGTCATTTTTATTGCTGTACTATTCATTTTTTTACGCTCCCTTTGTAATGTATTTTTATTCCATTTTTTGTTTTGACAAGTAGCTACTCAATCTATTATTTGAATACTATTTTATCAAAACAAATAAAATTGAAAATACTAATTTTAAAATTTATAATGTCATTTGTTCTCTTTTCCAATATTGTACCCATACAATTCTACATACTATACTTACAATATAACATAAAAAATTCCCTGTAAAAACAAGGAATTTTTTATTATTATTTATTATAATGTGAATTTATTTTACAACATTGTCTATTATTTCATTATTGTTATTTTGCTTTATAAATCATACAATATTCTTGCTCTCCTGTTTCTTTTTCAATGCTTTGTTTTTGTATTACAAATCCTATATTTTTGTAAAAAGCAACTGCATTACTATTTTTAGCATAAACACACAATGACAATGTATCAAAATATTGTTTTGCTTCTTCTATCAATGCCTTTCCTATTCCCATATGCTGAAACTCTTTTTTTACAAAAAGTCCTTGTATAAAGCCATTAGAAATACCCAAAAATCCTTTTATATGCTGTTGTCCATAACAAAATATCATAGCATTAGGCAATGCTTGTTTTACAAATTCCATATGGCTTTTCCAATATTGTTCTGCTATAAAATGATGAGCCTGTATATTTGTTTCTAACCATATATTTACAAATTCCTCTATATGCTCCAAAACAAATTCTTTTTTAATAAGCATATGTCATTATCACTCCAGCTGTAATTTCTATATCTTCATAGCGTATATTAGCACCATCTTCTGCTCCCGCTGCCATATCTACTGCTGCTGTTTCAAAAGCCATACTCTTAGCATTTACTGCTCTCTCTCTTTCATAAGAATTATAACTTGACATTTCTTCTACAGAAATGCAGCTTCCTAATGTTGAACCTAGAGCTTCTGCTAATGCCGCTGCACTAGAAGACGCATTTTTTACTGCTGCCTGCAAAGCCTGTTTATAATATTGATTAGGGTCAGAAATAGAGAAAGAAATAGAACCTACATTTGTTACACCTGCTTTTGTTGCTGCATCAATATATTTTCCTACATTATTGACATCATTTACTTTTACCAAAAAACGGTTATATGCTCTATATCCATCTTCTTCCCATTTATTTTTTTGTTCATCATACACTTGTTCTGCATCAATAGAATAATATTGTGTAATAATATTTTCATCTCTTACTCCCAGTGCTTTCATTGCTTTTGTTACTTTTTCTGTTATCTCAGTATTTTTTTTCTGTGCTTGGTCTGCTGTTTTTTCTTTTGTTTCTACTGTAAAATAAATACTTGCTACATCTGGTTTTGCTGTTATAACACCTTTTCCATTTACTTCTATTGTTCTTTGTGTTGTTTGAGCCGTTTCTGCTGCAAATGCAGTCACACCTGTTACACTTGCCATACTTACCGCCATTGTCATTGCTGTTATCATACTTACCAATTTTTTCATAATAATATCCTCCTTTTATTCTACAAATGTAATATGAATTGTAGCAAAATCTGCTGTTTTTTGTAATTCTTCCAAAGCCTTTTCACATTCTTTTTGTGTTTTTCTTGCTTCCTGTGCCCTTCTAGGTTGTTCTTTTTGTACTGCTTGCTTTTCTGCTTGTTTGGCTTCATCTAATTGCTGTTGTATTTCTTTATATTGTTTTCCTAAATCTTCTATAATTTCATTTTTATTTGTTACTTCACATTGTTGTGTCAACCAATTCACCGCATCAGTATATTCTGAAATAGGTACTTTCAGCGTCATACTACCTTCTGTGTAAGGTGTTTCTATTTCTCCTCTTAATGATTTTACTCTTTTTTCTATATTTTCTGCTATTTTTTGTTCATTTTTGGATTTTAAATTAATTTGTAACGATTTTGATTTCATATTTGTTGGAACACTTCTTCTAATAGTATTTGTTACAGCATCTTCTATACTTTCCCCTTCATCACTTTGAGAAGATATTTCTTTTTCTTTTTTTTCTTCTTCTGTACCTTCTCCTGCCACCATAGCTTGCATCATTACTCCTTGTTGACTATATTGTTCGCTACTTTCGTCATTATTTTCATCATCATTTGTATTGTCTTGCTGTACTGTTTCACTTTGTTGTGTTATTTCTTGTTGTCCTTGTTCTGTTTGCTGCTGTTCTCCCTCCTCACTATATTCTGTACTGCCTGCTGCTAAATTTGGTGTTGCTGGTAATGCTTTTGATGTCTCAGGTGCATTTACACTTCTTGTTTGCGTAATAGTAGGTGAAACTTGCTGTTGTTCTACGTCTGTTTGCTCATTCATTTGTGCTATATCTGTTTGTTCCAACTGCATAGAAGCCATTTCTGGTATTTGTGCATTTTCTGTAACATCTGTTTTATGATTAACATATACTTTTGACGCACCTGCCAATATCAAAAAAGAAGCAGCAATCGCAGCATATTTTTGCCAAGCAGTATTTTTTTTGTTTCTCAGAGGGGATATTTTTGTTTTTGTTGCCATTTCTTTATTAATTGCTTCCATAATATTTTTATGAAGTCCTTCAGGTACTTCTTCCATAGGCATTTCTAAAAGCATCTGTCTTAATTGCTGTGCTTGTTGCAATGCTTGTTTACATTCTGGACATTCTTTGATATGTTTTAAAAATTCTTTTTCCTCTTTCCAGTCTAGCTGTCTGTCTATATAAAGAGAAATTTTTTCTTCTCTATTTTCACATTTCATATTGTATCCCCTCCTTTCTTACTTACTTTATTTATTTGACGTGATTTTTTTGGCAAAAGTTCCTTTTTTGCTAGAAATTCTTTTTTGAATTGCTCTCTTGCTCTTGCAATACGGGATTTCACTGTTCCCAAAGAAACAGACAGACATTCTGCAATCTCTCCATATGTCATATCTTCCATATCTCTCATTAATAATACTGCTTTATGTTCTGGTGATAAATTTTGCATCATATTCATTATTTGCATTTGTTTTTCTTTTTCCAAATAAATTTCTTCTGGTGTTTCTGGTGCCTCTGTGATATTTTCTTTTTGATGCTGCGTCTGCTCCTCCCACGAAACAGTTTCTTTTCCCTTCTTTTTTCTCAAAGCATCAATACAGGTATTTACTGCAATGCGATATATCCATGTAGAAAATGCTGATTTTTCATCAAACTTTTGTAAACTTCTATATACTTTTATAAAAATTTCTTGCGAAATATCTTTTGCTTCTTCTTCATTCTGCATCATACGATACGCTATGTGATATACTAAACTCTCATTTTCTCTCACCAATTTTTCCCATGCTCTTTTATTATTTTGTTTTGCTGCACTCAGCCATTCGGGTTGTTCTTTTTTCTCCTCCATAGTTTCGCCCCTTTTATTTTTATTTTTCCTCTCACAAAACTATAACAAAAAATGCAACACTTTGCACCTAAAAACAAAAAAAAATAACAAAAAAAGCCGCTTTGATTAGCGGCAATTTATTTTTACGATTATATTTTATATATTAAGCAATTTCTTTATGAAAAGTTTTAAAAACAACATCTCTATTAATATCTTCTAATCTATATCCACACATTAGATTTAGTATACCTGGATTTTGTCTATTTTTCTCAATCCCTTCATCTATTTTATCTATATATTTATTTAAAAAAGGTTCATATGTGTTTTGTATTGCTTGTCTTAAATTTTGATTAATATTTAAACTATAAGAAATCTTTTTGATTTCAATAAACTGTTGTGCAAATTTTTTACCTATACCTGCATCATCTTTATTTCTGTAGCCTGAAAAAGAAGTAGATTGTCCAATATAACTTTTCATAGTATCCACATAAATCCCTGCAAATTTCAAATCTTCTAAAGAATAAACACTATCAGAATATTCTCCTTTTTCTCCAGATACATTTTCCCCTAAATTGTATTTTAAACGTTCAGAAAAATCAATATTATCACTCCAGCTAGAATAATATTCTTTTTGAATGTTTGAAACATCATTTGTAATGCCTTTAGAAACCCTTACATTTTTGAGAAGCTGTGCTGTCATAAAAGAACTATCTTTATACAGCCATGTATCTTCTTCATTTGAAATAGAAGCATAATTCTCATTTTGAGCAATATAGTTTTCATATTCTGTAATTTTTTGGTCTATAATAGAGCCTAAACTATTTTTCATATCTTCTGCAACACTAGTATGGCCTAAATTTTCAAAAAAACTACTGACACTTTTAGAATAAGAATTGATTAAGCTATCTCTATCAGCATTATATATTTCATTGAGAATTTGCATATTTTTCTCTTTTTCTTCTCCTGTGTACTGTGTTTCAATACGGTCTTTCAATACTGCATAACGAGCACACATATAATCCATACAATCTTCCAATTCAGATGCAGCCCCAGAACCTATTTGCATAGACACTCCATCGCTGCGTACTTCCCACCAATCAATATCATCACTTACACCATTTTCCACCAATTCTTTTCTGAAATTTTCCAATTCTTCTTTTGTTATTGTTTTTTTCAATTCTGCTCTACTAAATTGGTTCATACCAACTTCTACTATTTTCATAGTATAATTTTTTATTTCTTCTTCTGTAGCACTACTATCTATTACATATTTATCTGATGTAAAACCCCAATCGTGATAGCAATTTTTTTTGTAATATTGATACATTAAAGCATCTTCTTCTGAATAGTTATATTGGTCTTGTAATCCTGAAAATGTTTTATTCAAATTTAATACCATTTCTGGATTAACATCTTCTATTTTACTATATGGAATAGGTTCTTTTGTAAGAGGTGTCAGTCTATTTACTCCCTTATACGTTTCTGAATATATTATATTACTTTTTGAGGAACGTGTAAAAGTATCTACATTTTTCATTTCTCTTACTTTGCTTTGATTTGTAATTTGTTTTAATTTAGAAGTAGATTTTTGTTGACTTAACAAAAAATTTGTTTGTATATTCTGTTGAAATCCCATTCTTCCTATAAACATATTATTTTCCCCCTTTTTACACTTATTTTATTTATATAGCTGAATTGTATTTCTATCATAAAATCCCCTTTCCGCATTTATAATAAATTGCAACTATATCATACTTATACTTTCTATATCGTCACTACTTTATTAAAACTTAATGTTCAAAACAAAGTATACCTTTTTATTATAACTATTACATTTATAACTGCTAATGCTACTTTCATATTGCCATTTTATAACAGAAATTTTATCCTTCTTTTCCCATATCATAATAAAAATTCAATTTTTCTCAAAAGGTATACCTTTTGAAAAAACATATTTTTTTCACTTTTTGTAAATTTTTCAAAAATTTTCTTGGACATTTTAAATAAATTGTGCTATAGTATAGACATAAAAATTTATTAAAAATGTACTTTTTGAGGGGTGTGGTAAATTATGCAAAAGGTATACTTTTTAATAATTTTCACGTTTTATATTGTTTTTTATTGATATTTTTTTCATTTTCATATTATTTTAATTTCTTTCTTTGTCAAAATAAAATAAAAAAGTCCTTTAAAAGAATATTTATTCTATTAAAGAACTTTTCTACACTTTTTATGTACAGATTATAAATATTGTCTATTATTAAGCACTTCTTGCACATCTGACACATTATTTACCAATGTACCAGCTTTTTCTGCACTTAATAACTGTGTTGCTGCTTCCAATTCTGTTATAAGTTGTTGTGTCACAGCATCATCTGATTTTCCATTTTCTACTATTTCTAAATATTTCTCACAAGCATTTTTTAATTTTTCATTAGGTGTTCCTCCTGGAAAACCACAGAAAAAAAAGGCATCAACTTTAAATTTTTCATCTTTTACAATTTGTTTAATTTTAGAAATAACATATTCTTTTTTCTCTAAATTATCGGACATAATAAATACTTCCTTTCTTATTTTATATTTTTTCTTTTTTCCATAAACTCTGCAAAACAACGCTCTATTTCTGAAATATCTGGTTGCTGTTCTACTGGTTTTCCTATTTCTGAAATTCCTTTTGCTCTCATTTCTTTTTGATATTCTTTTAGTGTTTTAGGCACTTTTGTCAATGTTTGAAATAAAGGCGACTGTTCCATATTTCCTGTAAAAGGCATAGGTAAATCATAATCTCTCACATGTTGTATATAATGCTCTATACCCATTGTTCCATATACTCTACATTTTTCTACCAAATCTAAATCTAATGTAATTACAGCAGCAGATGCTGTTTCTCCAGCCTCCCAAAGTAAAGTACCCTGTGGGTCAATTACCATAGAATGACCATACAAATGGGTACTATGATGAAATCCTACAGCATTTGTAGAAACTAAAAAAGCTTGATTTTCTAATGCTCTCGCAAAATGAATTGGTCTATTTAATAAATATAATTCCTGTGGGTCAAGTGTCAATTTTACAAGCACTTCTGCTCCCATAAGTGTTTCATTTCTAGATATTTCAGGAAAATTCAAATCATAACAAATTTGTACACCTATTTTTGTTTGTTTTTCTGGAATATCAAATACCACATATCTATTTCCTGCTTCCACCATATCCTCTACTGGTCGCCACGGCACCATTTTTCTATAGATGTCTACAAGTTCTCCTTTTGGATTAAATATTGGTGCAGTATTATAATATTTCCCTTCTGGCAATTCATCACTTTTTTCGCAAAGTGTGCCTGGTATTAAATAAATACCATACTTTTTTGCTATTTTTCCAAAATATTCTGTAATGCTGCTTGGAATATATTCTGGTGTAAAAGAAGAAATACTCTCCACTCCTACAATAAGTTCTGGTGTACGAAATCCACTCATTAAAGAAGCTACACTTTTTTCGATATATTCCAGATTTTCAGAGGTATATTCACTTACAGGCATTTGTATGATACCAACATTTAAAAATCTTCCCATACTATTTTTTTCACACCCTCTCACTGTAAAAAGACGAACGAAATCAATCCGTTCGTCTATATTACAATACATTATATGTCTAAAATAATGAGTTGTTTTAAACCTTTAGCAATAAAGAATATTTTTTATTATTCGCCTGGGTGTTTTCTGTCCATAAAAGAAGATTCTTGAGGGCCTCTTTGGTCTTGTTTTGCAATATATAAGCTACCTGTTGCTCTACCACATAATACTGGAGGTTCGCAAGCTGTTGCTGCTGTATGTGGTGTAGCTACACCTGACAAATCTGCATCTGTTCTATCTAATTGTGTAGCAACTTTCCATGCTTCAAATTTACAAGTATAAGATTGATTTCCTACTTTTTCAATCCAGCCATGATATTCCATAAAGTCACCAACATATACAGGTGCTAAAAATTCTACTTTTTCATAGCCTAAGAATAAGCTGATGTCACCATCTACATAAACCATAAGCTCTGTACCAACATCGCCCCATTGGTCAACGATTCTTGCACCATTTACCAAACCGCCTACATAATGTGCATCTTTTGCACTCATCATTAAATGATGTACTACTTTTTTACCTACCATATTATTTTTCCTCCTTTAGTATACTTACATTTCATATTTTATATTTAGCGAATTATTTCGCTTCATATCAATCTTCACAAACAACATTTTCTTTTATATCAATTTGATATGTAATATCCAATTCTTCTGCCCATTTTAAATATTGTTCTACTTGTTCATCATCTAACATATCAGAAGAAATCAAACCTGTCTGTGTAATTTTATCATTTACAAATAATTTTGTAAACAAAAATGCTCCTTGTCCTGTCAAATACATTTCACCAGACATTTTTGCTTTATCATATGCTTCTACCAATCCTGGAGCAAATACATGCAAATCTACCATAATATTTTTGCCGTCTTTTTGACCATATGCTTCACAAACAAATGCACCTTCATCTGAAATTAAACCTTCATCAATAATTTCTTTAATTACTTCTGGGTCTTTTGGTGCAGCAGGTGTATGTTTTAATATCACATCAAATGGTACAACTTTTCTGCCATTAATTTCTTCTTCCTCATAAGAAAGTAAACCTGCTCTGTAAAGTGGTTCTGCAAAACGAATACCTACTCCGCCATATTTAAAATAAGCATTTTTACAATTTTTGAAATATTTTTCTCTATTAAATCCAACATAAACAGGCTCGTCATGTGCGTGTTCTACTAATACAACTTCTTTATTTCCCATTTCAGGCCATGTTCTTTTTACTGGTCTGCTAAAAGGTGTTGTCCTAATCTGTTCACAGTTTTCAAAAGCATAAGCATCTTCTGCCATATCACTTAAAGCAACCAATGGTGACCACCAATATGGTAAAAATCTTTTAGACTCTACGCCTTCATAAACCATCATATTGATTGTATCACATTCATCTAATTCATTTACTGCTTTTCTTGCCATAACACACATTACGCCAGGTGCAGAACCTGTTCCAATAATTGCAGTTTTACCATTTTCAGCAAATCTTTTGCCATAGTCATGATACATTATTTTAATGCCTTCTAACCAGCTATCTCTAGGGTCTGGGCAGTCAGCAATATTTTCACATGCTGCAAGGTCTTGATAATTTGCTTTTACACGAATAGCAGCCTCTAATACATTTACACCAAAATCTAATGGCATAACATTTACAATTAATTCGCAGCCTTGTGCTGCTTCTACAATAGCATCAATGCTTGATGCGTCTACCTGTTTTGGTGTACCTTTTTTCATCAATTTACATACTGCCTCTGCCGCTGCTAAACTATAGTCTGCACAGATAATTTCTTGTATATTAGGTTCTTCATCTAGCTTTCTACAAATTGTTGAACCCTGTGCACCACAACCACATACCATTACTTTTTTCATACAAATTCCTCCTTATTATTTTGCTATTTTCAATGTTAAAAAATTCGTCGCACTACATCACTATTCTCTAGGTACAGCACCATGAAATTCTTCTATCATTTTATCAAGATGCTGTCTTCTTCCTTCTTCTAATTCTTTCAGCTTTGGTTGTTCTGTTTTTTTGCCTATATATGTCATAGCTACGCCTACAACAAGCAATACTACACCAATTATAAAACATACTTGAACCATTCCATCAAAATTACTGAAAAGTCCGCTTTCATATTCTTCTAAATAGTACTCTGCTCCATATTCTCCTTCATAAAATCTAAAGAATAATGCTGCTCCAACAGACAATGCACCAGAAAGTATCATATAGACTCCCATATTCATTAAATCCCCTAAATCTAATTTTGTTTTTGGATTGAGAGGATAAAGTTCTGGTTCATCTAATACCCTGCCTTTATAAACCCATTTACAAAGTACATAGGATACTAAACCGCCTATAATGACAATAAATCCTGTTACAAAATAATCTGTTCCATTTACATATATTGCAAACAAACTAACAAGTATTACACAAGCTGACAAAAACCATAGTCCTAATTTTCCGCCAGGCATTACTGTAAGACCCATTTTTTTTCTTGCTTCCACTGGATACAGTTTTCTGATTTTTAACACACAAGCAACCAACATTAAATACAAATATAATTGTATTGGATTTGTTGCCATAACAAGTGTTGTAAAATCAAATTGACAAGTAATAATTGTAAAAATTGCTAACAGTATAATAGATACTGTAGGAATTCCTCTTTTATCTACTTTTTTCATGATTGGTGGAAACATATGGTCATCTGCCATAACAAAAAATGCCCTAGAACCATGTGCTATGTAAGAACAAAAAATGGAACAATTTGAAATAATCGCTACAATAATAAAGAGTACCCCTGCCCATGTACCAACGTGTTGTATTAATACATCTGCATAGCCAACAGCACCGCCGCCAGACTCAATAGACCAAGCATTCCATGAACCAATCGCTGCTAATGCTGCCAATGTAGGAAGAATGTATGATAATGCAATGATAGGTTGAGATAATCTCATAGCCTTTGGAATAATTTGAGGATTATCCATTTCTCCTGCCATATTTGACATACATTCATAACCCATATACATCCATATAATAATCGCAACGCCTTCTCCTACAGAATGGAATAAGCCTTCTTCAGGATTGAAAAATGGTTGTATTGGATTGATATTCCAATTCATAAAACCAACTACTGCTACTGCTGTAAATGCAGCAACTACAAGTACAATAAAAAATGTTTCTAATCTTTCAAGCCAATCTAAACCAATAATATTAACAATAGTAAATATAACAACTACGCCTATTTTTACAACATAGCTTCCCATTGGAGAAAGGTCAACTAATTTTGCAGCATAGCCTGCAACCAATGCACAATATTCTGCTTGGCACAGCCATGTTGTGATTGCTGACCATAAACCTACCTGCCAGCCCCAAAATTCGCCAAAAGCTTCCCTCCCCCAAGAATAAACGCCGCCTTCTGTAGGAAATATAGAACCTAATTCTCCTACCATTTCACAAATAGGAAACGACCATATAAACGGGAAAATAATCAACATTGCTATTGTAACACCTGGACCACTTGCTGCAATGGCTTCTTCAATACCAAAAGCACCAGCAGCAACAAATGAAAATATCAGTGCAACAACACCTATTGTCGACATTTTAGATTTTTTTAATTCTTCCGTACTTTTTTGACTCATAAGTTTCCCCCCTTTGACTTTATATCGCAAAATATATTTATTTATATATCATCAAAAGGTTTCGCTGCAGCTAACCTCTGTTAAAAAGGTAATCATTTATTATATTTCATTTTTTTCATAAGTATTTATCAGCAATATCAAAAAAGTATAAAAAAAGACAGAGAAAATCTATTATTAACATAATAAACTTTCCCTGTCTTTTTGCCAGTTGGTTATCGCCTCATTGGCTCTATCTCTAAGATAGTCTTTCCAAGGTTCCGTCAAACAGTCATTTGCTTTACCTGTCAGTTTCACTAAAGTGATGTTAGTTCTTTAGCTTTCCGCTTCGGTCTTCTTAATAAAAGAATGTTTCAGACTGCTATCATACGGCTTACATTTTCAATTTACATCTATATCAATTTTGACTTATTATCTCTCCATTCATTGTATTTATTATAATACAATAATGAATAAAAAAACAATGGTATTTTTGCACAAAAACTTTGCTTTAATATTATTCTATTTTTACTATAATACCAATAAAATGATTATTTTAGTACAAATACAATATCTATTTTATAAAATATAAAAATCATAATGTTACATTTATTATTCATATTGAATAATACAGTGGATTGTATATTGTATTTTCATATTTATAATATCTCTTTATTTGAATATTAATGAAAATAAATTATAGACGATAACATAATTGTATTAATATTTATTTTTATATTAAAGGGGCTAAAAAATGAATATACACTTTGAAACAGTTACACCAAAAAACAGAAAATCTGTAGAAGATTTATGTCTATTTCCAGAACAAATCAATTTTATAGAAAGTGCAGCAGATTGTTTAAAAGAAGCTGATGAAATTTCTCAATGGAAACCTGTTGCTATTTATAATGAATGTAATTTAATTGGATTTGCTATGTATGGCTATTTTAACGAACCGCTACCATATGGAGAGCTTTGGTTAGACCGCATTTTAATTGACAAAAAATATCAAAAAAAAGGATATGGAAAAATAGCAATATCGGCTTTAATACAAAAAATAACAAAAGAATATGCTTGTAAAAAAATTTATTTAAGTGTGTATGACATAAATAAAACTGCTATTCACATTTATCAAAAAATAGGGTTTTATTTTAATGGAAAATATGACACAAAAGGCGAAAAAATAATGGTTTATGACGTTTGCTAATTCAAATAAATCAATTTCTATATGTATATAAAAAAGGCATCTGAATATAATATTTAGTTGTCTTTTTTTTATAAAATAATGATACTATAAATAAAAAATTTATGATATAATGATAAAAAAGTTACAGTTTTTTAGCTAACTTTACATATATAATGTAAAAAACTGACAAAAACATATACAAATAAACTATATTTTACTTTTAAAAGGGAGGTTATATGTATGACACCTATATCATTTAGTCCAGCATTAGGTTCTGCTTTCAACAGAACAAAATTACGTGACCCTGCACATATCTGCACATTTTCAGGAATGTGTTCTATGTGCACAGCAGACTGTATAGGCACTTGTGAAATTGGTCTTTCTGCTATACGTGGTGCAGATGCTGTTTATCCTACAACAACAGGAGATAACCAAGTTGCATCTGAAAAACGCTATCCCATTGATTACTCTCATTTTAACATTAATGGGCGTGTGTTCGGAGCAGTCGGTGCTGAAGCAAATTCTGACAAAGCAACTATTTATGATGTTAATTTAAAAACAAAAATAGGTACATTAAATCCTATAAAATTAAAACTTCCTATTGTATTGCCAGCATTGATTAAACTAAACTGGCAGGATTATTTTGGTGGTGCAGCAATGGCAGGTGTATTAACAGTAATAGGAGAAGGTGCTGTAACAAAAGACTCTACATTACAACTAGAAAATGGTAAAGTTATACACTGTCCAAAATTGCAGGAGTTTTTAGACGCATTTCGAAAATATTATCATGGTTACGGACAAATTATACTTCAGGTAAATGTTGATGATGATAGAATTGGTGTACCAGAATATGCTATTCAACAATGTGGTGCTGAAGCAATAGAATTCAAATTTGGACAATCTGCAAAAGGAACACAGCCTGTTAATCGCTTAGCAACATTGGAAGCAGCATTAAAAGCACAAGAACAAGGACTTTTAGTTATTCCTGACCCATCTGACAGTAAAGTACAAGAAAGATACAATGCTGGCTTTGGGGAAAATTTCCGTTCTTATGGAAGGCTGCCTATGTGGGACGAAAATTATTTGATACCAAGAATAAATGTACTACGTGAAATGGGCTTAAAAAATGTATATTTTAAAATGGCTGGATATGACCCAGCAGATTTAGAACACGTACTTCGTATTGCTAGTGAAGCACAAGTGGATTTAGTTACATTTGATGGTGCAGGAGGCGGCTCTGGATACAGCCCTTGTAAAATGATGAATGAATGGTGTTTGCCTACAGTAGTTATGCAAAGTTATTTAACAGAAATTATGGCACGCTTAGAAAAAGAAGGTGTAAAATTACCTCACATTGCTGTAACTGGCGGCTTTACAATGGAAGACCAAATTTATAAAGCATTTGCATTAGGTGCACCTTATTTAAAAGCTGTTGGTGTTTGTCGTGCATCTATGGCGGCTGCAATGAGTGCCAAAAAAGTAGGCGAGTTGCTTGAAGCAGGCAATCTACCACCAGAATTAAAGCATTTCGGTACTACAAAAGAAGAATTATTTCCTGATTTGAGAGAATTACGTAATATTTATGGAAAGAAAGCAAAAGATTTTTCTACTGGTGCAATTGGTGTATATTCTTATTTAAACCGTATTGCATTTGGATTGAAACATTTTGCTGCTTTAAATAGAAAATTTGATATAAAATACATAGATAAAAGCGATATTTTCCCATTGACAAGAGATGCAAAAGATTTGATGGACGGTAAATGGCTGAAATAAATATAATGATTTTGAGTACAAATAACTATATCAAATTATGTGTTTTGCTCAATTCTTAAATAGAATACAAAATACAATATATTTTTTATGTTAAAAACCTCCTGCTATGTTGTTATGAAGCTACTAAACTTTCATTTATATTATAGTAGGAGGTTTTTTTATTTCTAGTAGATATATCAAAACAGTAAAACATATAAATTCTTTTGTAGTGGTTTTTTATAATTATAGTGCCAAAGAACAATCAACACGCTTTTTTAATATAAAAGCTAAAAAAGCAGACAATATCCTTGCAAAAACTGTACTCCACCAAATCATTATTTGTCCGCCAAAAAAAGGAGGCAATATCATCATAAGCACGAGCATAAGTACTGGCTCTATAAAAGTTAAAATATAAGAAAATGCACTTTTTTCTGTAGCATAAAAACTTGCTGTTGTAATACGATTGATAGCAACAAATGGAACAGAAACCAAAAATATAGGCATTATTTTTGCAATTTCTGCATTTACCTCACTTGATGCACCAAATAATACTCCAACATATCCTTTTGTAAAATACATAATCATACAAGCAATAAAAGACAAAAATATTGAAAATTGATATGCTAGTTTTATTACACTTTTCATTTCATCAAAATTTTTCTCTCCGTAATATTGACTGATTAATGGCTGACTTCCATCTCCAACCCCCTGCAAAATTAAATAGATAATACATATTATATAAGCAATGCAAGCATAGCTAGCAACTGCTTTTTCTCCGCCATATGATATAGAAAAGCGGTTAATAATAATCAAAGATATATTTGGTGTCATAGCAAGCCCAAAAGGAGCAATTCCAATTTTTATAATTGACATAAATACTATTCCAATTTTTGAAAACGGAATAGTTAATGTAAATTGCTTTTTATGTAATAAATAAATCAATACAATCAACATTGTAACGCATTGTCCTATCACCGTAGCCCAAGCTGCACCTGCTATACCTTTTTCAAACACCCATACAAATAAATAATCCAATATAATATTTGTAACAAATCCTGCAATCATAGAAACCATTGCATAAAAAGAACCTCCATGATTTCGAATAAATGGAATAAGTCCTGTACCAATGATTTGTAATGTTGCTCCCAAAGCAATTACAGCAATATATTCTTCTCCTAAATAAAGCAGTTGTCCATTCGCTCCTAACAATTTCAAAAGTGAACTATTCAAAAAGAAAACCAAAAATGTTAATACAATGCTTAAAATAATAAACAGCCATAAAGCACCTGCTATAAATTCTCTTGCTTGTTTTTCTTTTTTATCTGCTTTATTGATAGAATAATAAATTGCACCTCCCATACCAATTCCAGTACCTAATGCTTGTATTACAGCAACAATAGGATAAGCAATATTAATCGCCGAAAGTCCTGCATCACCTATACTATTACCTACAAAAAAGCCATCTACAATAGTATAAATTCCTGATAGTGCAAAAGACAATACAGATGGTATAACATATTGAAAAAAAACTTTTATATTACGCATTTTTACCTCCTGCTCTTTTAAAAAGCTCTACAAATAAAGCATTTGTATCATTTAATTGTTTCATACGCTCTATTCCTATTTTTTCTATTACAAATAATTCTACTTTTCTTAATTCAGAAATAATGCTGTCTGCATATTCCTTTCCTTCTGTTGTAAATTGAATTAATTTATTTCTTTTATCTTTCTGCATAGTAATTAGTTCAATCAATCCTCTTTTTTCAAAGTCCTTTAATATCATATTGACAGTCTGCTTAGGTATTAACCACTTTTGACTAATTGCTTTTTGTGTACAATTTTGTTTATCTTCTTGAATAGAAAAAAATATTAATAAACTATTCATAGATAAGCCATGTGCTTTTGCCCACTCCTCATACACATTATTACATTCTTGCCATACAGTATAGTATTTGTTTAACTGTTCCATAAAAATATTATTGTTTATCATAATATACCTCCTTAATATTAGTCTATTTCTGTACTAATTACATTATAGTCCAAAACCGTACTAATTGTCAACAAAAATTTTATTTTAATCATCACAAAACAATGTCGTAATATTTACTATTGTTTCAATGTATGCTGTAATAAACACAAATCAGCAAATATAAAAATAGACTTTCTCGTTTGTATAAGGCAACGAAAAAGTCTATTCAAAAATTACTATATATAAAGAGTAAAACAGTTTCTTTCAAATTTTAAATATATGTATTGTTTTAATTTATTAAGATACAATATATGGTTTTAATTCTTCCATTAATTCTGGTGTTGCACAAGAAATATTTAACTGAACAGTATTAGATAAATCCAAACTAAATATTCCCATAATTGACTTTGCATCTACAACATATTTTCCTGAAATCAAATCAAAATCTCCATCATATTTTGAAACAATAGAAACAAATTTTTTAATATCATCAATGGAATTCAAATAAATTGTAATTGTTTTTTCCATAGCATAGTTACCTCCTAGTATTTTTATGTTATATAAAGGCATAAAACTATAATTAATCGTTTTATGCCATAAAAGAGTAGGAATTTTGGAACATTTATTATAATATATTATCTGAAAGCTGGTTTTTGTTTAGAAAGGAATGCTTCCATACCGATTTCTTTATCTTCTGTAGCAAAGCAAAGCCCTACTAAATCCTTTTCTAATTCTAAGGCATTCATCAAATCCAGATCACTGCCTTTATTGATAGAAAGTTTTGCATATTTTACGCCAATAGGAGATACTTTTAAAATATCCTTCATCATTTCTTTTGCGGAAGAAAGCAATTCTTCTGCTGGCACTACTTTATTTACTAATCCAAGTGCTTTGGCTTCTTCTGCTTTTACCTGTCTGCCTGTAAATATCATTTCTTTTGCAAGTCCTGCACCAATCAGTCGAGGCAAACGTTGTGTTCCTCCAAAACATGGCATAATACCTAATGTTACCTCTGGCTGTCCGAATACTGCTTTTTCTGATGCTATTCTAATATCACAACTCAATGCCAACTCACAGCCTCCACCTAATGCAAAACCATTTACTGCTGCAATGACAGGTTTTGTAATGGCTTCAATTTTATTAAATGTATCTTGTGCATATCCTGCATAATCTCTGCCTTGTTCACTTTTATAAGGACGCATTTGTACAATATCTGCTCCTGCAACAAATCCTCTGCCTTCTCCTGTAATAATCACACCATATATGTTATTGTCTTCATTAATCATATCTGTTATTTTTTGCAGTTCGTCTAATGTTTGATTGTTTAAAGCATTTAATGCTTTAGGACGGTTCATTGTTACTGTCAATATATTTTGTTCCAATTCTATTTTTATATTTTCTAATGTACCATTTAATTCTTCAAATTTCATCATTAATATCCTCCTTAGCAAAGACTTTCCATATTAAATACTTTTATATGTTTTTTTACATTTTGATATGTTCCTTCTGTCATAGCAGTATTCAAATCAAAATAATTGTGTTTTCCTTCTGATTTAATATATTGCTCTACTTTATTTGTTAAGCTATTAAAGCTAGCAGTAGCAATATTTACTTTTTTAATTCCTAAAGAAATTGCTTTTTGAAAATCTTCATCTGTAATACCACTTCCACCATGAAGTACCAAAGGAATAGACACATTATTTTTAATTTGTTCTAATACATCAAATGCTAATTTAGGTGCAACAGGGTAATTACCATGAGCATTTCCTATTGCAACAGCAAGTGCATCAATACCTGTATTTTCTGCAAATACTTTTGCATCTTGTGGGTCAGTACAGCGGATACCATGGTCACTGCTTCCGTCTTCACTACCTCCTACAAGTCCAAGTTCTGCCTCTACTGTCGCACCATATTTTTTGGCCAATGCTACAACATTTTTTGTTTTTTCAATATTTTGTTCAAATGGAAGTATAGAAGCATCTAACATTACAGAAGTAAATCCAATATCTAATGCTTGCTTTACAGTTTTCAATGTCAAACCATGGTCTAAATGTACTGCAACATCTACTTTTGACTGTTTTGCTGCTGCCACCATCATAGGGCCTATCATATGTAAAGGAGAATAATTCAAACGTACTTCTGCAATTTGTAATATAATAGGTGTTTGCATTTCTTCTGCTGCTTTGATTGCTCCTCTTATCATTTCCATGTTTGCTATGCTAAATGCTCCACAGCCTATATTTTTATTTTTTGCATTTTCCAACAATGTTTTCATTTTTACAAGTGGCATAAGATACCTCCTATTTTTTGATTACCATAAATTTTTGTAAATTTGTTTTACATCTTGTTCTGTTACTTCTCTCATAGTATTTTGAGGACTTCCACTATCCATAGCATCAAATGCCATTTTATCAATTTGATTAAAAAATTCCTCTTTATTGATACCAAACTGTTCTAATGTTGGTGTTTCTAATTCTTTTGTAATATTTTCTACAGCCTCCAAAAATTTTTCACTTGCTACTTTGTCGCTGTCGCTTACTGTTGCAACACCTATTTTTCTACCCAATACTGCAAAACGGTCGTATGCTCCCTCTAAAGCAAATTTTAAACATTCTTTCATAAGCATAGCATTAGAAAGTCCATGAGCAACATGGAACAATGCTCCTATAGGTCTACTCATACCATGAATAATCGTAACTGACGCATTATTAAATGCAATACCACCTTCTAAAGCTGCAACAGACATCTGCACTCTTGCTTCTTCATTTTTTCCGTCATGAAATGCAATAGGCAAATATTTGAATATACGTTCTACTGCGGACAATGCAAATGTATCAGATAATGTTTGTGCTTTTCTGGAAGTATATGCCTCTATTGCATGGCACAGTGCGTCTAAGCCAGTAGCTGCTGTTACTTTTGGTGGTGCTGTCATAGTAAATTGTGGGTCTATAATTGCCAATTTTGGAATTAACACTTTTCCTTTTAAAAGCATTTTAATATTCTTTTTGGTATCTGTAATAATTGTAAATTGTGTTGCTTCAGAGCCAGTACCAGCAGTAGTAGGAACTGCTACCATAGGAGGAACTGCTACATCAATTACTTTTCCCATATAATCAGAAATATTTCCGCCATTTACTACCAATGAACCGATTGCTTTCATAGAGTCAATAGGACTTCCTCCACCTAATGCAATCAAAAAGTCACAATTTTCTTTTTTATATAAATTTAATCCCTTTTCAATCATAGTATCGGTAGGCTCACCTAATATTTCAGAATAAATGACATAGTCAATACCTTGATTTTTTAAAGCTGTTTCTACTTTTGCACAGTTTCCTAAATCAATCATAACAGTATCTGTAACAATCATTGCTTTTTTTCCTAAACTCTTTAAAGACTCCTCTGCCATATTTAATGCACCTGAACCTGAAATAATTTGACTTGGTACAATAAATTCTCTTGCCATAATAAAAACTTCCTTTCTATTTTTTATATTTTGTTTTCCTATTTATTTTATAAACTATCATGTAACCAGATATATCTTTCATCTTCACAACGGTCTGTTTGCAGCCATGGATTACCTTCTATATGGCGTATCATCCAACAAGTATACATTTGAAAACCTGGAGCAACTGCTTGTGGGTGTAACTCTCCTCCCGGAATAGCAGAAAAACTGCCATCTACACTTTTAAATACACTATCTCCTACAAAACTTGCTCCAAATCCTTCTGGTCTATCAAATTTAAAATAATATACTTCTGGTTGTGGGTGTCTGTGTGGCAAATATCCTGACCAATTTCCTTTATCATTTAACACTTCTCCCAATACCATATTAGAATATGGTGCAATGTCATGGTCAAATATGGTATTAACTCGTCTTTTTGCTACATTTCCAAATTTTCCAACACAAGAATATCCCCAAGGTGCATCTTCTGGCTGATAAAATTTTGCATCAAAAACAGTATTGTTTTTCGTACACTGTACTAATATCTCTGAAGCACTTTCTGCAACTACCTCTACTTTTGTACCTTTACAGACATGAACACAGTAAGGTCCTTCTGTGAATACATCTTTTCTACTTGCTTTTTGTTGAAAACCATTATAGTGGTATACAACATTTCCTGAAAGAAGTAATATTGCTGTTTCTTCCTCTACTTTTTGAAATGTTTTTGTTTCTCCTGCACTCATACGATAAACTCGTATATCCATCATCATAGCTTGATATACATTGTCATAAGTTGTAAGCACTTTTTCATTGTTTTCATCAAATTTTGGATAGCCAAATACTTCCATATTTCTTACCCCCTTATCAATATTTTCTTGCTTCCCTTCTACCTTCCATTACTCTTTCGCAAGCCTCATTGACGGACTGTTTTGTTGATGTTGTAGCAATACCCACATTCCACCATGATTCATAACCGTCTGTCATTGTTTTTGGTATGACTTTCAAATCAAACAAACAAGCAATTTGTTGTTTTTTTGCATCTTCTAAAGCATTTTCCAATTCTTGTATGGTTTTGCAAGTATATGTTTTTAAACCATATCCTTCCCCAATTTTGGCATAATCTACTGGTATTAAATCTCCTACTGGTTTTTTGCCATCTGTATAGCGGAATTCTGTTGCAATACTTCCAATACCATGGTTCATTTCTAAATTGTTAATGCAACCAAAGCCACAATTATCAAATATGATAATATTAACTTTTTGTTTTTCCTGCATAATTGTCATAATTTCACTGTGTAACATTTGAAAACTGGAGTCGCCTACAACACAATAAACTTCATTTTCTGGTTCTGCAAATTTTGCTCCTAATGTTGCTGCTACTTCATATCCCATACAAGAATAACCATATTCTGCATGGTATCCGCCTCTTTTATCTGTTGTCCATACTCTTTGCATACAACTTGGTAAAGAACCGCCTGCTGTAATCATAACAGCATTTTTATCAATCACTCTGTTTATTGTCGCAAGTGCTGCTGTTTGTGTAATTTTTCCGCCTGTTAATTTTACAAATTCTGGTATGGTACGCAAATCTCTTGCCTTAATTAAAGGTTCAAAATCCTCTCCTGTATATGCAATAGAAGCAAGTCTTTGCATTTCTTTATCCCATACTTGTTTTGCTTTTTGTATTTCGTCTGTATAACTAGATTGATAATTTCTTTTTCTTAATTTTTCTGCTAATGCCTCCACTGTTACTTTGGCATCGCCTACTGCTTTCACTGCGTCCATTTTATAAGCATGATAGCGACAATTATTTATTGTAACAAATTTTACATCTTTATTTAAAAACAGTCTTTTAGAACTTGTTGTAAAATCAGATAATCTTGTTCCTATTGCAATGACAACATCTGCTTGTTTTGCAATGATATTACTTGCATAGGTTCCTGTTACGCCAATACCACCTAAACAATATTTATGACTGGATTTACAAGCACTTTTTCCGCCTTGACTTTCTCCAAATGGTATATGAAATTCTTCACAGAATTTTTCTACTGTTTCTCCTGCTTCAGAATATCTTACACCACCGCCTACTACAACAATTGGTTTTTTCGCATTTGCTATTACCTCTGCAATATCTTCTAATTCTTCCTCTACTGCAACAGGTCTTGTAATTCTATGTACTCTCTTTTGAAAAAAGTATTCTGGATAATCATAGCTTTCTCCCTCTACATCTTGTGGTATCGCAATACAGCAAGCACCTGTTTCTGCTGGGTCTGTTAGCACTCTCATAGCATTGATAAGTGCTGTCATTAACTGCTCTGGTCTTACAATTCTATCCCAATATTTACAAACTGGTTTAAAAGCATCATTTGTAGTTGTTGCTAAACTGTTACTTTGTTCTAACTGCTGTAATACAGGGTCTGGCTGTCTTGATGCAAAAGTATCTGCTGGAAATACCAAAAGAGGAATATTATTTACTGTTGCAGTTGCACAAGCTGTTATCATATTTGCAGAACCTGGACCAACAGAAGCTGCACAAGGTATAATTTTTCTTCTGTTGCTTTGTTTGGCAAATGCTGTTGCAACATGACACATACCTTGTTCATTTCTTCCCTGCATTACTCTTAATTGTCCCGGATTTGTATCAAGTGCTTCTCCCAATCCAACAGCAATGCCATGTCCAAATATCGTAAAAAATCCTTCTACAAATTTTGTTTCTTTTCTGTCCATACAAACATATTGATTATCAAGAAATTTTACAATCGCTTGTGCAACTGTCAATTTAATTGTATTTTCCATAAACACACCCTCCTTTTTATACTCTCGCAATCATTTCACCATATTGCTGTTTTTCTTCTTTAATAAATTGTTTTACTTGTTCTGCATTTGGTAAAGAGTCAGAACAGTTATTGCTTCTTACCATCATAGATGCTTCTGCTGAGCCAAACTCTAAACAGTCAATGACTTCCCAACCTTGATACAATCCATATAAAAATCCGGAACCATATCCATCACCACCGCCAAAACCTTTTCTTGCTTCTACTGGGAATGGCTTGATAGAGAAATCTTGGCCATCACAAGTATAAGCAGTGGAACCTTTCATGCCATGTTTAATTACTACTATTTTAGCGTTATATCCATGCCATGCTTCTGCTGTTTGTTTATCTGTTCTGTTTGGCTGTATCAGTTTTTCTGTTAAGTCAAATTCCTCTCTGGAACCCATAATAATATCTGCTTCTTTTGCTATCATAGAGTAGTAAATGGAAATTTCATCTGTATTTTTCCAATTATATTCTCTGTAATCAATATCAAAAATTACTTTTGTGTTATTTTTCTTTGCCAGCATAACTGCTTTCAATGTTGCCTCTCTGGAAGGGCTTTCTGCTAATGCTGTACCAGAAACTAATATTGCTTTTGCACTTTTGATATATTCTTCGTCTATATCTTCTACGGATAACTGTAAATCAGCAATGCAATTTCTATACATCAATATACTGCTTTCTTTGCTTGACAACATTTCTGTAAATGTCAATCCTAATTTTTCGCCATTAGTACACTTTGTAATATGAGAAGTATCAATTCCTTGTTCATTAAAATAATCAACAACATATTCTCCAAACTGGTCATCAGAAACTTTTCCTATAAATCCAGCTTTTAAACCATGTCTTGTTACACCTACTGCAACATTTGCTGGAGAGCCTCCCAAAAATTTTTCAAACATATGTACTTTTTTTAATGGCTTAAACTCCTCTTTTACTTGGTCATTGTAAGCTGGGTTAAAATCAATGGTTACTCTGCCTAAAAGTATTAAATCAAGTTTTCTTGTTTCATCAAATTCAATATATTTCATGTGATAGCCTCCATTCTATTTGCTTTGTTTGCGTGCATTTTGCTTTATTTCTTTTTGTTGAACTCATTATAGCACGCAAATATATTGCGTGCAAGTATTTTTTTATAATTTTTTTATTTTTCTGCACACTGTACAATAAACAACAGTTTTTTTCAGTAAATACAACAGTTTTTTATACTCTTTGCGTGCTTTTTTGCACGCAAAGCATAAAAAAAGAGCAGTATTCTTATCAAAATACTGCTCTTTTCTCTATTTATAAATTATATTTTGTTTTAATATTGATGTCTGTATATAAAAACTCGCTTTTAGGCATTTGCCCCTTTCCTAATATATTTGCTAAAATATAAGGAGGACGATAACCTTGTATATAGCTGTTTTGGTCAATCAAAAAATCTGCAACATTATCTATTAATATCTTTTCATTTTTAGGCGTTTTATCATATATAATTACATGAGGTCTTTTTTCTATATTTAGTTTTTCAAAAGCCTTAGCAATTCCAGACTGCCCACCTGATACAACAAATATTCCATTCACCCCAGAAACATCTTTTATTGTGTTTTCAATAATATGTTCTACTTCTTCCGCTTCATCAAAACTTGCCTGTACTCCTGCAATACTTAATTGTGTGTAGTTCTTTTTGATTTCTTCTATAAATCCATCTACTCTTGCATTGTTTACAGAATTACTAAAAAACCCTGTAATAATTAAAATTTTTCCAACTCCACCTGTTAACATATTCATCAAACCTGCTGCGGTCTGTCCGCTTTTTTGGTTATCCATTCCTACAAAACAACATCTTTTTGTTCCTACAATATCAGAATTAAATGTTACAACAGGTATCTTTTTTTGTTCAATCAACCAATTTAATTTTAAACGAATACTTTCACAATTTACAGGCATAATTGCTAAACCATCAATGCCTATTTCTGCAAGCTCCTCTATATATTTTAACTGTATCTTTTCATCTACAGAAAGCACTTCTTTTACAATGATTTCAATACCCCATTCTGCTAATTCTTCTTTTGCTTGTTGTATTCCTTTGTTTACTTCCAACATAAAGGAAGATTTTGCAAGCTGATTAATAATACCTATTTTAATTTTTTTCTTTCTTATCTCTGATTTTTTTCTGATTGCAGGTGTATATCCTAATTCCTCTGCAATATTTTTTATTCTTTCTGCCACATCAGGAGCAATTCTCCCTCTATTATTTAAAGCCCTGTCAACAGTCCCTCGTGATACTCCTGCTTTGTCTGCAATTTGTTGTATTGTTACTCTCATAAAAATTCTCCCTTACATTACAAATATTACAAAAGCACGCATATAATGCTATTGCACACCACCATTTTATTATTTATTTTACACGATAAACATTAAAACTGCTATATATTCATACACATTTCTTATAAAAAAACTGTAAAAGATAAGCTGTTGCATTTGTATGCAGCAATCAATATATCATATTATTACATTACTATCATTTTCTTTTAGTAATTTCATAACATACTGAAACAATTATACTTATCAGGCATTTTTTATAATGCAATATAAGTATTAGATATTTTATAAAAAGAGTTTTATAATATAGATATTCAAAATAAAAAAATATATATTTTACATAAAACTTAATTTATAAAAAGGAGAAGTTACTTATGAAAATAAATAATAAACAAGAATTTGACAAACAAAATATATTCGGTTTAGGAAAAGAAAATACTGCATTTGCACAATATTTTTTAGGAAATTCTTATCTAAACCCTTTAACTATTCCAGAAAAAACAGCAGTATTTCTTGCTAATGTAACATTTGAACCCAAATGCAGAAATAACTGGCATATTCATCATGCAAAAAGTGGCGGAGGTCAAATTTTAATTTGTACAGCTGGAAGCGGCTGGTATCAGGAAGAAGGAAAACAAGCGATAAGTTTAGAACCAGGAATGGTAATTACAATACCAGCAGAAGTAAAACATTGGCATGGTGCAAAAGCAGATAGTTGGTTTTCACATATTGCTGTAGAAGTTCCAGGAGAACAAACAAGTAATGAATGGTGTGAGCCTGTAGATGATGAAACATATGGAAAACTGTCATAATATTATAACAGGAGGAAATGGTATGAATTTTAAACAAAGCGACCCAGAATTAGCTAGTATTATGGAAAATTTTATAAATAAAGTAGATAGTAAATCAGAATTACTTAGCAACAAACAAAAAGAATTAATAAAAATAGTCAGTTTAGTAACACAGCAGTCAAAAGAGTTATTGCTATATGAAATAGAAAATGCCCTTTCATTAGGGCTAACACCAGTAGAAATAAAAGAAGCTGTTTATCAATGTGCTCCTTATTCTGGTTTCCCAAGAACAGTAGATGCTGTTCACATCGTCAATAAAGTATTTGAAAAAAACAATATTGATTTACCTCTTGAAAAACAATCTACTGTTACAAAACATACCGTATTTGAAAAAGGTCTTACTGCACAAACAACGATATTTGGTGAAAATATGAGAGCAATAGCTAATGGTGAAAATACTCCAAATCCTGCCTATTATTTAATTACAAATTGTTTTGGTGATTATTATACAAGAAATGGACTTGATTTAAAAACAAGAGAAATGTTAACACTTTGTATTCTTATCAATTTAGGTACAGAAAATCAAATTAAAGCTCATATCAACGGTAATGTTAATATGGGAAATGATAAAGCGGTAATACAGGAAATCATATATCAGTGTTTACCTTATGCTGGATACCCTAGAACATTAAACGCTTTAAACTGTTTGACTGAGATATTACAATAAATTTTTGTTAAAATAATGGAGGAGTATTTTATGCAATATGTAAAATTAGGAAATTCTGATATTAATGTATCTCGTATATGTATGGGCTGTATGGGATTTGGTGATGCAAAAAATGGGCAACATACATGGACACTTGACGAACAACATTCCAGAGAGATTATAAAAAAAGGATTGGAAATGGGTGTTAATTTTTTTGATACAGCGATAAGCTATCAAAATGGTACAAGTGAGCAATATGTTGGAAAAGCACTTCATGACTTTTCAAAAAGAGATGAAGTTGTTATTGCAACAAAGTTTCTTCCAATTACACAACAAGAAATTGCATTAGGTATTACAGGACAACAACACATAGAAAATATGATAAACAAAAGTCTTCAAAATATAGGAGTAGATTATGTAGACTTATATATTTATCATATGTGGGACTATCAGACACCTCTTTATGACATTATGGAAGGGCTAGATAATATTGTAAAAGCTGGAAAAGCTCGTTATATTGGTATTTCCAACTGCTATGCCTATCAGCTTGCAAAAGCAAATATGTTGGCAGAAAAAGAAGGTTTTACAAAATTTATTTCTGTTCAAGGACATTATAATATGATATTTAGAGAAGAAGAAAGAGAAATGTTAAAACTTTGTAAAGAAGATAATATTGCTATGACACCTTATAGTGCATTAGCAGGAGGAAGACTTTCCAGAAAAGTCGGAAAAACTTCTAAAAGATTAGAGCAAGATAGTTATGCAAAATTAAAATATGATGCTACAGCAGAACAAGATAATATTATAATAAATAGAGTAGCAAATATTGCAGAAAAAAGAGGAGTATCTATGACAGAAATTTCTCTTGCATGGCTTATTACAAAAGTAACAGCCCCTATAGTAGGTGCAACAAAATTGCATCACATAGAACATGCAGCAAAAGCAACAGAATTAATGCTTTCTGATGAAGAAATAGCTTATTTAGAGGAATATTATGTTCCTCATAATTTAGTAGGCGTTATGGCACAGAATACACCAAATACTGCAACATAAAAACACGTATGGAATACTTGAGTAGATATAGATATAGTTGTATGACCATAGTGTGGTTGCTAGTTTAACAGAAAAGCATATTAGCAACGAGCTTGCAGTTTGTACGCTACAGAAAGCATTAAATTCTCAAATAGAAATTATTTTATAGAAATTATTTTATACGGTAACTAAGGAACACAATACACATTAAAGAGACTTGCAGAATTTTGTGAATCTATGTAAATCCAAAATAGTTTGCTAACAAAGAACCCCATAAATCGCTTAATTTATAGGAAACTGCGGCATAAACAACAACGCCTAATATTCCTATTGGAAAATTTCTTGTTACAGCATAAACAATTTCTTCTGTAAGTGTCATATGCCATATATTCCAAATGCCAATGTTTACTGGAATTGCAACTATTGTAATATTAGAAGCCTATGTCATAGGAGAAGCACCTAGTCAACCAATGTCAACAACACTTAATGATAAACCAAATTTCTCTGATATATGTGCTGCTTGAACCTAATTCGGTATTTATTAAATCTATAATCGGCCTCAAACTTACAAATTCAACACCTATTATTAAACCAGAATAAATTGTGATACCAATACAAACACTTATAATTTCTATGACAATAGACAATATAGCAGATTTACCTATATCAATAATATATTAAATTGCATTTAAAAACATTATACTCTCACCCTCTTTATTTTAGTATGTTGCAGTCGCTTGTTTGTTTCAAACGACTGCAACTGTTTTTTTATTCATCTATTTAATTTGTTTCTGTTTTTTCTACTCCTACAACAGAAATAAAAGGTATTCCTGTAATGAGTGATACTCCAAAATCTCTTTTTACTTTTGATGTTGTTACAATTAAATCTGCTGGTAAATTAGAAGCAATTTCAGAAATTCTAACTTGACAGATTTCTACATCTATACCATTGTTTTTATATAATTCTACTACTTTATTTACTGTGATTGTTTAAATTGCTACTGCTCTGTCACATGCTACGATTACAGTTTCTACTTTAATTTACGTAACTTACATCTATGTGAGGATTGCTACCCTCACACCATTTATATTTTTTGTAGGAAATTCTTTTTCCTTTTTTATTAAGGCCTCTATATAACATAATTTTGCACATTTCCCTTTTATCAATATTCCTTCGACTTGTTCCATAATATCTTCAGATGCGAAAGCCTTCAAATTTGGAATAATCAAAGTATCTTTTAAATCTTCCCATATCATTTTTATTTCTGCCCTTGTGTTACTCTTTTTCTTTTATTTATAAATCGCTTTTCAAACTGGTTTGTTTTTTCTATGGTTAAATGGTAACATAAATTTTGTCATAAAATTAGTCAAGAGTGTTTCACAAAATTTGCAAAAAAATAGAATGGTTGAAACTGTTTCAAAAACTATGAAATATTTTTTATCATTCTAAAAAGTATAATGTTCCATTAGAAAATAAATAAAATTAAAATTTCATTATAGTAACTTTGCATTTATTTAACATTTCCTTATGAAATAGAAAGCAAAGCAGATGCTGTTTTTTCATCTGTAAAAAAAGCATGAAATAAATTTAAAGATAGTGCAACATCAATAATATTGACTTTATTTAATCCTTGTGCAATACCAATTACTGTTCTTGCATTTTTGCTTGCTTTTACAATATCTGCTTTAATAAGCATTTTTGTTTTTTCTGTTTCTACTACATTTCCTTGTTTATCAAAATATTTTAAACCAACATCTCCTAAAGCATTTTTTTGTTTTAATTCCTCTATTTCATGCGGTTCTAATATGCCATATTGAGGTACAATAGACGTTTCAAAAACGCCTATACCTAAAAGCAATATATTAGCGTGTTCTGCTAGCTGTATAAATTGTTGTGTACGTTTATTCGACATCAATGTATGATATTCTTCTTTAGAACAAACTAAAGGTGTATGAAACACTTTTGCAATACCATTTATTTTTTCTGCTAATTGTATTGTATTGTAGTTAGGCAAAACATTGAGTGTATTACCAAAGCTGCCTGATAACGGAATGAGTTGTACCTCTGGAAAATATACAGAAGGTGTTTTTTCTATCAAATTAGAAACACTTTTCCCCCACCCTACTCCTACAACATCTTTTGTTCTCAGTTCTGATATAAAATAATTTGCTGCTGCAAAAGCAACATTTTCACTAGATTGTATTACACCTACATATTTCATATTATATTTTTTAATAAGAGCATTCTCCATAGCAGTATTATTTGTAAAAGGCGAAAGCACTTCTATTTTTACAATACCCAATTCCTCTGCACGTGCCAATAATTTTGACACCCATGGTCTGGAAATATTTAACTTTTTTGCTATTTGCTGCTGAGACAATTTTTCTTTATAGTATAAATTTGATATAAGCACCATTCTATGAAACATAGAGTCTGAAGAAGTATTTGTTGTCATAATCTATTTACACCCTTTCTTATTTTTAGTAACATTTGTTACTCTATTTTTATTTAATTATAATATAAATGTATTATATAATCAATAAAAAACAGTGTTTTTTAACAAATATAAAATAGCATATTGACATACATATGTTACAATAATATAATATAAATAACAAAAGTAATCAATAAGCACATATGTAACAAGAATATAAAGGGGGAAATAATATGCTTGTCACATCAAAAGAATTATTTCAAAAAGCACAACAACAACATTTTGCTATACCAGCACCAAATTTTATTGATTTAGAGTCTTTACGTTGGCACATTGAAACAGCAGAAAAATTAAATTTGCCATTGATATTAGCATTGGCTGAAGCACACATTGGAGAAAATATTACGTTAGAAGATGCTGCTATAATAGGCAAAAAATATGCAGCACAATCACAAGTTCCCATAGTGCTTCATTTAGACCATGGTGCTACACCAGATGTTATCAAAAAAGCCATTGATTTAGGCTTTACCTCTGTTATGATAGATGCTTCACAATATCCCTTTGAACAAAATGTAATAAAAACAAATGAAATTGTAGAGTATGCCCATAAAAAAGGTGTCGTTGTAGAAGCAGAAATTGGCTATGTAGGAGCAAATGAAAATTTTGAAGGACATGAAGGAAAATCCTCTCGTTATACCACAGTAGAAGAAGCCAAAAAATTTGTTGAACAAACAAATGTAGATTCTCTTGCCATTTCCATAGGTACAGCACACGGAATATATAAAGGAGTACCAAAAATCAATTTTGATAGATTAAAAGAAATTAGAGCAGAAGTAGAAACTCCTCTTGTATTGCACGGTGGTTCTTCTTCAGGAGATGAAAATTTAAAACGTTGTGCAACAGAAGGAATTACAAAAATTAATATTTTTTCGGATTTATTAGTAGCAGCAAAAACAGAAATAGATAAAAATAAATCACAGAATTACTTAGAAATAAAACAAGCAGCTAAAAAAGGTATGCAGCAATGTTTAGAACACTATTATAAAGTATTTGAAACAACTTATTTTCTTGAAAGAAAGTAAGCAAAGAACTTTTGTGCGAAACGAGTGTTTCGTCATCTACATAGTGACATTGAACGCTCATTTTAGTTAAACAACAGCGAAGCACCAGAAGTTAAAAATTCATTCTGTCTTATATGCAAAATATAAAGTTGGACAAAGAAAAAGGGTTCAGTCAAGATTTTTTCAAAAGGCTTGTAAGGTTTTAGAAACAAAGTTATCAAGATTTTAAGGTTTTATTAAAAAGGAGGATTATTATGGTATATAAACAACAAATTACAGTACAATCTCACGGAAATACACCAAGCTATATCAATATTACAGAAGAAGTCAAAAAGGCAATACAGCAAAGCAATATACAAAATGGAATATGTACAGTAATTTCGCCACATACAACTTGCTCTGTATTTTTTGAGGAATTTGTACATGATTATAATGAGGCTGGGGACGAATTTTTACAGCAAGACTTAAATAATGTATTAACAAAAATAATTCCTGACCAAGTGAGTGCAGATATTTATACTTATCCTGGAGAAGAGCATTATAAAGCAGTAGAAAGTTGGCCAAATGCTGCAGAATATCTGCCAGATGGTGACAGAAAAGCACTTTGGAATTGTGATGCACATTTAAAAGCAACATTAATTGGCTCTAGTCAAACATTTGATGTAGATAATGGCAAACTAGGTGTTGGCACAACAGGATATGTTTATTTTGTAGATTTTGACCGCACACGTCCACGTACTAGAAAATGTAAAATTATCGTAATAGGAGAGTGAAAAATATGAAAAAACAGATAAGAGCACCATTTTTAATTGTAAATCCCAAAGCATATATTTATGGGGAGGAAACACTAGAACTTGCTAAAATATGTGATGAACTTGCACAAGAATATGATATTGATATTATTTTTACAGCACAGCACGTTGATATACAAAAAGTTGCTGACAACACAGAAAACATTATTGTAACAGCACAACATATGGACGGTATCACAACAGGCAGAGGTATGGGACACATATTGCCTGAAGGAATTAAAGCAGTAGGTGCACAAGCAGTTATATTAAATCATGCAGAACATCAGCTTACTATCAATCAATTAGCAAAATCACTCAAAAGAGCGAAAGAATTAGAATTGCTTACCATTGTATGTTCTGATACGCCAGAAGAAACAAAAGCCATTGCAACATTTTCTCCAGATGTTATGATTTGCGAACCAAACAGCTTAATTGGCACAGGTACAACAAGTGATGACGAATATATAAAAGCAACAAATGCAGCAGTAAAATCAGTAGATAAAAATATACTTGTGATACAAGCAGCAGGTGTAAGTACAGGTGATGATGTTTATAGGGTTATTATGGAAGGTGCTGATGGCAGCGGAGGCACAAGTGGTATATTAAATGCACCAAATCGCAAGGATAAAATCATTGAAATGCTTGATGCAATACAAAAAGTAAAAAATCAAGAATAATAACAAGCCACAAACTTAAATTTTATCAGTTTGTGGCTTGTTATTTTTAAAATAGATTAACTAGATTGTCTGATTACTAATTGACATTCTGTTAATATTTTAATGGCATATTTTTGATTGTAATGCAATGGATTTTCTATTCTTTTTAATAAGAGCTGTACAGACTCCGTTACAAGAGCATTTTTTTGCACATCTATAGAAGTTAGTGCAGGAGTAATTTCTTGACACATAGGTCTGTTGTTAAAACCAATAATTGCAATATCTTCAGGAATGTGATAACCGTGTGCTTGAAATGCTCTTATTGCACCAGAAGCAATCGTATCATCATCACATACAAAAGCTGTAGGTATTTCATTTTTTTGATTTTCATTCAAATACATATCTACATCTTTAAAACTACCTTCTACAGTAAAAGAAGTAGGTATAATATCTTGTTGTTTGAAAAAAATATGATAATGAGCCAAAGCATTTTGATAACCATATGCTCTTTGTTTAAAACTACTGATTTCATTTTTACATTTAAAATAACCTATACGCTTATGCTCTTTTTCTACAATATGTTTTATGGCTTGAAATGTTCCCATTCTGTTATTTATGGCAACAGCATCACAATTTAAAGTCATAAATTCGTTGTCTAGTGCAACAACAGGAAATGGAAGTGCTAAAAATTGTTCCATGTCTTTTTCTGCCATTTCTGTTGCAAAAACTATGCCTCCAGCTAAGTCAGAGTTTTGAAGTTGCTGTATTTGTGTAGAAACATTATTTCGTTCATCTATGGTATGTAATACCATATTATATCCATACTGAGGGATTTGTTGTGCAAATATTTCAAGCAGTAAAAGAAAAAAAGGGTATTGGTCTAATATTGCACCATCTTTTTTATATATAATAAATCCTATATTATGAGTAGCATCATTTATTGCATTTACTTGTTTTATAATGTGAGCATAGCCTCTATTTTTTAATTCTGTAAAAATTTCTTGACGTTTTGCTTCTGATACACCTGGTTTATGATTGATAATCAGTGATAATGTCGCAGCAGAAATACCTAATTGTTGTGCAATTTCTTTGTTTGTCATAAACTATATTCTCCCCTATTCTCAAATAAGTTGTCGTTTACATTATATATAATATTATAATATATGTCAAATATTTCGTTTTAAATTTATGAATATTTAAAATAAATTTCTATTAAAATCACAAAATATTTACTAAATATTTATTAAATATTCAGTATTGAATTTTATATAAAACAGAAATATAATTCTAAACAGAAACAAAAAATTATATCACTATTTAGTAAATATAATATCTATTGTATAAATTTATTGAAAAATAACATTATTTTATTTTTACAAATGTTCAGAAAAATAGCTAACAACACATTATAGATACAAATGTATTAATCTTTTTGTATCTATAAAAAAGAATTGAATAAAATGAAAAATGGAATAATACAAAATAAGTCACTTATACATTTGTTCAGTAATTTTGTATTTACTTTAATAAATATTTTGCTAAAATTAAGTTGTGAACAGGAGTTGTGTAAATATGAAAAAGATAGTTGATGATTTAAGGCTAATTTATAAAGTTTGTTGTTTATATTATGAAGATGATATGAAACAGCAGGAAATTAGTGACTATTTGGGAATATCAAGAGCAACCGTTTCAAGAATGTTACAAATGGGAAAAGAACAAGGTTTAATTAAAATTGAAGTCATCAATCCAGTCAAATTTTCATATGGCAAACTGGAAAAAGCACTTGAAAAAAAATATGGATTAAAAGATGTCATTATTGTAGAAGGGACAGCATTGGATACAAAAGAAGAAGCCTCTACCAGACTCTATGAAGAAGCTGCTATTTATTTGGCAGAGTCATTTCGTGAAGGAGAGCATATAGGCGTTTCAATGGGATACACATTACATAATGTGGCAATGTCTAAAGTAAAATTCAGCATTGATAAACAACTAAAGTTTGTTCCCTTAATAGGAGGTGTTTCTCATGGTACAGAAGAAGGAGCAGATGTACAAAGCAATCAAATTGCAAAAGAATTTGCGGATAAATTTGGAGGAACATACACACAATTTTTAGCACCAGCAGTATTTTCGAAAAGAACAACATTGGATTATTTTTTGCAAGAGGAGTCTGTTAATTTTATATTTGATGAATTTAAAAAATTATCCACTATTATTATGGGTATTGGTATTCCTGAAAGAACAGAGTCTACATTAATTCGTGCAAAATATACAAGCATTGCTGAAATGGACGAGTTTGTAAAAATGGGAGCAGTAGGAGATGTTTCGCTTCAATTTTTTGATGAAAATGGTGATAGAGAAAAATTTAAACATTTTAACGAAAGAGTTGCCGCAATGCCTTTTGAAATTGCAAACAATGTTCCTAGAAGAATTGGTATTGTAGCAGGAGCAAAAAAAGCAAAAGCAGTAAAAAGTGCCATTGCAGGGAAATATATTAACATATTAATTACAAATATTGACTGTGCTAATGCACTACTCTAAAAAGTATATAACTCTATAAACAACTACTATATTGTTTGAAGGGTGCCCCAAATAATATAGTATTGCTTATACGAAATTATATAGCGAAAAAATATAGTAATGAAATGGAGGAAAAATTTATGGATATGATTTCTAAACTTGCAGAAGGATTTATGAGCTTATTCCAAGCAGGCGGAGAACAGTTTATGGGTTGGGTAACAGGTATTATACCAATGGTAATCTGTTTAATGACAGCAGTAAATTCTGTAATTAAAGTAATTGGTGAACAAAGAGTAGAAAGTTTTGCAAAAAAGATTACAAAATATACTGTTTTACGCTATACATTGCTACCAATATTAGCAGTATTCTTTTTAGGAAATCCTATGTGTTATACTTTTGGACGTTTTGTTGATGAAGAATACAAACCTGCATATTATGACTCTTGTGTAAGTTTTTTACACCCCGTAACAGGATTGTTTCCTCATGCAAACCCAGCAGAATTGTTTGTATATACAGGTATTGCAGCAGGATTGATTGAAGCAGGCTATGCAACAGGCGGACTTGCAGTAAGATATTTTATTGTTGGTATCATTGTAATATTGATTAGAGGCGTTTTGACAGAAAAAATTTATGCAAGAATGACAAAAAATGCTGCGAAATAATACAGTAAAGGAGAGGTAGTTATGTATAAAACAATCGTAATAAAAGCTGGAGATGGCGGCTGGGGCGGCCCCTTAACCATTACACCTACAGAAAAATGCCATACTGTATTGTGTGTCACAGGAGGAGGTATTGAACCTGTTGCACAAAAAATAGCAGATATGACAGGTGGTGTTGCAGTAGATGGTTTTAAAACAACATTGCCAGATGATGAAGTTATGGTTGCAGTAGTGGACTGCGGCGGAACAGCTCGTTGTGGTGTTTATCCAAAGAAAAAAATATTTACAGTAAATCTTATGCCTGTTGGACAATCTGGCCCTTTGGCACAATTTATAAAACCTGAAATATATGTTTCAGCAGTAAAAGAAAAAGATATTAGTTATGCAGATGAAAGTCAAATTGCAGCAGCACAGTCACAAGCTAGTGCAGCAGCTTCTACAACAGATAAAGGCCCTAAAACAAAAGAACAAGCAAAAGAAGAAATTAGAAAAGCAAATGAAGGCAAAAAAGAAGGTATGATTGTTAAAATCGGTAAAGGTGTTGGTGCAGTAGTAGGAAAATTCTTTCAAGCTGGACGTGAAAGCATTGATATGGTTATTAAAAATGTACTTCCATTTATGGCTTTTACAAGTACATTGCTAGGAATTATAAGCGTCAGCGGTTTAGGAAATGTCATTGCAAATACAATTTCACCATTATGTAGTACCCTTCCAGGTATGGTAGGTATTTCCATAGTATGTGCATTACCATTCCTTTCTCCAATACTTGGACCAGGTGCAGTTATTGCACAAGTTGTAGGTACGTTATTAGGCTCACAATTTGCACTAGGAAATATTCCAGCACAATATGCACTGCCTGCATTATTTGCAATAGATGCTCAAGTTGGTGGTGACTTTGTACCAGTTGGATTAAGTTTAGGAGAAGCAGAACCTGAAACAATAGAAATGGGTGTTCCAGCAGTATTATTTTCCAGAATTATTACAGGGCCAGTTGCCGTACTGATTGCATTTGTTTTCAGTATAGGTATGTTTTAACAGGAAAGGAGCAAATATATGAAATATCAAGTAAAAATTACAGGTTTAGGTTCAGATGCTCTTGCATTTTTGGGCGATGAAACAAACTTTATTATTATATTTAATGAAGATGCACCTCCAGAATTAGCTGAAATTTCTGTATTACATACAAAATGTGTATTAAATGAAGAAATTCAATCAGGAGATACATTAAAAATTGGCACAAAAGAATTTAAAATTACAAAAGTAGGAGAAGAAGCAGCTTATACATTAAGAAATCTTGGACATTGTACACTAGATTTTAGTGGAGAAGAAGCAGCATTCAGACCCGGTTGTATTATGTTGGAAAAAGGTGAAATTACAGCAGAAGATTTAACAGTTGGTACTACCATTGAAATATTTTAAATAAACAGTGAAAAACAGCGTAGAGCAAACAGCCCTCACTGTAAATATAAATTATCACACAATTTAAGAGGAGGCTATTACAATGTTAAACATGAATCAAAAATTAATCAAAAGAGAAGAACAAGGAAAAATTATTAAAGTTGGTGTTGTTGGTGCTGGTCAAATGGGGCGTGGTATGGTAACACAAATGGTTTTGATGAAAGGTATCACTCCTGCTATTGTTTCCGATATTAAAATAGAAAATGCAGTACACGCTTTTAAATATGCTGGTGTGGCTGATGAACAAATTGTTCAAGCAAAAACATTGGCAGAAGCAAATGCAGCTATGGAAGCTGGAAAATATGTTGCTTGCGACAATGCAGACTTTATTTCACAAGCTAATCTTGTAGAATGTGCTATTGATGCCACTGGTGTACCTGATGTTGGTGCAAAAGTAGCTACAGACGCATTAAAAAATAAAAAACATGTTGTTATGTTGAATGTAGAAACAGATGTTGTAATTGGACCATATTTAAGAAAATTGGCAGAAAAAGAAGGCGTTATTTATACAGGTTCTGCTGGTGATGAACCAGGTGCTGTTATGGAATTGTATTGCTTTGCAACAGCTATGGGACTTCATGTAGAAGTTATGGGTAAAGGTAAAAACAATAAATTAGATTATGCTTGTAATCCAGATACTGTATTAGAAGAAGCAACACGTAGAAAAATGAGTCCAAAAATGCTCTGTGCATTTAAAGATGGTACAAAAACAATGGTTGAAATGACTGCTATGTCAAATTATACAGGATTAATTCCAGATGTCATTGGCGGACACGGCCCAGAAACAGCACACGGTACAGAAGGCGTAAAACAATTAAATGAAATATTTAAACTCAAAAAAGATGGCGGTATATTAGACAAACATGGTGTAGTAGAATATGTAAATGGTATTGCTCCTGGTGTATTTGTAACTTGCTCTACACCAAATGAAGAAATTGCTTATCAATTATCTTACCACAGCATGGGTCCTGGACCACTTTGGACATTATACAGACCATATCACCTTTGTAACTTAGAAACACCTTTGACAGTGGCAAAAGCAGTAATTGATGGTGAAGTAACTTGTGTTGCAAAAGATGGCTTAGTATCTGAATGTATTACAAGAGCAAAAATTGATTTAAAAGCTGGACAAACTATTGATGGTATAGGCGGATTTACAACACATGGCTCTATTGCAACAGCAGAAGAATCTAATGCAAAAGGCTATGTACCATTTGGCTTGGTAACAAATAAAGCGGTTATGAAAAAAGACGTGAAAAAAGGCGAATTAATTACATATGATATGATTGACCTTGATAGAGAAACATTAATTTATAAATTGAGAAAAGAACAAGATGCTATGTATGGCAGAAATGTTTTATAAATTAGTATAGCGGAGTATTCTCTCTATAAATAAATAGTGGTCAAAAGTAATATACACAATATGGGATACAGATTTATTTTGTATCCCATATTTGTAAAATTATATTTTTAGGAGGAAAAATTATATGAGATTTTTTATAGATACGGCAAAGGTAGAAGATATTAAAAAAGCATATGATATGGGTATTATATGTGGTGTTACAACAAACCCTTCCCTAATTGCAAAAGAAGGCAGAGTATTTGAAGAAGTGATTGCAGAAATTGCAAACATAGTTGATGGTCCTATCAGCGGAGAAGTCAAAGCAACAACAGAAGATGCAGAAGGTATGATTGCAGAGGGCAGAGAGATTGCTAAAATACATAAAAATATGGTTGTTAAAATTCCTATGACAGGAGAAGGTTTAAAGGCTTGTAAACAACTGACTTCTGAAGGTATTAAAACAAATATGACATTGATATTTACAGCAAATCAAGCACTTTTAGCAGCTAGAGCAGGTGCAACATATGTTTCTCCATTTTTGGGTAGATTAGATGATATATCTGTTAGAGGTGTTGATTTAATTTCTGAAATTGCAGCAATATTTAAAGTAGCAAAAGTAGACACACAGATTATTGCAGCAAGTGTAAGAAACCCTATTCATGTAACAGATTGTGCATTAGCAGGAGCAGATATTGCAACCGTACCATTTTCTGTATTGGATACTATGACAAAACACCCATTAACAGATGCAGGTATTGAAAAATTTAAAAAAGATTATATTGCAGTATTCGGAGAATAGGAGGACAGATATGAATACATTAGAATTACAAAAAATGGCAAATGAAATACGCAAGGGCATTGTCACGGCAGTGTATCATGCAAAATCAGGACACCCTGGTGGTTCTCTTTCCGCAGCAGATATTTACACTTATTTATTTTTTGAAGAAATGAATATTGACCCACAATATCCAAAAAAAGAAGATAGAGATAGATTTGTATTATCAAAAGGACATACTGCACCTGGATATTATTCCACATTAGCACACAGAGGATTTTTTGCTGTAGAAGACTTAAAAACATTACGAAAAGTAGGCTCTCATTTGCAAGGACACCCTTGTATGCAGCATACAGCAGGTGTAGATATGTCAAGCGGTTCATTAGGACAAGGGATTTCCGCAGCAGTAGGTATGGCTATTTCTGCAAAAATTTACAATAAAGATTATAGAGTTTACACATTGCTAGGCGATGGAGAAATACAAGAAGGGCAAGTATGGGAAGCTGCTATGTTAGCTGGACATAGAAAACTTGATAATTTGGTAGTGATTGTGGACAACAATGGATTGCAAATTGATGGTAAAATCGACGATGTTAATTCCCCTTATCCTATTGATGAAAAATTTAAAGCATTTCATTTTCACGTTATCAATATTAATGGTCACAATTTTGATGAAATTGCAAAAGCATTTGAAGAAGCAAAACAAACAAAAGGTAAGCCAACAGCTATTATTGCAAAAACAGTAAAAGGGAAAGGTGTTTCTTTTATGGAAAATCAAGCATCATGGCATGGTGCTGCACCAAATGAGGAACAATACAATATTGCTATGGAAGATTTAGAAAAGGTAGGTGCTGCGTTATGTCAGAAGTAAAAAAAATTGCAACACGTGAAAGTTATGGGAATGCTTTGGTAGAATTAGGCAAAGAACATCAAGATATTGTTGTGCTTGATGCAGATTTAGCAGCAGCAACCAAAACAGGTGTATTTAAAAAGGTTTTTCCAGAAAGACATATTGACTGTGGTATTGCAGAAGGAAATATGATGGGAGTTGCAGCAGGCATTGCAACCACCGGCATTACTCCATTTGCAAGCAGTTTTGCTATGTTCGCAGCAGGCAGAGCATTTGAACAGATACGAAATTCTATAGGCTATCCTCATTTGAATGTTAAAATTGGTGCAACACACGCAGGTATTTCTGTAGGAGAAGATGGTGCAACACATCAATGTAATGAAGATATTGCACTGATGAGAACTATTCCTGGAATGGTTATATTAAATCCATCTGATGATGTGGAAGCAAAAGCAGCAGTAAAAGCAGCTTATGAGCATAAAGGTCCAGTTTATTTGAGATTTGGCAGACTTGCTGTACCTGTGATAAATGATACGCCAGAATATAAATTTGAAATTGGAAAAGCAATTACATTGAAACAAGGGAAAGATGTTACAATTATTGCAAGTGGTTTGACTGTAAATGAAAGTTTAGAAGCTGCAAAATTACTTGAAAAAAATGGTATTTCAGCTGAAGTAATCAATATGCACACAATAAAACCATTAGATGAACAAGCTGTTATTAATGCAGCAGCAAAAACAGGAAAAATTGTTACAGTAGAAGAACATTCAGTAATAGGTGGTTTAGGAAGTGCAGTTTGTGATGTTGTTGCTGAAAAAGCACAAGCAAAAGTATTAAAAATTGGAATTAATGATGTTTTTGGGGAATCTGGTGCAGCAGTAGAGTTAATTCAAAAATATGGTTTAGATAGTGAAAGTATTTATCACAAAGTCAAAGAGTTTTTAAAATAAGGTTGTGTTATAATGAAAATAGGTATCAGTAATGACCATTCCGCAGTTGAAATGAAAAACGAAATCAAAAAATATTTAGAAGAAAAAGGATATGAAGTTATTGACTATGGTGCTCAAACTACAGAAAGCTGCAATTATGCCCTTTATGGTAAAAAAGCAGCAGAAGCAGTTGTAAATGGTGAAGTGGAAAAAGCTGTATTGATTTGTGGTACAGGTATTGGCATTTCACTTGCAGCAAATAAAGTAAAAGGGATTCGTTGTGCAGTATGTAGTGAACCAGTAAGTGCTAGACTTAGCAAAGAACATAACAATGCAAATATGATTGCTTTTGGTGCTAGAATTGTTGGTATAGAAATGGCAAAAAGTATTGTGTCTGCATGGCTTGATGCTATATTTGCTGGAGGTAGACATCAGCAAAGAATTGATACAATAGAATAAACATAGGAGGAATTAAAATGGGACAGTTAAGCGGAGTTTCTACATTATTGTTAATTGTATTTTGCTTATTTGTAATGCAGGCAATTGGTGGATATTTTCAAATAAAAGATTATAGAAAATCTGTAAAAAGAGTGCATAAACTTGGTAATGTCGGTATTGGACAAAAAAGAGGAAAATTGCTCTCTGGCTATCTCATTTTAATTGCCTGTGACAATAATGGCATTATTACAGGTGCAGAAATTATGGAAGGATTAAGTTTTTTTGCTAAATTTAAACCAACAAACAGCTTTTTAAATAGAGAAATGATTGGAACATCAATATATGATTTCCTTCAAATCACAAGAAATTTTGATAAAAAACAAACAAAAAAATATAGAGGCTATATCAATGCTTTAGAGGCACTAAATATTCGATTAGAAGAAAATAAAAAATAGTAAAAACACTAAAATAGGATTTTATTTTTTGTAAATGAAATCCTATTTTTACTATTATAATAAATATCTGTTAAATACTTCTTATCAAACACATTAATTAAAAAGAAAGACATATGTTGCATCTTATTCCTTAAAAATAATAGATTTAAACTCTTTTTGATAATCTTTTTCACTTCCCTCATTATTTATTTTCTCCTTATAAAAAAAGTAACATTGACTTTTAAAATTATTTAAAATATAATTAGTATACTAATTATTATAATACTAATTAAAAAGGAGTTATTATGAATTTTACATTTCATTATTTACTTATGGCAAATCATCTCATGTTACAAAAACATTTTTTTAACAATATAAAGGAATTAAAATTGACACTTGGACAACCAAAAGTATTAGATTATTTACAGCAAAATAATGGAGCTATGCAAAAAGACATTGCTCAGGGCTGTCATATTGAACCTGCATCTCTTTCCACAATATTAAATGGTATGGAAAAAAATGGTCTTATTACAAGAAACATGGATAAACAAAATAGAAGAAATATCAATATTTTTATGACAGAAAAAGGAAAAGAAATTTGTAAATGTATTGAACAAGAATTTATAGCAATCGAAAAAAAGATATTTCACAACTTTTCAGAAAAAGAAGTAAAACAACTTACAGAATATATGATAAAAATTTATAACAATCTGGAGGAAAAACAATGAGTAAAAAAGAAAAAGTGAAACGATATATTTTATTTATTATTAGTTTATTTTTTTCAGCATTAGGCGTTGCTATTACAAAACATGGGGCATTAGGTGTGTCTCCTATTTCTTCTGTTGCAAATGTCTTCAGCATAAAATTTACAACCATTTCATTAGGGACATGGCTCATATTATGGAATTGTATATTGATAATTGGACAAATCATAATATTAAGAAAAGATTTTAAAATCATACAACTGCTGCAAATACCACTATCCTTTTTATTTGGATATTTTACAGATTTTGGTATGTGGTGTGTATCTCCTATTGCTGTAAATAGCTATAGTGTTCAAATACTATTTGTATTGATTGGTGTGATTGTACTTGGTTTCGGAATATCATTGTCAGTCATAGCAAATGTTATTATGAATTCTGGTGAGGCATTTGTAAAAGCAATTTCAGATAAAAGTGGTAAAAATTTTGGCAATATCAAAATTGGCTTTGATGTATGTAATGTAATTTTATCACTGATATTGTCTATGTTGCTTTTTAAAGGTACAATCATTGGCACAAGAGAAGGTACAATAATTACAGCAGTATTTACAGGAATAGTTGTTAAATTTTTTATAAAAATATTAAATTCTCCTTTTCAAAAAGTATTAGCTATAAACTCTATTTACTGTTGAAAAATTTGGAAAGTCTAGGTCATGTAACATTTTCTTTATTTTAGTATCAAACACTTTATTAAGTGTGGTTAATATTATCAAAGAACTCATTTTTTAATTTTTATCGCTTATATCTATTATATCAAAAAAGTCAGCTCTATGGCTGACTTTTTTGACTATAATTCTTCTCCATTAGAAGCAACAACTTTTTGATACCATTCAAAAGATTTCTTTTTATAACGTTTTCCTGTTCCTGTTCCATCATCATTTAAGTCTACATAAATAAAACCATATCTTTTACGCAATTCTCCTGTACCAAATGAAACAACATCAATACAGCCCCAAGGCGTATAACCTATTAAATCAACACCATCAATTTCTACTGCTTTTTTCATCTCAATAATATGGTTTTTAAAATATTCAATACGATAGCTATCATCACAACTTTTATCTTCTTCTAATTTATCAATTGCACCAAAACCATTTTCTACAATAAATAGTGGTATTTCATATCTTTCATATAATACAGAAAGTGTATAACGAAGTCCTATTGGGTCAATATTCCAACCCCATTCAGAAGCCTTTACATAAGGATTAGCAACACTATGAGCATTTCCACCATTTAAACCGCTATTTATTTCATTCACATCTGCTTTTACTGTATTTGACATATAGTAACTAAATCCTAAATAATCCACTTTACCTTCCTGTAAAATTTGTTCATCTTCTGGTTGCATAATAGGAGCATTTCCTTCTCTTTCCCATTGTTTTTTAGCATATGCTGGATAATGTCCACGACAATGTACATCTGTAAAATAATATCTTTCGTGCATAGACTCTACAGACATCATTACATCATCAGGATTGCAAGAATAAGGATAAAAAGGTACAAAAGAACACATACAACCGATTTTAAAGTCAGGATTAATTTCATGCCCTTTTTTTACTACCAATGCAGAAGCAACTAATTCGTGATGAGCTGCTTGATAAAGTGCTTTTTTAGGGTCATCAAATTCTGAAAAACGTATTCCTGAATTTGTCCAGCCAAAAATATCAGTATCTGTATTGCTTTGATTGTTAATTTCATTAAATGTCATCCAATATTTTACTTTATTTTTATAACGTTCCATAACAGTGACAGCATAGTGAACAAAAAAATCAATCAATTTTCTGTTTATCCAACCACCATATTCTTTTGCTAAATAATATGGCATTTCAAAGTGGCTCAATGTAATAACAGGTTCGATATGATATTTTAACAGTTCATCAAATAAATCATCATAAAATTGTAATCCTGCTTCACAAGGTTCTGTTTCATCGCCATTTGGAAATATACGACTCCATGATATAGAAGTACGAAAACATTTAAAACCAAGCTCTGCAAAAAGCTTAATATCTTCTTTATAAGTATGGTAAAAATCAATACCTTTATGATTTGGATACCATTCTCCTTCTATCACACCATCTGTAATTTTTCTAGCCACACTATAAGAACCACCTGTCATAACATCACTTACACTAGGTCCTCTTCCGCCTTCCTGCCAACCACCTTCCAATTGATGTGCTGCAACTGCTCCACCCCATAAAAAATTATTTGGTAAACTCATATTTATTCACTCCTTCTCTTATTCTTTAATTACTCTGCTTTTAAAATTTCTTCTCCTACTTTTATATTTCCTGTTATTTTAATAGCTTGTATAGATGAAAAACAATCTGCATTTGTAATCAATACTGGAGTTACTGTTTCATATTCTTTTTTAATTTCATTCAAATCAAATTCAACTAATAAATCTCCTTTTTTTACAGCATCTCCTGCTTTTACTTTTGGTGTAAAATATTTTCCATTCAAATTGACAGTTTCTAAACCAATATGTATCAGCATTTCTGCACCTGCTGCATTTTCTAAACCTATAGCGTGTTTAGTATCAAATACTAAATTCACTTTGCCATCAAATGGTGCATATAACTTCCCTTCAGAAGGTATTATTGCAATACCTTGCCCTAACATACCGCCTGCAAAAGTTGGGTCATTTACTTCCTTTAATTCTTTTATTTCCCCATTCAAAGGAGAATAAATTGTTATTTCTTCTGTTGATATTGTTGTTTTTTGTTCTTCTACATTTGAAGTATCCCCTTCTGCTGTAACTGGTTCGTCACAACCTATAATTTGTACTAATAGTATCGCTGCAACAATAGTTACACCACAACCTGCTAATAAACCAGGAAATGACATAGGATTGTCTGGGCTGATAGCATTTACTACAGTTAACAATCCAGGTAAACCTGCATAAACGTAGTGCATAAAACCAAAAAAGGCAACTACCAATGCTCCTATTGCACCTGCAATACAACCTGCTATAAATGGTTTTTTCAAACGTAATGTAACACCATATATTGCTGGTTCTGTAATACCAAATATACCAGTTAAGCCTGCGGACAGTGAAACATTTTTCATTTCTTTATTACGAGTTTTTAAAAATACACCAAAGCAAGCTGCTGCCTGTGCTACAACAGCACAAGTTTGTACTGCTTGGAAAGAGTCACAACCATTATTTGCAAAATTCGCCATAACCATTGGTGTAACGCCCCAATGCACACCAAATATAACCGCTACTTGCCAGAAACCACCTATAATAATCGCTGCTAATGCTGGAACATTTGTGTACAAGAAATTGTAGCCTGTTGCGATAGCATTTGCAAGCATATCTGATATTGGCCCTATAATCAATATTGTGGCAGGAACCATAATGACAGTACAAATAAATGGTGTAGCTAATGCTTTTATAACATCTGGTATATGTTTATCCACAAAGCGTTCTAAATAAGAAAGTACAAGAACTAAAAATAATGGAGGAAGAACGCTTGATGTATATGTTGTTTGTGCCATATTAAAAAATAAGAATTTTATACTTTCTCCTTCTGCAATACGTGCTGCCATACTTCCCCAATCTGGATTAACTAATGCAAGACAACACCATAATGCTATAAATGTGTTACATCGAAAATGTTTTGATGCAGTCACTGCTATCAATACAGGCAAAAATGTAAATGGTGTCCATGACATAAAACTTAATACGGAATAAGTACCTGTTTGTGAAAATTCTGGTGCAAATAAATTGATAAGTATTAAACAACCTTGTAATAATCCTGCTCCTGCTAATATGTATACAAATGGTGCAAATACCGCTGACATTGCAGCAATCACACGATTTAATATGCTGCCTTTTTGTTCTGTTACTTGACTGGTATCTAATTTCATAATACGCGTCAATTCTTCATAAACATCTTTTGCGTGTGTTCCTATAACAATTTGATACTGACCGCCTTTTTCTACTACTTGAATGACTGCCGGCATTTTAGAAATCTGTGCAGTAACATCAGCAGAAGGGCTTTGTTTTAATACTAAACGCAATCTTGTTGCACAATGTGCAGCACTAATAATATTTTCTTCCCCAACTGCATCTTTAATGTCTTTTGCAAGTTTACCATAATCACGAACTTTTGCTGCCATATTAATTCCTCCAATCTTTTACTATTCTATATGCCGGCGTATATTTTCTGTTTGATGTCTTAATGATATTGTAAAATGTTTTTTTTAAAAAATCTATATTTTAGCACATCAAAAAAACAGGTACCGTTATTTGAAATATGTTACATCAAAAAAACGTCCTGTTTTTTGTTTTATTCCTCTGTTAATCTATTTCTGATTTTGTTTGCAAGTGCTTCAATAATGGATACTGCTGGTACTTGAGAAGTATAATCTGTATGTTCTTCATCTTGTCTCATAGTGATATAATAGGAGATGTTAATATCTGACAATTTACTTATGGTACAATTTTCTGTATTGGTAATACTTATAATTTTACAATTAGAGCGTTTTAAACCATTTACAATTTTTACTGTTTGAGAAGATTCTCCTGACACTGACATTACAATAGCAACTGTAGATTCTGCTTCCTGCATATTGATAGGATAAAAAGGGTCTGATATGCAAAGACTAAATTTTCCTATATTTGTAAAGCATCTTGCACCATATTGTCCCATATGTCCTGAAGTTCCTATGCCGACAAATAATACTCTTTCCATTTTTGCTATCATAGCTGCTGCTGTTTCTAACTGATTTTGAAATTTTTCTGTTTCTAATCTTTCAAAAAAAGCCTTTATTTCAGATAAATTTTCAGATACTTTGTTTATATTTTTTTGTTTGTTATATTCTTTCATTTTTAGTTTAAATTCTGCATAACCATCACAGCCTATTTTTTTACAAAAACGCAATACTGTCGTAGTAGATACGTGTGCCTCTGTTGCAACTTCTCTAATCCTCATATAAGATATTGCATTTTTGTGCTGCATAATATATCCATAAACTTCTAATTCCAGCTCATTTAAACTTTGAATTTTTTCTGCTGTAAACATTGACAACCTCCATTTTCTTTTGTATTTTATGTAAAAACATTTTGAAAGTTATATAAAAGGCAAATTTTATAATTTTTATGAACATACTATAACATACTTTGTTTAACATGTCCAATTTTTTTACCTCAAAATAAAACAGATGTTTAATTTTCATTGAGTATATTTGAAATATATTGCAAAAATAAAATATAAAGTATACAATAAAATAGGTATAAGTTAAAAAGACAGACAGAAAGAAGGAACTATATTTGGAAAAGTTAAAACCAACTGTTACAGAACGCAGACGCCAAACAAGAGGCGATATATATAGATATATATTCCATTCACATGAACCAGTCAGTAAACAGCAGATTGCTAACGTTCTTAATATTAGCCTTCCTACTGTTTATAAAAATCTTGCAGAATTAGAAAAGGCAGGATTAGTAAAAGTCGGTGAAATAAAAAATTCTACTGGCGGAAGACCTCCTGTAGCTTATGTTGCAGAAGGAAATATTAAATTTGCATTAGGTGTAGCAATTTCTGCTAATCATATTAGAATGCTCGCCTCAGATTTAAAACAAAATGTATTAGCTTATCATAAAATACGTTTGGATACTACTATTACAAGTGATATTATATTCCATATTGGTGATAAAGTGGAAGAATTTTTATTACAAAATAATTTAGATAAAAATAGGCTACTTGGTATAGGAATTACAATACCTGGTGTTTTTGACAGAGATACTGGAGAATTAATGCTATCTCCTACTATGAAATTAGAAAATTTTCATATTGACGAAATGAGAAAAAAAATTTCTTACCCTTTGTATTTTGAAAATGATAGTACAAGCGGAGGCAATGCAGAATGGTTATCCCGTACATTAGAAGAACAAAAAAAAGATTTTGTATATCTTTTTTTGGAATATGGTGTAGGAGGAGCAATATTTGTAAATGGAAAACAATACTATGGAGATAATCATAGAAGTGCAGAATTTGGTCATATGTGTGTAGAAGCAAATGGAAAAATATGTAATTGTGGTAAACATGGGTGCTTGGAAGCATATTGTAGTGCATTTCGTTTCAGTCGTGATTTAGGTATCACAATAGAAGAATTTTTTGAAGGTTTAAAATATGGTAATAAAGAATATCAAATAATATGGAATGACGCACTTACTCATATTGCTATTGCAATAAATAATTTAAGAATGGCATTTGACTGTGACGTAGTATTAGGAGGCTTTCTCTCAGAATATTTAGAACCATACCAATGGAAATTAAAAAAGATATTAAGTGAATTAAATACATTTGAGGAAAACGCAAATTACATTAAAATTGGGAAATATCCTCGTAGAGCAGGTATGCTTGGTGTAGCTTGGCACTTTACAAATCAATTTATAATAAGTATTTAAAAAAAGACTGAAAAAACTTCAGTCTTTTGACAAATTTAAGCCCAAACGAACTTGTTTGGGCTTGTTAGGGAAATAAAATAATTTATATTTCAAGTCTTTTCAGACTTTAATATATTGTTTATATTTGACTTATGTCAATGTTTTTGCCTTCAATGCCAACATAAGCACCTTGTTTTGCTTCCATGCTTTCTGAATGTGCTAGCAACCATTTATTTTTTGCCCAAAGCAATTTATCTTCATCAATATGAAAAGAGATTTCTGGCTTTGCATTATTTGTACCCTTTGGCAATGCTACCATAACACGAAAACCTTTTTTTTCGTCTGTATGACAAGGGGCATAATGCAAACTTGTAGCATATATCTCTACCAATACTCCTTTTGGAACATAAAATGCTTTTACAGCAGAAGTATTTATTTTATTATTTTTTATATCACTTTGTTTTGCTAAAAGTAATATAAAATCTTCTGTACCAATATTAAATTCACTATCTCTATGGTATTCTAAACAGTTTAGCTTTGTATTATGACCATTACACCAGCCAAATTGTACAGGCATACCACCATATAAACTTGTTGCTATAGTATTTGTTGCTTCTAAATTTTGTAATGCACTTTCTTCTGGCACATATTCTACTCCATCAGGTAAAGGAGTATATTTTTCTAATGCTTTTACGATTTCTAAACAGCCATCATATTGCACTATTCTGCCAAACTCCGAAAATTGTTTATCTGTAATTTGTAATATATCCATATACAACACTCCTAGTTCCAAGGATTTTCTGTAATATAACGCACATTTTTAGGTTGATTATAATTAATTTCTTCTACAGGTACGCCAATATATTTAAACACTTCAAACAATGTTTTTCCCCATTTTCCAAATGCTACTGCACCATGATGAGGATAATTTTTTTCTATCAGTATATGTCTGTAAAATCTACCCATTTCGTGAATAGCAAATACTCCTATTGCTCCAAATGATTTTGTCGCTACTGGCAATACTTCTCCTTGTGCAATATATGCTCTTAATTTATTATCTGCTGTGCTTTGCAGTCTGTATAATGTGATATTTCCTGGTATAATATCACCTTCTAATGTGCCATTTGTTACTTCTACAGGCAATGCTCTCGCCATAATTTTTTGATATTTCATTTCATGGAATGACAATTTTGCTGTACAAGTATTTCCACAGTGAAATCCCATAAAAGTGTCTGTATGAGTATAATCAAATTTTCCTTCAATACTTTCTTGATACATATCTTTAGGAACAGAGTTGTTAATATCTAATAATGTAACAGCATCTCTGCTGACTACTGTTCCTATAAATTCACTTAATGTACCATAAATATCTACTTCACAAGAAACAGGTATACCACGTCCTGTTAATATACTATTAACATAACATGGAACAAATCCAAACATTGTCTGGAAAGCAGGCCAGCATTTTGTTGTGATTGCAACATATTCTCTATAACCTTTATGTTCTTTTACCCAATCTTCTAATGTCAACTCATATTGTGCAAGTTTAGGCAAAATTTCAGGTTTTTTATTTCCGTCTGAAAGGTCTTTTTCCATTTCTTTTACAACATCTGGTATTCTTGGGTCATCAGCGTGTTTTAAAAATGCCTCATACAAATCCAGTTCTGAATTTTCTTCAATTTCCACGCCTAAATTATATAATTGTTTAATAGGGGCATTACAAGCAAGAAAATTCATTGGGCGAGGGCCAAAGCTGATGATTTTCAAATTTTGTAAAGCATATACTGCCCTTGCAATAGGTAAAAATTCATAAATCATATCTGCACAGTCTTCTGCATCTCCTACAGGATATTCTGGAATATATGCTTTTACATTACGTAATGCTAAATTATAGCTTGCATTGAGCATACCACAATAAGCATCTCCACGTCCGTCCATAAGGTCATTTTGACTTTCTTCTGCTGCTGCACAAAACATTTTAGGGCCATCAAAATGTTTTGCTAATAATGTTTCTGAAATTTCTGGGCCAAAATTTCCTAAATATACACATAAAGCGTTACAATTTGCTTTTTTAATATCTTCTAAAGCGTTTATCATATCAATTTCGCTTTCTATAATGGTAACAGGACATTCATAAATATCGTGACTACCATATTTTTTTTGATATGTTTGTACTAATGCTTTTCTTCTATTTTCTGCAAGAGAAGCAGGAAAACAGTCACGACTTACTGCTACAATACCAATTTTTATTTCTGGAATATTATTAATATTCATATACAATACTTCCTTTCTAAATTTCTGTAAATATATTTTTTAATGTAGGGTATAATTTGCGGAATGTCTGATAACGCTTTTCATAACGCTCAGCAATTTCTTTATCTGGTGCAATTTTATCTGTACTATGAACTAATTTTTTTACTGCATCATTTACAGAAGTATACTCTCCGCAGGCAACAGCAGCAAGTATTGCTCCGCCATATCCTGGCCCTTGTTCTGTTTCTGGAGTGATAAGTTCTATATTTAATACATTGGCAAGTATTTTTTTCCATAAAGGACTTTTTGCACCGCCTCCGCAAATCATACTGCTATTCACTTGTATTCCCAATTCTTTTACTGCTTCTAAACTGTCACGTATACCAAATGCAACACCTTCTAATACTGCCTGTGTCATATCCTCTCTTGTAGAGTTCATAGAAAGCCCTATAAAACAGCTTCTTGCATTGGTATCATTATGAGGAGCTCTCTCTCCCATTAAATAAGGCAAATAATAAATATGGTTTTTACCTAAATTGTCTATAGAAATATTTTGTTGTTCTTTTTCGTATTGTTCTGTTTTGAGTATATCTTCTAACCACCATTTATTACAAGAGGCTGCGGATAACATACAACCCATTAAGTGAAACTGACCATCAGCGTGTGCAAAAGCGTGTAATGCGTTAGCACTATCTGCTTTAAATGTTTTACTAGATATAAATACTGTTCCTGACGTTCCTAGTGATATATTACAACTGCCTTCTCCTACTGTTGCAGTACCGATTGCTGCAGCAGCATTATCTCCTGCTCCTGCTACAATTTTTACATTTTCTGGAATACCAAGTTTTTGTGCAATATCTCGTTTTATTGTACCTACTACTTCATAACTTTCAAATAATTTTGGCATTTGTGATTGTTTTACACCACATATAGAAAGCATTTCATTGCTCCAGCATTTATTTTTGACATCAAGCAAAAGTGTACCAGAGGCATCAGAATAATCTGTGCAATGTACTCCCGAAAGCATATAATTGATGTAATCTTTAGGAAGCATAATTTTATCTATTTTTGAAAATGCTTCTGTTTCATGTTTTTTCAGCCATAATATTTTTGGAGCAGTAAATCCAGCAAATGCAATATTTCCTGTATATTCTGAAAGTTTTTGTTTGCCAATTTCATTATTCAAGTAATCTGTTTCTTCATTTGTTCTGCCATCATTCCAAAGTATTGCTGGACGAATAACAGCATCTTGTTTGTCCAGTATTACCAAACCGTGCATTTGTCCACCTGCACCTATTCCAGCAATTTGACTTTTATCGCAATTTACAGTTAATTCACTTATTCCATAAAGTACCTCTCTAAACCAATCTTCTGGATTTTGTTCTGACCAGCCTGACTGTGGAAAAAAAATAGTATATTCACGAGATACAATATTTTTAATTTCTCCTTTTTCATTCATTAAAAGCAGTTTTACTGCAGAAGTGCCCAAATCTATACCAATATAGAGCATTTTTTTCCCTCCTTTTATTATGATTTTCCTGCTTTTTTATTAGAAACAACGTCAAATACAACAGCAATAATTAATACAAGTCCTTTTACTACATACTGCCATTGGTCTGGCAAACCATAAATAGACATACCTTGATTGATAACACCTAAAAGTATCGCACCAACCATAATACCAGGTACAGAACCAGAACCACCATATGCAGAAGCTCCTCCTATAAAGCAAGAAGCGATTGCGTCCATTTCATATGTATTACCCATGTTACCATCTACAGAGCCAATACGTGCTGCAACAAGTAAACCAGAAAGACCTGCTAATATACTCATTAAAAAATATGCCCAAAAGTATACTTTGCGAGGGTCAATGCCAGAAAGTTTTGTTGCTTTTTCATTACCGCCTACTGCATAAAAATAACGTCCAAATACAGTTGATGATGTAATAAATGCAAATATCAATACAATAACAAGTATCCATAATAACATAACTGGAATACCTTTATATTGTGACAGCTTCCAACTATATATTATAATCAGTGCATCAATAATAATCAACTTTGCAATCATAAATGCAAAACTTTCTGCCTGATACCCTTGTTTTACTTTTTTTGCACGACTTCCTATCATCAATACTGCTATCAGTGCTGCTATAATAATACCTATAATCAGTGCTGAAGTACAATGTTTCATTTTTTCTCCTGGAAACATAATATAAGAAGTAAAAAGATTTAAAAAACTCTCATTAGAAATACTAATTGTTTTGGAGTCTAATACAACACGTGCTAAACCACGATATAAAAACATACCTGCTAATGTACAAATAAATGGTGGAATATGAACATAGCCTACTAAATAACCTTGTATTGCACCAATTACTAACGCTGCACCAATAGCAATGATTACTGCAAGCATAGGGTTCATACCTGCTTCTAATGATTTGGCAGCCAAAGCGGCGGAAAGACACAATGTTGCACCAACAGAAAGGTCAACATTTCCTCCTGTTAATATACATAACAACATTCCGCACGCCATAATTAAAACATAGGCATTTTGTAAAAGTAAATTAGAAATATTTTGTGCTAAAAGTAACTTGCCACCTGTTAAAGCAGTAAAGAATATAAATACCACAACAAGTGCAAGCACCATTGTATATTTTTTGACAACTGACTTCATGCTGAAACCTCCTTATCTTTAGACGAAAGTATTGCACTCATAATTTTTTCTTGTGTTGCATATTTTGCGTCCATTTCTCCTACAATATCTCCCTCATTCATAATATAAATACGGTCACACATTCCTAACAATTCAGGAAGTTCAGAAGAAATCATAACAACTGCTTTTCCCTCTTTTACCATATCATTCATAATGCAATAAATTTCATATTTTGCACCAACATCAATACCCCTGCTTGGTTCATCTAAAAATAATACATTTGGTTCTGCAAACATCCATTTTGAAAGCAGTACCTTTTGCTGATTTCCCCCTGAAAGGTTTCCAACATTTTGTTGTACGCTTGGAGTTTTTGTTTTCATAGCTTTTGCATAATCTTCTGCTATTTTATTTTCTTTTGCAATATCAATGATACCTTGCTTATTTGCAATTTTTTCTATACGTGCCATTGTTGTATTTTTGGCAATGGTATCTGATAGTATCAATCCATTTGTTTTTCTATCTTCTGTAGCATAAGCAAGCCCGTTTTCTATAGCGTCACGTACATCTTTTAAATGTACCTCTTTTCCATTTATAAATTCTTGACCAGAAATATGACTGCCGTAACTTTTTCCAAAAAGTGACATTGCCATTTCTGTTCTTCCTGCTCCCTGCAATCCAGAAAATCCTACAATTTCACCTTTATGTACTTTAAAACTTACATTATTTACAATTCTCTTCTCTGTATAAATAGGGTGGTATACTGTCCAATTTTTTGCTTCAAAAAGCACTTCATTACTAACATGATGTTCTCTTTCTGGGTATCTGTTAGAAAGTTCCCTTCCAACCATTCCTTTTATAATTCTTTCTTCATCAATATTATGGTCTGCATTATCCATTGTTTCTATAGTAGAACCATCACGCACTACAGTAATTTTATCTGCAACATATGCTACCTCATTTAATTTATGTGTAATAATAATTGCTGTCATACCTTCATTTTTAAAGCCAATAAGCATATCTAAAAGCATTTGGGAGTCTTCTTCATTTAAAGAAGAAGTTGGTTCATCTAATATCAACAATTTTACATTTTTTGAAAGTGCTTTTGCTATTTCTACTAACTGCTGTTTTCCAGTACCAATATCTTTTATTAAAACACTTGATTGCTCTTTTAATCCAACTCTTTTCATATTTTCAGAAGCCTGTTGATACGTTTCATTCCAATTTATTTTACCAAATTTATTTTTTCTCTCATTTCCCAAAAACATATTCTCTGCTATTGTCATTTCAGGTATTAGTGCAAGTTCTTGGTGAATAATGACAATACCTAATTTTTCACTGTCATGAATATTATTAAATTTACAAACTTCTCCATTGTATACAATATCTCCTGTATACTGTCCATATGGTATTGTTCCAGAAAGTACATTCATAAGAGTAGATTTCCCTGCACCATTTTCTCCTACCAGTGCATGAATTTCTCCTCTTTGCACTTTTAAATTTACATTATCTAGTGCTTTTACACCAGGATAAAGTTTTGTAATATTTTTCATTTCCAGTATATAATCTGTCAAATAGATTACCCCCTTACTGATGATATTTGCGAGGGCAAAAGCCCTCGTTTTATATATCATCTTTTATTATGATTATTGTACGCCTTTTGGATAACCATTTTCGTCTAAAGTATAATAACCTGTATCTACTAATTCTGTTTGAATATTATCTTTTGTAATAACAGTTGGTGTTAAAAGATAAGAAGGTATTATGCCTGTACCATTGTCATAAGACTCTGTATCATACATACATTCAAAATCCCAGCCAGAATTAGAAATCAAACTTTCATCTGGTGTTTCACCATTTAAAAGAGCAACACCTAAATCTAATGTAGCTACTGCTTCATTTGCTACCGCTTTATATACTGTCATAGTTTGTTTGCCATCTACAATATTAGCTAAATTTGCTTCATCTCCGTCTTGTCCTGTAATCAATACTTTATTGTCGCCTGCATAGTCAGAGTCTATTGCTTGTGTTACGCCCAATGCTGTAGAGTCATTAGAGCAAAGAGCTACATCTAGTTGTGTTCCACCAGAATAGTTAGAGCCTAATATATTTTGAAATCTTGTTAATGCTGTTGCAGTATCCCATGCTTTTGTTGCAACTTGTTGAAATTCTGTTTGTCCAGATGGTACATTTAATATTCCTGCATCAATATAAGGTTTTAATACATCAAATGCACCGTTAAAGAAGAATGGAGCATTGTTGTCTGCTGGGTCACCTGCTGTAAATTCAATGTTGTATTTTTTAGAAGTATCATTTAAGTCTAATCCTAATGTTTCCTCTACAAATTGCCCTTGAAGCTGTCCTACTTTATAGTTATCAAATGATACATAGTAGCTAATTGCATCTGTATTGTTAATCAAACGGTCATAGGAAATAACTGGAATTTCCAAATCTTTTGCATCTTTAAGTACCTGAGAAAGTGCTTGTCCGTCAATCGCTGCAATAACAAGTAAATCAATTTCTCCTGCAATCAATCCTTCAATATCTTTTACTTGTTGGTCAATTTTGTTGTCTGAATAAGTTAATTCTACGTTGTATCCTTTACTTTCAAACTGCTGTTTTAAATAAGAGCCGTCTCTATTCCAACGCTCTAATGATTGTGTAGGCATTGCAATACCTACTGTCTTTGTTTCTCCAGAAGCACTGCTTTGTTCCTGCTCTGTGTCTGAACTGTCAGGCTCTGTACTGCCACCACTACAAGCTGCTATGGAAAATGCCATAACGCCTACCATGAAACCTGCCATCAATTTTCTTAACTTCATAAATATTTCCCCCTTTAGTTTTAAAATAACTTTTATAAAATACTTTTATAATATTAGTTATAATACTTTTAGAATAATATGTCAATATTATTTGATTATTTTATATTTTTTTGTTGAAATTTATAGAAAAATAATAGCTGATTTCTACAAAAATACACAAAAAAATTACAACTTATTATTACTGTAATTTTTTTGTGTATTATGCTAAAGTGATAAAAAATATTATTTTATACAAGTTAAACGACATTTTTAGGGGAATGCCTTTATATTCTCGAAATTTTATTATAAAATTATACAAACATATCAAAGTTTTTATAGTATACTAAATGCAGCAAATAAAAATAAGAAAAGAGGTAATTATTTATGGAAGAAAAATGGTGGAAAAATAGTGTTGTGTATCAAATATATCCACGAAGTTTCTGTGATAGTAATAGAGATGGTATTGGTGATATTAATGGTATTCGTTCAAAACTGTGGTATTTAAAAGAATTAGGAATTGACATTATTTGGTTAAGCCCAGTATATCCTTCTCCCAATGCTGACAATGGTTATGATATATCTGATTATTATGGTATTTCCCCAGAATTTGGAACATTAGAAGATATGAAAAAACTTATACAAGAATGTGAAAATAATGACATTCATATTATGATGGATTTAGTTTTAAACCATACTTCTGATGAACACCCATGGTTTTTAGAAGCAAAAAGTGCAACAGATAATCCATATAGAGAATATTACATTTGGAGAAAAGGAGATATTGACCATGTACCAAATGACATGACATCTTGTTTTGGAGGAAGTGCATGGGAATATTCACAGCAAACAGGAGAATATTATCTTCACTTTTTCCATAAAAAACAACCTGATTTGAATTGGGAAAACAAAAATGTACGTGCAGAAATTTGGAAAATGATAAATTATTGGATTGATTTAGGAGTAAAGGGATTTCGACTTGATGTAATAGATATGATTGGAAAAGTACCTGATTTGAAAATAAAAGAAAATGGTCCAAAACTTCATGAATATTTGCAAGAAATGAACAAAAAAACATTTGGTAATAAAGATATTGTAACAGTAGGAGAATGTTGGGGAGCAGATACAGAAATCGGAAAACTATATTCTTCTCCAGAACGAAAAGAATTAAATATGATATTTCAGTTTGAACAAATGCAGTCAGACCAAATAGAGGGAGGAGAAAAATGGGATTTAAAACCTCTTGATTTTATTTATTTAAAAAATACTTTTGCAAAATGGCAAAAAGAATTAGCAGAATGTGGTTGGAATAGTCTTTTCTGGAACAATCATGACCTTCCAAGAATTGTTTCCAGATGGGGAAATGATAAAAAATACAGAGTAGAATCTGCAAAAATGCTTGCAACAGTATTACATGGCATGAAAGGCACTCCTTATATTTATCAAGGAGAAGAAATTGGAATGACAAATTATCCATTTTCAAATATAGAAGACTTTGCTGATGTAGAAGCTATAAATATGTATTATGAAAGAAAACAAAAAGGATATTCACAAGAAAGTATTATGAAATCTCTTTGTGCAAAAGCAAGAGATAATGCTAGAACTCCTATGCAATGGGATAATAGTCATGAAGCTGGATTTACAGAAGGGAAACCATGGTATCATGTTAATCCAAATTATACTAAAATTAATGTTGAAATGGCATTGAAAGATAAAAATTCTATATTTTATTATTATCAAAAGCTGATAAAACTTCGTAAACAAAATACAATATTAGTTTATGGAACATTTGAATTACTTTGTGCAGAAAATAAACATATTTTTGCATATGCTAGACAATGGAATGAAAAAAAATGGCTAATTATATGTAATTTTTATGAAGAACTTACTACATTTGAGTATTCAGGTAAAGGAAAAATCATTTTGTCAAATTATGAACAACAAGAAATTATTCTGCTGGAACAAATAAAATTACGTCCATATGAGGCAATTATTTGTGAAGTAATCGTATAAAACTATACATAAAGTAGCTCTTTTTATATTGAAAAGTGTTCTCAGTTTATCAAAAGCTTTGAGACTTTATTTCAAATACTGCTTCTTTCTTGAAAGAAAAAAGTAAAACATAAATTAAGTGAAAGACTTTACTAACAAACTAAACCACTCTATTAAGGGTGGTTTTTTAATATCTGTAATAAAAATAATCAAAGATGGTTATGGTATGCTATAAGCCATGATACAGTGGAAATAGTATCATATACATTTGGAAGAACAAAAAATATATAGAAAAAAAGAAGCATCAAATTGGGAAAAAAACAATTTGTAGACGAAAAACAGAATACATACATAATATTATTATCGGTTAATTTATTAATACTTTATAAATTTGGCCTTTTTATATTCACCTTTTTATCTATAATTTTTTTCTTTCACTTCATATATTACATGAACAATAAAACAATATGACAAATACTTTCATTATTTTAACTACACAAAAAATGTTAAAGAGAGCATCAACATATTGCTAATACTTTTTTTAACATTTTTTATATTTCATTTATATTTTTTATAATAGTAGTATACACTTTTTTAAAATTTTATGTTATTTGATTAACAATTATGTTTTTATTTGATAACTAAGCATTTCCCTTTTAAGCATTGCTTGCCCAAGGAAATGCCATATTATTTCTATTTTTTATTTCTTCTTTCAATTCACTAGAAATTTCTACATTTTCAGGTGCAATTACAAAAATATTGTTTGCTACTTTTTGTATACTGCCCTCCAAAGAATAACAAGTTCCACTTAAAAAGTCCATAATTCTCTGTGCAACAGTGTATTCTACTCTTTCCAAATTGATAACAACTGGTTTTTCTTCTTTTATATAATCACAAATTTTTTGTGCATCTTCATAACAAGCTGGCTGCATTATGACTATGTGCATTTTTACACCTGGATTAATACGATATACATTAGAATTTTTTTTATCATTGGAATGATATTGTGTTTGTTTTTCTTTTTTTACTTCTCTTAATGTGGTATTTTCTTTGACAGAAGCTGCTCCTTCTTCATCGTCTTCTTCATACTCATCATATTCTTCTTCATCATATTCATCATATTCACCAGTCATAAACTCTTTCAATTTACCAAATATTCTTGCCATTTTAAAAAATCCCCCTTACACATATTATCCATAACAATGTCCCCTTTAATATTGTTATATCTAAAATTTATTTGAAAATTACCCATATCAATCAAAAATATATTCGCAAAATAAAATTTTTAAATCCTTTCTATTCCAGTATAACGATTTTTATTATTTTTTCAACAATATTTGATGTATTATTACAAAATATACTACATTGCTTTTAAAAATAAACATTATACACCTACATAATTGTCATATTTTCATTCAGTAAGCTATGTTGTAATAGAACGATACAATATAACTTTTATATACACAATTTATTTTGTTTAGTAATAATAAAATATCATTCCATATTGATTAAATAAATATTTTGAGATATAAAACAGTATGATTATAAATTAGTTATTTTTATTTGTATAAATAGTATTCATTTTTTTATTAATATTTTGATATTGTTCTGGAATTTCGTCAAAAGATAGAGAACGAATTTTTTCTTCTGTACCATATTGCAAACATTGTTCATAATACCAACACTTAAATTCTAAAAGTTCAAGTGTTTGCTGCATATCTTCTATTTGTTTTTTGACAGCATTTTTACGACAACGAAACAATTCAAGACGTTCCGCAAGGGAATTATCTCCTCTTGCTACCATATCAATAAAAGCTCTAATGTCTTTGATGGATAAACCAGATTTTTTTAAACATTCAATTACTTTCAGCCATTCATAATCTTTGTCGGTAAACATACGAATTCCGCCGCTAGAACGTTCTACGAAAGGAAGCAATCCCTCTTTATCATAATAACGTAATGTAGAAGCAGCAACACCCAATATTTTTGCCATTTCGCCAACTGTGTATAACATAATAAATCTCCTCCAAAAACTTTTCAAATATTTATCAAATTAAAGTATACTTTAATTTGTATAATAAACTTAAACTTATTATAAAGAGTATCAATTAAAAAATCAATAAAACATATTGTAATAATACTATCGAAAGTAAATAAAGTATTATTTTTCAAAAGTTTTTTTATAAATATCAATTATATTGTTGACAACAGCAAATTTATACTATATAATAATAAAAAATGGATAGTGATTGTTTCAGTACAAGCTAGACCTGTTTATACAAAAATCAAGATAAATTTATATTTGTCTTTCTATTTTTGTGTAAATAGGTCTTTTTTTAGGAGAGGATTACGTGAAAATTGGAAAAATACTCAATAATAATGTAGTTGTAATATACGAAGGAAAAACAGAAAAAATTTTAATGGGCTGTGGCATTGCTTTCAAAAAGAAAGTAGGCGACAGTTTAGATGAAAATAAAATTGACAAAATATTTGCATTAGAAAATAAAGATACCAACACAAAATTACAGCAATTATTGAAAGATATTCCTATGGAGTATGTAGAAGTAAGTGAGAAAATAATAGAATATGCTAGAACAAAAGCAGAAAGAAATCTCAATGATTTTATATATATTACATTATTAGACCATATGCACATGGCAATTATTAGACAAAAAGAAGGCATTTGTGTAAAAAATATTATGTTATGGGACATCAAAAAATTCTATAGAGAAGAATTTCAAATTGGTTTAAAAGCATTAGATATGATAGAAGAAGCATTTGCCGTAAGACTACCAGAAGATGAAGCAGGATTTATTGCATTACATATTGTGAATGCACAAATGGACGATAACTATAATGGTATACAAGAAATAGAAGAAGTAACAAAACTCATTCATCAAATTGTAAACATTGTAAAATATCATTTTCAAATGAAATTTGATGAGGAGTCTGTATATTATCATAGATTTGTAACACATTTAAAATTTTTTGCATTAAGGTTATTCCAAAAAAGCAATTATGAAGGGCAGCAAGATGAAGATTTATTAGCACTTGTCAAAACAAAATATAAATCTGCTTATGAATGTACATTAAAAATTGCATCATATATTGCTAACACCTATTCCTATACAGTAAGTGAAGAAGAACAATTATATTTAACAATACATATTGAAAAAGCAATACGACAAAACCGTTAACACTAGGGTGGTGACATTCAGTTGGCCAAACCTTCATTTTATAAATATGATTTATTAAGAATGGAGGAAAAAGTTATGGGTAAGTATGAAGCATTAGCAAACGAAATCGTAAAACAAATAGGAGGAAAGGAGAATGTAAGCGGTTTAACACATTGTATTACACGTTTGCGTTTTAAGCTAAAAGACGAAAGCAAAGCAAATGATGATGTGTTAAAAAATATGGACGGTGTTGTTACTGTTATGAAAAGCGGTGGACAATATCAGGTTGTCATTGGAAATCATGTTGCAGATGTATACGCAGACGTATGCCCTTTGATTGGCTTAGAACAAAAAACAGCGTCTTCAGAGGAAGAAGAAAAAAAGAGCAATTTAATTGACATTGTTTCTAATATTTTTCAGCCAATATTAGGCGTTATGTCTGCCTGTGGTATGCTCAAAGGACTAAATGCTTTGTTTGTAGCATTAGGGCTGTATACAGATGCAGCAGGAATTTATACTATGTTAAATGGTATTGGTGACGCATTATTTATGTTTTTACCTATGTTTTTGGGTTACACTTCAGCTAAAAAATTTGGTTTAAAACCTATGCTTGGTTTAGCAATCGGTGCAGCAATGTGCTATCCAGCATTACAAGGAAGTACATTATCCGCAGCGGGAGAACCATTGTATACACTCTTTACTGGTACAGTATTTGAGTCTGATATTTATATGACATTTTTAGGATTGCCTATGATAGCAATGGATTATACTTCAACAGTAATACCAGTAATATTTATAGTATATTTTGCTTCAAAATGTGAAAAATTCTTTAGCAAATTTATACCAGATTTAGTAAAATTCTTTTTTGTACCAATGTTAGTATTATTAGTAGCATTGCCAGTAGGATTTTTGTTGATAGGCCCTGTAACAACATTTGGTTCTATGTTAATATCACAATTTGTATTTAAAATCAGAGAATTTAGCCCATTGTTAGCAGGTGCAGTAGTAGGTGGTGCATGGCAGATACTTGTTATATTTGGTATGCACTGGGGATTTATTCCTGTTTACATCAACAATATGGTAACATTAGGATATGACAATATTATGATGCCATTCTTTGGCTGTACATTTGCAACAGCAGGTGTTGTATTAGCAATATTCTGTAAATCAAAAGATAAAAAGATGAAACAATTAGCATTACCAAACTTTATATCTAGTATATTTGGTGTAACAGAACCAGCAATTTATGGTATTACATTGCCTATGAAAAAGCCATTTATTATTAGCTGTATTGTAGGTGCAATAATAGGCGGCTATTATGGACATTTTAATTTTAGAAAATTCTTTGCTGGTGGTATGGGTATATTCGAATTTCCAGCTATGATAAATCCAGATGGTACAAACGGAAATATTATTATAGCAATAAGTGGTGCAGTTCTTGCCATTGTATTAGCATTTATAATGATGTTTGTAGCATATCGTGAAAAAGAAACTACTACAGAAGAAGCTATAAATGATGCACCAAAAACAGAAACACAGCCAGAAACAACAGCACAACCAGCTTTACTCAAAAAAGAAGTGATTGCTAGTCCTTTAAAGGGAAATGTACTTCCATTAACAGAATGTAAAGATGAAGCATTTGCTATGGGAATATTAGGAAAAGGCGTTGTAATAGTACCAGAAGAAGGAAAAGTTGTTTCTCCAGTAAACGGCGTATTGACAACAATATTCCCTACACTCCACGCTATGGGTATTACATCTGATGATGGTGCAGAACTGTTGATACACATAGGTATGAATACTGTAGAATTAAACGGAAAACATTTTACTGCAAAAGCAAAACAAGGAGATAAAATTTCTGTAGGTGATGTCTTAGTAGAATTTGATAAAGACGCTATTGCAGCAGAAGGCTATTCTACTGAAACACCTGTGTTAGTAACAAATGCAGATGACTTTTTAGATATGATTACAGCAGAACAAAAAACAGCAGAATATGGTGATACAATTATTACAGTTATGCACTAATCAAAAGGAGGAGTATAACATGGGATTTTCAAAAGAATTTTTATGGGGCGGTGCAACAGCAGCAAATCAATGTGAAGGCGGTTTTGACAAAGATGGTAGAGGACTTGCAAATGTTGATGTTTGCCCAAAAGGAGAATGTAGAAAAAAAGTTATTTCTGGAAAAATGAAAATGTATGATTTTTTTCCAGAATATGAATATCCTGCAAAATTAGGTATTGATATGTACCACCATTATAAAGAAGATATTAAATTATTTGCAGAAATGGGATTTAAAGTATATCGTTTGAGTATTGCTTGGAGCAGAATATTTCCCAATGGTGACGAAACAGAACCAAATGAAAAAGGCTTAGCTTTTTATGAGTCTGTATTTCAAGAATGTCATAAATATGGTATAGAGCCACTTGTAACAATAGTACATTTTGATTGTCCTATGCACTTAATTAAAAAATATGGTGGCTGGAGAAATCGTAAAATGATAGGTTTTTATGAAAATCTATGTCGTACACTTTTTAAAAGATACAAAGGACTTGTAAAATATTGGCTGACATTTAATGAAATCAATATGATACTTCATGCCCCTTTTATGGGAGCAGGCATATGTTTTGAACAGGGAGAAGATGAAAAAGCAATTAAGTATCAAGCAGCACATCACGAATTAGTGGCGAGTGCATTAGCTACAAAAATGGCTCACGAAATAGATAGCAATAATAAAGTAGGTTGTATGTTTGCAGCGGGAAGCACTTACCCCTATAATTGTAAACCAGAAAATGTATGGGAAGCACTTTGTACAGATAGAAAAGAATATTTATTTGTAGATGTGCAGGTACAAGGAAAATATCCGAATTATGGTTTAAAATTTATGCAAAGAGAAAATTGTATGCCTGTTATGGAAAATGGAGATTTAGAATTATTAGCAGAAAATACTGTCGATTTTGTTTCATTTTCATACTATAATACAAGATGTGTAGATGTTGACCAGAAAGAGAAAATCGGTGAAGGCAATTTATTTGCCTCTGCAAAAAATCCATATTTAAAATGTAGTGATTGGGGTTGGTCTATTGACCCACTAGGATTTCGTATTACATTAAATCAAGTATATGACAGATATAGAAAGCCATTGTTTGTAGTAGAAAATGGCTTGGGTGCTGTAGATATTCCAAAAAGTGATGGCAGTATTGATGATGATTATCGCATTAATTATCATCGTGACCACATTAAAGCAATGAAAGATGCTGTGGAACTAGATGGTGTGGATTTGATGGGTTATACTGCTTGGGGCTGTATTGACTTAGTAAGTGCAAGTTCTGGAGAAATGAAAAAAAGATATGGTTTTATATATGTAGATTTGGACAATGACGGTAAAGGTACATTAAAAAGAACAAAAAAGAAATCTTTTGAATGGTATAAAAAAGTTATTGCTACAAATGGAGAAGAATTATAATAATATAGTATTTTAATCAATCCTTAAAAGATGTCTTTTGACAGACTAAAACAGCCACTCTTAGTGGCTGTTTCTTTTTACTTTATTCTCTTTTGTTACTTGTAAACGATATATTTTTTAACAATATTTAATCTGACATATAATGTTCCTTTAGTTGATTTTTTATATATTCCTTGATTACTTTATTATTTCCTTCTGCCATATTTATATTTTAGTGCTTGTGAAATCATACCATTTTTATATACTTTTATGACAATAAGCCGAATAGAAAATTGTTTTGAAAGTTGTATCAAATTGAAGTGTGTAAAAGTATTTACAGTAATTTTATCCTCTACATAAAACAGTAACAACAACGTAATGATAAGGACATTTTGTGTAGCAGAAGTAATCATAATATTGTTTTTATCTGTATTGTGTGATTGCAGTATTGTCAAATTTTCTGAATGAAATCCAATTAAATAGCTTTGGCATAATATTAAAAAAACTCAAAAGATTTTTCTTAATTTTTCTCCTTTTGATGACATATTATATTCTATTTTTCAAATGCTATGACTATAAACAAAATAATTTGTACGCAATGTTATAAAAGTTTCAATAATACAGGTATATCTCTCTTTATATTTAATATAGTATTGCTTATTAACATAAATATCCAAATCTCACTCATCAATATCATAAATGTAGTCCAGTCAATATCTATTACTTCCATATAAGCAGCATCATAATATGTTTCTTTTGTACAACCAAATAGCCCTACAAATTGTAATACACCAACCATAATATTCCCATAATATACTTTTACGAAATAGTGGAAACTGTGGTAAAATCATAGAAAACAATCCTATAAATTCACCAAGTATTCCTACAAAAAAGAGATTACTTGATTTTGAAATATTATAGATAAACTATACTAAAATATATAAAAAGCAGAAGTTAGTATCATTATGGGAAATTCCGAGTGTTAAGGGATATTACTATTTAATATATGTTTTAAAAATTCTTTTGCAATAGGAGATAAAATATCATTATATTTTACAGCAATCGCAAGGCTTCTATAAACTGGCGGTACTAAACCTCTTATTTCTATATGATAAGGGCAACGACGTAAAACCAATTCTGGCAACACACTAATTCCCATACCAAATTCTACCATAGACATAATAGAATAATCTTCTTTTGTAATATATTGTGCTTTTGAAGCAATATCGTATTTATCCAATATCTCTTTTATTTCTGAATTTTCATCATCTATATAAAGTATAAAGGGGTATTGTTGTAATAAATTATGAGGAATTTTTTCCAATTTTGTTAATGGGTGTTCTACAGGAAGTACAGCAACCATTTCATCTTTTTTTAAATGATATACTGTTAAATCGTTACTAACAGGTTCTTTTACAAAACCCATATCTACATTACCATGTTGTATCCATTTTTCAATATCAGAATATTCTCCACAAAGCATTTGAAATTTTATATTAGGATAAATATCATTAAAACTTTGTAACAATTTAGGAAGCCATGCAGTAGAAATACTTGTCATAGTGCCAATTCGTATGGTACCAGATTTCAGAGAAAGTAATGTATCAATCACTTCTGATAATTGCTGATGACATTCACATACTTTTTGTATATAAGGATACAGCATTTTTCCTACAGAATTTAGATAAACACCAGAACGGTCTCTTTCAAGAAGCCTCATACCACACTCTTTTTCAAGCGAATTTAATATATGGCTGATACCCGATTGTGTATATTTTAGTTCTTCTCCTGCTTTGGTTAAGGAACCAAGTTCTATTGTTTTTAAAAACACCTCATATTTGTTGACATTCATAACAAAACCTCCTTACATATTACAACATTTTGTGAAAAATATAAGTTTTATTTGAATGATAAAGCAGTATAAAACATTATTCATTATGAATATTATACAACATTAATAAGATTTATTATAGTTTTTTTATATGAGAATTTTTCATTTTTAACATGAAAAATGCAGACTTTATTTTGCAGTCATACAGAGATTATAATAATTATAACAAAACAAAAGATGTCTTTTGCTAATTTCTTATTACTAATTTTATTAATTATTTTTGACAGAAAGAGGGTAATTTATTATGAACACTGGAAATCCTTTTGAAACTTCATTAAAAACATTGCACGAAGCAGCAGAACTCGGAAATATTAATGCAGAAGTAGTAAAATTTTTAGAGCAGCCAAAACGTCAATTTGAATTTACAATTCCTGTTCGTATGGACGATGGACGTTTAGAAATATTTACTGCATATCGTGTACATTACTGTGATGCCTTAGGACAAGTAAAAAATGGTGTTCGTGTTGTTCCAGATATGGATATGGATACTGCGAAAGCATTAGGATTTTGGATGACAATTAAACATGCTGTAGGAGGCATACCAGCAGGTGGAGGAAAAGGTGGTATCAAAGCAGACCCTAGTAAACTTTCTCGCAGAGAATATGAAGCATTAATTAGAGGCTTTATACGTAATTTGCCTATGAAAGGAGCATGGGTTGATGTTCCTGGTGCAGATATTGGTACACATGGTCAAACACAAGCATGGATGTTAGATGAATTAGAAAGCATACAAGGTTTTCATTCCCCTGCTGCTATCAACGATAAACCTATTGAAGCAAATGGTACAGAGCTTTCTCGTGAGGCAACTGGACATGGTGCATATTATGCTACTTGTGAAATTATGAAAGATTTAGGCTGGTATGGTACAAGTAAAAAATTTGCATTGCAAGGATTTGGAAATGTAGGTCGTGTAGCTGGAGAACTTTTGCAAAAAGATGGTCATAAATTAGTTGCAGTATCTGATATTTATGGTGGTATAGAAAATCAAAATGGTATTGATATATTTGAGCTTGGGAAATATGTAGATGAACATCATACTGTAAAAGGTTTTCCAAATTGTAAAGAAATTTCAACAGCAGACGTATTAGAAGTGGAATGTGACTTTTTGTTACCTGCTGCAGTACAAAGTGTAATACACGAAGGAAATGCAAATAATATTAAAGCAAAATTAATTATGGAATGTGCAAACGGCCCTACTACACCAGAAGCAGAAAAAATGCTATATCAAAAAGGAGTTACAATTATACCAGATGTTTTGACAAACTGTGGAAGTGCTATTGTATGCAGTTTTGAAAGAACACAAGGATTAACTGACCAATATTGGGACAAAGAAACAGTACGCTCTAAATTAGAAGAAAGAATTGTAAAAGCATATCATACTATGGCAGATGTTGCAAAAGAATTAAATGTTAGCTATAGAGATGCAGCGTGGATTGGTGCATTAAAGAAAATAGAAAAAGCAATGATTACTCGTGGCTGGGCATGGAAATAATATCATAATATATTTTCATAACATAGTAAAACGATACGGCTTTAAGGGGGGAAGTACAAATTGACTGAAAATTTTGAACAATATTTTGATGAAGTAGTCGCACTTAGACGACACTTCCACCAATATCCAGAAGTTGGATTTCAAGAATATAAAACACAACAATTTATAATGGAATACTTAAGTAATTTAGGTTTAGAGCCTTATAAAATTGCATCAACAGGTGTTGTCGCACTGATACACGGAAAAAATAAAGGAAAAACAATTTTGTTGCGTTCTGATATGGACGCTCTGCCTATACAAGAAACAAACACATTTTCTTTTGCTTCTAAAAATGCAGGCGTTATGCACGCTTGTGGTCATGATGGACATATTGCGATGCTTTTGGTAGCTGCCAAAATACTTGTGAAAAGCAAAGACCATTTTAATGGTACAGTAAAACTTGTTTTTCAGCCAAATGAAGAAGCAGATGGTGCAAGTTTTTTAATAAAAGAGGGTGTTTTGGAAAATCCAAAAGTAAATGCTTCTTTTGCTGTTCATTTATGGTCACCTATACCAAGTGGAAAAATAGGTTTAAAAAGTGGTGCTGTAATGGCGGAAATGTATAATTTTAAAATTACATTAAAAGGAAAAGGTGGACATACTTCTGCACCACAACACAGTATAGACCCTATTATTTGTGCCGCAAATGTAATACAATCTGTGCAAATTATGCAGACAAGAGAAATTGACCCTATGGACGCAACAGTAATTGTTTTTGGTAAAATTCATGGTGGTTCACAGTCCAATATTATTGCGGAAAGTGTAGAACTAGAAGGAACATTACGTTATCTTTATGATGGTGATGACGAAGGGGAACAACAGCCAAGAAAAAGATTTCAAAGAATTGTAAAATCTATTTGTCAAGCATATCGTGTAGAATGTGATATTGCGTTTATGCCAAGCAATTATATTGTTTTAAATGATGAAGAAAGTGTTGAATTTTTGAAAAAGAATGTACTTCCTCATATAACAGAAAGTGAAAATGTTATTCCTTATTGCTGTATGGGAGGAGAAGATTTTTCAGAATTTACTAGCCACAATAATATTTCTGGTGCATTGGTGTTTATTGGAACAGGAAACAGCAGTGTTGGAAGTGACAAACCACATCACAGATGTGATTTTACCATTGATGAAAATACATTACTTACTGGTGTAAAAATACACGTTTATACTGCTTTGCAGTATCTTTCACAAAAATAAATAAAAAAGCACTATATGATGATAAAGAAAGGACTGATGATAATGTCAGAAATGTTAATGCCATTTGAAAAACAAGAATATTTGGAAAGATTGAAAAAAGTAAAAAAGAGTATGGCAGAAAAAGGAATTGATGTACTTTTAATTTCAGACCCTGCAAATATTTGTTATTTAACAGGACATAATGCTTGGTCATTTTATGTATATCAAATGGCTTTGATTGATATGAATGAAGAAATGCCTTACTTTATAGGTCGTTATATGGACGCATTTTGTGGTGTTGTAAAAACAACATGGCTAGATGAAGCTCATGTTAGAGCATACAGTGATGACCACGTACAAAGTTTAACAAAGCACCCTATGGATTATGTTGCAAATGTATTAAAAGAATTAAAACTTGACAAAAAAACAATCGCTGTAGAAATGGATAATTATTGGTTTTCTGCAAGAGCATATACCAGATTAGTTCAAAATTTACCTGATGCGAATATTGTAGATGGCGATTTGCTTGTAAATTGGGTAAGAATTATAAAATCTCCAGCAGAAATAGCACTTCAGAAAAAAGCTGGAAAACTTGCCGAAATTGCTATGCAGGCAGCAGTAGACAATCTTCATGCTGGTGTAAGACAATGTGATGTAGTTGCCGAAATTTACAGTGCACATTTAAAAGGTACAAAAGAATTTGGTGGAGATTATCCTGCTATTGTTCCTCTTATGCCTTCTGGTGAAACTGCTGGTGCACCTCATTTAACATGGACAGATAAAAAATATGATGACAATATTGTTGTAGCTGTAGAATTAACAGGCTGTTATATGAGATACCACTCTCCTATGGCAAGAACAATCTGTATAGGAAAACCAAAACAAATTGTAATAGATACTGCAAACATTGCAGTAGAAGGCATCAATGCAGCATTAGAACAAATTAAACCAGGTAATACCTGCGAACAGGCAGAAGCAGCTTGGAGAAAAGTGCTTTCTAAATATGGTATGGAAAAAGAGTCCAGAATAGGCTATTCTATGGGATTAAATTTTCCTCCAGATTGGGGAGAACATACAGCTAGTTTAAGACCAGGCGATAAAACTGTTTTTCAACCAGGAATGACATTCCATTGTATACCAGGTATGTACTTAGATGATTTTGGCGTATCCATCAGTGAAGCACTTACCGTTACAGAAAAAGGCTGCGAAACATTTGCCCATTATCCAAGAAAATTGATTATAAATAATTGACAAAAATAACAAGTATTATATTGATATTAATATCAGTATAATACTTGTTATAAAAAACTGCATTATCATTACAAATTCCAATGAAACCGCATAAAAACAGGCTACAAATGGAGGTGCAGAATATGATTGAAAAATTAAACAATATTTTATTACGTATTGAAGATTTTTTATTAAGTTACATTACAGTTGCAATGGCAATATTGTTAATTGCAAATGTATTTTTTAGAAGTATTTTGAATAACAGTCTTAGTTTTGCAGAAGAATTAGGAGGATTTTTTCTAGTTACAGTTACATTTTGGGGCATTAGTACTGCTGCTAGATTTAACAACCATATTAATATGAATGCGATTATTGACAATATGCCTTTCAAAATCAGAAAAGTAATGATGATAGTAATCTCTCTTTTTACTTTTATTGTTACAGCATATCTTGGATATTTATTTGTACTGTATGCACTTGACGCATTGAAAGTATCCAGAATTTCTACTGCTCTCGAAATTCCTATGGTAATTATTAATATGATATTAGCTATTGGAATTATTATTACAGCTTTGCAGTATCTTCTGATATTTATAAAAAATATTACTACAAAAGATGTAATTTATGTTGGCTCACAGGCAAAAACAGAAAATGGTATTGATATATTGTTTGAAGCAGATTTTAAAGAATATCAGTCTGACCATTCGGAAGAAACGAAAGAAGGGAGTAGTGATGTGTAATGTTATTAATGCTCGTAGTTATCATGTTTGGACTTCTCTTTATAGGTTTTCCGATGTTTATGTCATTGTTGGTAGCCTCTATGGCTGTCATATTAGTATATTTTCCAAATGTAAATCCAATTATACTTTCTCAGCAATTAATTAATGGAATTTCATCTTCTGTTTTATTAGCAGTACCTATGTTTATTTTTGCCGCAGATATTATGTGTGTAGGTCAAACATCAAAAAGACTTCTTCGTTTTATTGGTTCGTTTGTAAGACATATCAGCGGTGGTCTTGCTATTACTACAGGTGCAACTTGTACACTTTTTGGTGCTATTTCAGGTTCTACACAAGCAACTGTTGTTGCAGTAGGAAAACCAATGAAAAGTGAAATGATAGAAGCAGGCTATAGAGAAGATGATACAGTAGGATTGATTATCAATACTGCAAATATTGCTTTATTAATTCCTCCAAGTGTTGTTATGATTATGTATTGTGTTGTAACAGGTACATCTGTTGCAGAACTTTTTATGGCAGGCATAGGGCCTGGTATTGTATTATTCCTTTTGTTTGCAATTTATAGCTTTTTTCTTGCTAAAATAAGACATACTCCAAAACAAGCAAAAGCAACATGGAAAGAAAGAGCAGAAGCATTTAAACAGGCATTACTACCTTTAGGCTTTCCTGCAATTATACTTGGTGGTATTTACACAGGTATTTTTTCTCCTACAGAAGCAGCAGCAGTTTCTGTTTTATATGCAGCGATTGTTGAAATTTTTGTATTTAAAACAATTACTATAAAAGATATTCCAACAATAGCAAAATCAACAGGACTTCTTACTGCGACTATATTTATATTAGTTGCTTGTGGACAAGCCTTTTCTTGGGTAATATCTTATGCACAAATTCCACAAATGCTTACTGCTTTGATACTTGGAGATGCTCCAACAAAAATGCAAATTTTAATTGTGGTAACCGTATTTTATTTTATAGGTTGTATGTTTGTTGACCAAATGGTTGTTATATTAATACTTACTCCTATATTTTATCCTTTGGCTGTTGCGGCAGGGATAGACCCTATCCATTTAGGATTGATTATTTCTGTTCAATGTGCTATAGGTTCAGCAACACCTCCTTTTGGCTGCAATATATTTACAGCAAGTGCTATATTTAAACTGCCTTATCTCAAAGTAGTCAAAGGAATACCCCCATTTATTGTATTACTTGTACTGGCTTCTGTATTATTTATTGTATTTCCAAACTCAGCTATGTGGTTCTATCATTTAATATACTAGAAGGGGGAGAGAAATTATGAGGAAAAAAACAACAATCATTTTAACAACAATACTGTGCATTGTAATGCTTTCAGCTTGTTCTCAAACAACAAACACAGCAGATGCAGATAAAATTATATGGCGATTATCTCATGAAGAAAGTGCTGGAAGTATGCAGGATATGTATGCTATGAAATTTAAAGAACTAATTGAAGAAAAAAGTAATGGCAAAATTCAAGTAAATGTTTATACACTTGGGCAGCTTGGTGATAGTGTAGGTGCTGTTGAAATGTTAAGATATGGTGTTGTTGATTTTGCAATTAATAACCCTGCAACAGTAGCAACAATCGTTCCTGAAAATCAGCTTTTTACACTTCATTTTGTATTTTCAGATGATACAGAAGTAACAAGCACTATGTTAAATGAAGGCGAAACCATAGAAGAAATGAATAAGTTATATCAGCAAAAGGATATTGTACCTCTTGGCTGGTTTAATGAAGGATTTCAGGTAATCAGTTCACAAAAAGAAATCAGAAAACCTTCTGATATGAAAGGTATGAAAGTAAGAGTAATGGCATCTCCTCTGCTGTTTGCTTCTTATGCAGCATATGGTGCAAATCCAACATCTGTACCTTATATGGAATGTTATAGTAATCTTCAGCTAAATATGATTGACTCTGTTGTACAACCGACATTTGCTATGGAAGAAATGAAATTTTATGAAGTATCAAAATATCTTAATTACTTAAATCACGAATTATTTGTTGGTACATTTTGTTCTAACACTCGATTTTGGGAAAATCTTCCTCAAGAGCAAAAAGAACTTGTTGAAAGTTGTTTACCTGAACTTGCAGAATATATTGTAAAAGTAGAACAAGATTATTCTCAGTCAAGATTAGAAAAAATCAAACAAAACAGCGATATTATTATCAATGAATTTACAGAAGAAGAAAGAGAAGAATTTAAAAAATTAAGTTCTATAGGACGTGAAAGATATATTAGTATTGTAGGGGAAGAAGGAGAAAGACTTCTTGAACTTTTGGAAAAAGACCTTGCAAATGCAGAACAAAAAATAAACAACAATAGACAATAAATACAAAGTACAGCCCTGTTTTTGCAGGGCTTATTTTTATAAGGAGTGCTTTTTATGAAAAAAATAGGTGTTTTATTTACAATCATTGCAGCAGTTATGTGGGCAACTTGTGGTGTTTTTATTAAAATACTAACAAAAGCAGGTTTTACAGAAAATGAAATTACATTTGCAAAAATAGGTATCAGTATTGTACTGGTATACATTTTTATAAAAATGATAGGAGAAAAAATTGAAAAAATTCATACAATAAAAGATTTTTTGTTGCTGATACTGAGTGGCTCTATAGGTTATTTAATGTATGGTCTGACTTATGCAAAAGCAGTGTATTATATTCCAATCAGTGCAGCAGTTGTACTTGTTTATACAGCACCCATTATTGTTATGGTATGTTCTGTATTTTTATTTCATGAAAAGTTGACTGTAAAAAAAGTAATATGCCTTATACTTGTAATAAGCGGTTGCTTTTTGGTACAAGAAATCAAATCAAGCGATGGTTTTTCAACAAAAGGGATATTGTTAGGCATTACTTCAGGCATTTGTTATGCCATTTACACACTTGCAAACAAATCTCTTTTAGAAAAATATTCTGTTTACAGCATTAGTTTTTATAATTTCCTATTTGCATTTGTATTAATATTCATACTGACAGATAAATCTCAAATTGTTTTTAAAATTTTACATAGCAACACAAAAACGTTAATAAACTTAATACTTTTTGCAATGTTCTGCGGAGGACTTTCTCATACATTATATGTTAAAGCATTAGAATATTTAGAGGCAAGCAAAGCATCTATTATTACAATAATAGAGCCTTTTACAGCATCTATATTAGGTATTTTATTGTTTCATGAGCCAAATTCTATGCCAAAAATGATAGGACTTATTATGATATTATTTTCGCTGATACTACTCAATGTAAACAGTTTTCAACATAATAAATTATAATTTTTTATATGAAAATATTGTTAATTTACAGTACACTTTTTCATTTTTAGTATGAGAAAGGTGAACTTCCTTTTGCATATTTCGCAATGTTATAATGAATTTGTAGAAAATATAAAACACAATAAGGAGGGATTAGAATGAATAGAGTAACAGTAAATAAACAGATGTGCAAAGAGTGCGAATACTGTATCACATTTTGTCCCAAAAAAACAATACTAACAAAAAGTAAAAGTTTAAACAAAATGGGGTATTATGCAATAGAAGCACAAAATATGGAGAATTGTATTGCCTGTGGGATTTGTGCAACAGTTTGTCCAGAAGGTGCGATTATGGTAGAAAAAGACGTATAAAGGAGGAATGTCAAAATGAGTAAAGTATTTATGCAGGGAAATGAAGCATTTGCAGAAGCTGCCATTCGATGTGGTTGCAAATATTTTTTTGGCTATCCTATTACACCATCTAGTGAAATACCAGAATATTATGCCAAAAAAGCACCCTCAGAAGGATTAACATTTGTACAAGCAGAAACAGAAGTATCTGCATTTAATATGGTTGCAGGGGTAGCCGCAACAGGAAAAAGAGGTATGACAGCAACATCAGGACCAGGATTTTCATTAGGCTGTGAAGCAATGAGTTATATGTCTGCTGCATCACTTCCAGCGGTAATTGTAGATTGTATGCGTCCAGGACCAGCAGATGGCGAAATATTGGGCTCGCAAGGTGATTATAATCAATTAACAAAAGGCGGCGGTCATGGCGATTATAACACAATCGTATTAGCACCCTATTCTGTGCAGGAATATGCTGATTTCGCATCACTTTCATTTGAACTTGCTGAAAAATACAGAAATCCAGTTGTTGTGGCAAGTGATGGCACGATTGCAAAAATGATGGAGAATGTAGAACTTCCTGAAAAAAACTATCAATTTAAAAGGAGTGACTGGGCGTGTGATGGCATCAATGGCAGAAGTCATTACAATGATATTACAACTTGTGGCGATGGCCCAGAACAGTGGGAACGTTTTAACATAGCTTTACAGCAAAAATATTACAACATAAAACAGTATGAACAAAGATGGCAAGAAATGAATACGGAAAATGCAGATATTATTATAGTTGCATTTGGTTCACTTGCTAGAGTTTGTATTGATACGGTAAAAATTGCTACACAAAATGGTATGAAAGTTGGTCTTATTAGACCAATTACATTATGGCCTTTCCCTGAAAAAGCATTTGAAAAATATGAAAAAACAAACACAAAATTTTTTGTAACAGAATTAAATGCTGGGCAAATGGTAGATGATGTAAAAATTGCAGTAAATGATAAAAATAGAGTAAAATTTTATGGAAAATTAGGGGGCATTACACCTACTCCAGTGGAATTATATCAAAAATTATGTGAAATTTATCAATAATAGGAGGTGAAAACAAATGAGCATTGTATATCAAAGACCAGAAGTTTTTACAGAAGAATATATGAAATACTGTGGCGGTTGCGGTCATGGTATTATAAATAGACTAATAGGAGAAATTATTGAAGAACAAAATTGGACAGAAAAAACGGTTATAATATGGCCAATAGGTTGTTCTGTTTATGCAGACAAATATTTTAAAGTAGATAGCATTTGTGCATTGCACGGCAGAGCTCCTGCAATGGGTACAGGCATAAAACGCTCTTGTCCTGAAGATTTGGTAATTGTATATCAAGGCGATGGTGATATGGTTTCGGAAGGTATGGCAGAAATTATGCACGCTGGTATCAGAGGAGAAAAATTTACAGTAGTATTTGTAAATAATGCTATTTATGGTATGACAGGTGGTCAAATGGCACCTACTACACTTATGGAACAAGTCACAACAACAACACCTTATGGCAGAAAACAAGAAAATACAGGAAATCCTATCAATATGGCTGAAATTATTGGTCAATTAGAAGGCTGTTACTATAGTGAAAGAGTTGCTGTGACATCACCAGCAAATATACAAAAAACAAAAAAAGCAATCAAAAAAGCATTTCAATACCAAATGGAAGGAAAAGGACTTAGTTTTGTGGAAGTGCTTTCTCCCTGTCCAACAGGCTGGAAAATGAAAGCTACAGATGCTTTAAAACACATAAATGATATTGTAGTAAAACAATATCCCCTTGCAATATTCAAAGATTTAGGAGAGGGGGAAAAATAATGAAAAGGGAATTGATATTTTCTGGTATAGGTGGACAAGGTACAATACTTATGGGAAAAATGATTTGTACCGCTGCCGCAAAAAAAGGCTATTATGTTACACTTTCTCCTGCTTATGGACAAGAAAAAAGAGGAGGCAGAGCAAGCTGTCAAGTGGTTATTTCTGAAGAAATGGGCTCTATGAATATATCAGAAGCAGATACGATATTAGTTATGGACGAAAAAAGTCTAAATGATTATGAAAGCAAAGTAAAATCTGGTGGTACACTTATTATTAATCAATCTATGATTACAAAAGATGCTCAAAGAAATGATATTGATGTTGTAAAAATACCTTTTACAGAAATAGCTACAGAAGTCGCTACAGCAAAAAGTGCAAATATGACTGCATTAGGTGCGGTAGTAAAAACACTAGATATTGTTACACTTGATGATGTAAAAGAAATTATAAAAATCAAAATGAAACCTGCACTTGTAGAACAAAATATTAAAGCGTTAGAGGCGGGATTTCATTTTTGTAATAAATAACATTATAAGGAGGAAAATACTATGATAGGTAAAAAAGTAGTACATCATTTGATGATGAGTGCAAAAGATGCACATTATGTAGGTGGTTTGGTAAATGGTGCAAGAATTGTTGACCAATGGGGTGATGTTGGTACAGAATTAATGGTTTATGTAGATGGTGACATTAGTTTATTTTTAGGCTATGAAAAAGTAGAATTTTTAGCACCTGTTTATGTTGGTGACTTTATGGAATATCACGGCTGGATTGAAAAAGTAGGAAATCAATCTTATACTTGTCAATTTGAGGCTTGGAAAGTTGCCACACAATTAGATAGAACAGATGCTGACTTGTCAGCTGTTGCAACACCACATACAGCAGCAACAGCTTGTGAACCTCCTGTACTTTGTGGCAGAGCAACAGGTAGTCTTTACATTGCGAAAAAAGACCAAAGAGGCCCTCAAGAATCTTCTTTTATGGATAGAAAACATACAACAGAATAAATAATCATTTTTTCTACATACAAAACAAATTTCTTCTATTGCTTTCAATATAAATAGAGTAGATGTGTTGATTTCATCTGCTCCATATATCAAAAAAGTCTTATCAAATTAATACTATTTCATTTGGTAAGACTTTTTATTTTTTTATTATTTATTTAACAATTCTTTTTCAATTCTTTCTCTTGCTTCTGGTGCTTGTTTGTTCATTTTTTCTGGAAAACCGAACATAGATACACAAGCAATATTGTCTCCGCCTGCTTTTGGAGCATTAGGTTTTAATTGTTTATTTGCAAAATCCATTTCTCTCAATGTTTGGAATATACCATCAAAATCAACATCGCCTTCTCCCATTGCTAAATGTTGATGCACTGTAACATCTGCTTTTCCTCTGCTATTTAACCAAGGTGGATTTAATATATAACGGCAGTCTAGTGTTTGATTAAATGTATCTGCAAATAACACGTGTGTTAATTCATCGCCTGCATAACGAAGCATAGAACGCACATCTCCCTTTCCTTCATCATAAAAAAATCCGTGAGGAGAAGAATAAACATATCCTAAATTTTTGGAGCGGAAAGATTTTACCATATCACAAGTTTCATTGTTTAATTCACAAAAATCGTATGGGTGTGATTGTATTTCTACTCTAATCCCTTCTTTTTCAATAATAGGAAGTAATTCTTCCATAGACTGAAACCACATACCATTGCAAATTTCTTGTTGATTAGGGTCACCAGACAATTCTGTATTAATAACCTGCACGCCCATATCTGCTGCAATTTGTATCATTCTTTTCCAATTTGCTACGGCAAACTTTCTCTGTTCTTCTGTTGGCCCTGACCAACGATATACTACAATAAATGAAGATATTTCAACACCTGTTTCTTTTAACGCCTTTCTGTATTCCATTTCACATTCTTTTGAAAACAATGGGTGTTTATAAAATGGATTAATTCTAGGGTGAGGAGATTGCTCAATATATTTGTATCCCCAATCTGCAACTTGATGAACCATTCTATTAATATCCATTTGTTTTGCTAAAACATCTACATCAAATGCAATTTTCATAACCAAAACCTCCTATTCAAATATAAAATTTTTATAATCCAGTTTTTTCTGCAATATATTTTCTTGCTTTTAAAGCATATTCAAAAGGATTTGCTTTTGCTGGGTCTTGTTCTGCCTCTACCACAACAAAACCTTCATAATCTGCATTTTCAAGTACATCAAATATTGGTTCAAAATCTACATCGCCATCTCCGGGTACTGTGAAAACACCTTCACGTACGCCTTTTAAAAAGCTCCATTTTTCTTTTTTTGATTTTTCAACCATATTGCTGCGAATGTCTTTTAAATGTACGTGTTTTACACGGTTTACATATTTTTTTAATACTTTTACAGGGTCTATTCCTGCAAAAGATAAATGTCCACTGTCAAATAATAAATATACAAGTTCTGGATTTACCATTTCCATAAATTTATCAATTTCTTGTTCTGTTTGCACTACTGTTCCCATATGGTGATGAAATGTTAATGTCATACCTTTGTCTTTTGCAATTTTTCCTAATTTGTTTAATCCTTCTGTTAATAACTTCCATTCTTCATCATTCATTATATATTTACCTTCCCAAACAGGCTGGTCTAATTTTCCCTGTATACTATAGCTTTGCTCTGAAACGCCTATCACTTTCGCCCCCATAGTATGTAAAAATTCTATTGCTTTTATAAACTCTTTTTCTGTTTGTTCATATGGCTTTGAAATTAAAAAAGAAGAAAACCATTGATTACATATTCTTATATTTCTCATATCCAAAGCCTTTTTTAAAACAGCAGTATCTGTAGGATATTTTCCACCTACTTCCGAACCTGTAAAACCTGCAAGAGCCATTTCACTGACACATTGTTCAAAAGTATTTTCTTTTCCTAAATCTGGCATATCGTCATTTGTCCACGCAATAGGAGCAATGCCCAATTTCACTTTATTTTTATTTAACATCGTTTTTTCACTCCATTTCTCTTTGTTTAATATAATTTAATATCATATTTATAGCATTATTTACCCCTACTTTACCTACATTGATAACCATATCGTAGTATTGTGGGTCATCTCTTTCTGTTCCTGTAAATTTTTGATAATAAAGATTTCTTTGTTCATCTCTTTTATCTAAATCTTTTAGACTTTCCTCTTTGTAATATTCTTCTGCTTCTTTTTTTCTGTATTCATCATCAGCATACAAAAAGAAGGAATACGTATGAGGTTTATTTTCTAATATAAAATTAGCACATCTTCCTAAAAATACGCCTGGTGATTTTACAGATAATTCTCTAATAATTTTTGTTTGTACTTTAAACATATCGCTTGCTGTTAAATCTCCAGCAGTACCTGCATTTCCATAGGCATAAGGTGAAAATGTAATTTCTTGCTGCTCATTATAAGAGTCAAAATAATTTTCAATATCTTTCATAGAGTAGGAATCCATACCAAATTTTTCAGCCATAAGACATATAATTTGTCTATCATAAAGACGACAGTTTAATGCTTTAGAAATTCCTTCTGCTACTTTTTTTCCGCTTGCACCATATAAACGACCTATAGCAACATTGATTTCATTTCCGCTTTTATTTTCTACAATATTTATTTGTTGTTGTTCTTCTTCTAAATTTTTTCCTTCTCGTGCAATGAGTTCTCTCATCATTTTGTCATATGTTTTATCCAATTTATAGCAAGCTGCTATTAAAAACATAATTACCCATATTGCAATAGGTACATATAAATAAAAACCTTTTATTGCTGAAATTGCTTCAACAGTTTGTTCTGCTGCGGTTGCTTTTAATCCGTCAAACATTGCCATAGAAAGAATAGCACCCATAATAGCAGAAGTAAAACCAGAACCTGCTTTTTGTCCCATACTCATAGAAGAAAACATCAATCCTTCTACACGAACGCCTGTTTTCCAATGTCCATATTCTATAGCATCACTTGGCAAAGAATATTGTGTGCCATAAAATGGTGCAATACCAAATCCTCTCATAATACAAGTAATAATTCCTAAAGGTACACTTGTAATATTGAGAAGAAATACAAGTTGTCCAGCAATACCTAACAAGCAGCCTGCACAAATTAAATTTCTCTTTCCATATTTGGGAAGTATTTTAGGTAACATTGCAATACCAATAATGGTTGCAATTTTTTCTGCTGCGGACAAAGGCATTACTAAATTGACATCATTTAAAACATATTGACAGTAATAAGTTAAATCAGTACCTATGATAATTTGATAAGCAGTATAAAATATCATAAGTCCTAAAGCAATTAAAAAATATCTATTTGTTATAGTAGCTTTAAAAGCCGTTAAAAATGGAATATCTGATTTTTGTTCTTGTGCTGCAGCCTTTACTCTCTCTGTACAAGTACAATATGTATTTACTAATACAAATACAGAAACAGTTGCATATACTGCGGTTACAATAATCCACGCTGCTTGCGTATTGTTTATTAATATAGCAACTTTATTTATGATAGGTAATGTAAATGCTGTAATTATCATACTAGCTGTAATAGATAATACCATACGAATGTTACAAATCGTATCTCTTTCTTTTCTGTCGCGACTCATCAAAGAACCTAGTGCATGAAATGGTTGGCTAATTGCTGTATATACTACAGTATTCATAATGTTATATGTTACAAAAGCATATATTACTTTTCCCATATCTCCAACATTTGGCATAGTAAACAATAATATTGCAGCCAAAGCGTAAGGAATAGCAAGTCTTAATATCCATATTCTAGCTTTTCCATATTTTGAATGAGTACGGTCAATAATTGTCCCCATAAGTACATCTGAAAAACCATCAAATACTCTGGACAAAAGCATTATCATACCAACAGAGCCTGACGAAATACCTACAACATTAGTATAAAAGTATATCAATAATGTTGTTGTCATAGTATACATCAATGTCAATGCAGGGTCACCAAAACAGTATGACAGTTTTTCTGACAATGGTACTTTTATGAACTCGTTCATATCTTTGCCTTTTTGTTTAAAGTTTAATAACTCTGGAATACCTCCTTGTACCATACATTTCCCCTCCAATCATTTTTTTAAATTAATACGGCTGCCTCAAAAGGTAAGGCAGCTGTTATTTTAATTTATGCAAAATATTTTTGTACAAATTTTTTTGTTACTTCAGCAGCCTTTTTTACATTTTCTTCATGAGACATTGCATAGTATTCAGGACGGAATTCTTCAATGGTACATACACCATCAAAACCAATTTCTTTTAACGCAGAAGCAATACCAGCATGGTCAACAACACCTTCTTCAGGCCATAAACGTTTGTCATCTCCGCAAGAACCTAAAGGCAAATCTTCACAATCATTTAAGTGATAAGCAAATATTTTGTTTCCATCTGCTGCTTTTAAATCTTCTAATTTAGAGCACATTTCATGAAAATGGAATGTATCTACTGTAATACCAACATTTTCACGGTCAACTGCTTTTACAACATCATAAGCTGTACCAAATTGGTTAATAGAACAATTTGGTGCACCACAAAATTCAAGTGATATTTTCATATCATTTCCTACTTTATCAGAAAGATAACGCAATCTTTTTACGGCTTCTTCTTTTATTTCGCTTACAGATTTATCTTTTACATCAAAAGAAGGTACTGTAATCAACATTTTCATTCCTATTGCTTTGGAAACTTCCATAATAAAGTCTACTTCATCATCAATTTCTTTTTCTCCAGCTTCATCTCTTTGATTAAAGAATATTAAAGTATTATATGCCCATGGTTTTAAATGATGGTTTTGAAACCAATTTGATAAATCTTGTAATGTATTTGTTTTTAAATATTCTCTGATACAGTCAAAACGAATTTCTATGTAATCAAAACCATATTTTTCACACATTTCAATGTCTGCCATTAAAGACTGTCCTTTACATTCCAATGCTGTTGCTTCATTAAATCCTATTTTCATATAATATTGCCTCCTTATTATTTATAAAATTCTGGTTTTTCAACTGCTGCTGTAATTGTTTCTATTTCGCCTGTTTGCTGTGCTTTTACTAAAGCATCTGCTGTAATTGCTGCTAAATAGCCGTCCCACGCATTAGGTCCATTGATAACACCCTGTGCTGCATCGTCTACCCACGCCTGCACTTCTGCATCATAAGCATCTTTAAATCTTACAAAACAATCTGTATCTATTGTAGTAGCAACTGCTGCATTTTTACGAATACTTGGATAAATTGGTGATGGCATTTTAATTGCACCATCTTCACAAACAACTTCACAGTTAATATCATATCCAAATTTGCAATTTACAAATACTTCTACATCAATACAAACACCTTTTTTAGTGCGGAGAAGCATAATTTGAGGGTCTTTTAATTCTGAATGAGAATATTTTGTTACTCTTGGCAATATTACCTGTGCAGATTCATATTCATCATCTACCAACCAATGCAATACATCTATTTCATGAATTGCGGTATCGTGCACGGCCATAGGAGTATTATAGTTTGTTCCAACCTCTGGATTTCTATGTGTACAATGCAACATTAAAGGCTCACCATATTCCCCAGATGCTAAAGCTTGTTTTACTTGCATATAGCCCTTGTCATATCTTCTCATAAATCCTAATTGAATGAGATGTTTTCCTGATTTTACTTCTGCTTCTACTACTTTTAAACAATCTTCTGCTGTTGTACAAAGAGGTTTTTCACAGAATATTCTTTTACCTGCTTTAATTGCTTCTAAAAGAGAATTAACATGAGCAAATCCTGGTGATACAATAAATACTGCGTCTACATTACTATCATTGATTAAAGCATTTGCATCTGTATATACTTTTGCTCCACATATCGCTGCTGCTTGCTTTGCACTTTCTTCAAATACATCAGATACCGCTACAACTTGTGCACCTTGAATTTTATTTGTTAATCTTTTAATATGGTCTTTACCCATACCACCACAACCGATTACACCTACATTTAACATAACAAATTCCTCCTTTTAATTGTTTATGATGTTTTATTTCTTTGTTTTGATGTACTTATCATATCATTTTGTGCACGTGAACGCAACACCTCTTTTTCACAATATATTGTTTATAATATTATTAATATTTACCAAATTTATTTAAAAATCAGCATATTTTAAGTATTTCATTTTATTTGGACATACAATTTTTATATACTTTATATGAGATATAAAACATATATTTTATGTACTCGTGAACATAATTTAGTATTTCATTACTTTCTTATAAATAACTTTTCTTTATTTTGATATACTTTTTTGATTTTTGGCAAAAAAATATGTTGCTATAATTATTATTTAAAGCAACAAATCTTTTTTTGGTTATTTAATAAAATTTTTTGTATTCCTGTGCACAATTATATATTATATTTTGTTTTAATAAATATTTCTGTATATTGAAATTTATTTTTTGGTTCCTCATCATAAAAAAATTTACGAAACAATAGCATAACTGATTCATAGCCTTGTGTATACGCATCTTGTCCAATTAAAAAATTGATTGTTCCATCTAAAAGCCACTGAATATTTTCTTCTATAAAATCATTTGCAATTACTTTTATTTCTTTATCCTTTTTTGCATTTTTAATTGCCTTACATACTCCTACTACACCAGAACCTGTTATATAAAATCCTTTTATATCTGTGTATTCTTTTAAAGCTTCTTCTGCAATTTTTTCTGCCACCCAATTATCATCATATCCATATCGTACTCCAACAATATCTATTTCTGGATAAGATAATTCTACTTCTTTTACAAAGCTATTTGTTCTATTTTTTAACGAAAGATTTTCTTCATAGCCAGAAATAATCATTATTTTCCCTTTTCCATTTAATATTTCTCCCATAAGTCCAGCAGCCGTCTGACCACTTTTTTTTGTATTTTGTCCTATAAAACAAATACGAGAAGTATCTTCTAAATCAGAATTGAATGTTAAAACAGGGATATGATATTCCTCTGAAAATCGATTTACTGTTTGCATTAAATATCTATCTTCTGAAGGAGAAAGAGCAATACCACTCACATTATTTTCTTTCATTTTTTCCATAATATTAACTACTTCTCCTGCATTGATACCATCTATTGTTTTAATATCAACACTTGCTCCAAAACTTTCCACTTCTTTTTTTGCTGTTTCTAATCCCTTTAAAACTGCCTTCATAAATGGCGTATTTGCTGATTGTAGTATCACCCCTATTTTCAAATTTTTTTTTGCCATAGCAAGTGCTCTGCCTGCAAAACTTGGCTGATAGCCCAATTCCTTTGCTATACGCTTAATTTTTTCTTCTACTTCTAATTTTATATGTCCTCTATTATTTAATGCCCTATCTACAGTTCCTCTCGAAACTCCAGCTAAATCTGCTATTTGTTGTAATGTAACTGCCATTTTTTACACCCCTAATATTTCATCATTTTTATATTTATTATAATACCATCGTTTTTATAATTCAATGTTACATCAATTCTTTGTTATTTTTCAAGGCAAATAACACTATTATCATTTTTTTATTTACATTAAAATGACTATTTCATTTTATTTTCAATATTTACTACTATAAACATGGTAACAGATACTATAACAGAAATAGAAAGCATAATAACGTCTTTGTAAGTAATATTATCAAATTGAAAAATAATACAATAGCATATTAAAAAACTTATTAGTGTAGTTATGATAACTAATATAAAAGGCTTCCAAATCATTTTTTGTTCTCATTTCAATATCATTTTTTATCCTCATGTTAATATTATAACATAAATAATTTGTTGTTTCAGTTATTTATAAATGATTTGTAACAAGAGATATTATAAAATAGAACAATTTAGAGCAAAAGGTTGAAAAGGAGACAAAAGTCCGTTATACTATACAAAAAATCAGATAAATAGCAGAAAAATTATAAATATAACTTACAATCAGAAAGGAGTTTTCATTATGGGACTTATCAAAGCAGGAATGGGTGCATTAAGAGGAACATTAGCAGACCAATGGAAAGAATTTTTTTATTGTGACGCAATGGACAAAGATGTTCTTGTTACAAAAGGAAAAAAACGTATCAATTCTCATTCCTCTAACAAAAAAGGAAATGATAACATTATTTCAAATGGCAGTGTAATTGCAGTAGCAGATGGTCAATGTATGATAATTGTAGAACAAGGGAAAGTAGTAGAAGTATGTGCAGAAGCTGGTGAATTTCAATATGACACTTCTTCCGAGCCAAGTATTTTCACTGGAGGGCTTGGTAAGGGTATAAAAGAAACTTTTCAAACAATAGGCAAGCGTTTTACATATGGTGGTGATACTGGAAAAGACCAGCGTATATACTATTTTAATACAAAGGAATTAATTGATAATAAATTTGGTACACCAAATCCTATTCCTTTTCGTGTAGTAGATTATAAAATTGGTCTTGATGTAGATGTTTCCATTCGCTGTTCAGGGGTATATTCTTATAAAATTGTTGACCCATTGTTGTTTTATACAAATGTTTGTGGAAATGTAGAACAAGACTTTACACGCAGCGAATTAGATAGTCAATTAAAAACAGAATTTATTAGTGCATTACAGCCCGCATTTGGTAGGCTTTCTGATTTAGAATTGCGTCCAAATCAAATTGTTGCTCATACCACAGAATTAGAAAATGCTATGAATGTGGCTCTTTCTGCAAAGTGGGGACAGTTGCGTGGATTAAAAGTAATTAGTATAGCACTTGGCTCTGTTACTCTGCCTGAAGAAGATACCAAAATTATTCAACAGCTTCAACGTACAGCAGTTTTACAAAATCCAAATATGGCTGGTGCAACTTTAGTCGGTGCACAGGCAGATGCTATGAAGGCAGCAGCTTCTAACGCAGCAGGTGCTATGAATGGTTTTGTAGGAATGGGCATGGCGATGAACACAGGCGGCGGTATAAATGCACAAAACTTATTTGCTATGGGACAGCAACAACAAACAAGCCAGCCAATACAACAAACAAAACAATCAGAAAGCTGGAAATGTTCTTGTGGTACAGTGGCAACTGGAAAATTCTGTTCAAATTGTGGTGCTGCAAAACCAGTAAATAATACATGGACTTGTCAATGTGGTGCAGTAAACAAAGGAAAATTCTGCTCTAACTGCGGCACAAAAAGACCAAATGGTACATTACTTTACAAATGTGATAAATGTGGCTGGGAACCAGAAGACCCAACACACCCACCAAAATTCTGCCCAGAATGTGGGGATATTTTTGATGACAACGATGTAAAATAAATATTAATGGTATAAATATGAAATGTCGCTTTATATCATAATAAAGCGGCATTTTAAATATGTTATGGACTGAAAGGAAGATTTATATGGCAGAAATACAAGAATATAAATGTCCATGCTGTGGTGGTGCTATTGCTTTTGACAGCACATTACAAAAAATGAAGTGTCCTTATTGTGATACAGAGTTTGATATAGAAACATTGACAAACTATGAAAATGAATTGAAAAATGAACAAACAGATAATATGAAATGGGAAACTTCTGAAAAAGAGTGGCAGGAATATGAAACAGATAATTTGCATTACTATGTTTGTAAATCCTGTGGTGGCGAAATTACCTGTGATAAAAATACAGTAGCAACATCTTGTCCATTTTGCGGAAATGCTGTTGTTATGCTGGGGCAATTATCAAGTGTAAAAAAGCCAGATTACATTATTCCATTTAAACTAGATAAAAAAGCGGCAGAAGCTGCTTTAAAAAAGTATTATGAAGGAAAGCGTTTACTTCCAAAAGTATTTAAAGACCAAAACCACATAAAAGAAGTACAGGGCATTTATGTTCCTTTCTGGTTGTTCGATGCTGACGCTGATGTAAATATGAGATATAAAGCGACAAAAATTCGAGCGTGGAGTGACAGCAAATATCACTATACAGAAACAAGTTTCTTTTCTGTATGCAGAAATGGAAGTATAGGATTTGAAAGAGTTCCCGTTGATGGCTCTATTAAAATGCCAGATGATTTAATGGAATCTCTTGAGCCTTTCGATTTTTCACAGGCGGTAGATTTTCAGACTGCATATTTAGCAGGATATATGGCAAATAATTATGATGTAGATAGTGAACAAAGTATAAAACGTGCAAATGAAAGAATTAAAAAAAGTGCTGAAAAGGCCTTTGATACAACAGTAAATGGTTATACATCAGTTGTAAAAGAAACAGGTAGCATACAGTTACGAAATAGTGCAGTAAAATATGCTCTTTTTCCTGTATGGATTTTAAATACAAAATGGAATGGTCAGAATTATCTTTTTGCTATGAATGGTCAAAATGGTAAAATGGTAGGGGATTTACCTCTGGATACTGCCGCATATAAAAAATGGCTGTTAGGTTTAACGGCTATAATAGGTATCATATTATATGCCTTGTCCTATATCATTTGGCTATTGTAGAAGGAGGCAAACTATGAAAAAGAGTTTACATAGCACATTTGGAATACGTTTTTTTTATGTTATTTTTATTATTTTTATCATTTCTGTTACTTCTCTATATACTGTATTTGCATCAAGCAATATGCCAAGACTTGTAGACAAAGCAGGCTTACTTTCAAATAGTGAGCAAAAAGAGTTACTGTATAAACTAGATGAAATCAGTGAAAGACAACAAACAGATATTGTAATTGTTACAACCAATTCACTAGAAGGAGCATCTCCTATGGAATATGCTGACAACTTTTATGACAATAATGGTTATGGCTTTGGTGACGAAAATGATGGTATACTTTTTCTCATTAGTATGGAAGAAAGAGATTGGTACATATCTACAACAGGTTATGGAATAATAGCAATTACAGATGCAGGTAGAGAATATATGTCTGAAAAATTTTTATATGACTTGAGCGAAGGAGAATATGCAGCAGCATTTACAACATTTGCAGAATTGTGTGACGATTTTATTACACAAGCAAATACAGGTAAACCATATGATGTCAATAACTTACCAAAAGAACCATTTTGGTTTTTGGGCAATTTTTTGATTTCATTCGGTATTGGATTTATTGTTTCTCTTATTGCAACAGCAATGATGAAAGGCAAACTCAAAACAATACATTCTCAATCGCAAGCAGACATCTATGTAAAAAGAGGTAGTATGCAGCTGACAAAACAAAGTGACTTATTTTTATATAATCACATTGACCGTAGAAAAAAACCTGAAAATAATCCGTCAAACAATCATACAGGTGGCTCAAGTACACATACCTCTCACTCTGGTAAAACACATGGCGGTGGTGGAGGAAAATTTTAAATAAAATATCCATTTAGCCATTTTCTATTTATACGCTCTTTTGATAAAAAAGCAGAAACAAGCTATTTTTACTTGTTTCTGCTTTTTAAACTGAAATAATACATAAAAATATTATTTAAAATGGCAATAATAAACACTAAATCATAACATATTCATCATTACTAAATTTAATGAGGGCATTTTTTATATTCGAAGTAATCAATAACGTCTCCCTTCCAATAAGTATCACAACCAGCACAATATTCTGCATCATGAATAATCATTTTACAAGAACCATCACTATATATTAGATGTTCTTTTATTGTAGTTTTTACTTTCTTATGCATATGTCTTGGCTCTGCTGTTTCTTCTCCTTTTTGCAATATTATTGTAGTATCTTTTATATCGCTTATATCACTTATGTAGTAACTTTCTTCAATTACTTTTGTTATTGTTATACCTTCATCTCCACTTACTTCAAAATTATTTACATCAACCATTTCAACATTTTCTGAAAAAGCACCGTTTAGCATAATATCAGCATCTTTTGCAGCGACACTACTTACTGGCACTGTGAATAATAAAAATGCTGTTACTACTACTTTCCCCAAATTATTTCTTTTATTATTATTATACATAATATATTTAATTCTCCTATTTAATGTATTTTTTCTTTCTCCAAATCCTGCCGCAAATTTAAAGCCTTTCATTTTTTGCTTTTCTTCCATCAATTTTAACAACACTTTAATATATGTTTTCTTTTCTTCTTTTGTAAATTTTTCTGTTAATTCTTCATCACAACCCACTTCTATCCAGTCATATAATGAGTTTCTCAGTATAGAAAATAAAGGATTAAACCAATTCAAACAGCTTAATACTTGCATAGCTGCCTTCAAAGGTACATCATTTCTTTTCATGTGCATACATTCATGTCTTAATATTGCCTTCATTTCTGTTTCGTTTAATTGATTAACAAGCAATGAGGGAATTAAAATATAGTGCTTTAATATACCTATAGTACATGGCTGAGCAATGCTTATTTTTCCATATAAGCTAATTTTTTTATTAATATTTAACTCTTTTTGTACTTCATTTAATACTCTTTGCCAAATTGTTTCTGAAAGAGAAATTCCTCTTTTCATTGTTTTTATAGTATAGATATAATATAACATTTCATAAGCAAAATATAGTATCATACCTATTAGCCAAACATTGACAATTTGATTTGAAATATTTGTTTGACGAATAATGTCATAAAACTTATTCTGCATTTCATTTTTTCCTGTCACAACCATAAGTGTATTGTCCAAAAATGATTTATAACTATCATCTTTTGTCATGAGTATAGAAAAAAATGGTATTACAAACATCAATAATACTGCAACATTTAGCCATATAATATATTTTGATGGTATTCTTCCATACAGCCATCTTTCTATATATAAAAACAATATGCCTGCTACTCCTCCAGCAACAGAAAGTTGCAATACTGCAATAAAACACATAGAAATCAAAGTTTATCAACCCACTCTTTCATATCCTTTATTTCTTGTTGTGTCAAATCTTCATCGCCTGTAAAAGCAGCTAAAAATCCTTTTAATGACCCTCCGAAATGCTTTTTTATCAGATTTTTTGCTTCGCCTTTTCTAAAATCTTTTTCTTCAATAAGCGGATAATAATAAAATGTCATTTGGTCTTTAATGCCTGCAACTGCTCCTTTTTGTTCTAATTGCCCTACAAATGTTGAAACAGTACGATATGCCCATTGAATGTCTTGCTTTTTTAATTCTGTTATCATTTCCGAAATGCAAATTGGTTTTTCCGCTTTCCATAAAACGTTTAAAACCTTTAATTGTGCTTCTGTAATTTTTACAGTCTCTCCCATTATACCTTTCCTCCTTTCTTAAAAAATATTATAAATGTAATGCAAACAATTTCATAACCATCGTACTTACAGATGGTATATTTATTGCTATGAATTATATGTACAATAAAAAATTAAATTTGTCAACTGTTTTAGCAGAAATTTTTACATTTTTTTTATTATTTTACAAAATTACCATTCTATTTTTTTATTTTAGAATAGCATATCCATCAAAAAGTAGTTTCATTCACATTTATTTCTACTATTGTGAAAAAAATTAATAGAAGTAAATTTTAATGTATTTCATCATTGGCTCTTTTGTATTTTTTCAATTATGTTCCTATTATAGCATTTACTCCAATAATATCTAATGCTGATTTTATATCTATTTCTGATTTACCATTTTCATTCAAATATAGATCGGAAGAG
>CAJUJJ010000012.1 GCA_910586765.1 uncultured Clostridia bacterium
TTATTTCTTAACTGTTCAGTTTTCAAGGACCAATTTTTCGACTTCTTTCGAAATCGACGTGATATATAATATCATCACTTTTTTATGTTGTCAAGCACTTTTTTTATTTTTTTTAAATATTTTTTAGTGCTTTTTTTCGACTATTTTTTCACAGTCACGAGTATTTATTATACTCTTTTTTTATCATTTGTCAACAACTTTTTTAAAAATTTTTATTTTTTTAAAAAACGGAGAAGGTGGGATTTGAACCCACGCACCGCTACTAACGACCTACCCGCTTTCCAGGCGAGCCCCTTCAACCACTTGGGTACTTCTCCAAATGCTCTCAACAAAATTGATATGGCGGAGAGGGTGGGATTCGAACCCACGGCCCCTTGCGGAGTCACTGGTTTTCAAGACCAGCTCCTTAAACCACTCGGACACCTCTCCATACTTTTTAGTTTACTACTTTTCAGCAGTTAACTTCTACATCTTACATTATTTTTTATCATTTGTCAACACTTTTTTTACTATTTTTTCTTCTTTTTCCAAATTCTATCGCAACAAAATGTTAACAGCTCAATTACTATACTTTATTTTTATTTCCCTGTCAAGTGTTTTTTATACATTTTTTTATAAAATATTATTTTTGCTATGATACTCCCATATTCTGTTATATTTAACAAAAAAATGAATAACAGAACATTTTTTTCTATTTTGTTCTGGTTAAAAATGAAATATCGTGTTAAAATAGCATTATTTTAAAAATATAAACACAAGGAGATGGTTTTTTGAAAACTGTTACAGATAGATTTTTAGAATATGTAACATATCATACTACTTCAGACGAAGCTGTAAAAACTTGTCCTAGCACACCGCAGCAGTCTGTTTTTGCTTCTTTTCTAGCAGAAGAATGTAAACAAATTGGTTTAAGCAACATTTCTGTAGATGAAAACAGCTATGTTACTGCTTTTTTACCTTCTAATACACAAAAACAAATTCCAACAATAGGCTTTATTGCCCATATGGATACAAGCCCTGATGCTTCAGGGGAACACGTTTGCCCTCAAATTACTGAAAATTATGATGGAAAAAACATTGTTTTAAAAGCAAATACAACACTTTCTCCTTCAGAATTTCCTTCTTTATTGCAATATAAAGGACAAACAATTATTACTTCAGATGGTATAACATTGTTGGGGGCAGATGACAAAGCAGGTATTGCCGAAATATTAACTGCTATGCAATATCTAAAAGAGCATACAGAAATAGAGCATGGCAATATTGCCATTTGTTTTACACCTGACGAAGAAATTGGCAGAGGTGCTGACCTTTTTAATGTTTCTGCTTTTGGTGCAGATTTTGCTTATACAATAGATGGTGGTGCAGTTGGAGAATTAGAATATGAAAATTTTAATGCGGCTCGTGCCAACATTACTATACAAGGCAAAAGCGTTCACACGGGAACAGCCAAAAATACTATGATAAATGCGGCTCTCATTGCAGCAGAAATTATATCTTCTTTCCCTGCGGAGCAAACACCTTCTCACACAGAAGGCTATGAAGGTTTTTATCATTTATGTTATTGCAATAGTAATGTAGGCTCTGCTACACTTTCTTACATTATAAGAGATTTTGACAAACAATCTTTTCAAAAAAGAAAAGAATTTATTGAAAATATGATTGCTGAAAAAAACGAAAAATATTGTGACAGAATTTATTTAACAATATATGACGAATATCAAAATATGATAGAACAAATACAAGACAAGCCTCACATTATACAACTTGCAAAATCTTCTATGGAACAATGTGGCATTACACCTATTATACAGCCTATACGTGGTGGTACAGATGGTGCAAGGCTTTCTTTTAAAGGGCTTCCTTGTCCTAATTTATTTACAGGCGGTCACAATTTTCACGGCCCTTATGAATACATTGCTGTTTCTTCTATGGAAAAAGCAGTTGACGTTATTGTAACAATTTGCAAAAATGCTGTAACACTTTTATAAAATACAAAAGAGAAGTCAAATTTGACTTCTCTTTTTATACTGCTTTTTATTTGTACTCATTATCACTGTTTAAAACTGTTTTAGACTACTCATTTACAACATCATCATTAAAAAGTTGGTGCAATACCACCTGACAAAACAGTAAGTAATTCGTCTGTTGATTTTACTTTCCATTGGTCATCTACTTTTGTTACTTCTATGTCTACAGTTTTTGTAATTGTGTTGTCTTTATTTTCTTCAATGGCTTGTTTGAGCATTTCCATAGATTTTTCTTCGTCCATTGCTTCAATATCTCCGCTTTCTGTCATTGCTGCTGCCATCATACTTTGCATTACTGCTGTCATATCTACAGTTGTAATATCTGTTGTTACAATAGCTACACCTTCTGTATCTGTATTTACAGATTTTACTTCATATGTAATATTTTCAAATACAACTTTTGCTTCTGAAACATCTTCTGTATCTTCTGAATACATTATATCATCTTCTGTGATGTATTCATTTATTTTTGCTTGGTCAACTGCTTTGAATGCGTCCAAATAACCTGCTACTGCTGCTTCTGGAGTATTTGTATCTTGTACATCTTCTCCTCCTCCGCCGCCACTACAAGCTGCCATACCCAATGCCATCATTATTGATGTTAACAACAACAAAATTTTTCTCATAATTTAAAAACTCCCTTCCTTATTCATACTATTATGATACAATACTACTATTCGTCAAAAACTTGTTTTAAACATACCATATTATTATAAAACACTTTTTATAATATTGCTATACTATTTTCTTTAAAAATTTTTTAATATACTAAATTTATTGAAATGTTTCTTCTGACAAACCACCCGTTAATATCGTATTTAATTCGTCTGTTGTTTTTACTTTCCATTCTCCGTCTTCTGCTCTTTTTACTTCTAAATTTACTGTTTTTGTAATGGTATTTTCTTTATTTTCTGCAATGCTATCTTTTAAAAGTGTCATAGCTTCTTCTTCTGTCATATCTGTACTATTTTCAGATGCTTCTAAGGCCTTTTTCATATATTCTTGCATTACGATATTCATATCTATATTTGTAACATCTACTGTTACAACAGCTGTACCTTCTGTATCTATCACATCTACCGACTGTATATGATATGTAACATTTTCAAACATTACTTTTACTTGTGTAATATCTGTTTCACTGTCTTCTGAATACATGCTATCATATTGTGACACATATTGATTTACTTTTGTTTGGTCTCCTTCTTTTACTGCGTCCAACAAAGCTGCTACTGTTGCTTCTGGTGTACTGCTATTTTGTTCACTTTCTGCTTGTTCGCTTTTTCCGCAAGCTACCATACCCAACGCTACAACAAATGCTGTCAACAACAACAAAATTTTTCTCATAAAATATAATCTCCCTTCTTTAAAAAACAGTACCATTATTTTAAACAGCACTATTATAAAATATCTTTCTTAATTTTTTTATACCATTTCTTTTAAAAATTTTCTAATTTTTTATACTATAGTAAAATTTCTTTTTTAATAAAAATGCTTATTTATCTACTCTTAATATTTTACTTGACTTTACTCTTTTGGTATGATACCATTTTTAAAAAATAGAGTAATGCGATGATTGAGATATGGGCAAAGCTGGTTACAATAGCAGAGAGTAGTTTGTTTGCTGAAAAAACTACAGAACAGTATTTGTAAATTACGACTCATGAGCTTTCTGCAAGAGTACACGTTACAAAGGCAGAACGGTCGCCGCTCGTTATTGCGGCAATAAGGTATTTTTTAATACGAATTAAGGTGGTACCACGGGTTTCCTCGTCCTTTTGGACGAAGAAGCCTTTTTTTGTTACTTCCCCAAAAACAATATTTATAAAAAGGAGTTTATCAATTATGGAAAAAAGAAACGCTTATGATGTACTAAAAGAAAGAGGATTTATTGAACAAATGACACATGAAGACGAAATCAGAGAACTGTTTTCTAAAGACGAGCCTGTGACATTTTATATTGGTTTTGACCCTACAGCCGACAGCCTTCATGTAGGTCACTTTTTAACGGTTATGGCTATGGCACATATGCAAAGATGCGGTCATAGACCTATCTGTCTTATGGGCGGAGGCACTGGTATGATAGGCGACCCAACTGGTAAAACAGATATGCGTCGTATGATGACAACAGATGAAATTGACCACAATGTAGATTGTTTCAAAAAACAACTTTCTCATTTTATAGATTTTAATGATGACAAAGCAATTATTGTAAACAATGCAGACTGGTTAAGAAATCTCAACTATATTGAATTTTTAAGAGAAATCGGTGTCAGCTTTTCTGTAAACAAAATGCTTACTGCGGAATGTTTCAAAACAAGAATGGAAAAAGGACTTTCTTTTTTAGAATTTAATTATATGATTATGCAGGCATATGACTTTTTAGAATTAAACAAACGTTACAACTGTGTTATGCAGTTAGGCGGCAATGACCAATGGTCAAATATTATTGCTGGTGTGGATTTAATCAGAAGAAAAGAAAGTAAACCAGCTTATGGTATGACATTCTCACTTTTGACAAACAGTGAAGGCAAAAAAATGGGCAAAACAGAAAATGGTGCTGTTTGGTTAGATGCTTCTAAAACATCTCCTTATGAATTTTATCAATACTGGAGAAATGTTGATGACAAAGATGTAAAAAAATGTCTTAGTCTTTTGACATTTTTGCCTATGGAAGAAGTAAATCGTCTTTCTGCTTTAGAAGGCAGCGAAATCAACAAAGCAAAAGAAGTGCTTGCATTTGAATTGACCAAAATTGTACACAATGAGCAAGAAGCTACAAAAGCACAGCAAGCTGCAAAATCTTTATTTGAAAAAGGTGCAGCAGGCGGTTCTGTTCCTACTACAGAAATGTCTACAGCAGAATTTGTTGACGGCATTGACATTATTACACTTTTGACAACTGCTGGCATTGTACCCTCTCGTTCTGAAGCACGTAGACTGGTACAACAAGGTGGTATTAAAGTAGCTGACAAAAAAATCACTTCTATAGAACATAAAGTAACCATTGCTGATTTTACAAATAATGAAGTTTTAGTTCAAAAAGGCAAAAAAGGCTTCCACAATATTGTTATTTTTTAATATTGCTAATAAAAAAGGCATTGCAGAACAATCTGCAATGCCTTAATCTGTCAAAAAACTTCATTTTGCTGTAAAAAGCAAGGGGTTTGGGGAGTGCAACTCCCCATTTTAATCCGCAAGGGGGGCTTTGCCCACCTGAGGAAAACAGCGAGTTTCAAGGCTGTTAAGCCGATGGAACAAGCTGTTTATACTTCTGTTTAAACAAGTCGAAAACCTGTTTTCGACTTAGCGTGTCGATTTTATCGACACGCTAAAGGCATTGCAGAACAATCTGCAATGCCTTTTTGCTTTTTAAAGCATATGGAAAATGTACACGACTTCCCTCATTTTCAATATTAGCAGCCGCAGTTATTTCCCAACTGATTGTTATTATTGCCACAGCAGCATAAAAGCAGTATTATCCACAGCCAAGAATTATCTCCGAAACCGCCATTATTGCCATTACCGCAGCAGCACAAAAGCAACAATATCCAAATCCAATTTTCTCCACAACCACAACCAAATCCATTCATACTATAATACCTCCTTAAATTTAAGAAATGTTTGTTGTTACATCTCTATACTATGAGGCATTTTGTAAAATATTGCCTGTCTAACAAAAAAAATTTTTGTCGTACAAGCTCAAACGTGTCGAAAAAATCGACACGTTAAGTCGAAAACCTGTTTTCGACTTATTAAAACAGAAGAATAAACAGCTCATTCCATCGGCTTAACAGCCTTGAAACTCGCTGTTTTCCTCAGGTGGGCAAAGCTCTCCTTGCGGATTAAAGTGGGGACTTGCAGTCCCCAAGCTCCTTGCTTTTTATTAAAAAAAATTTTTGTTGTACAACTCAAATTTCTGTTCTAGTATGAAATTGTTTTAAATTTCCTTGTTTTAATTCTCTTTTTTGCAGTTCTTCAAATACTTCTTGCCATGTGATTTCTTTTTCTGCAAGCAATACAGAAATATGATACAATAAATCAGACAACTCATATATCACTTCTTTTTTATCTTCATTTTTTGCCGCAATAATGGTTTCTGTTGCTTCTTCTCCTACTTTTTTTAATATTTTATCAATGCCTTGTTCAAACAAATAATTGGTATAAGAACCTTCTTTTGCATTGCTTTTTCTATCTAATATAATATCATACAATTCATAAAGCACTTCACTATAATTCATTACAATATTTCCTCCCCTTTTTCATTTCTATAAAAACAAGAACGTTTTCCTGTATGGCAAGCTGCTCCTATTTGTTCAATTTTTATCAAAACAGCATCTGCATCACAGTCATACAATATTTGTTTTACATACTGAAAATGTCCAGATGTTTCCCCTTTATGCCAAAGTTGTTTTCTGCTTCTGCTGTAATAATATACTGTGCCTTTTTGTAATGTCAATTCCATTGCCTCTTTATTGGCATATGCCAACATAAGCACTTGTCCATTTTGATAGTCTTGTGTAATTACTGGTATCAAACCCTTTTCATCAAATTTTAATTGTTCTATAAAAGACATCTTTTTCTCCTTCACTATATCCTAACAGCTATTCCTTTTTCATTCAAATACTGTTTTAACTCTCTAATTTCTAATTCTCTAAAATGAAACAGTGATGCGGCAAGTGCTGCATCTGCTTCCCCTTCTGTAAGCACATCATAAAAATGTTGTTTTTTTCCTGCTCCCCCAGAAGCAATTACAGGTATTTTGACTTTTGAAGCAATGGCTTTTGTTAAAGCAATATCATATCCATTTTTTACACCATCGCAGTCCATACTTGTCAAAAGTATTTCTCCTGCTCCCAAATCTTCTGCTTCCAGTGCCCATTCTACTGCATCTCTACCAGTATTTACCCTTCCGCCATTCAAATACACATCAAAACCGCCCTCGGGTCTTGCTTTGGCATCTATGGCAACAACAACACACTGATTTCCAAATTTTTCCGCAGCTTGTTTTATCATTTCTGGTCTTTTTAATGCAGCACTATTTACTGAAATTTTATCTGCTCCTGCACTCAATATTTTTCTAAAATCTTCTATTGTTCTAATACCTCCCCCTACTGTAAGAGGTATAAATACCTGCTCTGCTGTTCTTTTTACAACATCTAACATAATATCTCTTGCATCAGAAGATGCTGTAATATCTAAAAATACCAGCTCATCTGCCATAGATTGATTGTAATAAGAAGCAATTTCTACAGGGTCACCTGCATCTTTTAAATTGACAAAATTTACTCCTTTTACTACTCTGCCGTTTTTTACATCTAAACAGGGTATAATTCTTTTTGTGTGCATACTTCTTCCTCCTCTCTTTTAAAAAAAGACATTGAGGCTTTGCCTCAAACTCCACTTCCTTTCTTAAAAGAAAGGAAGCGAAAGAACTTTAATATAGGAAACTACGTTTCACTTCGTTTCCTAAAAGTATTTTGCTTTGTTATAAAAAAATGAAAGTATAATAAAATTTTTTAAAAAACTTGCAAGTATGAACAGCGTTCACGACTTTTCCACTTTCAAGCGTGTTTTTGAAATAGCTTGGGAAAACTTTTCACAAGTGAAAAAAGTTCCCCCAATATTCCCCTTTTTCATTGTCTTAATTTTTCAGCACATCATTCAAATTTTTTTACAATTTCTGTCAAATCCAGCACGCCCTGATACAATGCTTTTCCCACAATAACGCCCTGCACATTACTATTTTTTACATTTTCTAAATCTTGCATACTAGAGATACCTCCCGATGCTATAATATCCATACCTGTTTTATCAACAAGTTCTTTTGTTGCCTCTACATTTCCTCCAGACATCATACCATCTTTTGCAATGTCTGTATATATCACTGTTTTTACACCATATTCTTTCATTTGCAAACATAATTCCAATGCAGAAACATTGCTGACTTCTTCCCAGCCTGCTACTGCAACATTACCATTTTTCGCATCAATACCTACCGCAATACTATCTGCTCCAAATTTTTCTACTGCCTGTTTTACAAGCAAAGGCTGTTTTACGGCAACTGTACCCAATATTACACGAGATACGCCTTTTGACAATTTTCTTTGTATATCTTCCAGAGAACGAACACCTCCCCCTGTTTGTACAGGTACATCACTTAATTTTACAATTTCTTCTAATATTTGCTCATTTTGTGATGTACCTTGTTTTGCACCGTCTAAGTCTACTATGTGCAAATAACTTGCTCCTTTTTGTATCCAATTTTGTGCTGCTTTTACGGGGTTTTGTTCATATACTGTTACATCATCAAATTTTCCTTGTTTTAATCTGACACATTTGCCATCTTTTATATCTATTGCTGCATAAATTTGCATTTATTATAACCTCCCAAAATTTTGTAATATATTTAAACCTACATCACCGCTTTTTTCAGGGTGAAACTGCAATGCAAACACATTTTCTTTTTGTGCTGCTACTTGTATTTCTTTGCCATAATATGTTGTTGCACTCACAATATCTGCTTCTGTATTCAAATGATAAGAATGTACAAAATAAACATATGGCTCCTCTGAAAGTCCTTCAAACAAAGGACTTTTCTTTTTGATATTTAGAGAGTTCCAACCCATATGAGGAATTTTTACATTCTCTGGCAATTTTACAATTTCTCCCTGCAATATTCCCAGTCCTTTATGTTCTCCATATTCATAGCTTTTTTCAAAAAACATCTGCATACCTAAACAAATTCCCAGAAGTGGCTTTTTTTGCTCTACCACATCATAAAGCACTTTATCAATCCCTTTTTGTTTTATTGTCTGCATAGCATCTCTAAAAGCCCCTACTCCTGGTAATACCACTTTATCTGCTTTTTGTATTTCACTTGGCTGCTGTGTTATGACTGCTTTATTGCCTAAATATTCAAACGCTTTTTGAACACTTCTCAAATTCCCCATACCATAATCAATAATTGCAATCATAATTATCCCTCCAACATTCCTTTTGTAGAAAGTACCCCTTCTATTCTTTCATCATAACTTGTTGCAATGTCAAGTGCTTTACCAAATGCTTTAAACATTGCCTCTGCAATGTGATGGTCATTTTTTCCTGCAAACACTTTGATATGCAAATTAAACCCTGCGTGAAGGCATACCGCTCTAAAAAATTCTTCTATCATTTGTGTGTCCATAGCACCTATTTTTTCTGTTTGAAATGTGGCATCATATCCCAAATAAGGTCTACCAGAAATATCTAATGCACATAACACAAGTGCTTCTTCCATAGGCAATATAAAACTGCCATATCTTTTGATACCGCTTTTGTCCCCTAATGCCTGTGATATTGCTTTTCCCAACACAATGCCTACATCTTCCACAGTATGGTGACAATCCACGTGTAAATCTCCTTGTGCTTTCAATTCCATATCTATAAAACCATGTTTTGAAATATGTGTTAACATATGGTCAAAAAATCCTATTCCTGTATCAATATCATTTTTTCCTTTGCCATCTATATTGATATTTAATGTGATATTTGTTTCAAAAGTATTTCTTTTGATTACTGCTGTTCTCATATTATCTCTCCTTTCTTACTGCAACAGCATTTGCGTGTGCTGTAAGTCCTTCTCCTTTTGCAAATGTAATAACATCATCAGACAATTCCAAAAATGCTTTTTTACTAAATGACAATATACTTGATTTTTTAATAAAATCATCTATAGAAAGAGGAGAAAAAAATCTTGCTGTACCCCCTGTGGGTAATACATGATTGGGCCCTGCCATATAATCCCCTAAAGGTTCTGGTGTATACTGTCCCAAAAATATCGCACCTGCATTTTTAATATCAGGCAATAATTCAAAAGGAGCTTTTGTACAAACTTCCATATGTTCTGGTGCAATATGGTTTGCCAATTCACACGCTTGTTTGATATTTTTTACAACAATTATCAGTCCATAATTTTCAAGTGATTTTTGTATAATTTCTTTTCTTTCTAATTTTTCTGTTTGTATATACAATTCTTTTTTTACTTCTTCTGCCAATGCTTCACTGTCTGTCAAAAGCATTGCTGCTGCCATTTCGTCGTGTTCTGCTTGTGAAAGCATATCTGCTGCTACATAAACCGCATTTGCACTGTCATCTGCTATCACAAGTATTTCGCTAGGCCCTGCTACAGAATCAATATTGACTTGTCCATAAACACTTTTTTTTGCCAATGCCACATAAATATTACCTGGCCCACATATTTTATCTACTTTTGGCACACAAGTTGTACCATAGGCAAGTGCTGCAATGGCTTGTGCTCCTCCTACTTTATATACTTCATTTACTCCTGCTTCTTTTGCCGCTACCAATGTTGTTGGTGTGACTCTACCATCTTTTTGTGCTGGTGTTGTCATAATAATATGAGGTACTCCTGCTACAGAAGCTGTTACTGCATTCATAAGCACACTGGAAGGATATGCTGCTTTTCCTCCGGGAACATAAATACCTACTTTTTCAATAGGACGTATGAGTTGTCCTAACATTTCTCCATTTTCAGAAGGTTCTAACCAACTATTTATTTTTTGTTTTTGATGAAAATTTCTAATTCTTTGAGCTGACTTTTGTATTACTTTTATCAATTCTTTTGGTACTTGTTCATAAGCATATTCAAATTCTTGCTGTGTTACTTTGATATTTTGTTCTGTGATTTCTATGCCATCAAACTGTTTTGTATAGTCAAAAAGTGCTTCATTCCCTTTTGTTTTAATGTGATATAGTATATCATCTACTGTTTTTTGTGCTTCATTTTTTTCTGTATTATTTCTTGATAGTATCTGTTGCAATTTTTCATTGTCATTCTCTTTTAATATTGTTATCACTTTTTATTCTCTCCTTATCGTATTGCCCTCATTTTATCTATGATGTCCATAATTCTTTTATGCTCCATTTTCATACTGCCTCTATTTACAATTACTCTTGCAGAAAGAGGACAAATTTCTTCCAGCACTTCCAATCCATTCGCTTTTAATGTAGAACCTGTTTCCACAATATCTACTATGACATCAGAAAGCCCTACAATAGGTGCTAATTCCACAGAACCATTTAATTTTATAATTTCTACTGTAATTTGCTGTTTGTCAAAATAATCTTTGGCAATATGAGGATATTTTGATGCTACACGAATATTATTCATTGTTTTTAATTTTTGTTTCATTTCTGGTTTTCCTGCTACAGCCATACAACATTTTCCTAAATACAAATCTAACATTTCATATAAATTTCTTTCTTCTTCTAATATGGTATCTTTTCCTACAATTCCCACATCTGCCGCTCCATGTTCTACATAAGTAGGTACATCACTTGCTTTAGAAAGAAAAAATTTTAATTTTAGCGTTTCATTGACAAATATCAATTTTCTTGTTTTTTGTTTCATTTCCTCACAAGGCATACCTATTTTCTCAAACAATTCCATTGTCTGTTCTGCAAGTCTTCCTTTTGCCAATGCAAATGTCAAGTATTTCATTATTATTCCTCCTCTACATTAGGCAATATCAATTCTGATACAGCAATTTCTGCTGTAAATCCTCCCATTTCGTCTGCTAGACTGATAACCTTCATATTTTCACTGTCCATAAAATATAGCACATGGCTCATTTGTTTTGACTGTGCATAAGCCATATTTTTGGCAACATCATCTCCCAAAAGGCTCATCTCTACATACATACCACTTCTACGATAAATGTTAGCTATTTCAATGGCTTTTTGTCTGCCTTCTTCCATAAATGCTACAAGTGTTTTGACTTTTTTCTCCTCTATCACAACACATTGCTTTTGTATGGCAAAAAGCACTTCATTCAGTTTTAACGCCATACCTACTGCTGGCATATCTGTGCCATATTGTGCTACTAAATTGTCATAGCGTCCTCCACTCAATATACTGTAGCCACTATCGTCAACATATCCTCTGAATATAATCCCTGTATAATAATTTAGTTGCCCTACCATGCCTAAATCAAATGTAACATATTCCTCAATATGATAACAACGCAATATATGGTACAAGTCCTGCAAACGAGATATTGCTCTTTTGGCTGTTCTATTTTTAGTAAGTCTTTTGGCATAGGCAAGCACTTCTAACGTTCCCACCAGTTTGGGCAGTTCTATAAAAAGCTGTCTGATATTTTCTGGCATATCATGCTCTGTTACAATTTTTTCTGCACAAACATAATCTCTATAAGCAATACGCATTTGCAACTCTTTACAAATTTCTTCTGACAATCCTGTTTCTTCTAATATTCCCTTAAAAAATGCTACATTTCCTACTATAATTCTAAAATCAGAAAGTCCTGCTTCTAGCAAACTATTTATTGCTACTGCAAGCACTTCTCCATCTGCATCAGCACTGTCTATGCCTAAAAGTTCTACACCTGCCTGATAAAATTCTCTTTGTTTTCCCTGATATTGCTCATTATAACGAAATGTGTTTCCAAAATAACAAAATCTCATTGCTTCGCCTTTTTTATCTGAAAAATTAGTGGAAGCAATACGAGCAATAGGGGGTGTCATATCTGTACGCAATGCCAATGTAGAACCATCTCTATCAAAAAAACGAAACATTTCTTTCGGCTTTGTACCACCTAATTTTTCATCTGAAAACACTTCCATATATTCAAATGTAGGTGTTTCTACCTGCTCATATCCAAAACATCTAAAAATTTCTCCTATTTTATGTGTAATATTTCTTTTGTTATCACACTCTTTAAAAAGCATATCTCTTACGCCAACAGGAGTATACAGTTTATTATCTCTCATAATATAATTTTCCTTTCTTCATTACTTTATTACTCTACCTAAATAAAGTATATCGGCTATTTATTATAATACTGTTTTTTCCATTTGTCAAATAAATACAGAAATAAGCAACCACCAGACAATCTGGTGGTTGCTTATTTCATTACAAATTTGCTTTTTCTTTTGCCATTTTATCCAGTTCCTCACGGAAATTATCAATATCCGCAAATTGGCGATACACAGATGCAAAACGCACATAAGAAACCTCATCTAACTCTTTCAATCTTTCTATCACCATATCACCTATTTTTTGGCTTTCAATTTCTCTCTCTCCTGAGCCAACTAACGTTGTTTCAATATCCTCCACCAAAAGCTCCATTTGATGTACTGAAACAGGTCTTTTATAGCAAGATTTCATAATACCATTTAACAATTTTATTTTATCAAACAATTCTCTCGTGCTATCCTTTTTGATTACTGTAACGGGAATGGCATCAATTCTTTCATATGTTGTAAAACGTTTTCCACATTTGTCACACAACCTTCTTCGGCGTATCACAGAATTTTCTTCCTGACTTCTTGAATCAATTACTCTTGTATCTTCATGATTACAAAATGGACATTTCACAAAGCATACCCTCCCTTCTATCACTATTTTTTTGCACATTCATACGCTATATAGTATATACAAAAAACCTTTACAGGTCAACATTTTTTGCCATATTCTAATACCGTTTTATTTTTAACATTCTTGAAGCAATTCTTCTAAACTAGACTCTATCAATATAATGTCATCTCCTATTTTTTTAATACATTTCCATGGAATATAATATTGCCTATTCCCTCCTCCAAATATATTCCACATTTTTCCATTTTCTACTGGTATAATCAGTGCAAGTATTTTTCCATTGCAACTATCAAATTCTAAATCTGTCACATATCCTAATCTACAGCCATCACAAACATTTATGACCTCTTTTTGTTTTAATTCGCAAAAACGTTCCATACTTTTTTTCTCCTCACAAAAATTTTTTTATTTTTACAGTATATGCTTATATACCGCCTTTCCTACCATTATTACTACCATAATTTCACAAATGCCATATTGACGGATTTCTTTTTCTATACTACAATATATACACGCTTATTATAAATAGATTGCTATATATTGTGTTTATCGACAAATATCGCCACAATACAGTATAATACGATTATGAGTAAATTTATTCTACAAATTTATTCATGATATTTATTATACTTTTTAGTAAGAACATATGTTCTTAATCCCCAAATTATTGCAATCGTACAGATAATTACAAAGAGAAGGAAGGGAAATTTTTTTTATGATTACAACCATTCAAAAAAGAGATGGCAGACTAGCCCATTTTGACATCAACAAAATTGCAAATGCAATACAAAAAGCATTTTCTTCTACTGTAGGAAAAAAAGACTACACTGTTTGTTTACAGTTGGCACAAAAAGTTTGTGAACATCTACAAATGGAATCTCCCTCTGTAGAACAAATACAAGATACTGTTGAAAAAGTTTTAATCGAAAATGGACACATTAACACGGCAAAAGCATATATACTTTACAGAGCTGAAAGAACTCGTATTCGCAACATGAACAGTCGTTTAATGAAAACATTTGAAGATATCACATATAAAGACGTAAATGATAGCGACATCAAAAGAGAAAACGCCAACATTGACGGCAATACTGCTATGGGTTCTATGTTAAAATACGGTTCAGAAGGTGCAAAACACTTTTATGAATGTTATGTGTTAAATCCTGCTCATTCAGAAGCACATCAAAACGGCGACATACACATACACGATTTAGATTTTTACACACTTACTACTACCTGTTGTCAAATTGATTTACTAAAACTATTTCATAATGGTTTTTCAACAGGACACGGTGTTGTCAGAGAACCAAATGACATCGCTAGTTATGCTGCACTTGCCTGCATTGCTATACAGTCCAATCAAAACGACCAGCACGGCGGACAAGCTATTGTCAATTTAGACTACGGTTTAGCACCAGGCGTTAAAAAAACATATTTAAAAAGGTATCATTCCAATATGGTTTCTTCTATTGAGTTAATGACAGATGTACAAAAAGCTGAAGAAGTCAAAAATGGTTTAAAATCTCTTTTAGAACAAGGATATTATGCTACCATTGACGAAAACGAAAATTATACACAAAAAGAAAATGATTTACTTTTTTCATTAGGTTTATCAAATGAAATCATACAAAAAGCACAATGTTTTTCTAAAAAGAAATCTTTGACAGAAACAGACAAAGCAACATACCAAGCTATGGAGTCACTGATACACAATTTAAACACTATGCACTCCAGAGCAGGAGCACAAACTCCTTTTTCTTCTGTCAACTATGGTATGGATACCTCTACAGAAGGCAGAATGGTAGTAAAAAATTTATTGCTTGTTACAGAAGTGGGACTTGGTAATGGCGAAACACCTATATTCCCTATACAAATATTTAGAGTAAAAGAAGGCATCAATTTTAATCCGGGAGAACCTAATTATGATTTATTCCGTTTAAGTTGTCGTGTAAGTGCAAAAAGGCTTTTTCCTAATTTTTCATTTCAAGATGCCCCTTTTAATTTACAATATTACAAAGGCACTCCAGAAACAGAAATTGCTTACATGGGCTGTCGTACCAGAGTAATGGGCAATGTTTATGACAAAAATAAAGAGGTTTCTCCTGGCAGGGGAAATTTAAGTTTTACCACTATCAATCTTCCTCGCATTGCTATACTATCAAATGGCAATATTGACTGGTTCTATAAAGAATTAGATAGTAAAATAGATTTGGTAATAGAGCAGCTTTTAGAGCGTTTTGAAATACAAGCAAAGAAAAAAGTGCATAACTATCCTTTTTTAATGGGGGAAGGCGTTTGGATTGACAGCGAAAAATTAAATCGTGATGATGAAGTAAGAGAAGTATTAAAACATGGTACACTTTCCGTAGGATTTATAGGTTTAGCAGAATGTTTAAAATCTCTTATAGGTATGCATCATGGCGAAAGTGAAGTTGCACAAAATTTAGGTTTAGACATCATCAGTCATATGAGACGCCGTATGGACGAGGCTTCTGAAAAAATGAAATTGAATTTTACATTGCTTGCTACACCAGCAGAAGGACTTTCTGGCAGATTTTTAAAATTAGACCAGAAACGTTTTGGCATACTAGAAGGCATTACGGACAAAGAATATTATACAAATAGTTTTCACGTGCCTGTATATTATAACATCAGTGCTTTCAAAAAAATACAAATAGAAGCACCTTACCATGCTCTCACAAATGCAGGACATATTACTTATATTGAATTAGACGGTGACCCTACTCAAAATGTAGATGCTTTTGAAAAAGTCATACGTTATATGAAATCTCAAAATATAGGTTATGGCTCTATCAATCACCCTGTTGACAGAGACCCTGTGTGTGGTTATAACGGCATTATAGGCGACACTTGCCCAAAATGTGGCAGAAGTGAAAAAGATGGTATCCCTTTTCAAAGAATACGTCGTATTACTGGTTATTTAGTGGGTACACTTGACCGCTTTAACAATGCCAAAAGAGCAGAAGAACGTGACAGAGTAAAACATACTATTTCACAATATACAATTTCTGAAAATGGAGAGCAAAAATAAATGAATATTAGAATAAGTGGTATCGCAAACGATTCTATAGTAGATGGGGAAGGTATTCGCTTCACTGTTTTTACACAAGGCTGTCCTCACCATTGTCCCCATTGTCACAATCCCCAAACACATGACCCCAATGGTGGTTATGAACAAGACACAGAAACGATACTTTCTATGATAGCACAAAATCCTTTATTAGATGGTATTACGCTTTCTGGTGGCGAACCTATAGAGCAGTCCCTCCCTTGCTCTATACTCGCCCAGCAAGCGAAAAAAATGGGCTTAACAGTTTGGCTGTATACTGGCTATACATGGGAACAACTGCTTTGTAAAAATGACAAAGCAATACAAAAATTGCTTCATTTCACAGATGTGCTTATTGATGGCAATTTTGTATATGAGTTGCGTTCTTTGGAACTGTCTTTTAAAGGTAGCTCTAATCAGAGAACAATAGATGTTCAGAAAAGTCTTTGTCAAAATTCTGTTGTGCTTTGGCAAAAAAATACCTCGTCTTTTTAGATGAGGTATTTTTTAAAATTTTTTATTATTTTTTAAAAAAAAGTGTTGACAGATTAAATTTTATATCATATAATAATATCCGTTGTGGGTCACTAGCTCAGCAGGTAGAGCACTGGACTTTTAATCCAGGTGTCTCGGGTTCGAGCCCCGAGTGACTCATGTCAAGCTATCATTGAAAATACAATGATAGCTTTTTTTGTAATAATAAAGAAATATTGTTTTTCTCTCATTACGACACTATTACGACAATTGAATATATTTACTCCCTTTTGCACTGTCAATAAATCTATTTTTATCATTTTGGTTTCATTACTAATGCAAAGTTATTGCTCAGAAACATTTTTGTATAATGTATATTATCTGTATCATAACTTCTTACATTATTTTCTGAAAAATTCTCTAAATCAAGTTGTGTAATCAATTCATACACAAATTCTTTGGCTTCCTTTTCAGTTTCCAACATAGTAGAAGTTACCCCTATATATCCTCCCAAAGCAACTATATCGTCCTCTTTTAATTTTTTTTCATTAAAATTCAATCCAATTTCTAAACTAAGTAATTTATCTGTTGCATTGTCTGTCTCATATTCTATTAACACATTATTATGTTTCAAAACATAAAAACTAACGGGTAAATAGTTCTCTTCTTCTTTTTCTATTTTTTCAACTTTATCCAATTCTAATACTAATGAGCTATCTGTAGATTGTAATGATGTATTTACAGCATCAAAAAATTCTTTACTTGTAACATCAAATGCTTTTTTTGCTGTTTCTCTATAAATTAATGGAACATTTAAAAGAGCAGCCAAATCATCTCTATATTCCTCTACACTATTGATATTCAAATTACTTAATTCAAATACTGTTTCTAAAAGGTTTAATGTGATATTTAGTGTATCAATACCATAATCACCATTTTCTACTACTTTTTTACTTAAAGCAGTTATTTCGCTGGCTGCATTTTCTTTTTCTATTTCATTATTCAAAAATTTGTCTACAATAGCTAGTGCTTCCGTTGCATAATTATAATGCTCCTCATCTAATGCTGTACCATTTGTATTGTTTGTACTACTTTCAGTCCCTGTATTATCTGTATTATTCCCACAAGCAGACACTCCAAATACCATACAGAAAGTTAATACTATTGCAATCATTTTTTTCATTATACATTTTCCCTCCCTTAATCTATTATTATCATCATACTACAACATTCTACTTTTTACAATAATTATATTCTAAATTTTTACAAAAATCGTCAAAAATATTATATGAAAATAATCAGCTAGTACATCTACATCTCAATCTATTATTACATAACAAAAGCCCTTGATTTTCTCAAGGGCTCAGTAATTATGCACTCTACAGGAATCGAACCTGTGGTCTTTCGGTCCGGAGCCGAACGCTTTTTCCACTAAGCTAAGAGTGCACACAACTTACCATTCTACAAGCAAAAAAACGTCCTGTCAAATGAATTTTACACAATTACTTTATGATATGATAATCACATTTCTGGCATTGTAGTAATGTATTTTCGTTTTCTTCTTTATGATATGCTCCAGACCACGTACAAATACTTTGCAATATAGGTACTACAGAAATTCCTTTTTCTGTCAAAAAATATTCTACATGAGGCGGAATTTCATTATATTGTTTTCTTTCTACAATATTATTTGCAATCAATTCTTTTAATGTTGCAGATAATACAGCATCTGTAATATTTGCCATTTCTTTTCTAAGCGTACTATATCGCAATACCTTTTTTTCTGCTAAAACACAAATAATACGTGATTTCCATTTTCCCCCAAAAATATCTAATCCGTACTCTAAAGGACATCTAATATCTTTTTCTAATTTTGGCTGATACATTTTACTTTCTCCTTTCTTTTTTTATAGTATAACAGACATACTCATAAAATAAAAGTTACTATAAAAAATAATAGTAACTTTATTTTAACATAATAAAAATCCCTCATATTTTACCATGAGAGATTTTATAGTTAATACAATATTGTTTGCAATTTCTGTTCTTTTTGTATATTATGACATTCCACATCATCTTTTACTTTTTTCTTTTTTAAATAGTCTTCCAAAAGGGATTGTATTTCTGTTTCGCTTGTAAAATCTTTTCCAAAATAATACATTTTATTTCCCCCTTTCCTAATTACTATTATGTTATGTTAAAATAAATAAAAGTGTTACAAATCAAATACATTATTGTTCTAGTACACCATAATATTGTGCTAATTGTTTAAAATAAGGTAAAGCATTTTGTATTGTTTCTTTAGAAACACAATATGCAATACGCACATATCCTGCACAACCAAATCCTACTGCTGGTGTGAGCAAAAGTCTATACTCTTGTGCTTTTTTGCAAAATGCTTTATCATCTTTTTCCAACGCCTTTACAAAAAGATAAAAAGCCCCTTGTGGTTTAATACACTGATATCCATATTCTTGCAATGCTTTATAAAGCAATTCTCTATTGGCATCATAATATGCTACATCTGTCAACTCATCACAACATTCTGCTACTACTTTTTGTTGTAAAGCAGGTGCATTGACAAATCCTAATACTCTTGTTGCCACTTCTGCCGCTTGAACAATTTGCTCATAATCACACAATTCACTAGGCAAAACCAGATACCCTATTCTATCTCCTGGCAATGAAAGAGATTTTGAAAAAGAATATGCTACAATAGTATTTTTATAATAATGAGGCACATAAGGCACTTCCGCACCATCATACACCAATTCTCTATAAGGTTCATCTGAAACTAAATAAATTGTTGTACCATACTCTTTTTGCTTTTCTTCTAATATACAGCCTATTTCTGCAATAATACTTTCATCATATACCACACCTGTAGGATTATTAGGTGAATTAATCAATACTACTTTTGTTTTTGGTGTAATATATTTTTCAAATGTATTCAAATCAGGTAAAAACGTTTCTGTATTTGCAGGCACAGCTTTCAACACTGCACCAACATTCATAGCATAAGCATCATATTCACTAAAATAAGGAGCAAATGTAATTACTTCTTCTTGTGGATTTAAAAGCACTTTAAATATTACATTTAATCCTCCAGCAGCTCCTACTGTCATAACAATATTTTCTGCACCAAATTCTGTATCAAAACGATGATTAATACTATTTGCAATTTTTTTACGCACTTCTAAATATCCTACACTATCTGTATAACCGTGAAGCTGTAAAGAATTTTCTTGCTGCAATATTTTAATTGCTGTTTGATTAATGCTTTCTGGTGCTTTGACATTAGGATTGCCTATACCAAAGTCATATACATTTTCTGCACCATATTGTTGTTTTAATTTTCTAGCATCTGAAAATAAACTGCTAATCCCTTCACTTTTTTTTATCAGTTCCTGCATATTTTTTGAAATCATGCTTCTTCTCCTTTGATTTTGTATTCCTAGTAAAACTATTTTTTAAATTTTTTACACTACGAAACATTCTTCGCACATTATAATGCAATTTTTTATCATTGATATATTTGCCAACTCTATTATAATTTGTTTTGTTTTATTTCTCAACTAAAATTTCAGCTCATACCAAAAAAAGAAGCCACATAAGTGACTTCTCTTTTTGTTTTGCATTTGTTTTTGTTATAGTAAATACTATAATATAAGAGGAGATATATATCTGACGGGTATTCCCGCAGAAAACAAAGTAATAAAACAATAAATCTTTTAGTCCCAATTCATGCGACCATAACGTTTTGTCAAATGAAGTATTTCTTGTTGCAATTCTTCTGTCAATTCTCCTTCTGTCAATCTCCATTTCCAATTATTCCCTACTGTAGAAGGTTTATTGATACGACTAGCATTGTCATATCCCAAATAATCCTGCATAGGAATAATACAAGTTTTTGAATTGCTTCTCATAACAAGCGATATAAAACATTTATACAATTCTTCTTTAGGTGTATAGTGGTCACACAAATAATTTCTTGCTAACGCTTGTTCTTCTTCTGTAATAGAGTCAAACCAACCTGTAATGGTTTCATTGTCGTGTGTACCTGTATAAGCAACACTATTTTCAATATAATTATGTGGTAAATAGTCATTTGCTGAACCAGAATCTCTGGAGTCAAAAGCAAATTCCAATACTTTCATACCTGGAAAACCACTGTCACGCACTAGCTGACGCACATTATCCGTAACATAGCCCAAATCTTCCGCAATGACTTCATGCCAGCCTAAACGGTTTTCTATACAACGGAACAATTCTATACCAGGCCCTTTTTCCCAATGTCCTTCTCTTGCTGTTGTTGCACCATAAGGAATTGAAAAATATTCATCAAATCCTCTAAAGTGGTCAATTCTTACCACATCATACATTTTAAAGCAGTATGCCATACGACCAACCCACCAATCGTAGCCAGTGCTTCTATGATATTCCCATCGATACAAAGGATTTCCCCACAACTGACCATTTGCAGAAAAACCATCTGGTGGACAACCTGCTACTGCATAAGGTATATTTTGAGCATCTAGCTGAAACAGTTCAGGGTGTGCCCAAGTGTCCGCACTATCTAATGCCACATAAATGGGAATGTCGCCTATAATACGGATACCTTTTTCATTAGCATATGCTTTTAAAGCATACCACTGTTCAAAAAACTTAAACTGCATATATTGATGAAATTCAATGTCATAATAGAGTTCTCTCCTATAATAATCCATAGAATATCCCCAACGTAATCGAATATCTTCTGCCCATTGTGTCCATGTAATGCCGCCAAATCTTGATTTTACTGCCATAAATAAGGCATAATCTGAAAGCCACCAGCTATTTTCATTTACAAAACGTAAGTAATTTTCATTTTGTGTAATATTACTACGTTCATATGCTTTTCTTAAAAGAGTATAACGACTTTCATACATTTTTTGATAATCAATTTCTTTTTCATTATCGCCGAAATCTGCTTCGTCACATTCTTGCTGTGTCAATACGCCTTCCTCAATAAGTGCTTCCAAACTGATAAAATAAGGATTTCCTGCAAATGTAGAAAATGATTGATAAGGAGAATCTCCATAGCTTGTTGGTACAAGAGGCAATATTTGCCAATAAGTTTGCCCTGCTTTTTTCAGCCAGTCTACAAAGTCATAAGCACTTTTTGAAAAACAACCTATGCCATATTTTGAAGGTAAACTTGTAATAGAAAGCAATATTCCTGCTGCTCTATTCATAAATAACTCCTCCTTTCTTTTTTTCAATAAATACATTTGATGTTTCTGTGTATTTCATATAGTATCATAACACTTTATTATTTTGTTTCAATATACACACCATAGTGGTCTGAAACTTTAGGCTGTTTGACACCATTAAACATTACTTCACTGCATATTACTGGTACTACTTTGTTACACCAAATATAGTCCATTCTCATGCCTTTTAGCTTTTGTTCATTTTGTTTGTCATCTTTCCAGCCATCAATGCTGCCCTCTACAGTAGTGCCTTTGTCTTTCTGCTCTGCTATAACATAGCTATCATACCAGCCAGAATTTTTGATAGCGTCATATCCTTGCTCTTTTGTTTCTGCGGGGCTGTTAAAATCGCCCATAAGCCATACTGTGGTATTATGGCATTTTTGTTTTAAAGCACTTTCAAAACGTTTCCACTGTGCTAAAAACGGTTCTTGCTCATCTTTCCACCAACCCATATGCACTGTATAAAACCAATCTTCACAACCGCTTATTTGCACTCCCAATACTTTGCGTGTTTTCCAATACTGGTAGTCTTGACACTCACTTATAAAAAAGCTATCTGTTTGTGCAATTTCACCATTCAAGCATAACAACGCCATACCTTCATCATATATCCCATATCCTATTTTAGCAGAAATCCATGTCCAAGAGCAAGTAATTCCATTTTCAAAAAGACGAAAAGCAACTTGTGCTGCGTGATTATCTTTTCGTATAGGCACAGTATTGTTTGAACACTGTACATATCCCTTTAAAAATTTTTGTTCTGCAACATCAGCATTGATAGATTGATTAACTTCTTGCAATGCTATTATATCTGGTTTTATTTGGCATATTGTCTGAACGAACTGCTCCAATTTTTGGGGGTAATTTTCTTCTTGGAGACTATGTGTATTTAATGTCAATAGTTTCATAACAATTCGCCCTTTCTATTCACAATTTATAATATATCATTAATATCAGATTTTAATACGTCTGCTTTTGGCCCATATATTGCCTGTATACCTGTATCTTTTTTTACCAATCCTTTTGCACCTTCTGCTTTCCACGCTGGTGTATCCGCTACTTTAGAAGGGTCTTTTACTGTTACTCTCAAACGTGTCATACACGCATCTACTAACACAATATTTTCACGTCCGCCCAAAAGTGCTATAATTCTTTCTGGTTGGCTGTTTCCATCGCCTTTATTTGCAGAAGCACCTTCTGCTGTTTCTTCTTCGCCTTCTTCATTTTCATAATTTCCAAGTCTTCCTGGTGTAGCAAACTGGAATTTTCCTATCATAAAATATGCTACAACATAACCTATTATCAAAAAGGCAACACAGCAAATAATAAAGTGAATAATGTCACCACTCAAACCTGCTTTTAATGACATAGGTACACGTGTTAAAAATTCCAAATTTCCAAAAGAGTGCAAACGTAAATCCATAACGCCCGCCATAGCAAATGCACAACCTTGCAATACTGCATAAACAATATAAAGTGGCAATGCACAGAACATAAACATAAATTCTAATGGTTCTGTAACACCTGTTAAAAATACTGCTAATACTGTGGAGAAAAACATAGAACGATAATTATGTTGTTTATCTTTATCTACTCTACGATACATTGCAAGAGCAATTCCCATAAGCAAACCTGTTGCACCAATCATTTGACCTACTTTAAAACGAGCTGGTGTTACGGTTGTCATTAAATTTGTATAGCTTGCCATATCTCCTGCATCTTTAAAGTTAATTAAGTCTGTTACCCAAGCTAACCAAAGTGGGTCTTGACCAAATACTTCTGAACCTGCATTGATACCTGTTTGCATTACATATGTTCCACCAAATGCTGTATAGTTCATAGGTATTGTAAGCATATGATGCAAACCAAATGGTAATAACAAACGCTCTAATGTTCCATAAATAAATGGTGCTAATATTGGTGATGTGGAAGAAGAATTTGCTATCCAAATACCAAATGCGTTAATACCTGACTGTACTACTGGCCATATTACTATCATAATAATAGAAATCACTGTAGAATATGCTATAACTGCCAAAGGTACAAATCTTTTACCATTAAAAAATGCTAAGGCATCAGGCAGTTTTCTAAAGTTATAAAATTTATTATAAACAACGCCGCCTACAAAACCTGCAATGATACCTACAAACACACCCATATTTAATGCTGGTGCTCCTAATACAGATGTGAAATAATTTTCAACTAACATTTCCTGTCCCAATATAGAATGTACTACTGCTCCTGCTTCTGAAAGCATAGCTTCTGTTACACCAAATGCTGCACCTGTAATACGGTTAATCAATATAAAAGCAATTACTGCTGCAAATGCACCGCCTGCTCTTTCTTTTGCCCAAGAACCGCCTATTGCTGCTGCAAACAAAATATGCAAATTTCCTATAATCGCCCAACCTATATTTTCCATAGTGCTTCCAACTAAATAAATAAAATTGATGTCTGCACCTGCCATCTGTATCAGTTTTCCCAAACTAAGCATAAATCCTGCTGCTGGCATAACTGCAATAACTGTCATAAGCACTTTGCCTAGTTTTTGTAAAAAGTCAAAGTCTATTATTGCTTTCTTTTTCTTTTCTGTTGGTGCTGCCTCTACTGTAGGTGTTGTTTCTACTACAACAGCTTCTTGTGTTGGTGTTTGTACTGAAGACTGCTGTGTATTTGGTGTGACAAACAACACTGCATCTTTTCCAGCCTCTACCCTTCCTGAAGCTGTTTTCATTGTTTTATTATCTAATCCTGCACATATCAACACCGGCGTAATAGTAGGTAAATTTTTGCTTTTAATAAAGTCAACATCTACTTCTGCTATCAAATCCCCTACTTTTACATCGGAGCCCTCTTGTTTATGTACTGTAAATCCCTCTCCATTAAGCCCTACTGTTTCTAGCCCAAAATGTATGAGCATTTCCAGTCCTTCATCTGACAAAAAGCCAAAAGCGTGTTTTGTTGCTGCAACAGAAACCAGTTTTCCATTTACTGGACTGTAAATTTTACCATTATCAGGCAATATTGCTATGCCATCTCCCACTATTTTTTCCGCAAAAACAGGGTCTGGTACTTTTTCCAGTGCAACAATTTCTCCAGATAAAGGAGCAATGATTGAAATTTTAGTTTCGTTAGCCATAAATATCCTCCCTTTCTTCTATGATTGTTCTTTTGTTTGACATTTTTTAAATAATAAATATAATATCGGTGCGTTATGCAAATAATAGACAACATCAATGCAACTATTTAGAAATATATTTATATATTGCATGAATATTGCATTTGTTTTACGCAATATTACTATATCTCTTTTGCAGTAAAAAATCAATCAAAACTTTATCATAAAATCCATTTTCTCCATAATATATAATTTTTTTGCTTTTATTTTATGCAATATAACAATACTACGGCATTGAAATTCTCTAATATAGAGAAAATACCTGTAATGCCATCGCTTTTATTGACTTTTAAAAAACTGTTTTTTATAATGAAATTATATAATATTTATTTAATATATTTGCATAAAATTGCTTAAATGAAAGGAAGTGCTATTTATGGCCGTTACAATAAAAGAAGTTGCTGCATTGGCTGGTGTATCTCCTTCTACAGTATCCAGAACATGCAAAAATCACCCCTCTATCAGCAAAGAAACAAAACAAAAAGTGCGTTATGCTATGGCACAATTAGGATATGAGCCAAATATACAAAATACTGCTGTGATAGAGCAATTTGCTCCTATGCTCAGCATTATACTTCCTCCTTCTTCCAGAGATGTTTATGAAAACTCTTTTCATTTAGAAGTGATAAGAGGTATTAGTCAGTTTTGCAATATTAGAGGATATATCAGCACAGTCATAACAGGACAAGACGAATATGAAATATTAAAAGCAATACAAACACTTGTAAAAGAAGAAAGAACAGGAGGATTTATACTGTTATATGCCAAACAAGATGATGCTGTAATAGATTATTTATACAATGAAGGGCTTTTATATGTTTTAATTGGAAAAGCAAAACAGTTTGTAAATCAGACCATTTATATCGACAATGATAACTTTTTAGCAGGAATGGAAGCAACAGAATATTTATATCAATTAGGTCATAGAAATATTGCTTATGTAGGGATAGAAAACAATATGTATTTTTCAGCAGAAAGAAAAGCAGGGTATCAAAAAGCACTAGAAAATCACGGTTTACCTTTTCGTGAAAATTATTGCATTGAAATAGACAAGCGTTCTATGGACAACGAGTCCCCTTTTTCTGCATTACTAGAACAGCCTCAAAAGCCTACTGCTGTTGTAGCAAGTGATGACATATTAGCTGTTGCACTAGAACAGGCTTGTGCCAAAAAAGGGCTTTCTATACCAAAAGATTTATCTATTGTTTCATTCAATAATTCACTGTTTGCACGCATTACCTCTCCTCAGCTTACTTCTATTGATGTCAATTCTCATCAATTAGGCATAGAGGCAGCGTCACAACTGATTAACCATATTGAAAATCCGAATTTGCTTGCAACAAAAATTATTGTACCACACTCTCTTATTGTAAGAGAAAGCTGTAGAGAAATTTAAACTGATAAAACAATTATTTTACAAAAATCAAAATAAAAACTTAACATTTTATTAATGCTGTAACAAATTGGCTGTTACTGTCGTTATTCATAATAAAATAGAAAAACGGCAGGAGGGTCATAGTATGTACTACTACAACAAAATAGAAAAACAGCAACAAATAACAGAATTTATCAAAATACAATTTACTCTAATATTTATGATAACTGTGATAGGACAGCAATATAGACTGTTATATTGTATGCTAGCTGTTTCTGCTTTGTTTTGCGTAATTTTAATGCAAAATATTGCTTTAGAGCACAAACAACACAACATCAAATTTCTATGTTACAATTTAAAAGAAGTTTTAAAAGATTTGCCTAGACATCACTTTTTTCAATACTGCAACAGATACAGTATCAGCAATGAAATCATACAACAGGCTTATCAAACAGTAGAAAACGGTTATATTTATATTGTACTTTCCGACACAGGTACTCCTGCAAGTGAATTGATTTCATTATTTACGAAAAAAAGTTATAATCATGCTTCTATTGCATTTGATGCACAGCTAAAAACACTTATGAGTTATAACAATGGTCAATGTATTTTTCCTCCAGGATTGAATATGGAAAAAGTGCAATATTTACGCAAAAAACAAAACGCTTGCATAATTGTGTATCAAATGCGTGCAACAGCAGAACAGAAAAAACGTATGATTTCTAAAATAGAACAAATAAACAGCGAGGGTAGTTCTTACAATACCATAGGACTTTTATTAAAACGTTCCTTTTTGCCTAATATTATGTTTTGTTCTCAATTTGTATATTGTTTACTTTGTGAAGCAGGTATTGCCTATTTTGACAAAAAAATGGAAGCTGTTACCCCTATGGATTTTGTAGAATTAGATTACAAAAGAAAACTGGAGTTTTTATATGAAAAAACATTATAATAAAAAGGCATAATACTACTACTCTTTATTATAGTATTATGCCTTTTATTTTATTACTCTATAGTAACAGGTATTTCATATTCTTTTCCTATAAAATATGTAGGCTCATAAAACTGCAATTTGATGGATTTTTCATTTTTATTTTGAAACTCTTGTTGAAAATCTTCCTCCAAAAATGAAAATGAAATTGTTTTACAAAAAATATCATTTTGTTGTGTTGTTTCAATGGTGCTGCCATGTGCTCCATAATAGTCCCCTTCTGCTATTTTAGTGTCTATATAATACAACATTCTTTCTTTTTGATTTGATTGTATATTAAAATTTAAAATCAATTTATCTGTCAAACCCTTTTCTGCATAATATTTCCCATTTTCATCTAAACTATGAACACCAGTATAGTCTATTGTCTGTATATGATTGACAGAAAGTATTTTGACTGTGCCATATTGAAAAGGAATACAAATATCTAGCGGAATGGTTTGTCCTATTTCTGGAATAGGTATTTGTACAAATTCACATTCCTCTGTTTTTGCAGAAAGTGCTGTATAATAAAATGTTGCTGGGAAGTCTTTTTCTGTTGCATCAAATATAATTTCTCCTCCATTTTCTATAAAACTTTTTGCAGTAATGATTTCTGCAAAATCACCGCTTTTTGTTTTTAAATAACAATTATAATACGCATTTGGTATTGTTTCAAAATATGGCATATAATCAAAATATGACCTATACCCTCCAAACTGATGTATTGTTTTTGCTTCTTCTGAAAAAATGGCATAATAATCAATTTTTGCTCCTTTTTCTGTCATTTCTGCTTTTGCTGTAATAGAAGTACCATATTGTGTTACAGTATTTCCTATGCCATTCAAATTGGATATTGCTTTTGTTTCTTTTAAACGAAATGATAATTTTTCTTCAAAACCATTCACACCTATTTCATAATAGTCATTTTCTGATTTTTCTATAATTTGATGAAGTCCCTTTTCTATTTGTTTAAAATTATCTCTTAAATTTGCACTACTTTTTATAAAAAAGAGTTCTCTTTGTTCTTCATTATGATACCACGTAATGGTATATTTTTCACTCATTTGTTCTCCTATTGTCATATTTTCATCTGAAAACAGTTCCTCTTTATGAATATAGGGACTTGTATCTGTAATGCTTATTGTTCCTAAAAGAAAATCTCCTTTGACATAACAATCTTTTAATTCTACTGTAACATTGTCTTTTTGCAGTTTTCCACAAATCATTTCTACTTCATATACAACATCACTTTCTACCACACCAATATTAGGTATAAAATGAAATATTCTTTCCAATTCTGCCCTAACAGGTTCTGACAAAAATACAGCAAACAACACCAAACAAGCTGCTGCTGTCATTGCAACTGTATTTTTATATTTCTTTTTTAATTTTCTTTTTACCATTTTTTGTATTCTTTTTTGTGTCATACTGTCCTCCATAGTAATAAGAGGTATTTGTTCCCACTGTTCCAACTCTTGTTGTGTAATATTATCTAAAAAATCATTGATATTTTTATTCATAAAACACACCTCCCTGCAATGCCTTTTTTAATTTCTCTAATCCTCTTTGTACTTTTTTATCTACAGTGTTCTGTTTTAAATCAAATTTTTCTGCTATCATTTTTGTACTATATCCCAAATAATATTTCATAATAAATATATGGCTATCTGGTTCTCCCAATTCTTTGATACATTGCAGCAGTACAGAACGGTTTTCTATTTGTTCATATTCATTTTTTGTTATAGGAAATTCTTCTGTTAATGGCAATGACTGCTTTTGTATGAGTTTTTTATATTTTTGTGCTGCTTTTCTTCTTGCAATGACACAAATATATGTTTTTAAAGACCCTTTTTCCAATGAAATATGTTCTCTACCATCAAAAATATCTACAAATACATCACTGACACATTCTTCTATTTCCTGCTGTGAAAAATCTGCTAAACGGTTTTTTATAATACTATAACAAATCCCCATATATTTTTTCATAATCTGCTCTAAACCTTTGTTTGGTTTTTGTTTGAGTAGTTCCAATAACTTTTGTTCTTCTTTGTCCATATATTTCCCCCCTCTATACTACTCTATTGTAATAAAAAAACAAATTTCTGACAGAAATTTCAGAAAAACTTGATTTTATATAGCCAAGTATACTATAATTTATACGTTGTAATTCATCACATTGGAAAGGGTGTGTTTTTACTTATGTTAACATCAATAGTAGGTATTAACTGGGGAGATGAAGGAAAAGGAAGAATGGTTGACCTTCTTTCTGAAAATTATGACATCGTTTCCCGTTATCAAGGAGGAAATAATGCAGGTCACACTGTCATAAATGACAAAGGTAAATTTATATTAAATCTTTTACCTTCTGGTATACTTCGTGAAAATGTCGTAAATATTATGGGAACTGGCATGGTAATTGATTTAGAACATTTAAGCAACGAAAAGAAAAAATTGACAGATGCAGGTGTTAAAATTACACCAGAAAATTTAAAAATCAGTGATAGAGCAATTATTTGTATGCCTTATCACAAACAACTTGACATATTAGAAGAAGACCGTCTTGGTGATGCAAAATTTGGTTCTACTAGACGTGGTATCTCTCCTGTATATGGTGACAAATATATGAAAAAATGTATTCGTATGGGTGATTTACTTTATCCTGAACAATACAGAGCTTCTTTAAAAAATATATTGTCTTGGAAAAACTTAACCATACAAAATGTATATGGTGCTCCAGAAGTAAGCTATGACGATATGCTTTCTTGGTTAGACAAATATGCACAAGAATTTAAAGACTATATTTGTGATACAAGCATTTATTTAAACAATGCTGTAAAAGAAGGCAAAAAAGTAATGTTTGAAGCACAGCTTGGTGCTTTGAGAGATATTGACTTTGGTATTTATCCTTATACTTCTTCTTCTTCTACTATTGCCGCTTATGCTCCTATTGGTGCAGGTGTTCCAAATTTAAAACTGACAAATGTAATAGGTATTATGAAAGCATATTCTTCTTGTGTAGGAGAAGGCCCTTTTACAGTAGAAATGTTTGGAGAAGAAGGAGAAGCACTTCGTGCCGCTGGTGGAGAATATGGTGCTGCAACGGGCAGACCTAGACGTGTAGGTGCATTTGATGCAGTTGCTTCTCGCTATGGTATTAGAGTACAAGGTTGCGATGAAGTCGCATTGACAAAATTAGATGTACTTTCTTATTTAGACAAAATCCCTGTATGTACTGCTTATACTGTAAACGGAAAAGAAACAAAAGAATTTCCTATTGGTGCAGAATTGGCAGCAGCAAAACCAGTATTTGAATATGTAGAAGGTTGGAAATGCGATATTTCAAAATGCAGAAAACCTCAAGATTTACCAGAAGCTGCATTAAAATACATCAAATATATAGAACAATTATCACAGTGCCGTATTAAATATGTTTCTGTAGGTGCTGCAAGAGAAGAATATATTGTAATGTATTAAACTGTTTCAAACTGGGGAAAATAAAGTTTCCCTTCTATATTTTATTAACCATTTTAAGGGGAGAATATCTCCCCTTTTTTTAGCAAATAAAAAAATATATTGTATACTTGCCGCATTTTTTAGATATATTGTATATTATTTATTATTTTATTTGTTAAAACAGCACATGTAACACTACAATTAACATTACCATATTGCTTTATTATTGTATATATTAAACAACAACTTTTTTATGCTAAATAAAGAAAGTTTTTTCTTTTTTTATTTTATACTAGACAAAGCTGTTTTCATGCTATAAAATGTAAAAAATTGTGTGTAAACGCAGTTTTATTGTGTTGCTCTAAAAATGATATATTTGTAAACCCTAGCGTAATGACGGAGGAATGAAAATGGAAAAAAAAGTATATCTTGTATTAGAAAATGGGCAGTTTTTTGAGGGAAATGCTTTTGGTGCAGAAGGCGAAATCACTGGCGAAATCGTTTTTGCTACTGCTATGACAGGCTACCTTGAAACATTAACAGACCCTAGTTATTATGGACAAATTGTTGTACAGACATTTCCTTTAATTGGCAACTATGGTGTAATTCCTGCCGATTTTGAAAGTGCAAACACTCATGTGAAAGCATATATTGTTAGAGAATGGTGTCAAGAACCTTCCAATTTTCGCTCAGAAGGAAATCTTGACACTTTTTTAAAGGAACGCAATGTCATTGGTCTTTGTAATATAGATACCAGACAGCTTACCAGAATTATAAGAGAATATGGTGTTATGAATGCACGTATTGTAAATTCTATTGAAAATTTAGATAGCATTGTTTCAGAATTAAAAAATTATCGTGTGACTGATGCAGTCAAAAACACAACCTGTCATGAAATTACCATTTCAAAACCAGAAGCACCTAAAAACAAAGTTGTACTGATGGATTTTGGTGCAAAAAAACACATTCACAAAGAACTCGAAAAAAGAGGCTGCGAAGTCATTACTGTACCAGCTTATACCACATATGAACAAATTATGGAATTCAAACCAGATGGTATTATGCTCTCCAATGGTGCTGGCGACCCTGCAGACAATGTTGAAATCATTGAAGAAATCAAAAAATTATTACAAACAAAAATCCCTATATTTGGTATCTGTTTAGGTCATCAGCTTGTTGCACTTGCAAACAACGCAAAAACAATCAAATTAAAATATGGTCATAGAGGTGCTAACCAGCCTGTAAAAGATTTAGTTACTGGAAATGTTTACATTACCAGTCAAAATCACGGCTATGCTGTAGACAGCAGTACACTTCCCTCTGGCTGTAGTATGCGTTTTGTAAATGCCAACGACAACACTTGTGAAGGTATTGATTATCAGGAAATTCCTGTTTTTACAGTACAGTTCCACCCTGAAGCAAATGGTGGCCCTAGAGATACTATGTTTTTATTTGACCGTTTTATAACATTGATGGGAGGTAACAAATAATGCCATTAAGACAAGATATTAAAAAGGTTTTAGTAATTGGTTCTGGCCCTATTGTCATAGGACAAGCAGCAGAATTTGACTATGCTGGCACACAGGCGTGCCGTACATTGCGTGAAGAAGGTTTGGAAGTTGTTCTTGTAAACAGCAATCCTGCTACTATTATGACAGACAAAGCAATGGCAGACCGCATTTATATTGAACCCCTTACCATTGATACATTAAAAAGAATTATAGAAAAAGAAAAACCAGACAGTGTACTTTCTACATTAGGCGGACAAACTGGTTTAACACTTTCTATGCAGTTAGCAAAAGAAGGTTTTTTAAAACAACACAATGTCAAATTATTAGGTGCAAATCCTGTTACCATTGACAAAGCAGAAGACAGACAAATGTTTAAAGATACTATGCTTGAAATAGGTGAACCTGTTATTCCTTCTGAAGTTGTAAATACAGTAGAAGATGCTATCACATTTGTAGAAACAATAGGCTATCCTGTTATTATTCGTCCTGCTTTTACATTAGGTGGTACTGGCGGTGGTATTTGCAACAACGAAGAAGAACTTGTTGAAATTGCTTCCAATGGTTTGCGTCTTTCCCCTATTTCACAAATATTAGTTGAAAAATGTATTTCAGGTTGGAAAGAAATTGAATTTGAAGTAATGCGTGACAGCAAAGGAAATGTTATTACAATCTGTAGTATGGAAAATTTTGACCCTGTTGGTGTGCATACAGGCGACTCCATTGTTATCGCTCCTGCTGTTACATTAGCAGACAAAGAATATCAAATGCTTCGCTCTGCTTCTTTAAATATTATTTCTGCACTTGGCGTAGAAGGCGGTTGTAATTGTCAATTTGCTTTAAATCCAGACAGTTTTGAATATGCAGTTATAGAAGTAAATCCTCGTGTATCTCGTTCTTCTGCACTTGCTTCCAAAGCAACTGGCTATCCTATTGCAAAAGTTGCAGCTAAAATTGCCATAGGGTACACATTAGACGAAATTAAAAATGCTGTAACAGGCAGCACTTATGCTTGTTTTGAGCCTACAATAGACTATGTTGTTGTAAAACTGCCAAAATGGCCATTTGACAAATTTGTATATGCAAAACGTGTTTTAGGTACACAAATGAAAGCAACTGGTGAAGTTATGGCGATTGCTCCTAATTTCGAAATGGCAATTATGAAAGCTGTAAGAGGTGCAGAGATTTCTCTTGACAGTTTGAATTTGCCTAAACTGGAAACACTTTCTAAAGAACAAATATTACAAAAAGTACACATCTGTGATGACGAACGACTTTTTGTGGTATTTGAAGCATTAAAAAGAGGCATTACACCACAACAAATTAACGACATTACTAAAATTGACAAGTGGTTTTTATATAAATTGCTCAATTTAATAAACTATGAAAAAGAATTATCTGAAAAAACACTTGATGATGCTTTATATTTAAAAGGCAAAAAATTGGGCTATCCAGACAAAGTTATAGAAAGAATTTCAAAACAAAAAATACAAAATCCAGCTTCTGCTGTATTCAAAATGGTAGATACTTGTGCAGCGGAATTTAAAGCAGAAACACCTTATTTCTATTCCACATATGATACAGAAAATGAAGCACTAGAACACATTCAAACATATGGTTCTGGTAAACCTACTGTCATTGTATTTGGTTCTGGGCCAATACGTATAGGACAAGGTATTGAATTTGACTATGCTTCTGTTCACTGTGTTTGGGCATTAAAAGAAGCTGGCTATGAAGTTGTAATTGCCAACAACAACCCTGAAACCGTTTCAACAGACTTTGACACAGCAGACAGATTGTATTTTGATGCTCTTACACCAGAAGATGTTATGAACATTATCAAAACAGAAAAACCTTATGGTGTTGTTGTAGCATTTGGTGGACAAACAGCTATCAAATTAACTAAATTTTTAGAAGCAAATGGCGTTAAAATATTAGGTACTCCTGCCGACAGCATTGATGCCGCAGAAGATAGAGAACGTTTTGATGAACTTTTAGAAAGTTTACACATTGAACGTCCTGCTGGCTACACTGTTATGAGAACAGAAGATGCTTTAAAAGTTGCCAACAATTTAGGTTATCCTGTTTTAATGCGTCCTTCTTATGTTTTAGGCGGTCAAAATATGATTATTGCTCACAGTGACGAAGATATTAGAGAATATATGCAGATTATACTTTCTCACAATATCGAAAATCCTATATTGATTGACAAATACCTTATGGGTGTGGAAATAGAAGTGGACGCTATTTGTGACGGAGAAGAAATACTCATACCTGGTATTATGGAACATATAGAGCGTGCTGGTATACACTCTGGTGACTCTATTGCAGTATACCCTGCTTGGAATGTCAGCGGAGAATTAACACAAAAACTAATTGAATATACAAAAAATCTTGCCGTTTCTTTAAAAACAAAGGGTCTTGTAAATATTCAATATGTTATATATGAAAATCAAATTTATGTAATAGAAGTAAATCCTCGTTCTTCCAGAACGATACCATATATTAGCAAAGTAACAGGTGTACCTATGGTAGATTTAGCTACAAGAGCAATGCTTGGTGAAAAACTAAAAGATATGGGTTATGGCACAGGACTTTATAAAACACCTCCTTATGTTGCTGTAAAAGTACCAGTATTCTCATTTGAAAAGCTTATTGATGTAGATGTACAGTTAGGGCCTGAAATGAAATCTACTGGAGAAGTATTAGGTATAGGCAAAACGCTCAGCGAAGCACTTTATAAAGGTCTAATTGCTGCTGGCTACAAAATGAAAAAACAAGGTGCTATGTTTGTAACAGTGCGTGATGCAGATAAAGCAGAAATTGTGGACATTACTAAAAAATATGCTTCACTTGGTTTTGAAATTTATGCAACAAAAGGTACTGCAAACGTATTATTGCAAGCTGGTATTAGTGTAAAAGTTGTAAACAAAATACACGAGTCAAAAGACAATTCAAAAGTGCTTTTGGAAAGCGGAAAAATCAATTATATTATTTCTACTTCTTCAAAGGGACGTTTGCCAAGTTTGGACAGTGTAAAAATACGTCGTCTTGCTGTAGAACATTCTATACCTTGTTTGACTTCTTTAGACACAGCAAATGCACTTGCAGATAGTTTAATCAGCCGTTTTTCTGAATATAGCACAGAACTCATTGACATTAACCATATGAGAGAAAAACGTATGAAATTACCTTTTACAAAACTATCCGCTTGTGGTAATGACTATATTTATTTTAACTGTTTAGACGGTCACGAAATTACAAGTCCAGAATCCCTTGCGGTTTCACTTTCTCATAGGCATTTTGGTATAGGTGGTGATGGTGTTGTATTGATGGAAAAATCCGACATTGCTGATGTTAAAATGAGAATGTACAATCTGGACGGCAGCGAAGGCAGAATGTGCGGAAATGCTTTACGTTGTATTGGAAAATATGTCTATGAAAATGGTTATGTTCCTAAAACAGATATGACAGTAGAAACACTCTCTGGTGTAAAACAGTTAAAACTGTTTGTACAAAATGGTGTAGTAGATTTTGCAACGGTTAATATGGGTAAGGCAATATTAGAGCCTGAACAAATCCCTGTCAGAATAAGAGGTTTGCAGTTTAAAAATGTATTGAATTATCCTGTAAATATAGATGGTAAAGAATACAGCATTACTTGTATTTCTATGGGCAATCCTCATGCTGTTGTATTCTGGAACAACTTAGATAATTTAGACATTGAAAAAATAGGCCCTGCATTTGAATATAGTCCACTTTTCCCAGAAAGAGTAAATGTAGAATTTGTGCAAATTATCAATTCTACTACATTAAAAATGAGAGTTTGGGAAAGAGGAAGCGGAGAGACTTGGGCTTGTGGTACAGGTGCCTGTGCCGCAGCAGTCGCAGCAGTGTTAAATGGTTATTGCAGCAAAGAAAAACAAATTACTGTAAAATTAAAAGGCGGCGATTTGCTTATTAAATATACTGATGATACTGTTTATCTTTCTGGAAAAGCTGAAAAAGTATATGAAGGTGTCGTTGAAATCTAATTTATTGTAATATAAAACACAAGAAATATCATAAAAGTATTTCTTGTGTTTTTTGTTGTATATTGTAAATCAAAAAATGATACAAAAAGTGATTGACATCTTAATAACTTTAAAGTATAAAGTTGTACCACTTGAAACAAAATAATAACAAAAAAATGCCCATCCTGTCGCAACCAGGATGAGCGGTGTCCGTAAGGGCATTGCTAAATTCTAGGAGCATCCACTTTTGGAGTGGGTGCTTTTCTTTTTATTATTGTACCATAATTATTTTTAAAATACAACAAAAATCATATAGCAATTAATTTTTATTTTTTAACAATAGCTGACATTCTAAATAATAATCAATAAAATTATCAAATGCTATAAGTTGTTGTTCTTCCAAAGTATACAATAAATCTTCTAATTTTATATCATAATATGTTTCAGAGGTTGTATTGTTTGAGTATTTCAATAAATAGTCATGAAACAAGTCATCTAAAGATATTCCCAAAACTTCAGCAATTTTACCAACTTTTTCGATATTAAATATATTTTTACCGTTTTCAAATAGACAAAACGAACTTTGAGGGACACCTACTTTTTCAGCTAAAGCCTTTTGAGATAACTTTTTATTATTTCTTAATTCTTTTATCTTTTTTCCTATTTTTACACTATCATACATACTTGCTCACCTCATTTATGAAATGCTATAAACTCCGTCAATGCTTTGCAAATGAACTGTCTTTCTATAGGATTTAAACCTTTTGTTTTATTCAATATTTCATGAATAATTGGTTGGTTTTGTTTTGGCTTCAATGAGCTATCATCTAAGCCTATTTTAAAAAAATTTGCTATCGCTAATGCAACATCAACGGAAGGAACTTTTTTAGCTCTTTCTATTTCTCCTAAATAAGCCTGAGTAATATTTAATTTTAATGATAAACTTAATAAAGAAAGCCTTCTATTTTTTCTCATACTTCTTATAGTTTTTCCAAATAAATCACAGTTAAACATTATCTTATCCCTATCTAATAAAAAATAATTATATATCGATTATATGCTATATTTATTTGCAAAATTTATGCTATATACTAATAAAATTAAGCAAATATAAATTGACAAAAATCAGATACTCTCTTATAATGTAAATCAAATAAACTTTTACAATTTATGACTTATATTTTTTAGTAAAGGAGAAAAGAAAATGAACAAAAAGAATTTTAAAAAAAGAAAAATAGCACGACTAGAGAAAGAATTAGACGAAATTTTTGAATTAGCAAAAAAATCACATTTAACGGAAGAACAAGAAAAACGTATGCCCATTTTAATTAATCAATTAAATAAATTATATGGTATTCCTGCAGTTGATATACGAAAATTCTGGGAAAATTTTCAAAAAAAATATTCGCCAGAGATAGAAAAGTTTTTACAAGAACATAAAGAGATAGGTTCGTTAGAAATAAAGCAGTTTTTAGAACAACTCGAAAACAAAAAAGAGATGTAAAACACCTCTTTTTTTAATGTTACTCATAAAAATCTCTTAATCTCTTTCCAATTTCAAAACTCAACTCTGTTTCTTTACTTAAATCTCTAATAATATATTCTTCTCCTACAACACCCAATATATATTTTTTTTCATCTTCAAATAATCCTTCTCCTGCATCATTTTCATACAACGTACTTAATTCCTCTTGCTCAAGCCTAGTTAGTTGAAACCTTTGCTCATTATATCGACGAGTTGGATATTTTTGCTGAAATTCCTCCAGTTGTCTTTGTAAACTTTGTTGTTTTGATTCTAGTCTTGTCATTTTAACAAAATCAATCATAGCTTTATGCCCAACTCTTGTATAATATTGTTTTATATCATCTATACGTGTTACATCTTGTGTATAAAAATCTTGTATTACTTTTCTAAAATAATCAGCTTTACTTTTTGCATAGTCTAAATTTAATACAATATTTACTATATTTTCTTCTCCAATATACCCCTTTACTGCTTCTGTATAATTACTATGACTACCATAATGTTGTGGCAAACGGCTTCCTCTAGTTCCATATTGTTCAGGCAGTGCAATGCCATTCCATGATTTGTCAAATTCTTCCAAATCAATTAGGTCTGTTTTTTGTAATGCCTCTTTAATAACTTCTATAGGAATAATATGATGTGCTTGTGTACCTTTTGGTGCACCAATATTATTTGCCAATGTTTGAGAATCAAATAGACATTGTGTAACATCTGTTGCCATACTTCCACTATTTTGTGTTCTGATATAGCCGTTATCCGCTTCTCTTTCTAATGTAGCATCATTATTTACCCCAACACCATTTATTGTCATAGTAGGCTTCACAATGCCCTGTTTTTGCTGCACTACATGTACTAGCTCATGTGCTAAATGTTTTTCTTGTCCCGATGCAATATAGATATTTGTTCCTTGTGTATATGCTAGTGCCTGTAATTGTGCTGGTTTACTAGAATGATAATGTACTTTTACATCGTTCATAGATATTCCAGAACGGCTTTCTATATTTTGTTTTAAATTATAAGGTATTCCTGTATCATTTTTCTTTTTTTGTATCATAGCTGGCATAGCAGTATAATGCTGTGGTGTTTGATATTCCATTTTAGGTAAAACAGTTTCTGTTTTTTTGCAAACTGTATTTTTATATTGTTTTTGTGACACAAACATACTATCCCTCCTTTTTATACCATTATAGTTCTTTTATTCCTTTTAATCTAGCACCGATTTTATGCTGTATATAAATCTGTTCCTCTATATTACTTATAATACTCCCATTATTTGTAATAATACGTACCCAATTTTTTTCTTCTTCTGTCAATTCCCCTTCTATTTGTATTTTAATATAAAAACTCACTAAATTTGCCCAATCCGCAGCACTTAAATCACCATATTTTATTTTATTTCTTTCTAAATTATCCAATCGTATAAAATCATACATTGCTTGACGACCTACATTTCTAAAATACAAATTGATGTCATTGAGTTGTGTTACACCTTCAAAAACATAATTTTCAATGATATTTCTAAAATGTTGTGCTGTCTGTCTAGCATAATTCAAATCTGTTACCAATCTCTGCATATTATTTCGCCCTATGTACTTTTTTACAGCAGTAGTATAACTGTTATGTCTACCATAATGTACAGGCAAATAGTTACAAACACTTTTGCTCGGCAAAGCAATACCATTCCATGCTTCGTCAAATTCACTTAGAGGAAATGTACACAATTCCAAACTTTCTTGTATTACTTGTATGGGAATAATATGATGTGCTTGTGTTCCCTCTGGTGCATTGATATTATGTGCTAATGCCTGAGAACTAAACATACATTGTATTACATTCTCATCTATATTATTACTGGGAGGTTTTTTTCTAATATATTGTATATCTGCTTCTTTTTCCAATATAGGGTCATTATTTACAGCAATACCATTTATTATTACAGTAGGTTTGACAATGCCTTGTTTTTGCTGCACCACATGTATCAATTCATGTTTCAAATATTTTTCTTGTCCTGATGCAATATAAATATTTGTTCCTTGTGTGTATGCTAGTGCATTTAACTGTGCTGGTTTATCAGAATGATAATGTACTCTTACATCATTCATAGATATTCCAGAAATTTTTTCAATATTATATTTTAAATGATAAGGTATTGCTGTTTCATATTCTTTCTTCTGTGTTGTAGTAGGTATATTATCATGATTTTTCCCTTGTTGATACATGACACTCCTCCTTCTCCTATGTAAAACTTGGTATAATTATATCTATTATAACATAAAATTCACGATTTATCGACAAAATTCGACAATGTATCACTTTATATTTATAAATAAAATTTACTTGATTTTGTTTTAAAAATATGAAATAATTTATTATAAATGTTTTTTAATAGATACTATCATACCACTTCTGGCAGCACAATTTTATACTATACAACAGAAAGGAAAGAAATATGGAACTACTAGACATGATTGTTTCAGAACAACTACAGCAAATGAATATATCTGCATTGCTTTTTTTGTTATAATGTATTTATCAACATTATATTAATACTTTTTATGATACTGAAATTATTACTATAAAAGGAGATATTGCCATGAAAAACCCTACTGTATTACTTACAGAAAACGATAAAATAATATTGGAGTCTTATAAAAATATTGCAGATGGTTTAGGCGAATTTCTAGGCAGTAGCTGTGAAATTGTCATACATAGCCTAGAAAGTTTAGACTCCTCTATTATCAAAATTGTAAATGGTAACCATTCTGGGCGTATGGTAGGTGCTCCCATTACAGATATTGCACTTTCTATGCTTTCCAAACTTGAAGAAGAAAACGCACCAAAATTTATTACCTATTTTGCCAAAAACAAAAGAGGAGAACAAATTAAATCTTCTATTGCTGCTATTTATGGGCAATATAACAAAGTAATTGGTTTATTCTGCGTAAATATTTTTTTAGATACTCCTTTATCAGAATTTTTAAATTCTTTTATGAATAATGCTATTATGGGAAGCGAAAATAATATTTCTGAAAATTTTGTTGACAATGCACAAGATTTAATGATAGGAGCATTAGAAGAAGTTAAAAAAATAGTGTATAACGATTTGTCTATTTCTTCCTCTAATAAAAATAAAGAAATTGTTTCTATGCTCTATCAAAGGGGTATATTTAATTTGAAGGACTCTGTTATCACAATATCAAATCATTTAGGAATTTCTAAAAATACAGTTTATATGCACATACGAAATATCAATAAATAAAAAAAGGAGAACTTTTTAATTTTGAAAAGTTCTCCTTTTTTATGTTTACAATAATATCAATTACTCTTTTTTCTTTTCTTACATACTGAAATAAAATTTATCACAACTTGTATTTCTTCTTCATCTAAATCTGTAATATCAACAGTATTCTGTTTTTCTAGTCCTAATAAAAAATCTGTTGTCACATTAAATATCGTCGCTAATTTTATTAAAACATCATAAGAAGGGTATCGCATTTCTGTTTCATAAGCAGAAATCATTGCCTTTGAAATACCTATTCTTTCTGCTAATTCTTTTTGTGTCATATGTTGCTGTTGTCTTAATTTTTTTATATTTTCGCTAAAATTTACCATTATTTTTCACCATATTTAGTTTATATAATAAAAATAAACTTTTGGTGTATTTCGGTATATAAATTAGTTGATTTTTTAAAATTCACTTTCAAAAATATGCTTGGAACAATAAAGGTATTAGGGACTTTGTCCCTAACACCCTACAAGCCTTTCAGAAAACTTCATTTTACTAGTTTTAAACAGAATTTTATATTATTTTTTTAACGCTTTTATTATAATTATTTTACTACACTTTCTTCTTCTACTTCAACAGGAAGCCATTTTACAGAAATTCTATCTTGCATACCTTTAATATCTAATTCTTCATCAAACAAATCTTTATCAATAGAAATATATTTTTGATTATCTCCAAAAAATAGCACTTCAAAAGGCTGCATTACTCCATCTAAAAATACAAGCATTTCTGTACAATAAATATTCAAATAACCGCCTTCACTTAATATATGTTTTTCTAATTCTTGTTTAGAAGGAAATGTTGCTAAAACCCATTCTCCTGTTTGCCCTGTCATATCATAAAGCTGATAGCCGTGAAAAAATAATTTTTCTTCTCCTGTAGAACCTTTATCTTCATTTGCTTTTCCTTTTACAAACAATGGTTTACCATTTTCTCCATTTTTAATGATTTCTGCTCCTTTGATATAACAATCTACAAATTTTTTTACTTCCTCTGCTTTATTTGTATTTTTAATTACATTGTAGTCGCCGTGGTCATAACAATAATTTCCTAATTCTTCTAAAAAAACACGTAATGTTTTTTCCATAATAAAAAACCTCCTAAATAATAAAAAATGATAATTTTTACTGTTTTGTTACATTAAATACTATTGTAACAGCAATGTCAACAAATTTCAATTCCCTAATGTCATATATCTTTCTGGTACAGTGCCATTTATAACAGTATCTACAAGCATAATTTTTCTGCTTACAGACATTGTTTCACTTCTAAGAGGATTTACAATTCTAATATCCATATGAACATTTAACCATATTTTAAAATTCGTTTGATTGATGCCCTCTGCTGAAAATGAAGTTTCATAATCTACAGAAGCAATTCCCATTGGTTTAATATAAAAAGGAATACTCGGCCCTATATTAGAAAACATTTCTATTCCTGTAATAACACCTATGGGAATAGAAATATGCTCCTCTGCTATTTGTTCCATACCTTCTGTGATTGCCATACTTACCGTGCTACAAAATGTATTTATTAGTATCGTATTTACAGATACTGCTGTATTATATTGCTGCTTTTCTATAAAAAAATCAGATGAAGTAATATTCAATTCTTTTATAGTGTCTTGTACTGCTCTATCTATAATAGTATTTGCCGTTGCTTTAGATTGTATGTGCGAAATTTCTACAACTGTTTTAAAAATTTTCGTATCATACAACATCAGTATCACAAATATGATAGAAGTAAGCAGTAAAAATACAATAAAAAGTTTCATAAAGCTATATACTTTTTTATTTTTTTTCAATTTGTATCACTCCTACAAAAAGCATTTTGAAATTGTTTCTTTTATTTATGTATTGTTTTAAAAAAGAGAAGTATTACAAAAATAACAGATAAAAACGTGCAAAAATAATACAAAAAAGGGCATTTTTTGCAAATAATTAATAAAAGTAATAAATTTGTAAGAGAAAAACCTTTCTAAAATGGTATATATCTGTTATAATCAGTTCATATGAGGGAGGTTTTTGGAACATGGACGAACCAAAAAGCACACAATATCCATCAGGGCAACAGCGTCCCACACAGCAACGACAGATGCAGCAAGGGCAATCCCGTTATATGGGTCAAAATTTATATCGTCAAAATGCTTCGTATCAATCTAATACAATACAAAGACCATCTAGCAATTATTATACGAATACGACACAAAGACAAACAGCATCAGGACAAAGACAAATGGGACAAATGCCGCCAAATACAGCACAAAGACCACAGCAATATCCGCCTCAAAGGCAAATGATGTCAGCACAAAGGTCGCCTTCTGGACAAAGACAAAACACAGGACAACGCCCCCCAACAGGACAGCGTACTCCATATTCACAGCAACGTACGCAAATGCAGCAACGTCCTCAACAAAACAGAAGGAGAAAAAGAAAAAAGAAAAAAAGTATTATAGGCAGAATATTCAAATTTTTATTTATTACAGGTATGATACTCTGCTTTGCTGTTGGTGGTGCAGCACTTGGTATGGTTATGGGTATTATAGAAGGTACAGACAACATCAATGTTGCCGATGTTGTACCAGAATCCTATACTTCATTTATTTATGACAGTGCAGGAAATGAAATTGACAGTTTGCACGGAAAAGAAAACAGAGAATATGCAAAACTGGAAACCATACCTGTCAATTTACGCAGAGCCGTAATTGCCATTGAAGATGAAAGATTTTATCAACACAATGGTATTGACTTAAGAGGTATGGCAAGAGCAATGATGACCAATATTAAAAGTAAAAGTTTTGAGCAAGGTGCTTCCACATTAACACAACAGCTTATTAAAAATGAAGTGCTGACAAATGAAAAGAAAATTCAAAGAAAAATAAAAGAGCAATATCTTGCAGTAATATTTGAAAAAGATTTGGAAAAAGCACTTGGCTCAAAAGAAAAAGCAAAAGACTACATTTTGGAATTATATCTTAATACCATAGCATTAAATCATGGTTTAAATGGGGTACAGTCTGCTTCTAAATTTTATTTTGGAAAAGAAGTAAGTGATTTGACATTAGCAGAATCTGCTTGTATTGCAGGTATCACAAAAAATCCTTCTCGCTATTCCCCTATCAGCAATCCAGAAGAAAACAAAAAACGTCAAGTAACTGTATTAGACAAAATGTTAGAGCTGGGTTATATTTCTGAAGGAGAATATGCACAGGCAAAAGCAGAAGATATTTATTCCAAACTGGTAGGAAGTATCACAGAAGAAGTCAGCGGTGAAGCAAAACACAGCTATTTTGTAGATGCTTTAATTGAACAAATCGCTAATGACTTACAAAACGAAAAAGGTATGACAAAAGCACAAGCATATGACAAAATTTACAGCGGCGGTTTAAAAATCAATGCTACTGTAGATATGAATATGCAAAATATTATGGAAGAAGTTTATCAAGATGACTCTTTCTTCCCTTCTTCTGACAATACTATTGAGGCAACATATACTATTTCTGTTATGGATACAGCAACAGAAAAACAAAGTCATTATTATGAAACAAAAACAGTAAATTCTGAAGAAGAAGCACAGGCTTTTGCAGCAGAAGTAAAAGCAAAATATGAAGATTCTGCCCATCAAATGGTTGCAGAAAAATTATCTATGTCTTCCTCTTTACAATCTGCAATGGTAATTATGGATTATCATAACGGTGAAATAAAGGCATTGATAGGTGGCAGAGGCAAAAAACAAGGCGATACTGTATTTAATAGAGCAACACAGGCATTACGTCAGCCAGGTTCTTGTTTCAAAATTTTGTCTGCATATGCTCCTGCCATAGATATGGGATTATTAATGCCTGGCTCTATCATTATTGACGCACCTTTAAAAGTAGGTGAAAAAGAATTCCAAAACTGGGATAAAAAATATAGAGGAGCTACCACAGTAAGAGAAGGTGTTACTCGTTCTATGAATATATTGGCGGTTAAGGCACTTATGCAGGTAGGTTATGACAAATCTTATGAATATCTGCAAAACTTTGGTTTTACTTCTTTAGTAGATGAAGAAGAAAGAAATGGACAAATTTTTAGTGACAAAGGTGCAGCACTTGCATTAGGTGGTATTACAGATGGTATTTCTGTATTAGAATTGACAGGTGCATATTCTACTATTGCAAATGGTGGATTGCATTATGAACCTAAATTCTATACTACTATTTATGACCACGACGGCAATGTATTTTTAGAAAATAAAGACGAACCTACAAGAGTATTAAAAGAAACAACAGCATACTTACTTACAAATATGATGGAAGATGTTGTAGTACGTCGTACGTATTATGCAACTGGTACTGCCGCAGCAATACCTGGTATGACTGTTGCAGGTAAAACAGGTACTACTACAGATGATAAAGACTTGATGTTTGCTGGATATACACCATATTATTGTGGTGCGATATGGTTGGGATATGACAATCCAAAAACAATGACAAATAGTGGTACAGTACATTTAAAAATATGGAAAGAAATTATGTCAAGAATACACGAAGGCAAAGAAGATACAGGATTTTCACGCCCTGACGGTATTGTATCCAGAAGTTTTTGTTCTGCATCAGGAATGGTGCCACAGTCCATCTGTAGCAGAGATTATTATGGTAATGCTATTGGCTCTGATTTGTGTTCTTCTGATTTTGGTTCTTCTACAGAAGCCTGCAATTATCACAAGAGTTACTCTGTAGATTTATCTACTGGAAAATTAGCAAACTCACACTGTAGAGCAACAAGCGTTGTATTGGCTGTTGACCCTGAAACAGGCGAAATTGTCAATAAAGCAACAGGTGCTGATGGTAAAGTGGATATTGACATTCATAGCACTTGTACTGTACACAGTGCAAGCAATCCTGGATTTGTCAAACCAAAGCCACAGCCAAAACCAGATTCTGATATTCCTATTGGTGGGGATTATCCAGAACAAAACAGCACTGAAAATAATAACGAAAATGATAATAATACAGTACCTGACAACAATACTACTACAGCACCAACTGTGCCAGAACCAACAGTACCCGAGCCTACTCCCCCTCCAGTGGCTGAGCCAGAACCTGAACCTGCTCCCGTTGTTGGTATAGACTCTATGGCACCTATTGGTTCAGAATAGTAATAAATACTCCTCTTTTATAGAGGAGTATTTTTTTTAAAATATATTGACAAAATATTGTTTTTTTAGTAAAATAGAAAAATCGTCGAGGCGTGGCTCAGCTTGGTAGAGCGCTACATTAGGGATGTAGAGGTCGCAAGTTCAAATCTTGTCGCCTCGACTGTTTCAAAAGTGCTGTAAACTCAATGTTTTCAAGTGTTGCAGCACTTTTTTGTTTTCTCTTTTTACTTTCAAAACATACGTAATTTATCACCATATTCGTTAAATATCAAAAATTATGCAAGTCAAATGCAAGTCAAAATATTTTTTTGTTTTATACATTTTTATATTATATTTATAAATACTCTATTTTTTCATCATTAAAAAGTATTGCAATATGGAAAATACTGTATTATAATAAAAACAATAGCATAACAAATCAGCAAAAAGGTGCTGGAAGCATTGCGTTTCAGAGAATAGGGAAATGAGTGTAATTCTCATACGGTCCCGCCGCTGTATTGGCTGAGCTTCTGTTTTATTTGTCACTGTAAACTATTATGGGAAGACAAAACAGAAAGCTATGATGCCTAAGTCAGAAGACCTGCCTTTTTGTGTTGAAAGATATATCAATTACGAGCGATAATTGGCATATGTACTGTATTATTTTTGTGCCTTTTTTACTTCGTAGTAAATAAGGTGTTTTTTTTTGGAGGCAATATGAAAAATCACTTTGAACGGATAGACAATTTAGCCTATCAGTCCCCTTTTATAAAATATTCTGCTATGTCAAAATTTATTTTCACAATAACAATATTGTTATTGTGTTTATACTTCAATGATATTGTTATATCTTGTTATATCATTATCACTATGCTTTTGATAAATGTATTAAAAAATAATATAAAAATACAGCAGTATATTACTATGTTGTCTATTCCTTTCGTATTTGTATTTTTTGGTTGTATTGCCATTGCAGTAGAAATACAGTTTAAACCACACATTACAATATATGTCACAAAACAAACACTGTTAAAAAGCATTTGTGTTATGGCAAGGACATTTGGTGCAGTAAGTGCATTATATTTTTTAACATTATCTACACCTATTTATCAAATAGTATCTGTATTTCAAAAACTACATATTCCTAAAATATTAACAGAGTTAATGTATATCACATATCGTTATTTATTTATACTCATTGAAGTACAACATCAGCTTAAAATTGCTGCTATGTCAAGATTAGGCTATTGTGATATAGTAACATCATTTAAAACATTTTGCAGTTGTATAGCAAATTTGTTATTATTGTCATTAAAAAAAGCTCAACAACACTATCAAGCTATGGAAGCCAGATGTTATACAGGAGAATTACTTTTTTTGCAGCAAAAACAAACAAATAATAAAATAATAACAGTAAAAGGAGTACTTTATATTTTAAGCATATTATTGTTAAAAATTGTTTTAAGGGGACAAGCATTATGAAGCAACTACAACTCAAACAAATATACTATAGTTATGATGGAGAGAAACAAGTGCTCAAAAATGTAAATTTAGATATTTTTGAAGGGGAAAAAATAGCCATATTAGGAGCAAATGGTGCAGGAAAATCTACATTATTTATCTGTATGAATGGAGTAATTACACCTGACAGTGGTGAAATACTTTTATATGGTAAAAAAATCACAAAAAAAAATAAAATAGAATTAACAAAAAAAGTAGCATTTGTATTTCAGCAGCCAGACAATCAAATCATTGCTCCTACTGTATTATCAGAAATTTCATTTGGTGCAATGAATTTAAAGCTGCCACAACAACAAGTCATAAAAAGGGTATATGATGCTATGGACGATATGAATTTAAAAGTACTTGAAAACAGAGCAACACACACATTAAGCGGTGGAGAAAAAAAGAGAGTAACCATTGCAGATAGCATAGTAATGCAGCCAAACATATATTTATTTGACGAACCCACCACTGCACTAGACCCACTTCATCAACAAATATTAGAAGATGTCATTGAAAAACTTTCTCAACAAGGAAAAACAATATTGCTTTCTACACATGATGTTGATTTTGCTTATCGCTTTGCAAAAAGAGTTATCGTATTTTATAAAGGAGAAATTATAGCAGATGACACAACAGAAAATGTATTTTGTAACAAAGAAGTGCTTGCTATGTCTCATTTAAAACAGCCTACATTGTTACAAATACAGCATATTTTAATGAAAAAAGGATTGCTAAAACAATGCAATACATTTGCTAAAAATATAAAGCAGTTTCAAGAACTGATATAACTACATATACAGAAAGAGAGGATTATATATGAAAAAACTGATGTTTTTTATCATTACATTTTCAGCAATATTTGGTATTTTACCTAATGTCTATGCTATGCATATTATGGAAGGCTATTTAGCACCTTCTCACTGTATTGCATGGGGCGTACTGTCATTGCCCTTTTTGGTTTTGGGATTTCATCGCATACAAAAACTACTTGAAAATGACAGAAAAAATATTACATTACTTGCTATGGCAGCAGCATTTATATTTGTAATATCTTCTTTAAAAATCCCCTCTGTTACAGGAAGCTGTTCCCATATGACAGGTACAGCATTAGGGGCAATATTGTTTGGTGCATCTCCAGTTGCAGTATTAGGTATTATAGTGTTATTATTTCAAGCGATATTGTTGGCACATGGCGGATTAACCACATTAGGAGCAAATGTATTTTCTATGGCAATCGCAGGACCATTTTTGTCTTATGCAATATATAAAATATGTAAAAAATGTCGTGCAAATACAAAAGTTAGCGTATTTATCGCAGCATTTTTAGGTGATTTTTTTACTTACTGTATTACAAGTATACAGCTTGGCATTGCTTATCCTTCTGTAGAGGGCGGTATTGTATCATCTGTATTCAAATTTTTAGGCGTTTTTGCACCTACACAACTCCCTCTTGCTATAATAGAGGGCATACTAACAGTTATTATTATCATTATTTTAGAAACATATGCCTTACCAGAAATGAAATTAATTGGCTTTGAAAAGGAGGTATAATATTATGACAGTAAAAAATAAAAAAATCATTGTAATATTGTCCCTTATTGTAATATTAATGGCATTTTTACCTTTTTTAGCATTAAAACAGGCAGAATTTGGCGGCTCTGATGATGCTGGCAGTGTTATGGTAGAACAAATAAAAGGAGAATATGATCCTTGGTTTACTCCAGTGTTAGAAAATTGGCTTGGAAAAGAAATACCTGAAGAAATAGAAAGTCTTTTGTTTTGTTTGCAAACGGGTATAGGTGTAGGTATTATTGCATTTTATTTAGGACGTTTTGTAGAACGAAAAAAATGGCAAAATAATAAATAAAGTGTGTCAATACTGGCACACTTTATTTATTACAAATGTTTCAAATTTACTCTATATTCTTTTAATTCTTTTTCACTTACATTTTTTATAATCTGTTCTAACAATGTAATTACTTTTTGTTTCTCTCTTGGCAGAACACTTTGTATAGGTATGGCATTAGAAGCTCCTAAAGCTGCAAAACAAACATCAATATTGATATTTTCCACAAGTGTTTTTAATTCATTATATTTTTCTAATTCTGTCTGTTCTTTCCAATTTCCATTTTGTATTTCTGTATAAAGTTCTGAGTTGTTATAAATGGTGAGCATATTTGCAACAATTATATTAGGAGAAAGCTGATTACATATTTGAGCAGTTGCCTTTGCATTTTGTTGTCCTCTTCCTTCACCAGCTATACCTACAAGATAAAAAAAGTGATAACGAATATTTGCTTTTTCCAATCTTTTGCACTGTTTTACAATATCTTTTGAAGTATATCCTTTATTCATAAATGCTAATGCTTCATCATAACCTGTTTCAATGCCTATTGTGATGCCATCATACCCTACTGAATGTAATTTTAAAAGTTCTTCATCTGTTTTTAAAGCAATATCTGTTATTCTTGAAAAACAGCCTATTGTTTCATTTGTAGCAATATGTTGTTTTATCATTTCTGCAATTTCAATCAATTTTGACGCTTTTAACACAAAAGGATTTGCTCCTGTTAAAAATGTTCTTTTTATACTGCTGTTGTGCCATAGCTGTAATTGTTGTTTTACTTCTTCTAAATCCTGTTGTATGGTTTCCATTGACGACATTTTAAATGAAAATGGTAAATCATCATAAAGTGTACAAAATTTGCATTTGTGATGTGTGCAACCTGCTGTTACTTCTAAAAGTAATGAATTTGCTTCATAAGGTGGTCGCCATATTGTTCCAGTGTAGTGCATAAATTATCTCTCCTTTATTGATATTGTTATTATTAAAATAGAACAATATTTTGTTTTGTTCAAGTACTGTCTTTTTTTAGTATTAGTATCTTTTTTGATACAAAATACTATAAAAAACACCATATTGTATTTCATAGCAGTTTGGAATATACTTTTAAAAAAGGAGGGATATTATGGCAGAAAACAAATTTAGCAATCAAAACAGTACAACAATTTGTATTCCTATGAGCAAATTACAATCTGTAATAGGAGGAAAATGGAAAATTCTAATATTATGGTATATTTCTTATTATAAAGTACAACGTTTTGGGGAACTGCTTCATCGTCTTGAAGGCATTACACAGTCTACACTTACAAAACAATTAAGAGAACTAGAACATGACGGATTTATTCACAGAGAAATTTACAAACAAATCCCTCCCAAAGTAGAATACTCTCTTACACCATTCGGAGAAAAATTTATACCTGTTTTGCAAACAATGATGGAATGGAGTGAACAATATTTGTGTTGTGATGACAACAATACAGAAATAAAATAAATATTTTAATAAAATTTTATTTCACTTAATGGGTAATTTATTGTAAAATGTATGCTGTGAGGAGGAGAAAACACTATGATAAAAATGATATTAGAAAATTTCTCACTAGAAAAAATAAGTCTGTCAGGACAGTGCTTTCGTTTCAAAAAGCTATCAGAAAACAAATATTGTGTTATAGCATTTGGGCAATATTTAGAGATAGAACAATATGGAAATGAAGTGACATTTCACTGTTGCGAAAAACAGTTTCGTGAAATATGGTACAATTATTTTGATTTAGACAACAATTATTCTAAATATATGTCATCTGTACCTACCACAGACAGCTATTTAACAAAAGCGATGTTATTTGGCAAAGGCATTGTTATATTACATCAAGATATTTGGGAAACAATACTTTCTTTTGTGATTTCTCAGCAAAACAACATCAAAAGAATACAGCATATTATAGAATTGTTGTGCCAAAAATATGGCGACAAAAAAATAGCACAAAATGGTACTGTTTATTATACATTTCCTACTGTGCAATCTTTGCAATATGTCACAGAACAAGAATTTCAAAACTGTAATTTAGGTTACAGGAGTAAATTTGTTGTTAAAATTGTAGACGACATATTACAAAAAAAATGTGATATAGACTATTTAAAAAGCTGTAATTATGCAGAGTGTAAAACAGAATTGATGAAATTATATGGCATAGGACAAAAAGTAGCAGATTGTATTTGTCTTTTTGGACTGCATCACCTCAATGCTTTTCCTATAGACACCCACATTAAAAAAGTACTTCAAAAACACTATGCGGAAGGCTTTCCCTTTGAAAATTATGCAGGTTATGAGGGAGTAATACAACAATATTTATTTTATTATGACTTATACAACAAGGACTGATTATTATGTTGCGTATTGCAATATGTGATGACGAAAAAATAATGTGCGATACATTACAAAAAAATATATCTGAAATACTTCAAAATACTTCTGTATCGTTCTGCATTGACTGCTACACAAATGCGGAACAATTTTATACTGCTTGTCAACAATATCATTTACTTTTTTTAGATATAGATATGCCAAATTGCAATGGTGTTACACTAGCAAAAAATATTAGAAAAAAACAAATACACTGTGAAATTATATTTGTTACAATATTAAAAGAATATGTATTGAATGCTTTTGAAGTAGAAGCAGTAGACTATATTTATAAACCTATAGATATGCAAAGGCTTCAAAATGCTATACAAAGAGCTGTCAAAAAACTTCAAAAACAACAGCAAAAATCTCTTTTGATACAAACAAAATATTTTACACAAAATATCAATATTTCACAAATATATTATGTAGAAGTCATAAATAGAAAAATATATGTGCATACAAAAAATGAAACCATAGAATATTATGGTAAATTAGAACAAGTACAAAAACAACTTGATGAACGTTTTATAAAATGCCATAGAAGCTACATTATAAATATGGACTATTTTTATCAATATCAAAACAATATTATTACGCTTCAAAATGGTCAAACTGTTCCTGTATCTCGCCTCAGACAAAAAGAATTACTTGATGCTATGCTGCAATATATGAAAGGAGAATAGCAATAATGTATACTTTATTGTGTAATACTTTATACTATGTTGCAACACCTGTATTATTTTATTTCTTTTTTTGTCTATATTGTAATATTCATTTTCATTATAAACATTGTTTTTTTTATGTACTTTGTTGTATACTGCTTTTTCGCATAGAATTACAGTATTACAATTCTTTTTTTACCATTATAATAGAATTTCTGCTTTTAGCACTTTATGGAAATATTGTTTTAAAATGCCCCTTTTACAAATCCATATTGATTTCAGTGCTGATACATTCTATACACAGTATATGCAATGGATTGGAGCAAATGGCTTTTTTTTGGCTGCTTTCCAAAAATCCTTTACTAGAGCTTATGCAATATGGTGATGTAGTTTCTATGCTAACGACATTATTTTTAACCATTATACTACTATCAGCATTTTTAAAATACTTTGACAAAAACATCACAATAAGTAGTTTTTATTTTTTGCTTATGATACTACCTGTATTTTTTATCTGTTTTGTAGAAAGAATTATCAGCAATACTATATACGGTAATACGATAGTATGGGACAATGACAAAGGTATTGTATTCCCTGTAGTCAATCATACTACAATATTATTATTGCAGTTATTTGCATTAGTATGCCTTTTTACATCGCTTGTAGCTTATCAAAATATCAAAAAATCTATTTTTGCAGAACAGACAATACAACTGTTAAAACAACAATATCACTTTCAGCAAAATTATATACAAGAGGCACAAATACGATATGAAAAAACACGCTCTTTTCGCCACGACATCAAAAATCATATTACAGTGCTTTCGGAATTGCTCAAACAAAATTTGTCTGAACAGGCATATCAATATTTATATCATATGGAAGAACTTTCACAAAATTTATCATTTACAGTACAGACAGGAAATGTTGTAATAAACGCTCTTTTAAGCAGCAAATTTGCTTTAGCAAAACAACATAATATTACTGTAGAATGTGATTTAAACATACCTGACACTATCAAAGAAATTGATTGTTGTATTGTGCTTTCTAATGCCATTGACAACGCTATTACAGAAAGCCAAAATGTATCACAAATACAAAATAGATTTATTACTGTCAAAAGTAACCAAAAAGGTAATATTTATATGATTTCCGTCAAAAACAAATGTCATGAAGGTATGACCACCATACCAGATATGGACATAGGACTTACTAATATAAAATCTGTTTGCCAAAAATATAATGGAACAATGCACATAGAATTACACAATGAAGTTTATCACATCAGTATGCTTTTTATCATTTCACAACAGTAAAACAACATTACACAGCAAAAATATTGTAATATAAAACAGATACTTTATACTAAATATAGAGGTGATGTTTATGAATATAAATAATATAAGTCCATCTATGCCTAGTATGAGTATGCCTAGTGTAGGCGGAGGTAGTAGTGACAAATTAAAATCATTAGAGCAAAAATTACAACAGTTAGAAACAGAAAAACAAAAAGCAATACAATCCAAAGACAAAGAAAAAGAAGAAAAAATCAAAAAACAAATAGAAAAGGTACAACAGCAAATACAGGAAATCAAACAGACACAACAAAAGCAACAAAACAAAGTAGAAAAAGCGACACCAGAAGAAAAAAAGCAAAAAGATGATGAAAGTGTTGTAGATTTATATGTATAATGTAAAAACAAATAGTATAAAAACTATATTGTAAAAGCGTTTTCAATTATGAAAGCGTTTTTGCGAAAATCCCTTTATCCCTTTTATGAAAAATTTATATTGTATTAAGTCGAAAAAAATTACTTTTTTTTCGACTTTTTTTATTGACAAAAGTCTGATTTCATACTAAAATAGCAAGTACGAAATCAGACTAACTATATTGGAGTGATGATATATGCAAATTGACAATGAAAAAAAATTAAAAGAATACAACGATATTTATAGACAAATGAGCGATTTATATCACGATATTGCTATAAAACTCAAATTATCAGACAGTGCATTTACTGTATTTTACACCCTTGCAGAAATGGACGGTTGCTGTTTGCAAAAAGACATATGCGATTTGTTTTATATGAGCAAACAGACAGTACATTCCTGTATTAAAAAATTAGAAAAAGATGGTTATGTTTTTACCCAACAAGGAAAAGACAAACATATTTATTTGACACAAAAAGGACAGCAATTTATAGAACAAAATATAATACCTATTATAGAAATTGAAAAAAGCATATTTTCAGAATTGACACCACAACAAAGTGATATGCTTTTAGAATTAAACAAAAAATATTTATATTGTTTTAAACAAAAACTAAATGAAATCACGTAAGGAGTGTTTTATTATGAGAATACAATTATCTGACCATTTTAACTACAGTAAATTATTAAAATTTGTATTGCCTTCTATACTTATGATGATATGCACCTCTATATATGGTGTGGTAGATGGCTTATTTGTTTCCAATTTTGTAGGAAAAACACATTTTGCTGCGGTTAATTTAATTATGCCTTTTTTTATGGGTATTGTAACGGTAGGCTTTATGATAGGTACAGGAGGAAGTGCTATTGTAGCCAAAACACTAGGAGAAGGCAAAAAAGACAAAGCAAATGAATATTTTACTATGTTGATTTGTTTAACAGTGATATTAGGTATCATTGTTACAGCATTAGGGCAATTATTTTTACGCCCTATTATTACAATACTTGGTGCAAAAGGCATATTAGTAGAATACTGTGTAACATATGGTAGAATTGTATTATCTTCTATGACAGCATTTATGTTGCAAACCACTTTTCAAAGTTTTTTTATTGTTGCAGAAAAACCTGCACTTAGTTTAAAAATTTCTATTGCTTCAGGAATTACAAATATGATATTAGACTTTGTTTTTATTGCAGTATTTCATTGGGGGCTTGTTGGTGCAGCAGTTGCTACAATGATTGGAGAAATTGTAGGCGGTGTAGTACCTCTATTTTACTTTGCCAAAAAAAATAGCAGTTTATTACATTTTACAAAATTCAAATGGGATTTTAGTATACTATTCAAAACTTGTACAAATGGTTCTTCTGAAATGATGACAAATCTTTCTTCTTCTGTAGTAAATATATTGTACAATTATCAGCTTATGAGATTGGCAGGAGAAAACGGCCTTTCTGCCTATGGTGTTATTATGTATGTCAATTTTATATTTGCAGCACTTTTTATAGGATATTCCATAGGAAGTGCCCCTATTATAGGCTATCACTATGGTGCAGATAATCATTCAGAATTGCAAAATTTATTTAGAAAAAGTATTATATTGATAACAATATTTAGTATATTATTGACAGTCTGTGCGGAATTGCTTTCTTTGCCTCTTTCTCGCATATTTGTGGGATATGACAAAGTATTGCTTGATATGACTTGTAATGGCTTCAGATTATATGCTATTTCTTTTATTATAAGCGGATTTAATATATTTAGTTCTGGATTTTTTACTGCACTAAATAATGGCATAATTTCTGCTGTGATTTCATTTGCTAGAACACTTGTATTTCAGTTAGGTGCTGTGTTGATACTGCCCTTTTTTATAGGACTGAATGGTATATGGCTTGCTATTGTAGTAGCAGAATTGTCGGCATTGTTTGTTAGTATCTATTTCTTTGTTTCTAAAAGAAAAGTATATCATTACTAAAAAAAGAAAGAAAAGATATTCAAAAAATTGGGCGTTTTCAAAAAAAGTAGTTTTAATAATAATTTTTATTCCTGTTTATTATTAGGAAAACGAAGTTTTCCATAAAAATTTTGTCCAACTCTTTCAAAAGTTGGTGGAGTTTGAGTTGCAGAACAAACGTCCAGTGGACGTTCGCCTAGCGACGACTGAAACGAAGCGTAGACAGCGAGCAAAACGACGGGGGAACTTTTCACAAGTGAAAAAAGTTCCCTTTTTTAATGTTTTTTATTAAAATATTTTATTGCTTATTTTTATTTACAATTATACAATATATAAAAAGGAAGTATTTCAATTACAGTATGGGAGGAAAACAAATGAAAGAATATCGTTGGGCAACACTAGGCTGTGGTGTCATTGCAAATCAGCTTGCACAAGCACTCTCTCAGCAAGGCAGAACATTATATGCAGTAGCAAACAGAACATATGAAAAAGCAGTTGCTTTTGCTCAAAAATACAATATAGAAAAAGTATATTCTGTAATAGAAGATGTTTTTACAGATGATAATGTAGATATTATATACATTTCAACGCCCCACAACACACACATTTCTTATATCATACAGGCACTCAAAAACGGAAAACACGTATTATGCGAAAAATCTATTACATTAAATGAGCAAGAACTCAAACAAGCTGTAGAATTAGCAAAACAAAACAATTTAATATTAGCAGAAGCTATGACAATATATCATATGCCTTTGTATCAAAAACTTAATGAAATAATAAAAAATGATGTGTTAGGTGCTCTTCGTTTTGTACAGGTTAATTTTGGCAGTTACAAAGAATATGATATGAATAACAGATTTTTTAATAAAAACTTAGCAGGAGGGGCATTATTAGACATTGGTGTATATGCTCTTTCTTTTACAAGATGGTTTTTTACACAAAATGCTAACAACATTTTATCACAAGTAAAATTTGCTCCCACCGGTGTAGATGAACAAGCAGGAATATTACTTATGAACCAAAATCAAGAAATGGCTACTATATCACTGTCTTTGCATGCAAAACAGCCCAAAAGAGGACTTGCGGCATATGAAAAAGGGTATATTGAAATTTATGAATACCCCAGAGCACAACAGGCAACGATATATTACACAGAACAGGACAAAAAAGAAGTTATTGAAATAGGAAAAACAGAATATGCTTTATTATATGAAGTAATGGATATGGAAAAAGCAATATCCGGAGAACAAAATGTAATGTGTTTGCAGTACAGCATAGATGTTATGGAGCAAATGACTGTACTTAGAAAACAATGGGGATTGAAATATCCCGAAGAAGAATAAAATATAAAACAGAATATCATAAATACTGCCGAATTTTTTTGATATATTATAAAAAATATTGTGCATTTTAATTTTAAATGATTGCCTTATATAGTGTAATGTATTTGATATACGGACACAAAAAATATTGTATAAAAAAAAGAACATATTGCAACAAAATACTATATAAATTGAGCAAAAAATACAAAAACTGTATATATTGCATAAACAATGATACTATTCTACTCAAAAACAAAACATATTGACGGAATATAAAAATATTATTATAATAAATTATAGTGATAATTATTATTAAAAAAATTTATAATATTGGAGGAGATAACAATGTTTAAAGTAACAAATACAACAAAAGCACCAGCAGCAATAGGCCCTTATTCCCAAGCAGTAGAATACAATGGATTTTTATTTGCTTCAGGACAAATCCCTATTGACCCAGCAGTAGGCGATGTTGTGGCAACTGATATTGTGGGACAAGCAGAGCAAGTTATGAAAAATGTTTCCGCTATATTAGAAGAAAACGGCATTGGTTTTGAAAATGTTGTAAAAACAACTTGCTTTTTAGCAGACATGGCAGATTTCCAGACATTCAATGAAGTATATGCAAAATATTTTGTAAGCAAACCAGCACGTTCTTGTGTTGCAGTAAAAGAACTTCCTAAAAAAGTATTATGTGAAGTAGAAATTATTGCAGCAAAATAATCATACATTGTAAACTGTTCAATCAAATTTGGAGGAGAAAAAAATGGTTACATTAGAAATGATTAAACAAGCACAACAAAATTTAAAAGGTGTTGCACGTATGACACCACTGATTTCAGCACCTAAAATTGGTGAAAATGTTTCTATCAAAGCAGAAAATTTACAATTAACAGGCTCTTTTAAATTAAGAGGAGCATATAATAAAATTTCTTCTCTTACACCAGAAGAAAAAGCAAAAGGTGTTATTGCTTGTTCCGCAGGAAATCATGCACAAGGTGTTGCATTATCTGCTACAAAAAATGGTATTCATTCCACCATTTGTATTCCAGCAGGTGCTCCCCTTTCTAAAGTAGAAGCAACAAGAGGTTTTGGCGGAGATGTGGTACTTGTACCTGGTGTATATGATGATGCTTATGCCAAAGCAGTAGAATTAACAAATGAAAAAGGTTACACATTTGTACACCCATTTAATGACGAAAAAGTAATTGCAGGACAGGGTACAATAGGACTTGAAATATTAGAGCAAGAGCCTCACGTTGATGCTGTATTTGTTGCCATAGGTGGAGGCGGTTTAGCAAGCGGTGTTGCTTGTGCTATAAAATCTATGAAGCCAGACTGTAAAGTATATGGTGTACAAGCAGCAGGTGCTCCTAGTATGTACGACTCTATTAACAAAGGCGAAATTATAGAATTACAAAGCGTATCTACTATTGCAGATGGTATTGCAGTAAAAAAACCAGGCGATTTAACATTTGAAATGTGTAAAAAATATTTAGATGGCGTTGTTACTGTATCAGAAGATGAAATTGCTACTGCAATATTGACACTTATGGAAGCACAAAAAACTGTTGCAGAAGGTGCAGGTGCAGCAAGTGTTGCAGCAGTAATGTTTGACAAAGTGCCTGAACTCAAAGGCAAAAATATTGTTTGTGTGATTTCTGGAGGAAATATTGATGTAAGCATATTATCAAGAGTTATCACAAAAGGCTTAACAAAAACAGGAAGAATTACAGAAATCAAAACAAAAGTAATTGACAAACCAGGTCAGTTAATCAATTTGCTTCAGTTAATATCCAATGCTGGTGCAAATATTATTACAATAGACCATCAAAGAGAAGCAAAAAAATCAGAAGTAAATTCTTGTATCGTTTCTATGGTATTAGAAACAAGAAATGTAGCACATTCTCAAGAAATTTGTGATACATTGCAGCAAAATGGCTATGAAATATTTGAGTCTTAATACATAAAGTATAGCAAAATAGTGGAATATGTAAGCATATTCCACTATTTTTTTGTGTCCTGCTGATATTGTTGTTTAAAATAACAAATGCTATAATATGTCATTATAACAATATAAGGAGGAAAAAATATGAAAAAAGCATTGAAAGCTGCTTTTCCTTATACAATACCTATATTTGCAGGGTTTTGGTTTATTGGTTTAACATATGGCATATATATGAATGTTCTAGGCTTTTCATTTTGGTATTCTCTTATAATGAGTTTAACCATATTTGCAGGCTCTTTGGAATTTGTTGCAGCAAATTTAATGCTTAGTGTATTCAATCCTTTGCAAGTTTTGCTCATTACACTTATGATACAAGCAAGACATCTATTTTATGGCATATCTATGTTAGACAAATACAAAAACAAAGGCATCAAAAAGTGGTATTTAATATTTGGTATGTGTGATGAAACATTCTCAATCAATTATACTGCAAACATTCCAAAAGATGTTGATGAAGGCTGGTTTTTATTTTGGGTAACGGCATTAAACCACTTTTATTGGGTTTCTGGTGCTACATTAGGGGGAATATTAGGCTCTCTAATACAGTTTAATACAGCAGGACTAGATTTTGTTATGACAGCAATGTTTGTTGTGATATTTTTAGAGCAATGGCTCAAAGAAAAAAAGCATTGGACGGCACTCATAGGTATTTTCTGTTCTGTTATTTGCTTACTGCTTTTTAAAGCAGACAATTTTATGATACCTACTATGATTACAATACTTTTTATGCTCACACTATTTCGAAAATTTATTGAAAAAGAAGGCGGTTTCTCATGACAATAACACAACAAATTATGACAATAGCTATTTGTGTGATAGGCACTATGGCAACAAGATTTTTACCTTTTTTAGTATTTTCTTCTCAAAAGCCTACTCCACTATACATACAATATTTAGGCAAAGCACTGCCTTGTGCAATATTTGGTATGCTTGTGGTATATTGTTTAAAAAATGTTAGTTTCATAAATGCTCCTCACGGTATACCCGAAGCAATATCTATTATTATAGTGGTATTGCTTCATATATGGAAAAGACAAATGCTTTTGTCTATTGCAGGTGGTACAATTTGCTATATGGTGCTGATACAAACAATATTTTTGTAATATTTTTTAATGTTGCTATAATGTATTGTTAAAATAATTATTATTGTTTTTTTTCACTTGTTATTTTATAATAAATATTGTCAAATAATACATATGAGGAGGATATAACAAAATATGAACCAGTTTCATAAAAAAATAATAAAAGTATTTACGACAGCATTATTATGCAGCAGTATATGGAGTGCTACAGCATATGCTTACAATGCCGTACAAACTGTACACATTGGGCTTTCTGGCATAGGCAGCAGTATATCACTTTCCAACAAAATTATTACAATAGGGGCAGAAGAAAATGGAAGTTACATCAGTGCAGGAACATTAAAATCTGAAAAAGGATTTACATTTGCTTCTGGAAATGGCACTTATGCAGCAGTATCTCTCTACTATGATAGTTACGATGCTGCAAAACAAAAATCAGATACTATTTCAAATGCTTTACCTGCTTATACAGGAGGAGGAAAATGGCAAATATATGTTTCTGGTACAACAGGTGACCAACTCAGACAAAAAACAGGACTAGCTTGTGAAAATGTTTCTTCTACAGCAAATATGATACTCATACAATCAGGTGGAAAAACAATCGCTTTGACAAACATCATTACACCACAATTTGGTGCAGCAGACAATGATGACGAAACCATCACCATAAATAACAAACAGTACAGAGGAAAAATACAGCCTACTCGTGTAAACGGCGGCAATATTGTACCTGTCAATGCGGTAAATATAGAACATTATCTTTATGGTGTTTTACCTGGAGAAATGTCACCCAGTTTTGCAACAGAAGCACTCAAAGCACAAGCGGTTGCTTCTCGAACATATGCCTTGAAAAAAATAGATATGAAAGCACATAATAAAAGCGGTTACGACCTTTGTGATGGTACACACTGTCAGTCTTACAAAGGAAAATCTTCAGAATTTGACGCTACAAATGCAGCGGTTGATGCTACAAAAGGCTTAGTTATGTATTATCAAGGAGAACCTATTGAATCTGTATTTTTCGCTAGTAGCGGAGGATATACAGAAAACAGTGAAGACATTTGGACTGCTCCCCTTCCTTATTTAAAGGCAGTACCTGATGTATATGAAGTGGATACAAATACTTGGACAAAAAAATTTACTGCGGCACAGCTTACCAATTTAACAAGTTCAAAAGGAGACAATATTGGACAAGTTACAGATTTAGTATTATCTAAAATTGCACAAGGAGGACGTGTGCAAGAATTAAAAATAGTAGGCACAAGTGGCACAAAAGTATTGACAAAAGACCAAGTCAGAACGTATTTTTCTTCTTTAAATGGTACTTTTCCTAGTAAAATGTTTACAATAAACGGTAGAAGCAGTGGTTCTAAAACAAGTGTTACTATGGCTGCTCCTTCTTCTTCTCCACTAACTTCTGTAGGTACAAATATATTGCCAAATATTAGCACATTTCCTGACAATGCCAATGTAGCTGCGGAAGACAGCATTGCAGATAGTTATGTAATAGGTAGTGACAGCATTGTTGTTGCACCAGCACAAACGGAAATACTCCCCAATACAACAAACACCACAAATATTACAAGCACTGCACCTACAAATACACAGCAGCGTACTGTAACCGTAACAGCAGCTTCTTCTGGTGGTATTAGTACAAGTGACGGCTCTGGTACATTCGTTATAGAAGGGAAAGGAAACGGACATGGTGCAGGTATGAGCCAAAAAGGAGCAAATGGTATGGCAGCACAAGGTTATGACTTTTTGACTATATTGCACCATTATTATACAGGTGTTACAATACAATAATTCAAAAAACAACTTTAGAAAAAAATTAACTATAAACACAAGTTTATTGACAAACTGACCCCACTTATTCATTGTGGGGTTTTATTTACAAATTATTACAGGAGAAATGACATGGATAAAAAAGATTTTTATTACGAACTACCACCAGAATTAATTGCACAGCAGCCTTTAAAAGACAGGGCTTCTTCTCGTCTTTTGGTACTAAATAAAAACACTGGTGAAATAGAACATAAAACATTTAAAGACATACTAAACTATTTAAAAAAAGGCGACTGTCTTGTGCTCAATGATACAAAGGTATTGCCTGCACGACTGATAGGACAAAGAAAGCAAACAGGTGCAAATGTAGAGTTATTGCTTTTAACAAGAAAAGATTTGGATAAATGGGAAACACTTGTTAAACCAGGTAAAAAAGCAAAAGTCGGTGATAGAATTGTTTTTGGTGATGGCAAATTAGAGGCGGAAATACTAGAAATTATAGAAGGTGGAAATCGCATTGTACAGTTTTATTATAATGGTGTATTTGAGCAGATATTAGATGAACTGGGACAAATGCCCCTTCCTCCTTATATCACACAGCAATTACAAGATAAAAATAGATACCAAACTGTTTATGCAAAACAACAAGGCTCTGCTGCTGCTCCTACTGCGGGGCTGCATTTTACACCAGAACTTTTAGAACAAATCAAACAAAAAGGTGTTGACATTGCTTTTGTAACACTTCATGTTGGTTTAGGCACTTTTCGTCCTGTAAAAGAGCAAAATATACTAGACCATCAAATGCACTCTGAATATTATGTTGTAGAAAAACAGCAGGCAGATATCATAAATAATGCCAAAAAAGCAGGAGGTAGAATTATTGCAGTAGGTACAACAAGCACAAGAACATTAGAATCTATAGCAGATGAAAATGGTTTAATAAAGCCTTGCAGTGGTTGGACAAATATATTTTTATATCCTCCTTACCATTTTAAAACAATAGATTGTTTAATTACAAATTTTCATTTGCCTGAGTCCACACTAATTATGCTTGTGTCTGCACTTGCTGGCAGAGAAAATGTACTAAATGCTTATGCTGTTGCTGTTGCTGAAAAATATCGCTTTTTTAGCTTTGGTGACGCAATGTTTATTCATTAAAATACAAAACAAAAAAAGCCGCAAAAACATTACGGCTTTTTTATTTTATTACACTATTATTTATCTCTTAACTGTGCCTGTAACTGACTTGACAAATGCTCCAATATTTGTTTCATTGCTTCTGTAACATCTTGCTCTACTAATGTTTTATCTGCTGCCCTAAATGTAATAGAATATGCTACAGATTTCAAACCTTTTCCTATTTGTTTACCTTGATATACGTCAAAAAGTTTAACACTTTCTAAATATTGTCCTGCGTTTTGTTTAATCACATTTTCAATTTGTTTTACTGTAACATCTTCTGAAACTACCATAGCAATATCTCTTGTTACTGCTGGGAATTTTGGCAATGCTTTATATTCTTTTACCAAATCTGCATATGCTATTACTTCTGGCATATTGATAACAGCAATATATACTTTTGTACCTATGCCATAGTTAGAAGCAATTTGTGGATGCAATTCTCCCACATAACCAAATTGTTTTCCTTCTACACAAATAGAAGCAGTTCTTCCTGTGTGCATATGAGCAATAGTTTTTTCTGTAGCATATTCTACTTTTTCACTCATACCCAACACTTCAAACATTTTTTCTACAATACCCTTTATATCATAAAAATCCATATTGCCATACATACCTATAGTAAGTGTACTAATTTCATCAGGCAATTCTACCACTGGTACTGCTTTTGGCAAATATACTTTTCCAATTTCAAACAATCCAGCACTTTCATTTCTTCTATTATAGTTTGTAGCAAGAGAAGTCAACATCGCATTGAGTGTTGTGGTTCTCATAACACTATAATCTTCTCCCAAAGGATTTGATATTGTAACTGTTTTTCTCAAATCGCTATCTTTTGCAATGTTGAGTTTATCAAATACTTTAGGACTTTCAAAACTAAATGTCATTGCTTCACACAATCCACTAGAAAGCATATTTTGTTTTACCATTGCTGTAATAATCTGGCTGCGACTTCTTTTTCCTACAGTTGGTGTTCCTGCTGCTAATGTTGGCTCAATTTTATCATATCCATAAAATCTAGCAACTTCTTCTGCTAAATCTGCCTGTGCTTCTAAATCTGGGCGGAATGTTGGCACAACAACCGTATGATTTTTTTCGTCTACTTTTAACTCTATTCTTTGGAATATTTCTTTCATTTGTTGCTCTGACACATTTGTACCTAACAATTTATTTATTTTTTCTGGAGAATAATAAAGTGTCCAGCTTTCTCTTTTATTAGGATAGCAGTCTACTACACCCTTTACTACTTCTCCTGCACCTAACATTTCTACTAACTGAGCTGCTCTATTTACTGCTTCCAATGCAATATTAGGGTCAAGTCCTTTTTCATATTTACTAGAAGCATCTGTTCTCAATCCTAATTTTTTGGCAGTTATTCTGATATTAGAGCCATGAAATGTTGCAGATTCGAATAATATTGCTTCTGCATTTTCACTAATTTTAGAATTTTCACCGCCCATAACACCAGCAACTGCTACTGCTTTTTGTGGGTCTGAAATCACAAGCATAGAACTATCTAAATTTCTTACATTACCGTCCAATGTTGTAATTTGTTCTCCATCATTAGCATTTCTAACAATGATTTTTCTTTCTGCAATACAGTCAATATCAAATGCGTGCATAGGTTGACCCATTTCTATCATAACATAGTTTGTAATATCTACAATATTATTTATAGGACGTACTCCTGCGGCTCTCAATCTTTTTCTTAACCATCTTGGAGAAGGCTCTATTTTTACATTTTTTACTACTCTTGCAGCATATCTTGGACAAAGCTCTGGATTTTTAATTTCTACTGAAACATAGTCAGAAGCATTTCCTCCTGCTTTTTCTTGTACTTCAATTTTTGGATATTTAAAAGGAATTTGATAAGTTGCTGCGGCTTCTCTAGCAATACCCAATATACTAAAGCAGTCTGGTCTATTTGATGTAATTTCAAATTCTACTACATCATCTTTTATATCTAATACATCTACTACATTTTTACCTAATTCTACTGCTTCTGGAAATACATAAATACCATTTTCACAAGCCTCTGGAAAATCGTGCAAATCAAATCCCAATTCTTGTATAGAGCAAAGCATACCTTCTGAAAGTACCCCTCTTAAACTGCCTGAATGAATTTCAACACCATTTGCTATTTTAGAATTGTCCAATGCAACAGGTACATAATCGCCCTCTTTTAAATTGGTTGCACCTGTTACAATTTGCAATTCTTTCTGTTTTCCTATATCTACTGTTGTAATAACCAATTTATCTGCATCTGGGTGTTTTACTATTTTTTTAATTTGTCCTGTTACAACATTTTCAATATCACCGCCCATAGTGGTATAGCCCTCCACTTTTGAGCCTGTTAATGTAATGTCTTCTATAAATTGTTTTATGTCTGCTGTGACATCTGTATATTCTTTTAACCATAACATTGGTACGTCCATATTTTTATCTCCTTTCTTAACCATACTCAAATTTTTATTTCAACGAAACATAGTTTTACACAAAAGTTCTTTGCTCACTTTATTTCAAATAAGTAATTTAAAACTGTTTTAAGAATTTTACATCATTTTCAAAAAGCAATCTTAAATCCGTAATGCCATATCTCTGCATTGCTACTCTTTCTAATCCCATACCAAAAGCAAAACCGCTATATTCTTCTGGGTCAATACCAGACATTTTCAACACTTTAGGGTGTACCATACCACAGCCCAAAAGTTCAATATAGCCTTCTCCTTTACAAACACGGCAACCTTTTCCGCCACAAGCAAAACAAGTTACGTCCATTTCTGCACTTGGTTCTGTAAATGGGAAGTGATGTGGTCTAAAACGTACTTTTACATTTTCTCCGAACAATTCTTTCGCAAATACTGCCAATGCTCCTTTTAAATCTCCCATAGTAATGCCTTTGTCTACCACTAAACCTTCCAACTGATGGAATACAGGAGAATGTGTTGCATCTACTTCATCAGAACGATATACTGTACCCGGACAAATTACTCTAATAGGCAATTTTCCTTTTTCCATTACTCTTACTTGAACAGGAGATGTTTGTGTTCTCAAAAGAATATCTCCATTGATATAAAATGTATCTTGTTCATCTTTTGCAGGGTGGTCTTTTGGTATATTTAATGCTTCAAAATTATAATAATCTTTTTCTACATCTGGGCCTTCTGCAATTTCATATCCCATACCTATAAAAATATCAGAAATTTCATCAATTACAATGCTCATAGGGTGTTTATGACCACATTCACATTTTCTACCTGGCATTGTAACATCTATTTTTTCCGCTTCCAATTTTGCTTGTTGTTCTACTGCTAAAATATGTTTTTTGGCTTCTTCTAATTTTTTCTCAATATCCTGTCTTACTTCATTGGCAAGCTGTCCTATTACTGGTCTTTCCTCTTTTGAGAGTTTTCCCATTTCTTTTAATACTGCTGTCAATTCTCCTTTTTTTCCCAAAAGTTTTACTTTTGCTTCTTCTAATTCTTTCATTTGTTTGATTTCTTTTAATGTTGTTAAAGCCCTGTCATGAATTTCTTTTAACTTTTGTTTCATATTTTTATACACTCCTTCTAAAAATAAAAAAACATTCCTCCCAAAAGGGACGAATGTGATTGTTTTCGTGGTACCACCCAAATTCCTGTACAATAAAATATACAGGCACTCTTTACTGTATAACGCACAGCATACGTACTTTCCTACTTGATTACAAAATCGTTCAAAAAATCAGCTCCAGCGGGAACTTCGACAATCTGTTTTATCAAAAATGCTTTCAGCCGATGACACTTTCTCTCTGTGATAACAGCATTGTTTACTTTTCGCTTTCATTGCCTTTATACTACTAATAATGAGATTATTTTATCACATTTTTAACACTTGTCAATATCGTTTTTAAAAAATGTCATATTGTTTAAAATATTTTAGACAATTTCAACTGTTTATGTTATAGTATTATTAATTATTTTATTTACAGAAATATTCAAAGAAATTATTTTTTAGGAGGATTATAATATTATGGCAAAAAGATGTCCCCATTGCGGCTATGCTATTGAAGATGAAGAAAAGTTATTTTGTCCAAGCTGCGGAGAACTCATTGACAGAAAAATAAGCGACAATTTAAAATTACTCAATGAAATTGACAAAACACTTGACGATTACAAACAATCACAATCAGCAAATCCAAATCAAAGAAAAAAACAACCAACACAACATACAAACAACGTTTCCCGCAGAAGAAGTGACGACGATGATGATTACGTACCTATCAGAAAATCAGCTCCCCCCAAAAAAAGCAATCATTCTATACTGATATTAATTATTATTATTGTTGTTGTAGTGCTATTAAAATTTTTACTATTTTAGTAATTATTTTTAAATATACAATTATTCAAAATAGTTTGGACAATTTTAACAAATTATGATATAGTGTTACTATAGAAATGACAGTATAGTGTTACTATAATTTGACTTTCCGTAAATACCTATTTCACTTATTTTACTTAGGAGGAATACATATGGCAAAAAAATGTTCCCACTGTGGCTTTTCCATTGATGACAATGAAAAAATATTTTGTCCTAACTGTGGAGAATTTATTGACAAAGAATTAAATTTAATAAACAAACTTGACAAAACATTAGACAAATACGACAAAAACGAAAGAAAAACAGAAAAAGAAAAACCAAAACAAACAGAAGTAAAACAAGTATCTCATAATAGATATGATGACGATGAAGAAGTAACAAAATTGAAAAAAACATCTTCAGGTGGTAACAATACTATATTTATTGTTATTGTTGTAATAGTTGTTATTGCAGTAATATTAAAAATTGCACTATTTTAAAATATCCCCCTTGTTTGTAAAAAACAAGGGGGATATTGATTATTTTTGTTTTTTAATTTCATCAATACAAGTCTGTAAATATGTTTTTCCTTTTTGTAGCCAAATATCTGGTTCTGTGCCAAACTCTTGACTATTTGTACCATCTGCTGTTGTACCATAAATGGGGCTATATCTTACAATAATACCACTATTAGGCAGTAATACAGGTAAAGGGTCACTTCCTATACCATCTCCTCCTGTCCTTTCTCCCACCAATGTGGCAAAACCAGTTGCTTTTGAAAACATTGCAGCATATTCAGAAGAAGAAAATACATTTTCATTTACTAATATCCACAACTTTCCTTTTAACATTTTTTGTTTTTGGCTTGGCTGTATAAAATACATACTTTCTAACATCAAATCTAATTCTTTTAAATCATCTTGATTGATTTTAGGTAGTTTAGGTAATTTTTTTATACTTTCAAAACCATCTTCTCCAAAAAACTGCATATTATATTTTCCTGACTGCATCAGTTCATACACTTTGGTATAAAGTATTTTATCGATATTAGGTGCTACAATTAAATCATTAAAATAAAACATACCTCCTCCACCATTTTTTGTAAAATCAAATATAACATTATCATAATTTTCTATCTGCTTATAAAAATCAAAAAGTTTCTTTTTATCTTCTTCGTAATATCCCATATCAAAACTATCTACATAAATATAAGCAATTTTTCCTTTTTCTATAATTTTTGTTTCTACATTATTTTTTTTATTTTGACTTTGCTGCAATTCTGCATTTTTTTGAGTAAGAGGCATCATTTTATTTTTTAGTGCGGTATATGCCTTTTTTGCCTTTTCATCAGCATACACTTTTCTTATTTTTTCCATTTGTTCCCAATAAAATTCTGGTACACCTGTAGTATCACTATAGCTTTTTACAAACCAGTCATAGTCAAAAGGAGAAATTGTTGACAAATGCCCTACCATATTGGATTTATTTGTAAAACGGTTTACTATAGCATAAAATTCAAAATCTGTTTTGCTGTTTTCAATTTCTTTCACAGCATTTTTGTATTCCTGTTCTAAATCTACATTATACATTCTTTTTAACATATTAATATAAGGATAGTTTTGTTGTAATGTTTGATATAAATATGCCATATCTTGTAATTTTTGCTCTTTTGTCAAATTGCACCAATTATCACTACTATTTTGTGTATATGCACTTTGTACAGCATATTGTTGTATGTATTGTGTTTGTGTATTATTTGCAGACTGCTGTGCTGAAACTGTAGTCGTTGTAAATGCCATAGATAATGCTAACACAATAGAAAAAATTTTCATATATTTTTTGCTCCTTTACTGTTTTTATAACAGTATAACACTTTTTTAATCAAATGTTAAAAAATTTTATTTTTTTGAAACATTGCTTTTTAAAGCATTTCATGCTATAGTGTTATCTAGTGCCTTTTTTATGATAACTTCATATTATAAAAGGTATTAGCAAATTTATATTATACTGTCTGATAAAAGCTGAATGGAAATTTTTTGTAACAATTCCCTCTTTTCCATTCAGCTTTTTAGAAATATAGAAAGGAAAATTAACAGATGGAAAATTTAAAATTTGAAGATATGCAATTATCTTCTGAAATTTGTCGTGCAGTATTGGATATGGGATTTGAAGAAGCAACCCCTATACAATCTCAGGCAATTTCTATTATTATGCAGGGAAAAGATGTCATAGGACAATCCCAAACGGGTACAGGAAAAACTGCCGCTTTTGGTATACCTTGTTTAGAACAAATTGATGCAGAAGACAAAAGATTACAAGCGGTAATACTTTGTCCTACCCGTGAACTTGCCATACAAGTAAGTGAAGAATTTAGAAAATTACTCAAATATACTGAAAATATTCGTGTATTACCTATTTATGGTGGTCAGCCTATTGATAGACAAATTGCTGCACTCAAAAAAGGAGCTCAAGTAATTATAGGCACACCAGGACGTGTTATGGACCATATGCGTCGTCGCACATTAAAAATGGAAACAGTAAAAATGATGATATTAGATGAAGCAGATGAAATGCTTGATATGGGATTTAGAGAAGATATTGAAACAATATTAGTAAAAATACCTGAACAGCATCAAACAATTATGTTTTCTGCTACACTCTCTCCTGAAATACTTTCTTTAAGCAAACGCTTTTTAAACGAACCAGAATTTATAAAAGTCGTAAGAAAAGAACTCACTGTACCCAATATTGAACAAATTTATTTTGATGTCAAAGAAAGGACAAAATTAGATGCTCTTTCTCGCATTATTGATGTATATGACCCAAAATTAGCACTTGTCTTTTGCAATACTAAAAAACGTGTAGATGAAGTAGTAGAACTTTTGCAGGGCAGAGGGTATTTTGCTGAAGGATTGCATGGAGATTTAAAACAATCTCAAAGAGATAAAGTAATGCAAAAATTTAGAAATGGCACAATAGAAATATTGGTTGCCACAGACGTAGCTGCAAGAGGTATTGACATTGATGATATTGATGTAGTATTTAATTATGATGTACCTCAAGATGAAGAATATTATGTTCATCGCATAGGTAGAACAGGTCGTGCTGGCAGAACAGGAAAAGCATTTACATTTTGTGTAGGAAAAGAAATTTATAAATTACGTGACATTATGAGATACACCAAAACAAAAATTATACAGCAAAAATTGCCTACGCTCAGTGATGTAGAAGAAATGAAAACAAATATTTTTATAGAAAAAACCAAAACAATCATAGAAGAAGGACATTTAACAAAATATATCAATTTAGTAGAAAAATTAATTGCAGAAGATTATGCTGCTATAGACATCGCTGCGGCACTTCTTAAACACAATTTAGCAGATGTGAGTGTGGATAGTATTGATGCTATAGATGATATTAATTTAGGTGGTACTGAAATTTATGGCGGTTCTGCTGAAAAAATGGTTAGATTGTTTTTAAATGCTGGCAAAAAAAATAAAGTTAGAGTAAAAGATATTGTTGGTGCGATTGCTGGCGAAACAGGCGTTTCTGGTAAAATATTAGGCTCTATAGATTTGTTTGATGACTATGCTTTTATTGATGTTCCTGCTGAATATGCTAAAGATATTATTCATGGTATGAAAAATACCAAAATTAAAAATAAAAAAGTAAATATTGAAATTGCTAAAAAATCGAAAAATAAAAAATAAATAGTTATATTTTTATTAATTGGCTGCTTTAGCTTGTCAAAGAACCCACTTTTTCATATTGTTAATATTGAAATGTGGGTTCTTTTGCATTTCATTAAATTAAACATTGCAATCAGCTTACAAGTATTATAAAGCACTTACTTTAATATCTACATCTGTATCAGAAACAACAAAACAAATACTTACAGATAAAAAAGTAAATATAGTATGGCAAAATCAATATAAAGCTTAGATTGACAGTGTATTATTTCTTTTGTATACTGGTTTTAATATATCAGAAATCAGTATAGGAGCAAATAAAATTTGCATTGACAAAATTGTGAGGCATAAATCAACAGCTACAAGGGAAAGAATATATACACATAATACAATAGAAGTAAAAAAAGCAAAATATTAAACTAATCACAAATTAGTAACACAAAAGGCATGAAACCATTATTGCAAAAGGTTTTCTTGCCTTTTCGAAATTGTGTTATAATAAACTTATTTGAGTAAGGTGGTGTATGATAAATGAGAATTATTGTAGTAGGAGAGGGAAAAGTTGGCAGTACCATTGTAAAGCAATTATCTACAGAAGGACACGATGTTGTTATTATTGACAACGACCCCATTATACTAAAAAATGCAAGTAACACAATGGACGTTTTTTGTGTAGAAGGAAACGGAGCAAGTTATGCTGTACAACAAAGGGCAGAAGTAGGACGTGCTGATTTACTCATTGCAGCAACTTCTGCTGATGAGGTAAATATGCTATGCTGTTTAATAGGAAAAAAACAAGGTGTAAAACACACTATTGCACGTGTCAGAAATCCAGAATATTTTTTTCAAATGGACGTTATAAAAGAAGAATTAGGTCTTAGTATGACTGTAAATCCAGAATTATTAGCAGCAGATGAAATTGCACGTCTTTTAAAATTTCCTTCTGCTTTAAAAATAGAAACATTTGCAAAGGGACGTGTAGAACTAATTGAATACAAAATAGCAGAAAACAGTCCTCTTGCAGGTATGCCTCTTTTTGCACTTTACAAAGAATATCAAGTAAAAGTTTTAATTTGTGCAGTACAAAGAGGCAACGAAGTATACATTCCAGCAGGTGATTTTGTATTACAGTCAGGTGACAAAATCAATTTGACTGCCTCCAGAGAAGAAATTGTCGGTTTTTTTAGAGCAATAGGTGTTTTTAGCAACAAAATAAAAAGAGTACTTTTAATAGGAGGCGGACGCATTGCTTACTATTTAGCAAATCATTTAATTTCAACTGCTCATATGAAAATTAAAATTATCGAAAAAGATTTAAAAAGATGTGAATATCTTTGTGAACACATACCAGAAGCTGTTATTATACATGGTGATGGTACAGACAGAGAACTTTTGACAGAAGAAGGACTTGAAAAAACAGATGCTGTTGTTATGCTGACAGGTATGGACGAAGAAAACATTGTTGTTTCTATGCTTGCAAAAGCGTGCAAAGTATCCAAAGTGATTGCAAAAGTAAACAGAATTTCTTTTCCAGAAATACTAAATTCATTAGAAGTAGACAGCTTTATTTCTCCAAAAAGTATTGCTGCTAACAATATTGTACGCTATGTCAGAGCAATGCAGAATTCTATGGGTAGTAATGTAGAAACACTACATATGCTTATAAATGACCAAGTAGAAGCACTAGAATTTCGTGTCAGAAGCGGAGGAGAATTTATAGGTATTCCTCTCAAAGATTTAAAAACAAAAAAAGGCATACTTATTGCAACCATTGTCAGAAACGGTAAAATTATTATACCTGGAGGAAATGACAGCATAGAAGTAGGCGATGGTGTTATCGTTGTTACAACAAATCAACATTTATCTGATTTAAGAGATATATTAGTTTAAAAGATATATGATACGAGGTAAATATTATGAATTACAACATGATTATATATATATTAGGAAATCTTATGAAAGTAGAAGGCTGTCTTATGATTGTACCTTTGTTTATTGCTATTGCAAAAACAGAAAATGCTCCTATGAAGGCATTTATTACTACTATTGTAATGCTTTTAGGACTTGGTACAGTGCTTACAAGCATTAAATTCAAAAATAAAGACATTTATGCCAGAGAAGGCTTTGTAATTACAGCACTTTCTTGGATTGTACTGTCTTTTTTTGGTGCAATGCCTTTTTATTTTTCTGAAACAATACCCTCTTTTGTAGACAGTTTTTTTGAAACAGTATCTGGTTTTACTACCACTGGTGCAAGTATACTTACTGTAATAGAAGGTTTACCTCTTTCCATACTATTTTGGAGAAGTTTTACACATTGGATAGGCGGTATGGGGGTACTTGTATTTTTACTTGCCATTATTCCTATGGGAGGCGACCGCTCTATGTACATTATGAAAGCAGAAGCTCCTGGTCCTTTGGTGGGAAAATTAGTGCCTAAAGTAAAATCTACTGCAAAATTATTATATTTAATATATGTCTTTTTAACTATTGCAGAAATGATATTTTTAATTGCAGGAGGTATGCCGCTTTTTGACAGCATTGTTTCTGCATTTTCTACAGCAGGTACAGGAGGCTACAGCATAAAAAATGCAAGCATTGCTGCATACAACAGTGCTTATATTGAATACATTATTGCCATATTTATGATGATATTTGGTATTAACTTTAATTTATTTTATTTACTACTTATGAAAGACTTTATAAATGTTTTTAAAAACGAAGAATTACGATATTATTTAGGTATTATTGCTATTGCAACTGTACTCATTACAGCAAACATTGCCTCTATGTATGACAGTATAGAACAAGCATTTCGCAACGCCTTTTTCCAAGTAACTTCACTAATTACTACAACTGGATTTATTACAGCAAATTACGAATTATGGCCTGAATTTTCAAAGACAATGTTAATTGTAATTGTTATGATTGGTGCTTGTGGCGGTTCTACAGGAGGCGGTTTAAAAGTTTCTCGTCTTGTAATTGTGTTGAAAATGATTACACAAGAACTTAAAAGAATGGTACACCCTCGCTCTGTCAACATTATAAAATTAGATGGTATGAAAATAGAACAGGAAACAGTAGACAGTGTTACCAGTTTTTTCGTAATATACGTTTTTTTGATATTTGGCAGTTTTATTATTATTTCTGTAGACAATTTTGATTTTACGACTTCTTTGACTGCTGTTATGACTTGTGTAGGAAATGTTGGTCCTGGTTTAGGTGGTGTTGGCCCAGTAGAAAATTTTTCTATATTTTCTCCCTTTGTAAAAATAGTATTGTGTATGGATATGCTTCTAGGTAGACTAGAAATATTCCCTCTTGTTATGTTATTTTCTCCTGCCGTTTGGAAAAAAGGTTTTATGTAAATTTTTACAGTAAAATTTGTTTATGAAATGTAAGATTTTTAATAAAAAAAATTAATATTTTTATTGTATACTAAATAACATACAAAAATTATTGTTTTTTTGAAGTGATTTTCAAAATAATATCGTATTAATTTCAGCGTTATAACATACTAGAAAGGTGAGGAATGTAACATGAAACAAAAAATATCGGTACACAAAAAGGGAATTGTAATCGCAATCGTGATTTGTTTAGTGGTAGGAATTGTATACTATAAAAAATCAAATAAAACAAATACAGAAATGCCTACAGTCGTAAATACTACTTCTGTACAAAAAGGCGACATAAAAGAAAACATTTCATTAAGGGCAGCATTAGAAGGTACAGAAAGTGCAGAAATTGTTTCCAGATTACACTACGAAGTATTACAACTCAATGTCAAAGAAGGCGATAGGGTAAAAAAGGGACAAGTGCTTGCTGTATTAGATTCCGATACATTAAAGGAAGAAATCAAAAGAGCAGAAGACCAATTAGCACTGGCAAAAGTAGAAAGCAGTGAAGCAAGTTCTCGCAGTGCTCAAAATGTAGAACTTGCAAAGGCACAATTACAAGACAAACTAAAAGACCAGCAAACAGCATATGAAAAGGCAGTATTAGACAGAGACGAAATCAAAAGAAAATATGATAATATCAAAACATTAGTAGATGCAGGCATAGAAACAGAAGAAGCTCTTAAGGAGATACAAAATACATATGATACTGCACAACAGGCAGTAGACAGTTATACAGTAGAAAACGGAAAAGTTGTTGCAACAGAGGCAGATTTAAAAAGTATAGAAAATTCAGCAGACAATTCAGCAGGTTCTCGTGCAAAAAATATTGCTATACTTCAAACAGAATTAAACAATAAAAGAAAAGATTTAGAAGAATGTCAAATTGTAAGCCCTATTGACGGTACAATTACGAGGGTAAATATTAAATTAGGAAGATTTGCAGACGATACAGATGACGACAAACCTATGTTTGTAGTAGAAAATATCGACCAATTAGAAATGGATATTCTTGTAAGCGAATATGACATAGGAAAAATTGAAGTCGGACAAACTGCTACTATTACAGCAGATATATTAAAAGGCGAATTTGTAGAGGGTGTTGTTGACAGAATTTCCCCTACAGGAGAAGAAAAGGCTGGCTCTACAGAAAGAGTTATTCCTACTACAGTACGTATCACTGGTGATGCAAAAGGACTCATTGCAGGCATCAATGCCAAAGCAGAAATATTGATTTCACAAAGCAATGATACACTAATACTACCTTTAGAATGTTTACAACAAAATGAAGATGGTACAATATCCGTATTACGTGTAAACAGCGAAAATAAAATTGAAGTAATACCCGTTACAACAGGTGTAGAAAACGATTTGAATGTAGAAATATTTAGCGATATGCTTCAAGAAGGTGACAACATTGTTGTAACACCAACACCTGACTTAGCAGAAGGAACACTTGTTACAACTCCAGAAATGATGCAGCAAATAAACCAAAAAGCTGATGTTGAAAATCCACAAGACAATATTGAAAATAATACTGACGAAAATACAGAAAATGACACAGAAAACAATGAAGAACAAAATACACAAGACGACACGGAAAACAACGAACAAGACAATGCCGAAAATGCAGACAATACCTCATCAGACAGCATAGAATAGGCAGGTGTATGATATGAATGAAATTATCAAAATACAGGATTTAGATAAAATATATGATACTGGTGCAATACAAGTTCATGCACTCAAAAAAATCAATTTATCTATTACACAGGGAGAATATGTTGCCATTATGGGACAATCTGGTTCTGGAAAATCTACACTAATGAATATATTAGGCTGTTTAGACAGACCGACAGACGGACATTATTATTTAGATGGCATTGAAGTAGGGAAATTATCTGAAAATAAATTATCACTTGTCAGAAATAAAAAAATTGGTTTTGTATTTCAGTCTTTCCATTTAATTCCTAGAACTTCCGCTATAAAAAATGTGGAATTACCTATGATATACGGCAAAGTGTCAACAAGAAAAAGACATCAAAGGGCGAAAGAACTTTTATGCAAAGTGGGACTTGAAAAAAGATTAAACCATTTACCACAAGAACTTTCTGGAGGACAAAGGCAAAGAGTTGCGATTGCAAGAGCACTCGCCAATGACCCCCCTATTATACTCGCTGACGAACCCACAGGAAATTTAGACACTGCTTCCTCTGTAGAAATTATGGAATTATTTACAGAATTAAACAAAGAAGGTGTCACTGTTATTATCGTTACACATGAAGATGACATTGCAGAATTTACAAACAGAGTGATACGATTTAAAGATGGGCAAATTATGAGCGATGTTAGAAAGGGGGAAAATACATAATGCTTTTATGGGAAAATATGAAACTAGCATTGACAGCAATCAGAGTAAACAAAATGCGTTCTTTTCTGACAATGCTTGGTATGATTATAGGCATCAGTTCTGTTATCGCTATTGTTTCTATTGGTGATACTATGAGAGAAATGTTTGTAAAAGAATATGAAGGTGCTGGATTAAATAGAATCGTATGCTATGTTATGAAATTTGATGGATATTATTATTATAGTGAAATGATTACTACTGACCAGTTTGAACAAATAGAAACTGTCTTTGCTGATGATATAGCATATATTGACACAGCACAAGGTGCAAAAATTACAGGTATGAATGGCAGAAAAAGTTATGAAATTAGAGCAACTGGTGTAAGAGGCGGTTATGATAAAGTGCAAACTGTAGACATGATTGCTGGCAGAATGATAACTGATAGAGATTATGAAGGTAAAAAAAATAATATTGTATTAGAAGAAGCTACTGCAATAGAATTATTTGGTACTTCTGATGTTGTTGGAAAAACATTAAAAGTCAAATATCCTTCCACAGACAACTCTGGAGATATGATAGATGATTTTAACATTATAGGTGTTTATAGAAACAGTCAATCTGCACTTATGAAATTATTAGGTGGTTCTGACAACAGTAGAGGTCTTGCTTATTTACCTGAAAGTATATTATACGACATCAATATCATTGGTGCGTGGGATATTAATATGTATCTTTCTGACGATGTTTCTGCTAATTTTCAAACGCAATTTACAAACTATTTATCAAGAATAACAAACTCTAAACCAGAAGATATTAGAATTAATTCTGTAAAAGAACAAATGGGAGCTGTAGATAGTATGCTAGGAACACTTTCCATAGCAGTAGGAGCGATTGCAGCGATTTCACTTGTAGTAGGTGGTATAGGCATTATGAATATTATGCTTGTTTCTGTTACAGAAAGAACAAGAGAAATTGGTATCAGAAAAGCTCTCGGTGCAAGAACAGGAGATGTTTTGACACAATTTTTAATTGAATCTGCTGTCATTTCTTTGGTAGGCGGCATTATTGGTGCGAGTTTAGGTGCTGGTATTGTCATTGCAGGCGGTATTGCACTAGGCGTTGAAGTTGTTGTAAAACCTTCTGTTATGCTTATGGCGTTTGCATTTTCTGCATTGGTGGGTATTTTCTTTGGTTTATATCCTGCTAGAAAAGCTGCAAAATCTGACCCTATCACCGCATTGCGTTATGAATAAAATAAAAATAATAATAAAGGTAGTGCTCATGTCACTACCTTTATTATTTTATAAATATGTTATTTTGTTAACAAAATATTGACTTTCTGTTTAAAATAAACTATAATTAACAAACTACCTTTCGTAATTATATAAAAATAACAACAATTTTATTGAACTATTACAATATAAAATGATACAATTTAACAAATAATTACTCATTTTTGTTATAAATTTAATAGAATCGTACAAATGTAAAAACACAAAATGATATTGTAATAAATTATTAGAAAGAGGTATTTATATGAAAGTAACAAAAAATCCATGGAACATATCCTATTTTGACCGTTATTCTTTTGGTGTTCTTATTGCCATTGAACTTTTAATGTCATTTACTTTTTTAGGATACATTCATATATCGCCTATTTCTGTTACAATAGCATATCTTCCTATATTAGTAGCAGGTTGTCTTTTCGGTTCTTTGCAATCTGTTATTATTGCATTTATATTTGGACTTTCTAGTATGTACAAAGCCTCTGCCTCCTATGTTATGCCCTCTGATGCAGTATTTTCTCCTCTTTTAAGCGGCTCTCCTATCAGCAGCCTTTTTTTGAGTATTGGAATAAGAATGATTTTCGGATTACTTGTAGGAATTGCTTTTACATCTGTGAGAAAAAGAAAACACTATCGTATATGGATAGGAGTAATCTCTGCTATTGCACCAAAAATACATTCTTTGCTTGTTTATACTACAATGGGTATATTATTTCCAGAACTTGGTTATAACTATAGTTCAGCATTTCATTGGAATTTGAATAATACAGTCTTTACTATCATATGCGTTATTGTTGTTGAATTATTGTGGGCAATCTATCAAAGTGATACTATACAAAACATCAAATGCTATATTGACCAATCTATTAATAATCCTTATGCTTCAGGAAAAATGAATTTATTTTTTACTGCATTTGAATTTTTTATGTTATGTATGGCAATTTTTGCAGCAATCTATTTTTCTGAAAGAGGATATTATATGCTTAAATGGCATGGTATAGAAGTATCCAATGTTATTTCTGCTGATTTATTGCTTTTACAAATACAATTTTTAATTTCTTTATTTTCATTAAATATTATTTCAGTTATTTTGTTGGTTGCTATTTATAAATATATGTCATACAAAGAATATAAGGGAGAAATAGATGAATTGACTGGTATAATGGGAAGAAGAATGTTTCTTTACCATTGTGACAAAGCACAAAAAACAAATCATACGGATTTAGAAAAAACAGGGTGGTTTTTGTTTGTAGATGCGGATTATTTTAAATCAATTAATGACACTTTTGGTCACCCCACAGGTGATAAAGTTTTAAAATCAATTGCAATAAATTTACAAAATACTTTTGGAGAATATGGTAAAGTAGGAAGAATAGGTGGAGATGAATTTGCTGTTATCATTGAAAAAACAATGTCAGAACAAGAACTAAAACAACGACTAGAACAATTTCTTAATGTTATCTCTGATACATTGCCTAACAGAAAAGTTAGTTGCAGTATAGGTGCATATCAATTTGTTTTTCCTCAAGACGTCAAACATTTATTGTCAGAAACAGATGACGTATTGTATAAGGCAAAAGAAAATGGACGTGCTTGTTATGTCACAAAGACATATACTCCCAATGAATAACAAACATTGTATTTTATAAAACTGCTATAATAACTTTAATATCATAGGAAATGAGGCAATCACATATATCTTTCTTATTTGTATGTCTGAACTGACTGCTCTTTATTCTATTTGTCTAAACTATACTCTAGACAAAATTATACTATATTTAAAAAGTATATTAGTATTTTAGATTTTAATTTGTTTCAGAATGCTGATAAACAAATTTATCTATAGTGATATTGCAATAATATGTTTATTTTTGCTTAGAGAGTATGCTATACTTTTTATATGTTCTTAATAGAGTGGTTACAAGTGGTTACTGGTTACATTTTACATACTCTTTGTTTGTTCTTATATTAGCATATCATAATCTATCCTTCAATACCCTCTTTATATAAAAAAAGGAGGCATCACAAAGAATACCTCCTTTTCTCATTTCATACCATCATATTTATAGTAAAACTGTAGTAATATATGATATGAAACAGTTCTAAAAACAATATTATGCCTGCTGTAAAGCCTTATCTTTCAATCTTCTTTCTTCAATAGCTTTTTTCGCTATCATGTCCTTTACCTTTTTAGTATTGCACCTTTTTGTTGTAGTATATACCCCTAAAAAATCCTGTTTTATCCCTTTTTATATTTTACCATTTTCTATATAGCACCTTATTATTACAATCAATATTATCGTATTTATAGTAAAATTGTAGTATATCTTAGTTACTAAATTCTCCAGCCTTTTTTAAAACTTCTTGATACAAGTTCAATGATATTCTATATCCTTTTTCTATCAATTTATCTATTTCCTCTTTAACCTCTAAAATATATCCTTTTTTTTTGCTATTAATAAAATCCCCATAATCCCTAGTGTCTTTAAATACATAGAATTTGCCATAATTCTCGCTGACCTATCATCTATAATAACATGTTTTATTTTTAGTTCTTTTGCTGATACGATAACCTCTAATTCTCCTGTATGCAATCTCCCATACAATTAATATACTAAATCACGATTTTTTATATGATATATCTCTATATTATGTTCTTCTAATGCTTTTGTTAATTCTTTTACTCCAGTTTTATTGGTTTTCGCATTTTGTATTTCCAAATATACCTCATTTGGTATGATAACTTTATCAAAAAGCAACCATAATAACTCTAATCTATTGATTGCAGATAAACCAATAATAGGGTTTGTATTACATATCACATTCATATCTTTTCATTTCCTATCTCATATCATTCAAAAAAGCATCATCTAATTGCACAGCAAATTTGTCATATTCTCCCCATGGAATATTATTATTATTTAAAATTTCCATAAAATCTCCTTCTGCCATTTCTGTTATATTCGCTGCTCTGCCTAAAGAAACTGCTCTACTTGTAAACAATGCTGTAGCAATCGCAATTTTTATATTCATGTTAGATGACTTGCTTTTTCCTAAATCTTCCAGTAGTTCATAAACATCATTATCCAAATCAATACGCATAATCGTTTGCACCTACCTTATCAATATTATATTTTTATTATATCTATTTTATTTTTATTTGTAAACTCTACACAAAAAAAATCCTACTGCAATAAAACAATAGGATTCTATTCACTTAAATAAAGTCAATGTTATTCAATTTATCAATTTCTTCTAATTGTTTTGTTGGCATAAGATGAACATAAATATCATATGTAATTTTTACATTTTTATGTCCTAATTGTTGACTAATTACTTTGATATCAACACCTGCTTCAAAACATCTTGTTGCATAACTATGTCGCAAAGTGTGCATTGTTCCATGAGAAATACCTGCTTTGTTTCTTATTCTTCCAAACCTAGTCTGTATATTTCTTGTATACAGTATAGTGTTTGCTTGGCTTGGAAATACAATATGATTTTCATTCCATTTTAAACCTAATGCTTTACATTCTTTTATTTGCTCCTGCTTATGTTCCTCTAATAAACAAACGAGCTTATCTGTAATATATATTTTTCTTTTACTACTTTTGGTTTTGCAAAAATCTTGTACTTCCTGCTGTGTTTTCTTTGTTTTTGAATTATAATCATGTAATATAACTACTTTTTTGTTGATGTCAATATACCTCTCATTAAAATTGATATCTTTCCATGTCAATGCTGGCAATTCCCCTAATCTAGCACCTGTATAAAGATAAGTCATAAACAAAACTTTATTTACTTTATTTTTTTCCCCTTCTAACGCATCTTCAAACATTTTTTGTTCTTCTTTTGTATAAGCCTTTCTCTCTTTTTTGTTATTTGCTGGATAAACAACATCTTTACAAGGGTTTTCCTTTATCATTTTATTTCTAATTGCCTGCTCTAATGCTCCATTTAATACGTTCATCACCTTTTCAACTAATGAAATAGAATTCCTCCCTTCATCATAAATTGTATTCACCATATGTTGTATTTGACTTGTTTGCAGTTCATTTAATTTTACTCCACCAATATAAGAATTGATATGTACCCTTATATTAGTTTCATAGCTTATTTTCGTAGTAGGCTTTAATCCTTTCTTATATTTTTCCATCCATGCATTGAGCCATTCTGAAAGGGCAATTTCACCTTTTTCAACTTCCATTCCTATATTTAATGATATCCTGAACTCCTCTAATTTTCTAATTACTTCTTTTTGAGTATCTGCATAAAAATATTTGTATTTTATTTTTCCATCTTCTTTTATGCCTACTTTTATTTTAGCCATCCATTTTCCGTCTTTGCGTTTTGTAATACTACCTTCTCCATTTGCTCTTCTTTTTGCTTTTGCCATATTTATCTACTTCTCCCTTTCTTTTAATCCACATTTGTACTGTTATTTGTATTATTCATCCACTCAATAAATTTTTCTTTGCTAATTCGTATAAGCTTTCCTACTTTTTTTGCTGGAAATCCCTTACTATGGCATAATTCATAAGCACTATTTTTTGAAATTCCCAAAATGTCCTTAATATCTTTTGGTGTTAAAACGCAGGGTAATTCTTCATAATTTTTATACACTGTTATCACTCCTTTTTTTGTCCGCCTTATGTGGGGGGGGAATCATACCTCCTTTTCACACAAAAGGCAATATCATTTTGATTTATTTTTTTCTTTTAGTAGTTAATTATCATACTAATATTATATAGTATAAATGCAACATACTGTTCGTTAACAATCTTTTGATTATTTCTATATCACTCCTCTCTACTTTATAAAATTTCATTTTTTTTATTTCACTTTTTCTTATATATAAATCCATGTACCTATCTATGCACTCTGCACCACTCCTTTTTTTTCATAAAATTCATTTTTTTATTTCACTCTTTCTTACATATAAATCCATGTACCTATCTATGCACTCTGCACCACTCTTTTTTTTTTCATAAAATTCATTTTTTTTATTTCACTCTTTCTTACATATAAATCCATGTACCTATTTATGCACTCTGTACCATCCCTTTTTATAAAAAATGGACATAAAAAAAGACCAACTGACTTTATATTGTCAATTAGCCTTTCTGTTTCCTTCTATATCAATAATTTAGTGTAGATACTTTCCCAATTTATACCATTTTTTATAATGTTCCTTTGTTTTAAACTTCCCTTTTACATAAATTTCCGCTCTGATAGGAATTATATTTATCACTGGTTACAAGTGGTTACTGGTTACACATAAACATATCAGTTCATTTGTCTTATTTTAGCATAATATAGCATCTTTTTCAATTTAAAATATCCTAAAAAATAAAACAGATACTCTAAAGTACCTGCTCCACTTTTAATATTTCCCTAAAATTTTTCCATACTGATAGTAAATTCTTACAATGCTATCTCTTAATCTGCTATTAATGAAATCATTTGCTTTTTCATCTATAACAAGTTTTGCTAATATGATATTTTTTTTCTTGTCAATAATAACATACAAACCGTCACATCTTTTTACTTCAATGATATCTTCTATTTGTTCTTTCCTCGTTCTTGTTTCATTTTTTTTCATTTCTCTTCCCCCTGTTCTTTTTACTTCTTTTCTTTCATTCTTTTTCATTTTTTTCCCACCTTTCTCTTTTTTTCTTATACCTTATTGTTATATATGTACATTACTATGCCTAAAAAATTCATCTATATTTTTAAAACCTATAAACTAAGTATTTTTTTACTGCAATACTGAATTTTTGCTGTGGCTTATTTGGGTCAAAATTTTTAATTCAGCACTTATCCTATACTCTGCTATTGCTTTCATTTGTTCTGGCTTGTTTGGTTTGCTATTTTTCATACTACAGATAAACTTTCCCTACTAACAAAACGATAAATA
>CAJUJJ010000013.1 GCA_910586765.1 uncultured Clostridia bacterium
TAGCAAGAAAAACGATTTGTTATTCAAAAACAGAATATATGCATGATATTATTATTGGGTTATTTATTAATACTTTTGAATTTGGTCTTTCTATTTAACCTTTTTATCTATATTTTTTTCTTTCACTTAATATATTACATGACCAAAATTGCAATGATAAGGAGAAAATACTATGAAAATACTGCTTACTGCATTAAATGCAAAATATATACACACAGCATTGGCATTATACTGTTTAAAATCTTATGCCAAAGAATTTCAAAATCATATTGCAATAGCGGAATACACCATAAATCATCAAGAGGATTTTATATTACAGCAAATTTATAGACAACAACCAGATGTCATTTGTTTTTCGTGTTATTTGTGGAATATTAGTCAAATAAGCAGAATTGTAGACAATTTAAAAAAAATATTACCTCATGTGATGATTATACTGGGAGGGGCAGAAGTGTCTTATGAAGCAGAGCAGACATTGCAGCAAATACCAGCAGACATAATAATAAGAGGAGAAGGCGAAAAAACATTTTATGAAATTGCCAAAGGGCTTATTACAAATACGCTTTCATTAGAAAATATAGATGGCATTACATACAGAAAAGGGAATACCATTGTTACAAATCCTAATAGAGCACCTATTGCTTTAGATGATTTGCCCTTTGTATATGATGATATAAAGGCATTTCAGCACAGAATATTATATTATGAAACACAAAGGGGCTGTCCTTACAACTGTCAGTATTGTCTTTCTTCTATTGAAAAAGGTGTCCGTTTTTTGTCAAAGCAAAGAGTAGAAAAAGATTTACAGTTTTTTTTAGACAATCACGTTACACAAGTAAAATTTGTAGATAGGACATTCAATGCTAATGCAGAACATGCCAATCATATTTGGAGCTATTTAATAGAGCACGACAATGGTATTACTAATTTTCATATGGAAATTACAGCAGATATATTACAGCAAGAAAGCCTTGAACTATTAAAAAAAGCAAGAAAGGGACTTTTTCAGTTTGAAATTGGTGTACAGTCCACAAATACCAAAACAATAAAAGCAATACAAAGAAATACCAGTTTTGAAAAATTAAAAGGAATTGTAAAACAAATTAAAAGTTATGGAAATATTCATCAGCATTTAGATTTAATTGCAGGATTGCCTTATGAAGATTATGCTTCTTTTCGCAATTCTTTTAATGATGTATATGCACTACAGCCAGAACAGTTTCAACTAGGATTTTTAAAACTTCTAAAAGGTTCTGGTTTAAGAAAAGATGCAGAAAAATATGGTATTGTTTATAGAAAAGATGCTGTTTATGAAGTATTGTATACAAATGAGTTGAACTGTGATGATGTTTTTAGACTGAAACAAATAGAGGATATGGTAGAAACGTATTACAACAGTGGAAAAGCTTGTAAAACAATAGAATATGCCATTTCTTTTTTTGAAACACCATTTGATTTTTATGAGGCGTTAGGGGACTATTGGCTTGAAAATGCGTATAATGAAATACAGCACAGCAAAATGGAATTATATACGATATTTTATCATTTTGTATGTGATACAGAATGTACTGCACAATACAAAGATATACTAAAAGAATATTTAAAATTAGATATTTTTATGAATGATAATGTTAAAACATTGCCTGAATGGCTAGAAGAAGGAGAACAACAAAAACAAAAACGCTGGGAATATTACAATGACGCAACATTAATAAAACAAAAAGCAGTTCATTTATCAGAACAAACAGCAAAACAGCTTTCAAAGCGTTGTCATATTTGTTTTTTAGAATATGATATTTTTTCAGAAAACAAATGTAAAAAACAAACAGCAATACTTTTTGACTATGGCAAAAGAGATGCTGTAACGAAAAAATATCAGTATTATCAGTTAGTATAATAAAAAGGGGAAGATTTTTTTATGGAAGAAAAAGTAAATGCAATATTGACACTTTTAGATGAACATTATGGCATTGTAAAGTGTCATTTGAATTATCAAACAGATTGGCAGTTGCTTATTGCAACAATATTAAGTGCACAATGTACAGATGACAGAGTAAATGAAGTAACAAAAACATTATTTCAAAAATATACTACATTAAAAGATTTTGCTGAGGCAGATTTAGAAGAATTAAAACAAGACATTCATTCTATAGGATTTTATAATAATAAAGCAAGAAATATTATTTCGTGTTGTCAAAGGCTTTTGTCAGCCTACGGCGGTGTTGTGCCTAGTGACATAGAAGAATTGATTACATTAGCAGGAGTAGGAAGAAAAACAGCAAATGTAGTGAGGGGAAATATTTATAATATTCCTAGTGTAGTGGTAGATACCCATGTAAAAAGAGTTTCAAATCTTTTGGGGCTGACAAAAAATAGTGACCCTGCTAAAATAGAACAGGATTTAATGAAAATATTACCTCAAGAGCATTGGATAAGATATAATACACAAATCATCACACACGGCAGAAAAATATGTATTGCAAGACGTCCAAAATGCCAAGAATGTTTTTTATATTCTCATTGTGACGGAGGAAAACAAAAAGAAGCATCAAAATAAAATAGATATTGTATAGTTGCTGAAAAATAGTTTGACTTTACTGCTGTTTTTCAGCACTTTTTTGTGTATATTACTATTGCAAAAATAAATAAACCGCCCTATAATGAGAAAATCGAATTTAAGGGAGTGGAAAAAATATGAATGATATGTCACAAAAGGCAGTTTTTAAAATGTCTGTGCCTATATTTATAGAATTACTTTTACAGCTTTTAGTGGGTAATGTAGACCAGATTATGATAAGCCGTTATTCACAAGCATCTGTTGCAGCAATAGGCAATGGCAATCAAATTATGAACATTGTTATTATTGTGTTAAATGTCACAAGTGTAGCAAGCACAATATTAATTTCTCAATATTTAGGGGCACAAAATAGACGTAAAATTGCAGAAACTTGTAATGTTTCTCTTTTAATGATTGCGGTATTTAGTGTATTTGCAACGCTTTTCATTACATTTGGACACACAATGATATTTACGTGGATTAAAATACCACAAGAAATATTGCAGGAAGCAGGTAGTTATTTAAGCATTGTAGGACTTTTTGTAATTGTACAGGGTATTTATATTACATTTGCAGCAATATTAAGAAGTTTTGGATTTATGAAACAAGTAATGTATGTTTCTGTAGTAATGAATGTTATCAATATTGCAGGAAATGCAGTATTGATAAATGGTTTATTTGGATTACCTCAACTTGGTATTGTAGGTGCAGCAATTTCAACAGATATTAGTAAATTGATAGGACTTGTAATATTGTACAGACTGTTCCGCAAAAATATCAATATCGTATTGTCACCTAAAATATTAAAACCGTTTCCAACACAAACATTTCATAGTTTGCTTCATATTGCAGTACCTTCTGGAGGAGAAGAACTGTCATACAATTTGTCACAAGTTTGTATATTAAAATTTATCAATCTGTTTGGTACAGCAGTAATTGCTACAAAAGTGTATTGTAGTATTTTGGCAAATGTAGCATATGTGTATTCCATAGCACTTTCTCAAGCAACTCAAATTATGGTTAGTTATTTGATAGGTGCAGGAGAATTTGAAAAAGTAAAAAAACGTGTATGGACAACACTGGTATATTCTATGGTGATAGCAGTAGGCATTACAGCTATATTGTATTTGAATGCAGAAAATATATTCCATATTTTTACAAGCGATGCACAAATTATTGCTTTAGGCAAAAAAATATTGTTTATAGAGTTGTTTTTAGAAATAGGCAGAACGGTAAATATATTAATGACAAAATGTCTTACCGCAATGGGAGATATCATATTCCCTGTGGTAATAGGCATTATATTTATGTGGCTTGTTGCCGTAATGGGAGGATATTATTTAGGCGTATATAAAGGTATGGGTCTTGTTGGCATATGGATTGCTATGGCAATAGATGAGTGTGCTAGAGGTGCTTTATTTGTAGTACGTTTTCAGTCTGAAAGATGGAAATGTAAAATGGTGCAAACATCTCATAAAGCAAAATTAGCATAAAATATAAAAGAGATACATTAGTAAATCACTACTGTATCTCTTTTTTGTCTGTTTATTTGAGCAAGTCTGTAAGCCGGGTTCTGTCGTGAATGGTCATCTATCTTGGTATACTGTCACCAGTATCATCATGCGGCTTTTTTGCGGAACAGAACGAGCCATTCTTTATTGTTCCTTTCACCTTGCTTCAAGTGGGGTTTACATAGCCTTTACTGTTACCAGTAAAGCGGTGAGCTTTTACCTCACCTTTCCACCCTTACCTATATCAAATAGGCGGTTTATTTCTGTTGCACTTTCCTTAGAGTCGCCTCCACCAGCCGTTAACTGGCACTCTGCTCTATGAAGCCCGGACTTTCCTCACTTTTGTTATAAAAGTGCGACCATTCAACTTACTCTCATTTATTATATGTTAAATACTATATTTTTGTCAATTATTATATTCCATTATACTTTAAAGCAACTGCCTCCTAAAAATTCCTTTATAATAGAATTATTTGGTATAGCATCGCCATTTGCACCTAAAAAATAGTCTAAAAATTTAATCAATCTTTTGGCATCTACAAATTCACTTTGTGATTGCTCTATTTTAAACAAAAGTGGTTCAGCATATTGTTTTAACACACTCAATTCATATATTGTTGCAGAATTAAATATAGCATCTGCATTTTCTTGGAAAGGAAATATATTTTTTTCTTCTCCTCTTGTAACATAATCCCAGCCAGCAATAGTAGTTTGAGCATCTCTACCTCTAAATTGATTATCTCTTACAATACGACGTATCAAACGGCTATCTGATGTAGATATTCTATTGTGGTCATCAATATTCAACTGCGTCATAGCACTAATAAATATTTTAAATTTATTTTCTGGGGCAATAGAAGCAGTCAATAAGTCATTTAATCCGTGTATTCCTTCTATAACAAATATGCCACCATTTTCTAATGTTACATAATTTCCATTATATTCTCTTTTTCCCGTCACAAAATTATAATGGGGCATTTCTATTGTTTGTCCTGCTATCATTCTTGTAATATGGTCATTAAATAATTTTAAATCTAATGTATTGATATTCTCAAAATCTTTATTTCCAAATTCATCTATAGGTACATCTTCTCTATTGATAAAATAATCATCTAATGAAATGGTATGAGGAACAATACCCAATACACGAAGTTGTACACAAAGCCTATTCGCAAATGTTGTTTTTCCAGAAGAAGAAGGCCCTGCTATTAACACTACTTTTACTTTATCTCTTTTTTGATAAATTTTGTCTGCAATTTCTGCTACTTTTTTTTCATGAAGTGCCTCATTAATACGCACTAAATCACCAAATTTTCCATCTGTAATTGCCTCATTTAAGTCAGCAACATTGTTTACTTTCATAAGAGAACACCATTCCATTTGTTCCATAAATACATTAGAAATTTTTTTAGGGTGTGTAAATTCTAATATTTTATCAGGATTTTTTCTGTCAGGAAAACGTATCAAAAAGCCTTTTTCATACAACATTAACTCAAAACTTTTTAAATATCCTGTAGAGGGCACCATATAACCATAAAAATAGTCGTAAACACCGTCCATTTCATAGAGATTGATATTAGAGGAACGTCTAAAACGGAACAATCTTGCTTTATTTTCCATACCAAATTCTCTTACTTTTTCTATCGCATCATCTCTATGAAAAGCATATTTATTGATAGGAATATCTCTCTCCACCAAATTTTTCATTTTTTCTGTTAATGTATCCAAAAACTTTTGATTGACTTCAACATCTTTTTCTCTTACTTCACAATATAGACTTTTGTGTAAAGAATGTTCTATTACCACAGAAGCCTTTTTCCCGAGCATTTCTTTTACTGCCTTTATCATCAAAAAAGATACACTTCTATGATATACTCTCATACCTTCCATACAAGTAATATCATAAAACATTACCTCTCCGCCTTGCTGAATTTTATGAGAAAGCTCTATCAATTTGTTATTTTGCTTTGCCAATAATATGGGAGATTTAAAATGACTTTGAAACTGTTTTGCTATTGTTTCAAAAGAAGTCCCTTTTTCTACTTCAAAATTTTTTTCCAGCACTCGTATGGTCAACATAATAAAACCTCCTTTATGATATATGTTCAAATACCTGACCGTTAACAGAAGATTGTATTACTTCTATATCCCAATGATATTGTTTTGATTTTTGTTCTAAAAACTGTTTTAATATAGGTACTACAATCACTTCACTTGCATAATGTGTAACATCTGCTACACAAAGTCCCATTTCTATTGCCCTTTGTGCCTCGTGAAATTTTATGTCACCAGTTAAATACGCATCTGCTCCCATTTTATGAGCTTGTTCCATAAATTCCACACCACTTCCTGTACAAAGAGCCACTGTTTTAATATTTTTATTTCTTTCTCCCACAATACGGATACTATCTAATGCTAACTGCTTTTTTAAAAAAATACTGTACTGTTCAAATGTCATACTTTCTTTTAATGTTCCAATTCTGCCTATACCATATCGTTTGCCTTTTTGTTCTACAGTATAAATATCATATGCTGGTTCTTCATAAGGGTGTGCCTTTTTCATAGCTTCTAAAACAGTATGAAGTAATGAATTTGGTACAATGGTTTCTAATCTAACCTCTTGTGCTTGTTCTAATACTCCCTGTTTTCCTAAATATGGTTTTGTTCCTTCTAATGGTAAAAATGTACCTACTCCTTCTGATGAAAATGTACAATTTGAATAATTTCCAATAAATCCTGCTCCTGCATCACACATTGCTTTTCTAAGTGTTTGCTGGTGTTCTTTTGGCACATACACTACTATTTTTTTTAATTCTTCTGCATCTGTTTGCTCTAATATTTCTATATTTTCCAGCCCTGCTAATTTTGCTAAAACATCATTTGTTCCTCCAAAAGCAATATCTAAATTGGTATGAGCACAATAAGCAGAAATGTCGTTTTTGATTAAATCATATATTTTTTTTCCTAAAGAAGTATCTGCTTGTATATTTTTTATTTTTTGAAACAATATCATAGGGTGGTGTGTTACAATCAAATCTGCACCAATATGAATTGCTTCTTCTATTACAGGAGGTATGACATCTAATGCTACTAACACTTTTTTTACTTGTTTGTTTTTATCTCCTACTGTGAGCCCTACATTATCCCATTGTTCTGCTAAATATTTTGGGGCAAATGTTTCTATTTGTTTTATGATTTCTCCACACAATACAGCCATTCTTCTGCCTCCTCTACTAATTTTTGATATTGTAAAATTTCTTGTAATCTCTTTTGTGACTGTTCTGTTTTTTTATCATATAACTGTTTTTGTATATTTTGTAAACGGTTTTTTTCATTTGAAATAAATTGTTTTAAAACAGCATCTTTATTATCTAGTAATATTTTCCCAAAAATGTATTCTATTTCTTTATTATATTTTTGTTTTCCTTTTGTTGCTCTTAATATGGTATAAAAAATATCTTCTTCTAGTATCATTTTTTCTTCTGCAATACAATATTCTATTTTATGCAAATATTTTCTTACAGCAGGCACATCTAAATGAGGACAAAGTACAAATTCCTTTGTTGTATTTACTACTTCTTGAGATTGCTCCAACAACTCTATGATAAGCTTACCTCCCATACCTGAAATGATTATAGTATCCACCTCATTGGGCTTTAAAGGCTGTAAACCATTTCCTAAACGAGTTATAATACTGTTTTCTGCGTGATATGCTTCAATATTTTGTTGTGCTTTTTCTAAAGGTTTTTGATTGATGTCGCAGGCAATTATTTTTTGTACAGTTCCCTTTTTATGTAAATAAATAGGAACATAGGCATGGTCTGTTCCAATATCTGCTACTGTTTTTTGTGTCACAAAATCCCCTACAATGCGTAATCTTTGTGATAGTTCCAATACTTCACGCTCCTTTTATGAAAAAAAGGTTTTGAGGGTATGCACCTTCAAAACCTCATATTACATTTATTCTAAATAATCCTTTAACTTTTTACTTCTGCTTGGGTGTCTTAATTTACGCAATGCCTTTGCTTCAATTTGTCTAATTCTTTCTCTTGTAACATTAAATTCTTTTCCAACTTCTTCTAATGTTCTGGCACGCCCATCATCTAATCCAAAACGCAGACGCAATACTTTTTCTTCTCTGTCTGTCAAAGTATCTAATACTTCAATGAGTTGTTCTTTCAGCAATGTAAATGCTGCTGCCTCTGCTGGAGCAGGAATATCGTCATCTGGTATAAAATCTCCTAAATGGCTATCTTCTTCTTCTCCTATAGGTGTTTCTAATGACACAGGCTCTTGTGCAATTTTCATAATCTCACGCACTTTTTCCTCTGGCATCTGCATTTCCACAGCCAATTCTTCTGCGGTTGGTTCTCTGCCATATTCCTGCAATAATTGCCTTGAAATACGAATTAATTTATTTATGGTTTCTACCATATGCACAGGTATTCTGATTGTTCTGGCTTGGTCAGCAATCGCTCTTGTAATTGCTTGACGTATCCACCACGTAGCATAGGTACTAAATTTAAACCCTTTTTCATAATCAAATTTTTCTACTGCTTTAATCAGTCCTAAATTTCCCTCTTGAATTAAATCTAAAAAAAGCATACCACGTCCTACATATCTTTTTGCAATGCTTACTACAAGACGTAAATTTGCCTCTGCTAATTTCTTTTTGGCATATTCATCGCCGTTTTCCATTCTTCTTGCTAATTCAATTTCTTCTTCTGCACTCAAAAGCGGTACTTTCCCAATTTCTTTTAAATACATTCTAACAGGGTCATCAATGTTGATACCTTCAGGAAGTGTCAAATCCAAATCCTTTTCGATTTCATCTTCTGCCTCAATGGTATTCAACACATCAATGCCCTTCGCTTCAAAAAACTCATATATTTTGTCAATACGGTCTGAATCTAGGTCTATATCTCCAAGGTAATCCATAATTTCCTTGTATTCCAGTACCCCTTTTTTCTTCTTGCCGATTTGAATTAGTTCACGCAATCGAGTAATTAATGTGTTTTCATCGACAGATTTCAATATGATCCTTCCTTTCTGTTCTCTAGTATTTTAACCATCTGTTATTGTAATATACAAACTGTCCAATTTTCCTTTTTCTGCTATTAGCTTTTTAATTTGTTCTACAGATTGTGCTTGAGATGCCAATTTATCCAAACAAATTCTTTTTAATGTTTTAACTTCTTCTGTCAATGCTTTTTCTATTTCTTTTGTAGATTGATATTGTGAAGTAACAGCAAATATTTCTGTCACTATTTTCTGTTCTTCTGGCAGTTCAAAATAATTGACTAATTCTGCTGGAAATACCACAGCACTTTTTTGATGAAGCAAATCTATTTTTTCATAAATATTTTTATAAATTTCTTCTGTAAAATCTTCTGCTGACAGTATTGTTTTTACTTTATTGAAAATTTGTATATTAGAAGCACACAAAAATAAAATATCTCTCTGTGCTGCAAATAAACCTGATGATTTTGTTATCAAATCTTTATTGTTTTGATAATATTGCGTTTTCTTTTTTTGTTGTGCATTTTGTGTAAACAGTTCATTTTCTTTTTTTACTATTTTAATAATTTCATTTTCTATTGCTTGTTGCGAAATTCCTGTCATATTCGCAATTTCATTCGTGTAAACATTTCTTTCAATATCGTTATCTAATTTTGATAAAATATTCGCTGTTTTTGTTGTAAACTCTACTTTTTGTTGTGTTTGTGTTAAATCATATTGTTTTTTTAAACATTGTATTTGAAATGTAATATAATGTTGAGCATTTGCTAATAAGTGAGAAAAAGCCTGTGCACCATTTTGCTTTATAAATTCGTCAGGGTCTTTTCCATCTGGCACTTGCAACACTTTTACACGAAAACCATTTTGTGTTAATATAGGAATTGCCCTTTGTGCTGCTACAGTACCTGCATCATCGCTGTCATAAAGTAGTATGACACTATCTGCATATTTTTTTAACACTTTTGCGTGCTCCTGATTAAATGCCGTTCCTAAAGATGCGGCTACATTTTTAAAACCTGCTTGATAAATAGAAATCATATCCATATAGCCTTCTACTAATATTATTTCTCTTTTTCTTGTATTTTTTGCAAAATTAAGACCATATAAATTTCTGCTTTTATTAAAAATCTGTGTTTCAGGAGAGTTTAAATATTTGGGTTCTCCTTTTGATAATATTCTGCCTCCAAATCCAATGACTCTACCTTGTATATCTAATATAGGAAACATCAATCGATTTCGGAAACGGTCAAAATATCCTTTTTCTTCTTTTCTTTCTATTATCAAACCACTTTTTTGTAATTCTTGTTGAGAAAATCCTTGTTTTTGTAAATATTGATATAATTCTTGTTGTCCTTTTGGTGCATAACCTATACCAAATTTTTTCTGTATATTTGTATTCATTTGACGTTTTTGTAAATACTCTCTTGCCTGTTCTCCAACAGGTTCATGTAATTTCTCATAAAAAAAACGTCCTGCCTTTTTATGTAAATCAAAAAGCCTTTGCCTTTGTAGTTCCTGCTCTTTCGCCTGTTTTGTGTATTGTGGTTGAGGCAATGTAATATTTGCTCTTTCTGCAAGCCTTTTTATTGCCTCTGGAAAAGTATCATTTTCCATTTGCATTATAAAAGTATATACATTTCCTGCTGCACCACAGCCAAAGCAATAATAAAATTGTCTTTCACTACTGACAGAAAAAGAAGGCGTTTTTTCATTGTGAAATGGACAAAGACCAAAATAAGATGTTCCTTTTTGTTTTAGCGGTATATATTCTGATATAACATCTACAATATCGTTTTGAACTCGTACTTCCTCTAATATTTCCTGGGGATACAACACAAGCATCACCTCATTCAAATAGCTTCCTTATTACAAATTGCCAGCTTTATCAATAAACAACATTTTTGTCAATATGTAATAACGGAATATAACTATATAGTTTATTTCGACATTTTTTATAAAATTCCTTCTTATTTTAAAATATTTGTACAGTTCTACAAAAAACAAATTATATTTTGAAATCTGCTATGTAATTTTTTATAGTTTTATATTTCTATTGTTATATTGCTACCTCCTGTAATTGCCTTTCTCACAACAATTTGTTTTTCAATACGTTCTTTTATTTCCGAAACATGAGAAATAATACCTATCATTCTATCTCCTTCTGTCAAATTATGCAGTACATTAATTGCTTGATTAAGTGACTCCTCATCTAAAGAACCAAAGCCTTCATCAATAAACATAGCATCTATTTGTATTCCTCCAGCACAAGACTGTATTTCATCAGAAAGACCTAATGCGAGAGAAAGTGCTGCCTGAAATGCTTCTCCTCCAGACAATGTTTTAATGCTGCGTTCTGAACCATTATAATGGTCAATTACATTCAATTCTAAACCGCTTTGACTTTGACGATTTTCAGCATCTATTTTCCTTTTTAATTCATATTGTCCAGTGCTCATAGTCATAAATCTAACATTTGCTTTTGCTATGATTCTTTCAAAATAATTCATTTGTACATAAGTTTCCAACATTACTTTATCTTTTCCTGTAATTTTTCCATTTACAGTATCTGATAAACTTTTTACAAAATAATATTCTTTTTCTGTTTTTTCCATTTCATTGCTATATTTTTGTATTTCATTTAGTATTTTCTGATTAGAAGTATGTTGTACGTTGATAGCATCTATATCATATTGTATAGTATCTTTTGCTGTAGCAAGCTGTTTTTGTTGTTGAAGTAGCTGCTGTATATCTACTGTTATATCATTTGAAATTTGTTTTTCTAATGTTGCAATAGTTGTTTTTTGTTGTTCTACTAACGCAGCACAATTTTCAAATTCTATTTTTGTCTGTTGTATTTGCTGTTCTATATCATTTTTTTGCTTTTTCATTTCTAAAATTTTATCAGAAGCTATTTTTTTATTTTCATATTGTAAATTACTTTTTAATTTCGTTATTTGTATTGTAGTGTTTTCTATTTCTTTTTGCAAAACAACACTGTCTTTTTCTGCCCTTTGTAATTTTTGTTCTATTTGAAGCTGTTTTTTTTCATTTTGTTCTATGCTTTTCTCCAAAGAAATTCTTTGCTCTATTTTTTCATTAATTTGTTGTATTTGATGCTCTATCTCATCAATTCTTTCTGTACTTTCTTTTCCTTTTTGTTTAATTATTGTTAAAATATCTGAAAAAGGACATTCTCCAATTACCTTTTCAGACTGCACCACAATAGTATGATATAATGTTTCAACTTTTCCTTTTATTTCTCCTGCATTTATACTAAAATTAGACATTTCTTTTTCAGAAATAATAATATCATTTTTAAAATGTTCTAATTCCTCTCTGCTAGGTGCTTTTTCAGTCATTTTTGCAATTTCAGGGTGTTCTACAGAACCACAAACAGGACATTTTTGTCCTGTTTGCAATGTAGATGCCAATATCCCTGCTTGTTCGTCAAAAAAGGCCTTTTCCATTGCTATCAATTTCTGTTTTTTATTTGTACAAATGCTCGCCGCTTGTTCATATTTTTGTTTTGCCATATGAAATTGTTTTATTACAGTATTATAATTTTTGATAGAATGAAAAATTTCTCTATAAATCTCTCTTTTATTTTCTAGTTCTTTTTTTTCTATTTCTAGTTTTGATTGTATTGTTTCTACATCTTTTAGTGTAGTAATGGTGTCTTTTTCATTCAATATCATTTGTTTTATTTGTTTTAATAGTAAAGTGTCTTTTTCTAATTGCTGTTTTAGCATTTCCACATTTTGAGTGTACTGATTTATTTTATTACTTTGTTTTTCTAATTCGTCATACTCTGCTAATTTGTTATTTGCTGTTTCAATAGCAACTGCTAATTCATCTCTTTTTACTGATTTCATTTGAGCAGCGTCTGCATTTTGTTTTAATTGATACAATAAAGGCTGTTTTTGTTCTAATATACTCTTTGCTTTTTCCATATCACTTTTTGCTTTTGAAATGGCTTCTGCTTTTCCTAACAATTTATTTACTTCTCCCAATTTATTTTCTATTTCTTTAAAACGTTCTTTTAATGTAATCAATTCTTCTTGTTCTTTTATAATAATTTTTTGTGTCAAATCAATCACTTCTTCTATAGGAGCCATGTTATTATTTGACTGTAAATGATTTAAAGGCATATAAAAATCATCTTTTTCATCACAGCTAATACTTTTGATATATCTCATAATATTTTTACTAATATCATCATATTGCTGTTTTAAACTACTTGCTTCTTCTTTTATTTTTTCTTGAAATAAAAAATAAGGTTTTGTATTAAATATCTCTCTGAATATTTTGCTTCGTTCTTCTGTTTTAGAAAGCAATAATTTTAAAAAATCGCCTTGTGCAATCATAGCAATTTGTATAAATTGATTTCTGTCAATTCCTATCAATTCTATGATTGATTTTGTCACTTCTTTTGACTTCGTAACAGGAGTACGATTGTCAGGAAATGTCAATACTGCATCTGCTTTTTGTGTTGTAAATCCTTCTCCTTTTTCTCTTTTTCGTATATATTCTGGATTTCTGCGAATATGATATTGTTTTTTTTGATACAAAAAAGTAAATTCTACATAAGTAGGGGTATCTTCTTTGGCATACTTACTGCGGAACATATTCGCTTCTCTTACATTTCCGCTTGCTTCGCCATAAAGAGCAAATGTAATAGCATCAAATATTGTTGTTTTGCCTGCTCCTGTATCTCCAGTAATTAAATATAATCCTTTTCCTCCTAATTTTTCAAAATCAATATCTACTTTTCCTGCATAAGGGCCAAATGCCGATAAACATAATTTCACTGGCTTCACAACTCTACCTCCCATATTTTTTCCATAATATGAGCAGAAAACAGTGTCTGTTCTTCTGTCATAGCACAGTTATTTTGTATTTCATAAAATTGTTGTAATAATTGTAAAGGGGTTTTATTTTCTATATTTTCTGTCACATCAATCATTTGATTATTTTGTGTTCTTTTGTTATCATAGTCCAATCGCATAATATTAGGATAAATGCTGCGAAGTTTTGAAATGGCATCAACAATATCTTGTTCATCTTTTAATATAATGTGCATATAATTTTGTACATTGATATTTTTATAATACTGTAATGCAGTAATTTCTTGATAATATCCTTTTATTTCGCACATATCTTTTTGAGGGATTAAATCTATTTTTTCAATAGAAATATTTCCTTTTTGTTTTAATGTCACTATGCTAACAGATTTTTTATGATTTACTTCTGAAAAAGAATATTTTAAAGGGGTACCACAGTAACGTATTGTTTCACGGCCTACATATTGTGGTTTATGTATATGTCCTAAAGCAACATAATCAAAATTATCAAAAACATCTGCATCTACATTATCAATACCACCTACTGAAATATCTTCTGAATTACTTTTTTCTGCTCCAGTTACAAATTGATGTGCAATTAATACATTTCTTCTATTTTTATTGATATTGATATGTTCTATTACTGTTTTTACAGCATCATTATAAGAATTAATCTCTACATCACTATAATATGGTCTTACTGTAGCAGGCTTTATAAATGGTAATAAATATATTGCTATTTCGCCATATTCATCTTTTAATATAATTTCACTGACATTTCCGTCAAATACAGGAGAAAAATAAACTTTGCTTTGTTTCATCAATTCTGCCCCAAAAGCAACTCTTTCTGCTGCATCGTGATTTCCACTAATAACAAATACAGGTATATTTTTGCTTGCTATTTTAGTCAAAAAATCATCAAAAACTTGTACTGCTTCTCTTGATGGTATTGATTTATCATAAATATCCCCCGCAATCCATACACCATCTACTTTTTGCTGCTCTATAATAGAAATTATTTTATCAAAAATATATTTCTGGTCTTCTAACATAGAAAATTCATTTACTTTTTTACCAATATGTAAATCTGATAAATGTATAAATTTCATAATATTCCCCACTTATTGTTGTATATTTTTCATAGTTAATGATATTCTCTTTTTAGACATATCTACATTAAGCACTTTTACCTGCACAATATCTCCAACACTGACTACTTCTAAAGGGTGTTTGATATATTTTTCAGATAATTCTGAAACGTGTACTAATCCATCTTGATGTACACCAATATCTATAAAAGCACCAAAGTCAATGACATTTCTTACTGTTCCCTTTAGTATCATATCTGGTTTTAAATCTTCCATAGATAAAACGTCACTTCTTAATACAGGTAAAGGCATTTCTTCACGAGGGTCACGTCCTGGTTTTTCCAATTCTTTTATAATATCATCTAATGTAGGTACACCAATACCTAATTCTTCTGCTGTTTTTTCTTTTTGAAGTATTTTTTGAGAAATATTTTTTACACTCTTATTTTGTACATCTTCTAATGTATATCCTACTGTTTTTAAAAGTGCCTCTGCTGCCTTATAACTTTCTGGGTGCACTCCTGTATTATCCAAAACAGTTTCACTTTCGGGTATTCTTAAAAATCCTGCACACTGTTCAAATGCTTTTGGCCCTAATTTTGGTACTTTTAAAAGTTCCTTTCTTGTTTTAAATTTTCCATTTTCTTCTCTATATTTTAATATATTTTTTGCTACAGTGTTGCTTACACCTGCTACATAAGAAAGCAATGAAGGAGAAGCGGTATTCAAATCTACACCAACAGCATTTACACAGCTTTCTACTACACCACCTAATGCTTCTCCCAATCTTTTTTGGTTCATATCGTGCTGATACTGTCCTACCCCTATTGATTTAGGGTCTATTTTAACAAGCTCTGCAAGAGGGTCTTGCAAACGGCGACCTATAGAAACTGCACTTCTTAATGCAACATCAAATTCTGGAAATTCTTCTGCTCCCAATTTAGAAGCAGAATATACAGATGCTCCAGCTTCATTTACTATCACATAAAAAACTGTTCTATCTATTGCTTTCAATAATGTTTCTGCAACAAAAATTTCAGACTCTCTGGAAGCTGTACCATTTCCTATTGCTATCACATCTACATGATACTGTTCAATTAATTGTTTTAATTTGTTTTTAGCTTCTTCTGTTTTCTTTTGAGGTGCTGTAGGATATACAACGGCTGTATCTAATGTTTTTCCTGTTTGGTCAATTACTGCAATTTTACAGCCTGTCCTAAAAGCAGGGTCTAATGCTAATACTACTTTATCTTTAATAGGAGGCTGAAGCAAAAGTTGTTTTAAATTTTCACGAAATACTTTAATCGCATTTTCTTCTGCTTGCTCTGTCATATCATTTCGTATTTCTCTTTCTAAAGAAGGAGAAATTAGTCTTTTATAACTATCTGCTATCACTTCTTGTAATATTTCTTTTGTATTACTATTTTTTATAATAATTTTATAAGCTAATTTTTGAAGTAAAACATTCTCATCTTCTAAAGCAATTTTTACTGTCAAAAAGTTTTCTTTTTCTCCTCTGTTAATTGCCAATACTCTATGTCCTGCCACTTTTTTAATAGGCTCTTTAAAATCATAATACATTTCATATACAGATTGTGCTGTTTCATCACTGGCTTTTGCAGTCAAAAATCCATTTTTTACTGTTTCCGTTCTGAGCATTTTTCTTAAATCTGCATCATCAGAAATGCGTTCTGCTATAATGTCTTTTGCTCCAGAAAGTGCATCTTGTACTGTTTCAACACCTTTTTCTACATCAATAAAGTCTTTTGCCATATTTTCTACACTATCCGTTGCAATTTGAAGCCATATTAAATCTGCAAGAGGTTCTAAACCTTTCTCTTTTGCAATGGTTGCCCTTGTACGACGCTTTGGACGGAAAGGACGATAAATGTCTTCTATCTCTGTCATAGTTTCTGCTAAAGAAAGTTTTTGTTCTAGTTCTTCTGTCATATTTCCTTGTTCTGTAATAATATTTTTGACTTGTTCTCTTTTTTCTTCTAAATTGCGTAAATAAGAAAGCCTTTCTGATAATGTACGAAGTATTTGGTCATCTAATGAGCCTGTCATTTCTTTTCTGTAACGAGCAATAAAAGGTATTGTGTTTCCTTCATCTATGAGTTTTATTACATTTTCTACTTGTGTTTGTTTTAATTCAAATTCTTGTTGTAATTTTAATTGTATGTCCATTTTTTCCTCCTATTTCTTTTCCGATAAATCAATTTTACTTTTACATTTTTCAGCACTATAGAGCAAACGATATTGATTGACATTTCCTTCCAATTTTTCAACAATATGAATTGCCATCAAATAGTCTAAATGTGCCATTGTTTCACCTACTGCAAACCATCTTTGTGTAATAGGAAAATCTTCCCAACATTTCCCTCTCATAGACCATTTCATAAAAGAAGCTGTTTGATATGCTGTTAAATTTTGTCCTTTTGCCAATATATCAATGGTATCTTCTAAACGCATTTTATGATGAAGTAATATTTGCTCTATTCTTTCATAAACATCAATATCATTTTTTCTGTGGGCAGGAAGTGCTAATTGTATTGGTATTTTTTTTATTTTATAAAGACTTTGTATGTAATCTCCCAAAGAATTTTTTACTCCTAACCATGATGTAATATTAGGTGTAATGTCAAATAAAATGTGGTCTGCTGTAAATAATATTTTATATTTTGGTATATAAAGACACATCTGTCCTGGTGTATGTCCTGGTACAAGTATTGCTTGTAATGTACAATCACCAATTTGAATGGTATCACCGTCATTTAATGTGGTGGCTTCAAATACACCGCTTGGTGCAAAACTACGTGCTGGATTTGTATTTCGTAATACTGTAGTATATTCTTTAGGAAAACCTTCTTGTTCAAATTTTTGTTCTGTTTTTAGCCACATATCACCTGCTATAGTTGCTACAAAATAATCATAATCTATTTTCCCCATATAAATATTACATTTTTTATGTTTTGTCAACTCATAAACCAATCCTGTATGGTCAGAATGTAAATGCGTCAAAAAAATAGAAGTATATTCTATGTCAATACCTAGTTCTTTCATTCCACATTCTAAAGCCTGTTTACATTCTGGTCTATTAAATCCTGTGTCAATAATCAATGTTTCATTGCCTGATTTCAATACATAACAATTCAAATTCTTTAAAGGATTATCTGGCAAAGGAACATAAATTTGAAATATGGCAGGCTCATCATTTACTTTTGCTATCAAAAAATTCAACTCCCTTATTTACAATATGTTACATTTTATTATATGTTTTTTTATTGTAATTCTCAACTAATAAATATATTCTTTCACTAAAACAGTATCATTTTTTTAATGGAGTTACAAAATATACTCATAAATTCATTTTATAAACTGTACCCATAAAAAATTTGCCATTCATTCCATACATTAGTGGTATTGTTTTATAAGAATATATTCACAGTATTAAAAAGTATGGTATAATAAACTACATTCAAATTCATAAAATAATAAAATAACAGTTTTGATTAAAATAAAAAGTACACCAACTAGGAGGTTTTGTATTATGAAATTAATTGTTGCAATTATACAAGATGATGACGCTGGAAATGTAATTGGTCATTTAAACGATGATGGTTTTCAAGTAACACGTCTTTCCACAAAAGGCGGATTTTTACGCTCAGGAAACACCACCATTTTAACAGGTGTAGAAGATGAAAAAATTGAAAATGTACTTCATATATTAGAAACAAACTGCAAAAGCAGAAACCAATTTACAACATTGCCTGCTCCTTATGGAAGTGTTCACGGATTTATGCCAAAACCTATTGAAGTACGTGTTGGCGGGGCTACTGTATTTGTAATAGATGTAGAACAATTTCATAAGTTTTAATATTGTCATAGGAGGGAAATATGTATACATTTGACGAAATAATAGGTAATGAACAAATGATAAAACAAATACAAAAATCTATATCTAAAAAACATATTTCTCACGCTTATATCATACACGGAGAAGCAGGTACTGGCAAAAAATTATTAGCAAACACCATTGCAAAAACAATGCAATGTGAAAAACAAGGCATTACGCCATGCAATGAATGTACTAGCTGTCGTACATTTGACAGCAAAAATCACACTGATGTATTTTATATAACAGCAGAAAAAAATAAAAACAGCATTAGTATAGAAGATATTAGGCAACAACTTATTAAAAATATGGAAATAAAACAATATAAATATCCTTACAAAATATTTATTGTAGATAAGGCAGATACTATGACCATTTCAGCACAAAATGCCCTATTAAAAACATTAGAAGAACCACCTTATTATGGTATTATATTTCTTTTAGCGAATAATATAGATAAGTTTTTGCCTACTATATTGTCAAGATGTGTTGTAATGAAATTACGACTTGTTTCTACAGACAAAATAGAGCAATATCTTTTTGAGCATCATTTTGCAGAAAAAGAAAATGCGAGTGTTTTTGCAGAATATGCACAGGGCAGCATTGGAAAAGCCATAGAAATAGCCACATCTGAAACATTCTCTGCTATGAGAGAGGATATTATACAAAAACTACTTTTACTTTCTAAACAAAATGATGATTTATCAGAAGCAATTTTTATGGCGAAAGAATTAGAAATATATAAACAAAACCAGCAATTTTTAGATATTATGTATTTATGGTACAGAGATTTATTAGCATATAGCAAATGCAATGATGAAAAATATATTATACAAAAAGACCAGAATAAAAATATCATTGCACAGTCCAAAAAACAAAATGAAACTGATATTATAAAAAAAATAAATGCAGTTTGGCAGGCAAAACAGCAATTATCTGTCAACAGTAATTTTCAGCTCACTATGGAAGTGATGCTTATGAAATTAAAGGAGCGTTGAAATAAATGATAGAAATTGTAGGAGTTCGTTTCAAAAAAGCGGGAAAAATGTACTATTTTGACCCAGATGGATTGGAAATGCCAAAAGGCAGCCATGTCATTGTAGAAACGGCTAGAGGAATAGAATGTGGTACAGTAATAAAAGAAAATACACTTGTACCAGATGAAAGTATTGTACAACCTCTAAAAAAGGTACAAAGACAAGCAACAGAAGAAGATTTATTAATAGAAGAAAAAAATAAAATAAGAGAAAAAGAAGCATTTGACATCTGTTTAGAAAAAATTGCACAGCACGGATTAGATATGAAATTAATTGACGCAGAAATTACATTTGACCAAATAAAATTAATATTTTATTTTACATCTGATGGCAGAGTAGATTTTAGAGAATTAGTAAAAGAACTTGCTTCTATATTCAGAATGCGTATTGAATTGCGTCAAATAGGTGTTAGAGATGAGGCAAAAATGAGAAATGGCATAGGCATTTGTGGCAGACCTCTTTGTTGTGCCACATTTTTAGGAGATTTTCAGCCTGTTTCTATCAAAATGGCAAAAGAACAAAGTTTGTCATTAAATCCTACTAAAATATCTGGTATCTGTGGCAGATTGATGTGCTGTTTAAAATATGAAGAAGATATTTATGAAGAATTAAATAAAAATTTACCTAATGTGGGAGATATTATTACTACAGTAGATGGTACAGGAGAAATATTATCTACAAATGTACTAATGCAGACAGTAAAAGCGGCTGTCAGAAAAAAAGAAAATGACCCTCCTACCATTAACTTTTACAGTTTAGACGAAATTACAGTATGCAAACAGAAAAAAGTGAAAAAAGTAAAAACTGTGGAGGAGCAGTATGAACAATGATGTAGAAATCAAACAAGGGGAAAGAATAGATGACCTGCATAGAAATGGTTATTTAATAATACAAAATACCAAAATGTTTTGTTTTGGCATTGATGCGGTATTGCTTTCAGGTTTTGCTCAAGTCAAAAAAGGAGAAAATATGATTGACTTAGGCACAGGAACAGGTGTTATTCCTATATTATTAGAGGCAAAAACAAAAGGAAATCATTTTACAGGTATAGAAATACAAAAAGAAAGTGTGGAAATGGCAAGACGTAGTGTATTATTAAATGGCTTGCAAAAAAAAATAACTATTGATGAAGGAGATATCAAACAGGCTGCTTCTATTTATGGCAGTGCAGTATTTGATGTTGTTACTTCAAATCCGCCTTATATGAATAATGGTGGTGGTTTAAAAAATGACTATGCACCAAAAGCGATAGCACGACACGAATTATTGTGCAATTTAGAAGATGTCATTTATAATTCCTCTAAATTATTAAAAACAGGTGGCAGGTTTTATATGGTACATAAACCTCATAGATTAGCAGATATTATTGCACTTATGAGACAATACCACTTAGAACCTAAAAGATTACGTTTTGTACATTCTTATGCAGATAAAGAGCCTTCACTACTTTTAATAGAAGGTGCTAGAAATGGAAAGCCTATGATAAAAGTAGAAGCTCCTCTTGTCATTTATCAAAATGATGGCAGTTATACACAAGAAATCAAAAAAATATATTATGAATAATACCTTTATATAAGGAGGGTAAAATGTCTGGAACATTATATCTATGTGGCACACCCATAGGAAATTTAGATGATATTAGTATTAGAGTGCTTGATTTATTAAAAACAGTAGATATTATTGCAGCAGAGGACACTCGTCACACATTACATTTATTAAATCATTTTCAAATTAATACACCTATGACAAGTTATCACGAACACAATAAACAAACAAAAGGCTTACAGCTTATTGAAAAATTACAGCAAGGCAGCAATATCGCACTGGTAACAGATGCAGGTATGCCTGGTATTTCAGACCCTGGAGCAGATTTGGTAAAACTTTGTTATGAAAATGATATTAGTGTAACGGTAGTTCCTGGTGCATCAGCCTGCATTATCGCTCTGGTACTTTCTGGATTGGATAGTCGCCGCTTTGTATTTGAAGGTTTTTTACCTTCTGATAAAAAAGAGCGTTATATGATATTAAATTCATTGTCAAAGGAACATCGCACAATACTATTATATGAAGCACCCCATAGATTACTACACACATTAAAAGAACTTTCAGAAATATTAGGACAATACAGAATAGCAGTCACTATGAAAGAATTAACCAAAAAATTTGAACAACGACGCAAAGACACCATACAAGGACACATTGATTATTATACACAAAATGCACCTAAAGGAGAATTTGTATTAGCAATAGAAGGGATTTCATTAACAGAGCAAAAAAAACAGCAACAACAAAATTACCAATCCATCACTATAGAAGAACATATGACACAATATTTATCAAAAGGCATTTCTGAAAAAGAAGCAATGAAACAGGTGGCAAAAGACAGAGGTGTTTCTAAAAGAGAAATATATGCTTATTATCATAAAAAATAAGGAGATAGTACAATGGAAAATGTAGAACAAAAAGTATATGAAATATTACAAGAATTAAATGTTGATTACATAAAATATGAACACGAGCCTTTATATACCATTGAGGCAGCGAAAGAATTAGACAAAAAAATGGGATTTTCGATTTGCAAAAACCTCTTTTTATCTTCAAGACATAAAACAGAATTTTTTTTACTTTTTATGGAAGGCAGCAAAAAATTTAATACAGGTAAAGTATCCAAACAAGTAGGTGTTCCTCGTATGACATTTGCAGGAGAAGAACATATGTGGCAATACTTAAAAATTCACCCTGGTGCAGTAAGCCCTTTAGGACTTCTTTTTGATACAGATAAAAAAGTACAGTTTTTAATAGATGCTGATGTATTAAATATGGAAAAAATCGCAATGCACCCTTGTGTAAATACTGCTACAGTAGCACTTTATACAAATGACTTTATACAAAAAATATTACCTGCTTCTGGACATGATTATAAAGTGGTGACACTAGAATGATGGAACTTTGGCAAGCATTAAAAAATCATTCACAACAACAATATTATCCTTTTCATATGCCTGGACATAAAGCAGGTAGATTAGGTGCTTTTACTGAAATACTTTCTCAAGATATTACCGAAATAACAGGTTTTGACAATCTTCATAAACCAGAAGGTATATTACTACAATCTCAAAAAAGATGTGCCAAATTATTTGGTGCAGAAGAAAGTTTTTTTTTGGTAAATGGTTCTACAAGTGGTATATTGTCAGCAATACTTTCTGTTTGTAATACAGAAGATGAAATTGTTGTTGCAAGAAATTGTCATAAAAGTGTTTACAGTGCTTTGGTGCTTTCAGGAGCAAAACCGATATATATATTACCCCAAAGTATAGAAAATGCTGATTTTTTAGGAAGTATTACACTAGAACAAATACAAAAAGCAGTTACAAAAAATACTAAAGCAGTAATATTAACAAGTCCTACCTATGAGGGCATTACATCAAATATTTCAGAAATCAGTGATTTTTTACACAATAAAAATATATTGCTTATTGTAGATGAAGCACATGGAAGTCATATGAAATTTCATCACTTTTTTCCTAAAACAGCATTAGAGCAAAATGCAGATATTGTAATACAAAGTTTACACAAAACATTACCTTGTCCTACACAAACGGCTGTACTACATATACAAGGCAATAGAGTAAATAGAAATAGGCTGAAACAATGTCTTTCTATGGTACAAACTTCCAGCCCCTCTTATTTGTTTTTATCTGCTATAGATTATTGCTGTCATTGGCTTGAAAAAGAAGCAAAAAATGATTTTGAATGTTATGTAAAAAATCTAATATGGTTTTATGAACAATCTAAAAATTGGAAACATATTGTATTATTAAATGAAGCAGGCTATTGTAGAGATAAATCAAAATTGATACTGCAATTACCTCAAATGCAGATGACAGGTATACAATTAAATGATATACTAATAAAAAGGTATCATTTAATATTAGAAATGGGTTATTTGTCTTATGCAATCGCTATGACAAGTCCTGCGGATACAATACAGGGATTTGATATGTTGTCAAAAGTAATTACACAAATTGATACTGAAATTTGTGATGCTACTAATATGACACCATTTCCTAAAATACAAAATACATTACCTATATTAAAATATTGCCCTAGACAGGCATTTTTTGCAGAAAAAAAGCAAATTCCCTTTTCCCAAAGTGAAGGGAATATCTGTGGAGAATTTGTTATTCCTTATCCTCCAGGTATTCCTCTTTTAGCACCAGGAGAAGTTATTACAAAACAAATTATACAGCAAATTACTGTATTACAAAAAGCAAATATTCCATTAGTAGGCTGTCATAACAACACTTTAAATACTATAGAAGTGATAAGTTAAAAAGGAAGTGAAGCAATATGAAAAATTTATTAGATACATTAACAATACAAGACTGGATATTGACAGCAATTATTGCTTATTTTGTTACACGTATACTATTACGTATTAGTAATTTTAAAAAAGGCATTAAAAATATAAAACAACGTCAAATGATTTCAATGGATTATAAAATAGTAGATTTAGAAAAATTGATGGCAAAATGCCATGAATTATTTCCTATTGATACAGTTTATTTTAATGGCAAAGCATTTCATAGTGGTATGCGTGTCAGAATTACAACAATACAGAAAAAAGTGATTGAGGGAGAAATTATAGGCAAAAGTAAAATGGATTTATTGTGTATTAAAACACAAAATCAAATTATTGCTCACGATATAGATAAAATTGAACAAATGGAACAACTATAAAAAGGGTATATTGTATACCCTTTTTATTTGCTAGTTATTTTATGCCATCATCTCAATCATTTTTTCTAATAATTCGCTGGAATTTGCAGAAGCAATTTTTACAAACTGTTCATAAGCAATATGTGCTTTATCTTCTGCATCATCTGATATAGAACGTATAATAACAAAAGGAATTTGATTGAGATAACAAGCATGAGCAATAGCTGCTCCTTCCATTTCAGCACAATATCCTTGTACAGTATCCCATATTTTTTGTTTTCCTTGTGGTGTACTTATAAATTGGTCGCCACTGGCAATTCTTCCTAAAAATATTTTTGCTTTTGATGTCAATGCCATACTACATTTTTGTGCCAATTCTATCAATGTTTTATCTGCTTTGAAATAACTTTCCTCCATACGTGGAATAATACCAACAGGGTCACCAAAAACAGATGTATCCATATCGTGTTGTACAGCATCTTTTGAAATCACAATATCTCCTATAGACAACTCTTTATAAACAGCTCCTGCTACACCTACATTAATGACACAATCTACAGCAAAACGGTCAATTAATATTTGTGTACAAAGTGCAGCGTTTACTTTGCCTATACCACTTTTAACGAATACTACTTTTTTATCATGTAACATACCTTTATAAAATGTTAAACCAATGATTTGTTCTGTATCTGTAATAATAGCTTTTTGTTGTAATAATGCAATTTCTTCTTCCATTGCACCAATAATACCAATATTTTGCAATTTTATTCTCCTCTCATATGTGATAAAAATATATTAAAAACTTCTTTATTTTAACATATATTTATGCTACCATACAATACATAAAACTTATTATATAAAGAAATAAAACAATATAGGGAGGATATTTTAAATGCAAAATATAATCTGTTTTCATAATCCCGATGAAATAAATGGTTACTTGAGTAATTGGTTTTTGTCAGATTTTAAAAAAGATGATGTTTTATTTTCTTCTATGGAGCAATATATGATGTATCAAAAAGCTAAATTATTTCAAGACAATGGTGTTGCTTCAAAAATATTAAATACATCAGATGCGGGCAAAATAAAAGCATTAGGACGTTCTGTCAAAAATTACAATGATATTATTTGGAATGGTGTAAGACAAATTATTGTTTATGAGGGACTGTTTGAAAAATTTCGTCAAAATGAGGAACTCAAAAAAAAATTAATTGAAACAGAAAATGCTGTTTTAGCAGAATGTGCTGTACAAGACAAAATTTGGGGTATTGGACTATCTATGAAAAATGAAAATCGTTTTGATATGACACAATGGAAAGGTCAAAATCTGTTAGGCTTTTCTATTATGACAGTAAGAAAAGCATTGTCATAATTTTGGTAAAAGTGATAAATATTCCTTTTTCAGCGTATGTATAAAATCATAACAAAAAGGGGGAAACCATATGAAACCAATTATAGCTATTACACCAGATTATAGTTATGAATTACAAAAATACACACTATCTCAACAATATATTGATGCAGTCAAAAAAGCTGGAGGCTATCCTATTACTATATTTGATACAAACGACTTTTGCGATAGTATAGATGGTATTCTATTCACAGGTGGAGGAGATGTAAACCCTCTTTTATTTGGGGAGCAACCCATTATTGATAATGGCGAAATTTGTCCTATGAGAGATGATTTTGAATTCAAATTATGTCAATGGGGATTTTATAAAAAATTACCTATGTTAGGCATTTGCAGAGGTATGCAAATTTTTTGTTTATGTAATGGCGGCAGTATTTATCAAGACATTTATACACAAACAAATACCAATATAAAACATATTCAAAAAGCCCCTCGTTTTGAAGCCACACATACTATAGATATTACAGAAAATAGTATATTACACCATATTGCTCAGCAAAAAAGCTGTACAGTAAATTCATTTCATCATCAAGCTGTAAAACAAGCAGGAAATGATTTTATTGTTTCAGCAAAAAGTAAAGATGGTTTGATTGAAGCAATAGAACATAAAACATTGCCTTTTGTCATAGGAGTACAATGGCACCCTGAAGCTATGACACAATGTACTATACAACAAAAATTATTCCAAGCATTAATACAACAAGCAACAAAAACAAATAGGAACATATCAAATTAAATAAAAAGCCCTATTCTATGTAGGGCTTTCATTTTATTATCTAGCTTCTTTTAAAAGATTAATGTCATATGTGTGTGATATTAATGTTTTATCAACAGCGTTGTTTTTTAATTTTAATGATGTTATTTCTTTGCTTACATCATCAATTTTACTTTTTACTTCTTGTACATCTGTTTTTACTTCTTGTATTTCAGCTTTTAATTCTGTTCGTACTTCTTGTATTTCAGCTTTTAATTCTGTTTTTACTTCTTGTATTTCGGTTTTTAATTCTGTTCGTACTTCTTGTATTTCGGCTTTTAATTCTGTTCGTACTTCTTGTATTTCGGCTTTTAGTTCTGCTTGTACGTTGTCTATTTTGCTGCTTAAAATATTATGGCTATCTCTTATGATACTAATAGCTTCTTTCATGCTGTTATTCACTTCTTCTTTCACAGCAACTTTAATTTCTTTTCTCATCTCCTCTATCAGCACTTTGCTAAGTTCTTTTAATTCGTCCGTCATATAAATCAATCCTTTCTTTTTTTATTATACCATATTTTTTTGTCGCTCGGTACAATAATATATTTGTATATTTTTATCTTGCGTATGATTTCACAATCATATATAATAAGCGTGATTGATATGGCAATAACAGCAGAATATAAAAACCAATCGTTAAAAAAAGGAAAAAGTTTAAATGTTTTTACAAATCGCATTATTAATGAAGTATTAGAAAGGAAAGGGAAATCATTTGAATGAATTATTATCATTATTTTCAGAAAAAAATATCGAAAAAATATTATCACTAGGTTATAAATTATTTTATTGTTTTGTTGTATTTGCTGTTTGTCTTTTTTTCATACAGTTAAGTCGAAAAGCAGTAAAACGTTTTTTAATGAAACAAGCTGAAAATAACAAAATGCCTGTTGATGAAAGAAAAGCAAATACTATTTATTCTATTGTATCTAGTATTATAAAATATCTGTTGTATTTTATTGCATTATGTACTATATTAACAGAATTAGGCATTGAAAAAAGTTCTTTGATTGCTATTGCGGGAGCTGGTTCTGTTGCCATTGGTTTAGGTGCTCAAAATGTCATACAGGATATGTTAGATGGTTTTTTTATACTCTTTGAAGACCATTTTGGTGTAGGCGACATCATAGAAATACAAGGGAAAACAGGTACTGTAGAAGCCATTACTATGAGAACTACTAAAATAAGAGATGCTAATGGTGCAGTGCATATTTTTCCTAATGGCTCTATTGGAAGCATTACAAATTACTGTAAAGACTATATCAATGCGATTGTAGATATTGATGTTGACTACAATGAAAATTTAGAAAATGTCATAACAATATTAAAAAATGAAATGGAAAAAACAAAAGATATGCCATATATTTTGGAAACACCTGAAATATTAGGTGTAACAGAATTGGGAGCTTCTGCGGTAACAATACGTATTGTAGCGAAATGCCAAGTAAAACAAAATTGGGGTGTAGAAAGAGAACTTCGTTTACGTATCAAAAACAGATTAGATAGAGAAAATATTACAATACCATTTCCACAAACAACCGTGCATATGCAAAGAGAATAAGAGGAGTGATAAAAAATGAATTTTTCAATAGGTGATAAAGTGCAAATGAAAAAACAACACCCTTGCGGTGGTAATGAATGGGAAATATTGCGAACAGGTATTGACTTTAGAATAAAATGTTGTAAATGTGGTCATCTTGTTATGTTGCCTAGACAAAAATTTGAAAAAGGCGTTAAAAAAATATTAGAGCAAAAACAAAGTGATTGAGGAAGTTTCCTCAATCACTTACTATAATATTGCTTGCCCAATTCATTAAATTAATGGTATCACTCACTAAATTCTGCTGTAAAAATTCACGCTGTAAAGCAGAAAGTATAAAAACATCTTTTTCAGAAGTTATTGTTAATAATTCTTTTTTTGTTTTATTGTATATTCCTGTCTCTAAAAAATATTTTGCCTGTAATACAAATACAGCAGATTTATAAAGTGCTTTGCATATCTCCACACTTTTTTCATGAAGCATATTGTGACAAGCCGTATGATATATTGTACAAACTCCTGTTTTTACAGCTTCTTTTATTTTTTCCGTTGTAATGAGTGGCAATAGGTAATCCAATGTTCCAAATATAGGAGTAGTATCATAATAAAATTGAAACAATTCAGACGCTGTCCAATGTAATAACTCTTGTTTGCCTGAAACAAAACCACAAAGTTTTTCTCTGAAAGGCAGTTCATCAATCATATTGTTGTATTTTAATAACTGTTCTGTTTCTAAGCTTTCAAATATTACTACAATATCAATATCACTATTTTCTGTTGCTTCTCCTCGTCCGTAGCTACCCTGTATACCAAAAAAGAATATCTCATTTTTAAATATTTTTTCTAATTTTTGCTGAAACAAATTCAAATATTGTTGTATTTCTATCACAATAAATCACCTCCTATTTTAATGCAATAATGCCTGCCATATTTCCTCTTTCATTTCCCATTACTCTATGAGAATAAAACAAATCTGTATGACACATTGTACAGATTTTAGACAACTCAATATTTTTTTGTTGTACACCACAGTTTATTAATATTCGTCTGTTTGTTTCCCATAAATCAATTTTATATCTTTCTGGTACAGTATCATTTATAATAACATCATCTGCAAATTCCAATTTTTGACGAAATTCTTTTACAACAGGGTCATCTACTTGAAAACAGCATTGTCCTATAGAAGGTCCAATCCCTGCAATAATATCTTTAGCATTTGTACCATAGTTTTGCGTCATTTTTTCAATGGCTTTTTGTGCAATGCTATTGACGGTACCTCTCCAACCAGCGTGTACTGCACCAACAGCTTTATTAATAGGGTCTAAAAGCAATATTGGCGTGCAATCTGCTGAAAATACTGTCAACTGTATTTCTGGGATATTTGTAATTAATCCATCTGTATCTTTTATGACACTTTTTTTTGTTACTCCCATGCCTCTGTCTTGTTCTGTTACCACTCTAATATTTGTAGTATGTGTTTGATGACAAAGTACAAAGCTATTTTTATCAAAACCAAGTGCATCACAAACAATATCATAATTTTGTAATACTTTTTCTCTTTGTTCTCCTCTTGTAAAACTCATATTTAATTCTGCATAAACGCCTGTACTTACACCTCCTATACGTGTGGTGATACAATGTTTTACCATATTTGTATTTTCTAAATTCTCAAATGTAATATATTTTAAATTATTTTTTTGACAAATCATATTTTTCTCCTATTCTAGCCAAAAGGCATTTTCTATGTAACGAAAATAATATTTGTTCTGTTTTTCCAATATTTCTGCTACATCAAAACGCATATCAAAATCTATAATATTATTTTCTGATATATAATATTTTGCTGTTTGAGCAATTCGTTTTTGTTTTTGTTGTGTAACTGCCTCACAAGGCTGACCATTTATTTCTGTTTGACGAAGTTTTACTTCAGTAAATACAATAGTGTTTTGTTTTTGTGCTATAATGTCAATTTCGCCACATTCACGGCGGAAATTTCTTTCTAATATTGTGTAACCTGCTTTTTGCATTTCTTTTACTGCTAAGAGTTCTCCTTTTGTGCCTTTTGCCCTATTATATGATTTTATTTCATTTTGCTCTGTAGAAATAATATTTTTTACAAATGTTTTTCTATGTATCGCACAAATACCATACTGTTTTATTGCCTGTATATGTTCTTGTGAACCATAACCTTTATTTCTTTCAAAACCATATTGTGTATACAATTTTGAAAATTCTTCCATAATAGCATCTCTTGTTACTTTTGCAACAATACTTGCTGCTGCAATAGAAATACTTTTGCCATCGCCGCCTATAATGCCCTTTTGAGGTATTGTAATATGGGGAATGTGTACAGCATCTGCTAATACAAATTCTGGTGTAACAGAAAGTTTATTTATTGCTTCTTTCATAGCTTCATAAGTTGCCTGCAATATATTTATTTCATCAATACGTTGTGCTGATACAATACCTATACCATAACTAATTGCCTTTTCACATATCACATGATATAACTGTTGTCTTTTTTTCGCTGAAAGTTTTTTTGAGTCATTCACACCTTCTATTTTACAATTTTCAGGAAGTATTACCGCAGCTGTTACGACTGGACCAGCAAGGGGCCCTCTACCTACTTCATCAATTCCTGCAACAATATGATAGCCTTTTTGATAACATTCTTTTTCAAATGTCAACATAGTATCTAAACGTAACTGCTCTTTTTGATAAGCCTCTATTTTTTTTTGATATTGGCAAATGACATTTTGTACTCCTTTTCTTGTGTCATTACAATATAGATTAATAAGAGCAGATATGTCTTGTATTGATGCAGATAAAAATTTCGATTTAATTTCGCTTATGCTTTCCACATAGATACCTCCTTTTACATAAATTATTTTGCTTTAATAGTATATCACATATTTGATTTCTAAAAAATAGCAAGCACTATCATTTTTAAAATGACAGTGAATTTTCACAAAAATATATTGACTTAAAGTGCACTCTAAGTAGTATAATTATTGTACTATGGTAAAAAAGAATTTATACAAAGGAGGGAATATTGTGGTTTATAAAAATTTTAAACAATTAAAATTGTCAGCACTTGGTATGGGTTCTATGCGTTTGCCTTTGATAGAAGGAAATAATGCAAAAATAGACGAGCAAAAAGCAACAGAAATGGTTGCTTATGCTATGGAAAATGGTATTAATTATTATGACACTGCTTGGGGTTATCATGACGGAAATTCAGAAATTGTAATGGGAAATATACTAAGTAAATATCCTCGTGAAAAATATTATTTGGCAACAAAATTTCCAGGCTATGATGTTTCTAATATGGATAAAGTAGAAGAAATTTTTGAAAAACAGCTTGAAAAATGTAAAGTAGACTATTTTGATTTTTACTTATTTCATAATGTATGTGAATTAAATATTGAACAATACCTTGATGAAAAATATAAAATACATGAATATCTTATGAAACAAAAACAAAATGGTAGAATTCGTCATTTAGGATTTTCTGTGCATGGCAGCTACGATGTTATGAAACGCTTTTTAGAAAAATATAGAAAAGATATGGAATTTTGTCAAATACAATTAAATTACATAGATTTTTCATTTCAGCACGCTAATGACAAAATAGAACTTTTAAAACAATATCATATTCCAGTTTGGGTAATGGAACCTCTTAGAGGAGGCAAACTGTGTAAACTTAGTGAAAATGATACAGAAACATTGAAACAACTCCGAAAAGAAGCAGATGCTACAGAATGGGCATTTCGCTTTTTACAAACAATACCAGAAGTGACAATGATACTTTCTGGTATGTCCTCTTTGGAACAAGTAAAACAAAATATAGAAATATTCCAAACAGAAAAGCCACTTAATAAAACAGAAAAACAAACACTGTTTACTATTGCTGATGGTATGCTAAATGGAAAATTACCTTGTACTTCTTGTCGTTACTGTACAACGCACTGTCCTCAGCAATTAGATATTCCTCGCCTTTTAGAACTCTATAATGAACATCGTTTTACAGGAGGAGGATTTATAGCCCCTATGGTAGTGGGAACACTTCCAGAAGAAAAACGTCCTAGTGCTTGCATAGGCTGTAAAAGCTGTGAAGCAGTTTGTCCTCAGCAAATTAAAATATCAGAAGCACTTGCAGATTTTTCAGCAAAATTAAAATCATAATAATATAAAGGAGATAAAAAAATGAATGTATTATTAATCAATGGCAGTCCTCACAAAAATGGAGCTGGTTTTACAGCATTAAGTGAAATGGAAAAAGTATTTCAAAAAAATGGTATTGATACAGAGTTAATACAATTAGGCAGTCAAGCAGTAAGAGGTTGTATGGCTTGTAACTATTGTGCATCACATGGCAAATGTACTATTGACGATATTGTAAATGAAGTTGCACCAAAATTTGAAAAAGCAGATGGTATTGTTGTTTCTAGTCCTGTTTATTATGCTTCTGCAAATGCAACACTGATTGCATTTTTAGACAGACTTTTTTATAGTACCTCTTTTGATAAAACAATGAAAGTAGGAGCAAGTGTTGTGACTGCAAGAAGGGGAGGATTGTCTGCTACATTTGATGAATTAAACAAATATTTTACAATATCTAATATGCCTATAGCACCTAGTCAATATTGGAATAGTGTGCACGGCAACAGTGCTGAAGAAGCTGCTCAAGACAAAGAAGGGCTTCAAACAATGCGTTCATTGGCAGAAAATATGTCATTTTTAATCAAAAGCATTGATTTAGGAAAACAAAAATATGGTTTGCCAGAAAAAGAAAATAAAATTGCGACCAGTTTTATTAGATAAAACACAAATACTATAATAAGAGGTGATATATTTGAAACGTTGCATTGTAGTATCTGGAATAGTTGCTTTCATATAATATACTAAATAAAGGAGAAATATTATGACTATTCCAGAAAAAAATATATATCCTCGCACAGGAGATAAACAAACAATTTATTTAAAAAATGTCATTACAGATGATACTATTATTGTTGGCGAATATACCATGTATAATGACTTTGTAAATGACCCTAAATTATTTGAAAAAAACAATGTATTATATCATTATCCTATCAATCATGACAAATTAATCATAGGAAAATTTTGCTCTATTGCCTGTGGTGCTCGCTTTTTATTCAACAGTGCTAATCATAGTTTGTCTTCTTTATCAAGCTATCCATTTCCTATTTTTTATGAAGAATGGGGATTGAAACGTGAAAATGTAACAGATGCTTGGGATAACAAAGGTGATATTGTGATTGGTAATGATGTTTGGATAGGCTATGAATCTGTTATATTAGCTGGTGTTACAATAGGAGATGGTGCTATTATTGGGACACGTGCAGTTGTCACGAAAGATGTACCACCTTATACTATTGTAGGAGGTGTGCCTGCAAAAATAATACGAAAACGTTATTCAGATGAAATCATTTCTGAATTACTTCATATCAAATGGTGGGACTGGGAAAAACAAAAAATTGCAAAACATATCAATGCTATACAACAAGGAAATATACAACAACTAAAATAAAATATAGCAGGAAATCTTTATTGATTTCCTGCTCAGTCTGTCAAAAAACCTTGAGGGCTAGCCCTCAAACTCCTACTTCTTTCTTGAAAGAAATAAGCAAAGAACTTTTAAACGGAAACTTCGTTTCCTCAAAAACATTGATTTTATAAGGAAAAACGTTAGTTTTTCCAATAAAGTTTTTTGTCCAACTTTTTTAAAAAAAAGTTGGTGGGTTTGGGCAAGGCCCAAGGTTTTGACTTTTTTGATTTCCTGCTTTCGAATATAATAAAAAAATATATTTTTTACATTACATATAAGGAGTGGAATTATGAATTATCGCAAACTTGGCAAAACAGGTTTAGAAGTAAGCGAAATTGGTTTTGGCTGTGAGGGTTTTTTAGAAAAAGATGATGCTTTTACAAATGAAATGTTCTCACTTGCTTTAGAACACGGCGTAAATTGTATGGATATGTACAGTCCTAATCCAGATTTACATAGACGTATTGGAAATTTCATTCATAACCAAAGAGAAAAATTTATATTGCAGGGACATTTGTGTACAATATGGCAAAATGAACAATATAAAGCAACAAGAAATATTTCAGAAGTTAAAATGGCATTTGAGGCAATGCTCAAAAACTTAAATACAGACTATATTGACATTGGTATGATACATTATGTGGACTCTCTCAGCACTTGGAAACAAATTGCAGAGGGAGAAATATTAAAATATGCACTAGAACTAAAATCACAAGGCAAAATAAAACATATTGGTATGAGCAGCCACAATCCTGTTGTTGCTTTAGAAGCAGTAAACAGTGGAGTAATTGAAGTGCTTATGTTTAGTGTAAATCCTTGTTATGACCTGCTCCCACCAGATGAAGATGTTGAAAAGCTGTGGGCACAGTCCAGCTATGAAAAACCACTGTTTAATTTAGACCCACAAAGAGAAAAATTGTATGAAACTTGTCAGCGTTTAGGTGTTGGTATTACAGTTATGAAAGCATTTGGTGGAGGAGATTTACTTTCAGAATACTCTCCAGCAGGAAAAGCTATGACATCTAGTCAATGTATACATTATGCTTTGACACGTCCTGCTGTAGCAACTGTATTTTCTGGTGTTCGCAGTATGGAAGATTTAAAAAACTCATTACATTATGAATATGCTAGTGAACAAGAAAAAGATTATGCTTCTGTTTTTTCTACTTTTAACAATATCAGTTGGCAGGGACATTGTATGTATTGTGGACATTGTGCTCCTTGTCCTAAGGGCATTGATGTTGCTTCTGTTATCAAATTTTTAAATTTGGCAAAAGCACAAGGCGAAATTCCTGAAACTGTTTTACAGCATTATATGGTTTTAAATGCCAAAGCAGGAGATTGTATAGAGTGTGGTGCTTGTGAAAAAAGATGTCCTTTTGGTGTTTCTATTATAGAAAGTATGAAAGAAGCAAAAAAACTATTTGGGCAATAAAATATCACATACTACTATGTATTCATTTACAAAACAGTATGATTTTGGTATAATGTTAATATGATGAAATATTTCATATGATTAAAATGCAGAAAGGAGGCGTTTGCTATGAATATTAAAAAATTACTTGCGGTAGGAGCAGTTGTTGTAATGTCATCTGCTTTTGCTATGCCAGCATTTGCACACGGACATCATAGAAGAGCACAAGCTACTGTAAACTATCCAGCTATTTGTACTATAGAAAGCTGTACAGAAGCAGGACGTCATATTCATGATGGTGTTGAATATTGTGGTTATAATCATGGTTGTGGATATTGTGATGGTACTTGTGTAACACAAAGCAATTATGGTTGTGGTGGACATCATGGTTGTTACTAATCAAAAACTTTTTACAAATATGACAGTTTATATCGTTTAACATAATAAAAAAACGAATGATACTATACCATATCATTCGTTTTTTGTTTTATTGTGTTATTTTTTTCATACTTACTATAGTTTCTACATGAACAGTTCTTGGAAACTGATTGACCAATTTTACTCTTTCTATACAATAACCATTCTGCTGAAAAATTTGCAAATCTCTTGCCAAAGAAGTCGGTTTACAAGAAACATAAACAATTTCTGGAGCAGCAAAGGCTATAATTTTGTCAATCGCTTTGGTATGAATACCATCTCTTGGCGGGTCTAATATTATCAAATCTGGCTTTTCATTTAATTCTTCTATTTTTTGAAGCACATCACCTGCTATAAATTCACAATTTGACAATCCATTTCTTTGAGCATTTTCATTTGCTGCTGCAACTGCTTCTTCTACCAATTCTATGCCAATTACTTTTTTAGACTGTTTTGCCATAATTTGGGCAATCGTTCCTGTACCACAATACAAGTCAAACACTATTTTATTTTTAACATCTCCTGCAAATTCTTTTACAATTTCATATAATTTTTCTGCCCCTTTTGAGTTTGTTTGAAAAAAGGAAAATGCTGAAACTTTAAATTCTAAGTCAAACAATTTCTCTATAAAATAATCCCTACCATACAATATATCTGTATTATCACTTTGTACAATATCTGCTAAACCATCATTTTTTGTGTGTAGTATACCACAAATGTTTCCTTCTAGCGCCAAACATAACAACTCTTTTTGATATTCTTCTAATGAAAAAGGGATTTCTGATGTTGTCACTAAATTAACTAATATTTCTCCTGTTGCTTCTCCCTTTCTTACTACCAAATGCCTTAATACACCATCATGACGTGCTTTATGATAAAAAGGAACATTTCTTTTTTGAAAAAAATGCAATGTTGCACCAATTATTTTTAAAAAATCACCATCTACAATATTGCAATCTGTCAATGTCACCACTTCATAATAGCTCTGTCTCTTTCTCATGCCTAAAGCTAAATCGCCGCCTTTTTGCTCATCTCCAAATGAAAATTCACATTTGTTGCGATATGCTTTCTGTTTTGGAGAAGAAAGTATTCCCTCCCAACTTTTTACAGTAATGCCTGCCTGCTCTAATAATGTTTTTACTTGTTTTTCTTTCATAGTAATTTCTGACGCAATATCCATGTTTTGATAAGTACAGCCACCACAAAGTAAAAAATGAGGACATTCTGATTGTTGTTCAAAAGGAGATTTTTGTAATACTTCTTCTAATTTTGCCTCTACACCGCTACTTCTTTTTTTTGTAACACATGCTGCAATTTTTTGTTTTGGCAAAACGTTTTTTACAATTACTTTCTGCCCTTCTATATATCCAATTCCTTTATTAGGAAATAATACTTCTTCTATGTCTAATACAATTTTATCATTTTTTTTCATATGTGTCCCTCCAAAAAAAGCCTACAAAATATTTGTATTTTAATATAAATTATGTTATACTTGTTACGGTAAATGAATACCTTTATGTAATACGAATGATTACAATACAAAAAACTACGATTAAAATAGAATGGGAGTGTAAAATTTAATGTCAGAAAAAGTTCAGGTTGGCAATATTGTTGAAGGTAAAGTATTACGCATCAAACCTTTTGGTGCTATCGTTTCATTGGGTGACAAAGTACAAGGGTTGGTTCATATTTCACAAATAGCAAACAACTTTGTACAAGATATAAACGAACATATTGCTGTAGGTGATATTGTAAAAGTAAAAGTCCTTTCTGTGGACGAAGCCTCCAACAAAATTTCTCTTTCTATACGAGAGGCACTTCCTTCTACAACAAAAAATACAAAGCCATCTAATTTTGAAAAAAAATTCCGCACAAAAGAACATAAATCAAATTACGAAAATAGAACAATACGTCCTGCTGATGATTATTTTAAACCACAATCAGCACCTTCCGATTTTGAAGATAAAATGAAAGACTGGTTAAAACAATCCAATGAAAGACAAGCAGGATTAAATAAAAGAGCAAATAAACGTTCTTAATCGACAATAAAGCAGGGAAATTCCCTGCTTTTTATTTGTATCAATTATACTAGAATTTTATTTCTATTTTCACACATTTTTTGCATCGCTCCAAAGATGGTCTAAACTATAAAATTCTCTTTGTTCTTTATTAAACAAATGCACTAATATATTACCAAAGTCTAAAAGTATCCACGTTGCTACACTATATCCCTCTGAATGATGCAGTTTTACGCCTGCTTTAAACAATTTTTGCTCCACTTCATCTGCCATTGCTCTCAAATGGTTAACGTTATTTCCGCTTGCAATAACAAAATAATCTGCAATATTAGAAATTCCTCTTAAATCTAATACTTTAATATCTTCTCCCATTTTGTCCTCTAGTGCTGTCTGAGCAATTTTTGCAATTTCTACAACTTCCACAGTATTTCCTCCTTTATTTATTTTTAAAATATTCTAACGCTTCTAATGACAAAGAATGTAATTTCAACTTTCTTTCTTTTACATAAGAAATTGTGTGCTCTAGTGTATATCTCATTGCCATATCTAAATCTAAATAAGAAAGTCTTCTTGCTTCTTCCAATCCGTCAAAAGTCGCTCTATTTGGCTCAATATAATCTGCTAAAAATATAATTTTTTCTAATAAACTCATTTCTTTTCTTCCTGTAGTATGATAGCGAATGGCATTTAAAATGTCCTCATCTTCTACTAAATACTCTCTTTTAGCAATTTCCGCTCCTAAAAATGGGTGTATTAAATCTTTTTGTTCTTTTAAAACATCATCTAATGGTATATGATATTCTTTGCATAAACGTATTTTTAAATCATTAGGATAATTTTTAGCACAATCGTGAAGCAATCCTGCTACTTCAGCTTTTTTTCTATCTTGTGCTGTACCATAAATCTCTGCTAATTTCATCGCTTCTTCTGCTACACCCATTGTATGAATATACCTTTTTACAGATAATGCAGATTGTAATTTTTCTTTCATAACATCTGTTGTCAGCATAAATTTTACCTCTTTTTCTGTGTCATTTTCATATAAACCAAATTTATAAATATAGTCCTCTACTTCCTGAGGCAAAAGATATTTTATTGGTCTGCCATTTTGTACACGTTGTCTAATATCAGAAGAAGAAATCTCTAGTCCTGGTACTTCCATATAATGTATTCTGCTGGCAAATTTATCTCTAATTTCTGTTATTTCATCAAACAATTTATTTTTTTTATATCCTGAACGAGTAACAGCAACAAAATCACACATTGTCAATAACTTTTCTGCATTTTTCCATGTAAAAATTTGATGTATAGCGTCTGCTCCCGTAATAAAATATAAACGAGCATCGGGTCGGCATAATCTTTTCAATTCTTCAATGGTATCTACTGTATATGTTTTGCCAGGACGCTCAATTTCAATACGAGATACATCAAAATTTTCATTTCTCATTGTTGCCAATACTGTCATTAAATATCTATGCTCATGATGTGTCACTACTTTATCTGCTTTATGAGCTGGATTGCCTGTAGGCATAAATATCACTTTATCTACTTTAAATCTGTGTCTAACTGCCTCTGCTGTCGCTAAATGCCCATAATGTATGGGGTCAAATGTACCTCCCATTATAGCAATGCTTTTACAACTTTTAAAATCTTCTATACCACTTCTCATAAAACTTACACTCTTTCTATTATTTTGGCAATTCAATCACTGGTTTCTTTTTGGACTGTCGAAACAATATAAAACGATTGCCAATTACTTGTACTACTTCTGCTCCTGTTCTATCCGCCAATATGCTAGCTGCTTGTTTTGCTTCTATCATATTGTTATCTAATACATTCAATTTTATTAATTCTCTTGCTTCTAATGCTTTGTCTACAGCATCTCTTAATTCTGGTGTTACACCGCTTTTACCTATTTGAAATATGCTATCCAAACCATTTGCCATGCCTCTTAAATAAGCCCTTTGTTTACTTGTCAACATTTTTCCTCCTATTACATATTATATCACAAAAACAATACATCTTATTTATAATAATCAAATTCTAAGCCATAAATTTTTACAGTATCTCCTTCTTGTATTCCCTTTTCTTCTAATGCTTTTATAATGCCTTTTTCTCTTAAATATCTTTGGAAAAATGCAAAACCTTTTTCTGTATCAATGTTAGTATAACCAATCATTTTTTCAACACCTGTACCTGTCACAACATAATAATTGTCATCAAATACTTCTATTGTAAATGGTTCTCTATCAATTTCTACTTCTTGATATTCTTCATATTCTTGTTCAAAAACAATATCTTCAGGATATTCTTTTAATATTTTAGCAACTGCTTCCAACATCTCGTCAAGTCCTTTATTCGTTGCTGCTGAAATGGGAAAAACTTGATACCCTTCTTTTTCATAAGCCTGTTTTAGCCTAATTACATTTTGTTGTGCATCTGGAATATCTGTTTTATTTGCTGCAATCACTTGAGGACGTTTCAGCAATTCGGGATTATATTCTGAAAGTTCTTGATTAATTTTTTTGAAATTTTCAACAGGGTCATCGCCTTCCAGTGCTGCTGCATCTATTACGTGTATAAATACTTTTGTTCTTTCTACATGACGCAAAAATTCGTGTCCTAGTCCAACACCTTCACTTGCTCCTTCTACTAATCCAGGAATGTCTGCTAAAACAAAATCTTCTCCTATTCTACTTTGCACTACACCTAAATTCGGTGCTAATGTTGTAAAATGATAATTGGCAATTTTAGGATTTGCATTTGTTACCATAGATAATATGGTTGATTTTCCTACATTAGGAAAGCCAATTAGTCCTACATCTGCAATCAATTTTAATTCTAATATGACATCATATTCTTTTGCAGTTTGACCACGTTCTGCATAACGGGGTGCTTGTCTTGTAGGTGTAGCAAAATGCTGATTTCCTTTTCCGCCTTTGCCCCCTTTTATAATTACTTTTTGCTCTCCTGCTTTTGTTATATCAGCCATAATTTTATTGCTGTTTGCTTCTCTTATAATTGTACCAACAGGCACTTTTATTATAACGCTTTCTCCACTTTTCCCAAAACAATTTAATTTTCCACCATCTTGTCCATTTTCTGCTTTAAAAGAACGTTTATATCTAAAATCCATAAGCGTATTCATACTGTTATCGCCTACAAATATCACATCTCCACCACGACCGCCGTCTCCACCGTCTGGCCCTCCGTGTGTAATATATTTCGCTCTATAAAACGAAACCATACCGTTTCCGCCATTTCCGCCTTTAATGTGAATTTTTACTCTATCCACAAACATTTTATCACCTCTTTTATGCCTTTATATGAAAAAATAGGGCTTCAAATGTTCGTCATTTGAAGCCCCCCTGTTTTTGTTATTATTCCGCTACTGCTAAATCCACTGGATATACAGAAACTTGTTTTTTATCTCTGCCTTTTCTTTCATAACTTACACGACCATCTACTAATGCAAAAAGTGTATCGTTTCCACCTTTACCTACATTAATACCTGGGTGGATTTTTGTTCCTCTTTGTGTATATAAGATGTTACCAGCTCTTACAATCTGACCATCAGCACGTTTTGCACCAAGTCTCTTTGCTTTGGAGTCACGTCCGTTTCTTGTAGAACCAACACCTTTTTTATGAGCGAAAAATTGAAGGTTACATTTCAACATATTGTTACACCTCCTCATATTTTAATCGGATATATTTTTTATATTCTTTTGATAAATCTTCCAAACCCATTGCCATCGCTTTTAATAAAAGCTCTGCATCGCGGTCTCTATCTTCTTCCATATCAGAAAACATTACTTTTAAATAACCGCCTTTTTGTTCATTGGCATCACAGTGAAAATGTGTTGTTGTAAGCTGTTCTATCGCATTTATGGTATTGATAGTCAATACAGATACAGCTGCACAGACAATATCTTCTCCCTCTTGTGCAAAACCAGCGTGTCCAGAAATGCAGTATCCGCAAAGTCGTTTTCTATTATTACGATATATTGTCGCTTTTATCATATCAATTATAATGAAATTGCTTTAATTTGTAATTCTGTAAAAGGTTGTCTATGACCTTTTTTCTTATGAAATCCTTTTTTGGATTTATATTTATATACAATTACTTTTTTTGCTTTTCCTTCGCCTAATACAGATGCAGATACTTTTGCACCAGAAACATAAGGAGCACCTACTGTTACATCACTATCTTTTGCAACAACGAGCACTTTATCAAAGCTATATTCTTGTCCTTGTTCTACAGCAAGTTTTTCTACTTTGATAACATCGCCTTCTGCTACTTTATATTGTTTTCCACCAGTTTCAATAATTGCGTACATCTTTCGTACACCTCCTCACCACTAAACTCGCCGAATATGGTATTCTCATTAGAATTTATAACCTCTCCGTGCGGCTAAACATACTTCGTTATCGTATCACAAGCAACAAATTCTGTCAATACTTTTTGTTTAAAAATTCAATACAATGGCTTACCTTTTTTGATTAACTGGTATTTTGTATTATCTTTACTTTCTTTTAAATACTTTATTAATGTTTCATATCCTTTTTTACTCAATATTTTTGTTTGCTCATAATCACATTGTATTTGATAAGACTGTTCCAAAAAAGAAATGCCTTGTTCTATTTTTCCCAATGAAATATATAAAACACCTAATTTACTCATCAATTTGCCATATGTTTTACTTTCTTTTCCTTTTTCATTACCAAAGAGTTTTATGGCCTCGTTTATGTTCTGTTCTCCTTGTGGATTGTCTTTATCTATTTTTAAAAGAATTTCTCCTAATTTTAACAATCCTTTTGCTAAATCCAAACATTCCCCTTTGTGTTGTCTAATATATTCCACTGCCTCTTTATAATAAATACTAGATTGTTCTCTTTTTTTTAAACGTTCTGCTATATTTCCCATTCTTTGTACTCTTTCTAAGTACAACTGATTCTTTACTGTTTCTTTATGAAACAGTTTGTGCCATATCTCATAATAGCAAAGTGATTTTTCTATATCTTTCAGTGCAAAATAAAAATCTCCCATTAGCCCCATTAATATACAATATTCTTCTCCTTCTGTAGAACCATATTCCTGCTGGTATTTTATAGCATGCGTAAATTTTTCAAATGCCTTTTTATAATTTCTTCCTAAAAGACACAATATTCCTATTTTTCTAACTGCTTCTGCATAAATTTGTTCTTCTCCTTGCTTTTCTGCCTTTTCCAGCCATACAAAAGCCTTATCATACTGTCCTATTTCTGCATAAAAATCTCCTATTTCAATACAGCATTTTTGTGCTTGTAAATCATTTACTCCAAATTCTGCTATTCTATTTTCATAATAAGACAATAAATAACTTTCTTTTTCTTCAAAGCTCATATTGCTTTTTTCTGTTTTCTTTTTCTTTTTTTCTTCCGATTGCTTCAATTTTTCTCTATCTTTTTTTAATCTCTGTTCATTTTTTTGTGCTAATATCAAAAGAAATGTCTTTATCATAATACCCCATTCTTGGTCAGTATTTACACCACATTGTTCCTTTTTCTCCATAGCTTTTTCATAATATGCTTTTGCTTTTGAAAGGTTCTCCAAATGCAAAGAACAGCTTGCTAACCAAAGTTCTATTTTTGCAGAAGCAAATCTTTTTTCAGGCGTTTCTTCAAAATTCATATTATACAGTTTTTCCCAACAATTCATTGACAATTCATAATCATCACTTTGATAAGATACTCTTGCTAACAATTCTAAACTGTTTTTATATTTTGGATTTTCCTCTCCTAATGTTTCCTCCTCAATTTCTACCACTTTTTGAAGTACCTTCAAAGCACTTTGATATTTATTTGCTGTTGCATATAATCTCCCTAAATGTTCTAGCACTCTCGCATAAAGAGGGTGTGTTTGTCCATACATTCTTTTTTGCATTTCTACTGCTTCTTTACAAAAAAGAATTCCTTTTTCTATATCTCCCTTGTCATAATAGAGTTCTGCAAGCATTTCCAAATTTAATACATAAGCACTGTCTTCTATTTCATTTAATTCTTTTCTCAATTCCCTGCTCTGCAATAAATACTTTTCTGCATTTTTGTCATCTTTTTTATGAATATATACTCTTGCCATAGCTAACATAGTGTCTGCACAAGCAATACTTCTGCCTTGATACAATTCATTTCTCATATCTAAAGCCTTTTGATAGCATTGTAATGCCTCATCATAGTCCCCTTTTTTATCTAATATTGTCCCTTTGCTTAAAAGACTAATGACATATTGACCGTGTTTTTCCCCCATAAGCTGTTTTTTTAATTCTAATGATTTCTCATTTAATTCTAATGCTTTATCATAGTTTTGCAGACCACAATAATCCATAGCCATATGATTTAAGCCTTCTGCATAAAATGTATGATAGTCACCCAAAAGATTTTTTACAACAGACTGTACTTGTTGATGTATTTCAAGAGAACGTGTAAAATCATTTTTTTTAGCATATAATGTTGCAAGTGTATTCAAATTAGTAATATATTCCAAATGGCTTTCTGTCATTATTTTTTTTCTTATTTTCATTGCCTTTTCACAACAGTAAGCTGCTTTTTCCAACAATCCAGCTTTTTCACATATTGTTGCCATTCTCAAGAGGTTCATCATATAATAATGACTTTCTTCTCCTCTTTCCACTTTTAATATATCCAACGCTCTTTTTAATACTCTTTCTGCTTTTTTATAATTTCCTTGTTTTTCATAAGAACGTCCCAAACTTGTCAAAATATCTGCCAAATCCATTTTTGAAACAGTGCGAAGCCTTTGTCCCTTCAGCAATGCTTTATTGTGCATTTCTACTGCTTTATCATATTGTTTTACATCTTCATAAGCATTTCCCAAATTATACAAACTTGCTACATAATCTTCATGTCCTCTGCCTAATAATCTATCTCTAATTTCTAAAACTTGTTTTTGAAGTACCACAGCATCTTCATATTTTGCCATGTTACTATATGTGATTGCTAAATTATTTAAAGTATCACTATAAGAACTACATTCTCCACCTATTTCTCTTTTTAAATTTGCTGCTTCTTTATAATACTTTTGTGCTTTTTCATACATACAAATATCATCAAATGCAATGGCTAAATTGTTTACATCAATAGCATATTCCATTGTATTACAATCGTTATTTTCTCTATATAAATCATATATTCTTTTTCCTAAAGCAACTGCTTCCATATATTCCCCATTTTGATGTGCTTCTTGAAACTCTCGCCTTAATTTCATTATTTCGCCAATATAAAAAGCCATAGCTTATCAAATCCTTTCAAGTTTTTATGTTTCCCCTTTGTACTTATTTTTCGTAACATATTCAAAACTTTCTTTTATTATATCATAGGAATAGCCTCTTCGCTGTAAAAATGCAATCAATCTTTTTTTCTCTTTTTCGTCAATTTCTTCCAAATAAAAACACTTTTTTTCTAATAACTTTACAGCGTCACCAAATTCATCTATATTTGCCTGTTCTAGTTTTTTACAAATAATACTTTCTTTAATTCCTTTTTGTTTTAATTCCATTTTTAATATATAACTTCCTTTTGGATTACAACGTAATCTTTGTTTAATATAACTTTCGCAATATTTTTCATCGTCAACATAATGATACTCTATTAAAAAATTTATAACACGTTCTATTATATCCTCTGTAAATTCTTTTTCAATCAATTTTGTACGAACTTCTTTTTCCGTTCTCATTTTATAACCAATGTAATATAAAGCAGTATCTTGTGCTTTTACATATATTAATTCATTTTTTATAAAATCATATTTGCTTTGTGCAATTTCTTCGCCTTCTTTTAGCTTAAAAAAAGCAATATCCTGCATAGGCAAACCAAATGCAAAATCGCCATCTATAAATACAGAATATCTTTGTGGGTGATGCAGTTGTTGTGTAATTGCTGTAATTTTCAACAAAATCCCCTCCTTATACTGCAAATAAAATAATATAAAAACAAAGCAGGTATTTCCTCCTGCTTTGTTTAGAGTATCAAAAAAATTTTTTATATCACTATTCTGTTATAGAAAAATCAATATAATAAGTATTTCCTATAAAATTATCGTCCCATATTTCATAGTATTTCATCTGATAATCTTTTATGTTTCTAGGTGTAATAAATATTAAATTTCCTGTTCTGCTTTCTCCATATTTTAATTCATAACTATCAGGTAACTGTTCCTCATTCATTTGATATTCTGGAAATGTTGTTTCTCCTTGTAACTGTTCCCAAGTTAATTCAAAATCATCGCAAAACATTGTAATACTGTCAAAATCTTCATATGTATTTTCTACTGTTATATTTACCACAACAAATTGATGTGCAACATCTTGTGGTACATATTCATCATTTTCTCCTTGTATTTCATCTTGTGTTGTAACACTATTGACTTTTACTTTAAAAAATGCTGTTTGAACAGTATCTTCTGTAGAATATGTTTTTTCTTCTCCATATTCTCTGCCGTCTGCTTTCCAGTCTGTAGCAATTTGTTTTGCCTTTTGTTGTATACCACTACAACCTGTACCAAACATACAAAAAAAAGCCATTGCTACTACTAAAATCGTTTTTCTCATATTTCTTCCCCCACTACTCTCATATATAAAAACAAAATTGTCAAATTTATTATAAAATGAAAAATAGAAATAGTCAAATATGTTTTTATATCTTTATAGTAGTATTCTTTGTAAATAAAACACTTTTTATTATACTATAAAATTAGTATATTCTTTTTAATATAATGCTTTTTCAGACAATTTTTCTAACCAAATTTGAAGCAGTTCTTTTAAATCTTCATGAAACGATTTTCTTGTCTGTTCCTCTCCTTTTTCTAATTCTTCCAATACTGTAAAACAAAAACTTTCTCCGCCATATTGCAACCAGTCCTGTTTTAGTTTTTGTTCTGGACAGTCATTTATTTTTTTAGAAAAATCAAAAAGATTTTTGGAGGCAGCCATATTATGACTTTCTTTTACAAACCACTTATTTGTTTTTGTATTTTGTATGGCATAAATACCACCTATTGTCTTTTTTTGTTGATATGCCTTTTTTATTTCCTTTTTTTGTAATGTTTCCATAAATATTTCACCCCTTTAGTATAATATTTTAATCTATTCTATCTAGCATTTCCTCTGCATATTCTCTATTCATTTCCATTGCTTCTTCATTTTTTGCAACCTGTGTGAAATAATAGTGTGCTTTTTTCATATCTTTTTTACCAAATGTACCATAATAGTATATTTCACCTAGCTTTATTTGAGCATAGCTGTCATAGGGGGCAGCCTTTTCATACCAATCAATCGCTTGAGCATCTTCGTTTTCTAAGCAAATATCTGCTATTGTTTCCATAACATATGCTGCTTTGGTGTCAGATATATCAGCATTACTTTCTATCACATCTAAATAATAATCATAAGCCTTTTGCGTATTTCTTTTTATCAGTGTGCCCTCAAAATAAATATCACCTAATTTAATTTGAGCATAAACATCATAAGCAGCAGCTTTTTCATACCAATCAATTGCTTGAGTGTCATTATTTTCTAAAAGTATATCACCAATCGCCTCCATAGCATATACTTTACCATCTTGTATATCAACATTACTTTTTATTACATCTAAATAACAATCATAAGCTTTTTGGGTGTCTTTTTGAGTAAGTATACCTTCATAATATATATCACCTAATGTATTTTTAGCATATATACTTCCCATTTCAGCAGCTTTTTCATACCATATAGTTGCTTGTATATCTTCTCTTTCTAAATAAATATCGCCTATTTTTGCCATAGCAATGGGAGTTTTTGATGTAATAATGTCATTTTGCTGTTCAAAATCAATCGCCTTTTTATAATAATCTATTGCCTGTTGTATATCTACATTTTCAATGAAACGATTTTGTATCATACTCGCAAGCATAACATATGCACTGGCAGAATTTTCGTCATTATCTTCTATTGTTTTTTGATAATATTCCCATGCCTTTTGGTAATCAACTTCATTATCATAACCAAAATAATAATAATTGGCTATTCTAAAATAATCTTTATTGGGACTGTTCAGTAAATATTGCTCCATAGAAGGTAACTGCTGCCCAGAATATTCTTCCCACAAATCCGAAAGGGATTGTCCTGTTATTGTCTCAAATGTGGTATATTCCATATTGCCTTGCTGACAAAGTCTATGGAGCTGCATAACAATGCTCTCCATCTTTTGGTTTTCAAGCCATGTCAAAAAGCCAGCAGTAACTTCATAGCCATCATAAAGTTCTCCTTCTGTATATTGTGAAGGAATAAGAGAATATTCATAGTCAGAATATTGTGCAGTAATATATTCTGCAATGCCCTCGCAAATCCAGAAAAAGCAATGAATATTATAATAATCTTGTGCAATATGCACCAATTCGTGTATTATTACACTTTCCACTACTTCTTCACTATAATCAAAAATATCATCTTTTAAAATAATTGTATTATTTTCAAATGTTATGCCAGAAGTATTATCATCAATTATATCAGAACCTATTAAAAAAGTAACAACAGGCATAGCAACATCATATCCGTATTTGCTCCATATTTCACTAAAATAATTATCAAAAACTTGTTCTATATATTGTTTTTGTTCTTCACTTAATATGGCGTAGTCATCTTTTATAATACATTCTGGTGTATCACTAAAAGAAATATGTAATGTTCCTCTACTATTTTGATTTGTATTAGAATTTAATATGTCATCGATTTGTTCTGTATGCAATAATTGCTGTTGTTGTGTTTGTTCTGTTTCAAAAATAATGTGATAAAGCAGCATAAAATTGCTTATATTAAATATTATAAATAGCACTAAAGTGATACAAAGACATACCTTTACTGATTTACTCATAACAAAAAGCCTCCCCCAATAATAAAATCAAATATATTTTTATACAAAGTATTATATGACAAATACTACTATAATAATATCACATTTGACTAAAATAATAAAGGGAGTTTATTATTTTAATAGCCCATTTCTTTCAATTTAGAACTTAATACTTTTAAACGTTCTCCTATCAATTCATCATCTTGACTTAATGTATTCATAAAAAGTTTTATATCTTCCTCTAACATAGCATTTTCTGTACAAAATTCCACTGTCATAGCATCACCTTGCAATCCTACTCTAGCAATAGAAGGATTTTGTTTGTCATAAAAATTTTCATATCGATAGGCTTCACGAAAATATAATTTACTTTCACAAATTAATATTGCTAAATCAAGCACTCTATGTATAGGAAGTTCTTCTGACTGACGTGACCATTTTCCTCCAGTATGACGCCACACTTTTGCAGAAATATCTACTTTTCCTCTATCATTCCATTGTGCAAGACCTAATGATAATCCCTTTGCATCAGAGTTGTAGGCATATCTGCCATCAATATTTTCATAATTTTCAGAAATAATAACAGGTTTATGTTTTAAATTTGCAGGTATTTTCATAATATATTCTCCTTTTTTATTTTTATCATTTACTAAATTACTAATTTAGTAAAAACATATCATACTTTTTTATTCTTGTCAATGCTAATTTCATATTAATATTTTGTTTTTTATATTTATAAATGTTCTTAACATTTTATTAATTGCTTTTTTTTCATTTTTATGGCAAAATAATACTGTCTGAAAAGACAATTACCCAACACAAAACCCTACAATTTTTCAAAAGGACACAGCAGAGTATTTCTTTGCTGTGTCCTTTTGTATATTATTGTATTACTTCAATATTCAAATTTTTGATTTTTACAAAATGATATTGCGTCTGAAAAATATTTTCTGCCAATGGTAAAAGAGTATCTGTAAAATGTTTGATATGAAATAAACGAGAAAAGAGTTTATCAGATAATATAGGTGTTAATATTTTAATAGGATAAGAAATGATATGAAATTCCATATAAAATAAAAATTCTCCTGTATTTTGTTCTAGCGAAACAGTAAGAGTAGTTATTTCTATAGTAAATCCTTTTTTTAAAAATGCTTTTTCTATCGTATGACTTAGTTTGTCATGATATTCATTTACAAAATAAACAATGGCATTTTGTATATCATTTTGAGAAGCTGTTTCTGTAATAGCTTGTGTAATTTCTTCTGCACACAAAGAAATGCTTTTTAAAAATGGCTGCAACATAACATCTGTATGAGGTGTTATTTTCTGAAGTAAAAAAGAAAAAGCCTCTGTATAATCTAAATCATAAATATTACATTTTAATTGAAACACAATACATCTTTCCTTTCTGCTATTTTTATCAGCATAACATGATTTTTATGAAAATACAAATACTATCATTATATAATAACTTGTTTTAAATAAAGAAAATAATATGCTCAAATATCTGCTTTTGCTATACATTGTATTGTGCTATAATGAAAAAATAATATAAAATATAACAATAAATGGTGGTGTTGATATGAAAGCAGCATTATTACAGATGTCCGTTTTACAAAGCAAACAACAAAATATAGAAAAAGCAATTTCTTTTTTAGAGCAAAGCAAAAAAGAATGTGCTGATATAGCAATATTACCAGAAATGTTTTGCTGTCCTTATGCTACAGAAAATTTTCCTTTGTATGCAGAACAACAGGGAGGTACTGTATGGCAGGCACTTTCTCAAACAGCTAAAAAACTAAATATGTATATTATAGGCGGTTCTATGCCAGAAAAAGGCGAAAATGGGGCAATTTATAATACCTGCTATGCTTTTAACAGAGAAGGAAAACAAATAGCAAAACACAGAAAAATGCACTTATTTGATATTAATGTTTCAGGAGGACAGTATTTTAAAGAATCTGACACATTAACGGCAGGAAACGAAATTACTGTTTTTAATACAGAATTTGGCAAAATGGGTATTTGTATTTGTTATGACATTCGTTTTGTAGAATTATCTCGTATTATGGCATTAGAAGGAGCAAATATTATTATTGTACCAGCTGCTTTTAATATGACAACAGGCCCAGCGCATTGGGAAATATCATTTCGAACAAGAGCATTAGATAACCAAGTATATACTATAGGTGTCGCACCGGCAAGACAACAGCAAAGCACATATGTTTCTTATGGCAATTCTATAGCTGTATCTCCTTGGGGAAAGGTGCTTACACGACTATCTGAAAAAGAAGAAATTGCTTATTGTGATATAGATTTGAATGAAATAAATAAAATCAGAAAACAATTACCTATATTAGCACATAGAAGAAATGACATTTACACATTAAAAAGAAAAGAGTGATATATTTATGAACAAACAGAAAATATATTTAGCAGGTGGCTGCTTTTGGGGAACACAAAAATATATGCAGTTATTAGAGGGTGTTTTAGACACTACAGTAGGTTATGTAAATGGTGATGAGGAACAAACTTGTTATGAAGCAGTATGCAATGGCAGTGGTCATGCGGAAGCAGTAGAAGTGATTTTTGACAGTGACAAAATATCACTTTTGGAGTTATTAAAAGACTTTTATAGAACAATAGACCCTACTTGTCACTACAGACAAGGTATGGACGTAGGAATACAATACAGAACAGGTGTTTATTATATAGAACAAAGTCAAAAAGAAATTATAGCACAATCTTTAAAAGAATTACAAAAACAGTATCAAAAGCCCGTTGTAGTAGAAAATTTGCCTTTACAGCATTTTTGCAGAGCAGAAGAATATCATCAAAATTATTTGAATAAAAATCCTAATGGATATTGTCATATCAATATTGAAAAAATAATGAAACAGAAAAATCGCATTGTAGACGAAACAAAATATAGCAAACCAGATAACGAAACATTAAAAGAAATGTTAACCCCTTTACAATATGCAGTAACACAACAAAACGAAACAGAACCACCTTTTCAAAATAGTTATTATAATATGGAAAAAGATGGCATTTATGTAGACATTACCACAGGAGAACCTCTTTTTAGTTCTAAAGATAAATTTCAATCTGGCTGTGGCTGGCCGAGTTTTACAAAAGCCATTGACCCTAATACGATTGTAGAATACGACGATTTAAGCCATAATATGATAAGAACAGAAGTCAGAAGCAGATGCGGTAATGCCCATTTAGGTCACGTTTTTGAAGAAAACTATGGTTTAAGATACTGTATCAACAGTGCTGCATTACATTTTATACCAAAAGAAGATATGAAAAAACAAGGATACGGAGAATTTTTAAAATTTTTGTAATAAGAAAGAAGTGATAACATTGCAATTTACACAGATAAGAGAGATATATAAAAATCAAAAACAATATGCACAAAAAGAAATTACTGTAGCAGGCTGGATAAAAACAATAAGAAGTTCCAAAGCATTTGGATTTTTAGAATTAAACGATGGTACTTTTTTTAAAAATATGCAAATAGTGCTAGAAGAAAATCAGCTTGATAATTATACTGATGTGGTAAAATGGAATGTGGGAACAGCCGTAATTGTAAAAGGCATATTGGAAGAAACACCAGATGCAAAACAACCTTTTGAATTAAAAGCAAAACAAGTAATATTGGAAGGAAGTTGTGACAGTTCTTATCCTTTACAGAAAAAAAGACATTCTTTTGAATATTTAAGAAAAATCGCTTATTTGCGTCCCAGAACAAGTACATTTTCTGCTATATTTAGAGTAAGAAGTTTAATTGCTTATGCAATACACACATTTTTTCAGCAAAAGGGATTTGTGTATGTGCATACTCCTATTATTACAGGGAGTGATTGTGAAGGGGCAGGAGAAATGTTTTCTGTTACAACATTACCATTAAAAGAAATACAAAACATGCCAGTTACAGAATGTGGTGACGTTGATTTTACAAAAGACTTTTTCGGAAAACAAACAAATTTAACAGTAAGCGGTCAACTTTCGGGAGAAACATTTGCTATGGCTTTCCGCAATATTTACACATTTGGCCCAACATTTAGAGCAGAAAATTCCAATACTGCACGTCATGCTGCAGAATTTTGGATGGTAGAGCCTGAAATGGCTTTTGCAGATTTAGAGGACAATATGGTAATTGCAGAAGAAATGTTAAAATATATCATATCATTTGTGTTAGAAAATGCACCTGAAGAAATGGCATTTTTTAATGAGTTTATAGATAAAGGACTTTTAAAAAGATTAGAAAATATTGTTTCATCTGATTTCGAAAGAGTAACCTATACACAAGCAATTACAATGCTTGAAAAAGTAAAAGACAAATTTATATATCCTGTAAAACGGGGTATGGATTTACAGACAGAACACGAAAGATACTTGACAGAAGAAATATTTCAAAAACCTGTTTTTGTGACAGATTACCCTAAAGATATTAAAGCGTTCTATATGAGAAGCAATGAAGACAATAAAACAGTTGCAGCTATGGATTTACTTGTTCCAAACATTGGAGAAATCATAGGAGGAAGTCAGAGAGAGGAAAGATTAGACAAGCTGGAAAAAAGAATGGAAGAATTGTCTATGAAAAAAGAAGATTATTGGTGGTATATTGATTTAAGGAGATATGGCGGTACACGTCATTCTGGTTTTGGATTAGGCTTTGAAAGAGCTGTGATGTATTTGACAGGTATGAGCAATATTAGAGATGTCATACCTTATCCCAGAACAGTACACAATGCAGAGTATTAAAAGGAGGAAAATACTATGATTGATAAATATGTTATTCGTGGAATAAATGAAATATGGTACCATTTAAAAAAATACAAAGACAGAACAGATGAATGGAGAGCAGACTTTTATGATGAAGAAGAACAGTTGATTTGCAGTTTTGAAGGCGACGAAGAAACAATGGAAAGGCTAAAATCAGATGAAGAAACATATGCAATGGTAACAGAAATGGTAGATATTGCTATCAATATGCTAGGAGTAGATTTTGTATTATAAATTTTTTTAATGCCTTGTATGTTTTGTAACATTTTGGAGGAGAAAAAATGAAAATCAGTACAAAAGCAATACTGTTGGCAATGATATCATTTATTGCATTTTATCTATTTGACCAATATATTTTATGTAATATAGGTTTTTTGTTAACAATAGGTGGAGATGAATATGAATTGTCTTATCATATGCCTTCTTATACGGGTATAGCACTTATTTCATCACTTGTTGTTACCTGTACTTACATTATAGTAAAAAAAATAGAGAAATTACTGGAAGAAATAAAAAAAATAAAATAATTATAATATTTAGGGAACAAATCAAAAAAACATATCGTCTTATACTATAGAAAACAATAAATGATAACAATTTAGGAGGAAAATATTATGAAAAAAATGTGTGCAATACTTGCGGCAATGATGGCTTTTTCTACAGTAAGTACAATGACGATATTTGCAGATGAGGTACAGCAGAAGTTGCCATTAATAAAGGAATTACCAGAAATGAAAGAATTAGAACAAAATAATAAAGAAATGGAAAGTCAATATATGACAAAGAGTGGAACAATAAAATCAATAGAAAAAGAAAAAGACTATTATACAATTTCTGTTACACAGCCAGATGATGAATATGGTATTATATTTACAGTAAGTCAAAACGCTTTTATTGTAAATAGTGAAAACGGTAATTTTATGACATTTGATGAATTAAAAAATGATATGAATATTACTGCTGTTATAGCGAAAAATGCACCTATGACAATGAGCCTGCCCCCTATGACAAATGCAGTAGGTTTGGTAGTAGGAGAACAAAATTTTGCAGCAACAGGTTATTTTGATGAAGAATTGACAAGTAAAGATATTGCATCTATGTTGCAATTAAACATTTCAGAAGAAACAAAAATTGTAGATATGGCAGGCACAAAAAAAATATTTACACAAGATGATGTAAAAAATCAAGATTGTCTTGTATTGTATGGTATCACAACAAGAAGTATACCAGCACAAACAAATCCTGTATTTGTAATGATATTAGACAAACAAGATATAGCAGAAATAGAAGATGGTGTTGTTGGTGTAATAGAAGCAGAAGAATTACAACCAGAACAAACTCCACAAACAGAGCAGCAAACACCACCAGCAGTAACAGAACCATTGCCATTACCATTACCAGAACAAAGTTTTGTACCTTTGAGAGAAATTGCAGAAAATGAAGGATTTACTGTAACATGGACAGCAAATGACAAACCAGTATTATTACAAAAAGATGGTGTAACAATAGAAATTACAGTTGGACAAAAAGAGTATAAAAAAGGAGAAGAAGTATTACAAGCAGAAAAAGCTCCTGAATTGATACAATCTAAAATTTATGTTAGCGGAAATATATTAAAATAATGTAAATAGCCCCCTCAAAAATGAGGGGGCTTAGCTTATTGATATTTTATTTCAAATGATTGTATATTTTCTTTTTTTCTTATGTCTGTATCTAAATATAAATAGTAATCGTGATGGCCATTTCCTTGTCCTTCTCCTACAGTATTGATATTGATTTTTTCGCCATTGACATATATTGTAACATGTTGATTTGCTATATCAGCATTTGGGTGTCTAATTTCCCCTTCTTTATCTATTGTTACAATATCATATAACATACGACCGAGCTCTACTGTTTGAGATAATACTCTTTGATAAATAGAAAAGCGAATATATAGTCCTTCTTCTTTGTTCCAACAAAGTCTAACATCTGATATGTAGTTTCTGTTTTTTCCAGTACTGTCAAATGTTTCATCACTATTTTTATTTGCTGTTATAGTAAAATCAAAAATTTTTCTTGAAGTATCGCTTGTGTAATCATCTTCCAAAGCAATTTGCCAATCAGGTGTGTATTCAAAACAAATTTTTCTTTGGTCAGCATACCACTTTACATCACCATAAATAGCAAGAGTATCCATAAAAATAACAATTTTTCCATTAATATTATAAGAATTAATTTCATTTCTATATCTATTATTTATGTGTGTAACAATGCCAGAAGGAGATACTTTTTCAGAAATAAAAATATTTTTGGGTAATGTGCCATCTGCTGTAACTTCCTTCCAGCTACTCTCATAATTAATTTCTAAAGAAGTATCAGAACTTTCTGGGTCAGTATAATAAAACACTTCAAATCCATATTTGTTTAAATCTTCTGCAACAATGGCAGTATAACCATTGATATTATAAGAAGGTATCGCTATACCATTGATATATGCTGTAATATCTGTATTTTCTGTTTTTAAAGTTTTTTGCGTATCATCAGCAGTATTACAAGCAATCATAAAAAACAATAGTAAAATTGTACAAAGTGAAAACAATAAATTGTGTTTTTTCATAATACTCCTCCCCTATTCCCAAAATAAAGCAGATATAGTCATTTTAGCACATATACTATAAAAATACAACAAAAAAATCCCCTTGTTGTATAAGGGGATTTCAAAAAAGGGGTTATAAATTGTATTCTGTAATCCATTGAGAAAGTGATTTTTCTGTTTGTTTTCCATTTAATAATTTGCCTTTTTTCCAGTTTATATGAGGATATTGTTTTTGTAAATTCTTTTCGCAGTTTTCAATGCCACTACTTCCAGATGTTGCAAAAGGAATTACTGTTTTACCAGTGAAGTCATTTGCTTCTATAAATGTATTTATAATGGTAGGGGCAACATACCACCAAACAGGAAAACCAATAAATATGGTATCATATTGTGAAATATCACTTATATTTTCTGCCATAGGAGGACGGAAAGCACTGTCATTCATTTCTATAGAGCTTCGGCTTTTATTATTTGTCCAGTCAAGGTCAGCAGATGTATAAGCAACTTTTGGTTTAATTTCATATAAGTCAGCACTTGCAACCTTTGACAATGTTTCTGCAACTGATTGTGTAACACCACTTGCTGAAAAATATGCTACTAATGTTTTTGACATACTGCAACATTCCTTTCTTTATTTTTTAAATTCTTCCCTCAAGTTTTCAAAAAATCCTTTTTTTTTCTTTTCTTCTTTAGCTTCTTGAGTAGTTTCTCCTTCGCCATAAAAATCTCTAAGTAATTGTTTCTGTCTATCTGTCAAAGAAGTTGGAATTTGTACTTTAAGCGTTACAACTAAATCTCCTTTTGACTTTTCATTTCTCAATTTTGGAGCACCTGCTCCTTTTAATGTGATTACTGTTTCAGGCTGCGTACCTGCTTTTATGTTATACTTTTGTTCACCATACATTGTTTTGATACTAATTTCATCGCCCAATGCAGCCTGTATAAATGAAATAGATACATCACAATACAAATTTAATCCTTTTCTTTTAAATACTTTATCAGACTCTACATATATTGTAACAAGAAGGTCGCCATATCCGCCACCTCTTTCTCCAATATCGCCCTTACCGCTTAAACGAATTGTCTGACCACTGTCAATACCTGCTGGTATTTTAATTTCAAATGTTTTTGTTTTTCTTACTTTTCCAGCACCTCTACAGTTTGTACAAGGGTCTTTGATTTGTTTTCCAGTACCTCCACAAGCAGAACAAGTTCTAACAGATGTCATAGCACCAAAAAGGGACTGCTGTGTTACTCTTTCTTGTCCAGTACCATTACATCTTTTACAAGTTTCTGCGTGTGTGCCTGGTTTCGCACCTGTGCCGTGACAAGTATCACATTCATCTGTTACTGGTACAGAAATTTCTTTTGTGCCTCCAAATATAGACTCTGAAAATGAAATTTGCATATTTATATGAATGTCATTTCCTCGTCTTGGACCACTTCTTCTAGCACTAGCACCACCGCCACCAAAACCAAACATACTGAAAATATCGCCAATATCCCCCATATCAAAGCTGCTGCTATAAAATCCGCCACCGCCCATACCACTGCTTGGGTCAAATGCTGCGTGACCAAATTGGTCATATTGTGCTTTTTTCTGAGGGTCGCTTAATACTTCATAAGCCTCTCCCAGCTCTTTGAATTTTTCTTCTGCTTCTTTATTTCCCGGATTTGCGTCTGGGTGATATTTTTTTGCCAATTTACGATATGCTTTTTTAATTTCGTCATCACTTGCACTTTTGTTTACACCTAGCACTTCGTAATAATCACGTTTGTCAGCCACTTACTCCACCACCTAAAACCTTTCCTTTTACAAGTTAAAACCTTGAGAATTTCCAAACCACATCAACACTTATTTAGCATTTGAATACACTAAAAAGTTTTGCATTCGTTTGGGAAACATTCCCAAGGTTACTTTTTTACCTACACTTTTGTTATGCTACAATAAATAACATTTTCTATATTACAATTCTTTTCCTTCTCCGTCAACTACATCATCTTGTGGAGCTGCACCTTCTGCATTTGCTGCACCTGCTGCTTGATACAATTTTTCAGAAATTTTATAAAATTCTTGTTTTAATGTTTCTGTAGCTGATTTTACATTTGAAACATCACTTTCTGTCATAGTAGCAGGTTCTAAGTCTTTTACTGCATCTTTTAATTGATTTAATGCACCTTCTACACTACTCTTTTCTGCATCATCAATTTTTCCTTCTAAATCTGTTAATGCTTTTTCTGTTTGGAATATCAAAGAATCTGCTTCATTTTTTGCATCAATGGCTTCTTTTCTCTTTCTATCTTCTTCTGCAAATTGTTCTGCTTCTTTTACTGCTTTTTCGATTTCTTCATCACTCAAATTAGAACCAGCAGTAATTGTGATTTTTTGTTCTTTTCCTGTACCCAAATCTTTCGCAGATACATTTACAATACCATTTGCGTCAATATCAAATGCAACTTCAATTTGTGGTACACCACGTCTTGCAGGAGCAATACCGTCAAGTTTAAACTGTCCTAATGTTTTGTTATCTCTTGCTAATTGTCTTTCTCCCTGTACAACGTGAATATCTACTGCTGTTTGATTATCTTCTGCTGTAGAGAATATTTGTTTTTTGCTTGTTGGTATTGTTGTATTTCTATCAATCAATTTTGTAGCAACACCGCCTAATGTTTCAATACCTAATGAAAGTGGTGTTACGTCTAATAACAATACGCTTCCTGCACCTTGTTCTCCAGAAAGTTTACCACCTTGTATAGATGCACCTACTGCAACACATTCGTCTGGGTTAATGCCTTTGAATGGGTCTTTTCCTGTAAATTTCTTTACAGCATCTTGTACTGCTGGTATTCTTGTAGAACCACCTACTAACAATACTTTATCAATATCACTTGCTGTCAAATCTGCATCAGATAATGCTTGACGTACAGGTGTCATTGTTCTATCTACTAAATCACTTGTTAATTCATCAAATTTTGCTCTGGACAATGTAACATCTAAGTGTTTTGGGCCATCTTGATTCATTGTGATAAATGGCAAATTGATATTTGTCGTTGTTGTTGTTGAAAGTTCTTTTTTTGCTTTTTCTGCTGCTTCTTTCAATCTCTGCATAGCCATTTTATCTTTGCTCAAATCCATATTTTCTGCTCTTTTAAATTCTTCAATCAAGAAGTTGATTACTTTGTTGTCAAAGTCATCTCCACCTAAACGAGTATCACCATTTGTAGCTAATACTTCTATAACGCCATCACCAATTTCAATAATGGAAACGTCGAATGTACCGCCACCCAAGTCATATACCATTATTTTTTGTTCTTGTTCATTATCAAGACCATAAGCAAGTGCTGCTGCTGTTGGCTCATTTATAATTCTTTTTACATCTAATCCTGCAATTTTACCTGCATCTTTTGTTGCTTGTCTTTGTGCATCATTAAAATAAGCTGGTACAGTAATAACTGCTTCTGTAACTTTTTCTCCTAAATAGCTTTCTGCATCTGCTTTTAATTTTTGTAATATCATAGCAGAAATTTCTTGTGGTGAATATTGTTTTCCTTCAATAGACACTTTATAGCTGTTTCCCATTTCTCTTTTAATAGAACTTATTGTATTGTCTGGATTTGTAATTGCTTGACGTTTTGCAGTTTCTCCCACTAAACGTTCTCCATTTTTTGCAAAACCAACTACAGATGGTGTTGTTCTTGCACCGTCAGAGTTTACAATAACAACAGGCTGACCGCCTTCCATTACTGCTACACATGAATTTGTTGTTCCTAAGTCAATACCAATAATTTTACCCATAATATATATTCCTCCTAATATAAAACCATTCTTTGTTATTTTAATTTATCATTTATACGAAACTGCTTTTCTATTGGCAGTGTTATTTTAATTTGCTACTTTCACCATACTATGGCGAATTACTTTATCTTTATATTGATACCCCTTTTGCATTTCCAGCATAATCACATTTTCACCATATTCTTCATTATCTTCATGTGCTACAGCTGCGTGTAAATTAGGGTTAAACGTTTCTCCTAATGCTTTAATTGGCTTTACTCCCATCGCTGTCAATATTTCTTGAAATTGTTTGAGTGTCATAGCAACACCTTTATAAAAACTATCTTCTGCATTGTTTTCACATTCTACTGCAACAGCTCTTTCTAAATTATCTACAACAGGAAGCAGTTTTTCCACTGTACTTCTTACACCATCATCATACATACTTGCTTTTTCTTTTATTGTTCTTTTTCTAAAATTATCAAATTCAGCAAAACATCTTTGATATTTGTCAAGATAATCTGCACATTGTGCTTCCAGCTTTGCAACAATATCTTCTTGTGTTTGTTCCTGCTGTTGTTGTGTATCTTCTTCTGCTACAGTTTCTTCTTGTTGTGCAACTTCTTGCAATTCTTGCTTTTCTGTTTCTATTTCTTCTACTTCTTTATCCTTTTCTTCCAATGGTAAAACCTCTTTTCTTTGTTTACTCTGTTTATTATTTTACTAAGTATCATTTTTATTTTCCACTAACGCCTGTAATACACTTTCTATATTTTTCACCATACCATTAAGCACTGATACTACTTGTGAATAATCCATTCTGGTAGGGCCTAATATGCCTATTGTACCTCTTGTACCATTTCCCATTTTATATGTTGTTGTAATGACACTACAATCTTTTATACTTTGTAAACTGTTTTCGCTGCCTATCATAATCTGAACATCATCATTTTTTTGTTCCTGAAGCAACGTAATCAAAACATCTTTTTGCTCTAATGTCTGAAAAAGTGACTTTGCCCTTTGTATATCACTAAACTCAGGAAATGCCAATATATTTTTTGTACCACTTAAATGTACCTGCATACTTTCTGCACCTCTTGCTGTTTTTTGTATAGCAGACAACAGCATAGGCAACATATAACTATATTCTTGTAATTCCCTTTTTAGCAATGTAATAATACATTCATCAATATCTTCTACAGTACAGCCTTTCAATATATTGTTAATACAACTTCCCATTTCAAACAGCTTTTTTTCTTCTGGTACTACAGATACTTTTAATATATGATTTTTAATATAATTTCCATCTGTTGCTACCATCAATATAATAGACTCACTGTCGAGAGGCAGCAGTCTAATTTGTTTTAATTTCGCACCTGTAAATACTGGCTCTGAAATCAATGCGGTATAATTTGTCAGCATAGAAATGACTTTAGCTGTTTCTTCCATAAGATAATCAATTTGACTAATATTTGTAGTAGCAACACTTTTTAGAAGCTGTTGTTCTTGTGGTGTTAATTCTTTTTTCTGCATCAATCTGTCCACATAAAGTCTATATCCTAAGTCTGACGGAATCCTACCAGCAGAAGCATGGGGCTGTATAATAAAGCCCATTTCTTCTAAATCACTCATTTCATTGCGGATAGTAGCAGAACTGATACCTAAGTTATATTTTTTTGCAATGGTTCTTGAACCGACAGGCTCTGCTGTTGCAATATAGTCATTGATGATTGCTTGCAGTATTTGTATTTTTCTATCATTCAATGCCATATTGTCAACTCCTTCCTTTGATTTGTTAGCACTCAATGATGTCGAGTGCTAATTTCTATTCTTAAAATAACACTTGACTTAAAATATGTCAAGTGTTTTTTTACTTTTTATGTTTTATTTTTTCAAAAAATATACTATACTACTGTATTATAATATATTGATAAAATATTTTAAAACTATTTAGAAAGGATTTATAACATGAACAGTCTTTATATTCATATTCCATTTTGTATTCAAAAATGCCTGTACTGTGATTTTACTTCTTTCGCTAACAAAGAATATTTGTATGCAGATTACACAGAAGCACTCGTAGCAGAATTGATACAAAAATCTACATTATGTCATAATGAAGTGATACAAACCATATTTTTTGGAGGTGGCACACCTACAATATTGCCTCTTTGTTTTTTACAAAAAATAATGGATACTATTTTTCAATATTACACTGTTTCAAATAATGCAGAGATTACAATAGAAGCAAATCCGGGTACGTTATATGGTTCTGTATTATCTTCATTACATACTATGGGATTTAACCGTATTAGTATAGGTTTACAATCTTGGCAAAATGAACTTTTACAGAAATTAGGCAGAATACATAATCGTACTACTTTTTTAAAAAATTATGACAATGCGAGAAAAGCAGGTTTTAAAAATATTAATATAGATATTATGTTTTCTTTACCAGAACAGACATATAGTCAGTGGCAGCAAACACTTTACAGTATATTATATTTACAGCCAGAACATATTTCTGCTTATAGCCTTATTATAGAAGAAGGCACTCCTTTTTATCGCCTATATGAACAAAATAAACTTGTGCTTCCAGAAGAACAAACAGATAGAGCAATGTATCATTTGACACAACAGCTTTTAGCACAATATGGCTATCACCAATACGAAATATCAAATTTTTGTAAAAAAGGTTATGAATGTCGTCACAATAAAGTATATTGGCAGACAAAACACTATTTCGGTTTTGGACTAGCTGCACATTCTTATTACAAAAACAAACGTTTTCACAACACATATGATATACAAAAATATATACAATCAAAAGGAAATGCCGCTTTATTCACAGAAGACATAGAACATTTAACAACTGCACAGCTTCAAAGTGAATTTATGTTTATGGGACTACGTATGACAAAAGGCGTTTGTGAATATACTTTTCAGAAAAGATTTGGTATTCATATGGATAGTGTCTATGGAAAACAGCTTTCATTATTGATAGAACAAAAACTGTTACAAAAAGAAAAAGGATATTACTATTTAACAAATAAAGGTATTGATTTAAGTAATACTGTATTTTGTACATTCGTATGATAGAAAGTGACATAAAAAACATTTTTCGCCAGCATATTGTTTTTTTATTGAATATTTGACAAAATCCCGTTATACTAAAATATAGCATATTAAAAAAGATTAAAAAAGTTTTATATTAGTAAAGGGGTTTATCACTATGTTGTCACATTCCACAGATGTTTCACCAGCGTTAGGCAATATTGCACCAAAACAGACAGTAGAGCCTATCAAAACATCTCATATTAGTATTTTAGAAATCATTGTTACTATCATTCGTTATATTTGCTTTTTACCTTATCCTTATTTATTGACAATATTAGCAAATTGCATTTCTTCTTATGATATTAACACAATTTCTTTTTTAATGGAAAACAGAACAGGAGCTTTTTATTTTGGGCTGATAATTACTTCTGTGCTTTTTATATCGCTTTGTCTTATTTTTTGCAGAGCATGGTTAGCAGGGAGTATATTAGGTATTTGTTATACAACACTTGCTTTAGCAGATAATATTAAATTTTCTATATTACAGGAGCATTTACTTCCTTGGGATTTGCTTTTAAGCAAAAACATAGAAGACTTTGAACCTTTTTTAAAAACATTACATATCACTCCAGTTATGATATTGCTTTTAATTTCTCCTGTATTGTATAGCATATTGCTTTTGCCTAGAAAACCTAAAACACAATTTAAAAAATCTTTCCGTTTTGTTACAATTTTATTAGGAATAGCAACATTTGCTACTACAAGCATATTTTTAACAGACAATACTATGAGAATGAGTTATACAAAATGGTTTGATATTTCCGTAAATGACACCTCTACACAACAGAGTAATTATTATAAAAATGGTTTTTTAACTGCTTTTTTATTAAACATAGGTTATTTAAACATTGAAACACCTGCTCACTATGGTCAAAATACTATAGAACAGCTAAAAAAAGAGTATGCACCTGCTGTACCTTATGCAGATTTTGCAAATCCAGATGTTATTGTAATATTATCAGAATCTTTTTGGGACGTGACAACACTACCTAACACAACATTTTCACAAGACCCTTTGGAAAATTACAAACAGTTGTCACAAAACAACCCTAGCGGTACTATGATTTCAAGTACATTTGGAGGAGGAACAGCACGCCCTGAATTTGAAATACTTACAGGTATGACAACAGCACCTATGCCAGCAGGTTCTTTTCCTTATCAGCAATATATGCAAAAAGATGTATTTTCATTTGCTCGTTACTTCAAAGATATGGGATATGATACTATAGGTTTGCATACTTATGATAATACATTTTATGAAAGAAATAAGGCTTATCCTCATATGGGATTTGATGAATTTAGAGGACAGAGCCAACTTAAAACAGAATTGTGGTGGAACAGTGGCCCTTATTTGACAGATGAAACGCTTATTGATGAAATACAAAAAGAGTTAGAACAGCCACATGACAATGGTGTTTTCTTATTTGGCATTACTATGGAAAATCACAGTCTTTATCAAAACAAATTTGAAAAAAAAGACTTAACGATAAAAGTACAAAATGATGATTGTTCTACACAGGAAATCAATGCACTAGAGAATTTTTCAAAAGGGGTAAGTGACTCCGACAAAGCACTAAAACAACTTTATGATTATGTTATGACAAGAGAAAAACCTACAGCGGTACTTTGGTTTGGTGACCATTTACCTACATTAGGCAACGATTTCGCTCCTTATACCACTACGGGAGCAATACAAAGCAGTGACGCTGAAAACTGGTCAGAAAAAGAAATTGAATATATGTTTTCTACACCTTATATTGTATTTGCCAATTATGATACTGGGGAGGATTATATAGCAGACAAACAAGCAGTAACTTCGTATATGCTTATGCCTTTGCTTTTAAAATATATCAATGCTCCAGAAACAGTACAAACAAATATGATATTAGATTTATATAAAACTTGTCCTGTTATTCACAGCAAATACAATTTGTATCAACCAAATACTGACCCAGAAAAAACAAAAAAACTGACAGATATACTTTGGCTTATGACATATGACCAGCTTTTAGGAGAAGATTATATCAATCAATAAATTGTTATGTTATACTATATACTATAGAGAAAGGAGATAAAAACGTTATGAATACAAAAAAACAACTATTTTCCATTTGTTTTACTGCAATATTTGCTTCAAGCACTGTTACAACAGCATTTGCAGCAGTACACAATGATATTAAAAATAACTGGACAGAAAATGCTAAAAATATCATAATGGCACAGGCTTCTTCGCAAACAAACAGCAATACTGTAACGCTCCAAAAAAACACTATGCAAAATCAAGTTATAAATGGAAATTTAATCATACCTGCTTCTAACAGTAGCGAACAAATCATATTGGAGCATATCACTGTAACAGGTACTGTTTTTGCACAATGCAGCGGAACAATTCAAATAAAAGGCTGTAATATCAATAACATACAATTACAAAAACAAGGCGTTATAATAGATAGTGACGTTTCAAGCAATATCAATACAGTACAAATTTGTACCAATTCTCATATCAAAGGAAATGGTTACAAAAATGTGCTGATTTCAGAAAATGCTGCGTCTGCTGTAACAATAGATGCAGATATACAATTATTGGAAATCAATATACCTTCTGCTATTACATTATTGTCAAATGCACAAATACAAACATTGCAAGTTTCTAGCAATGCTCCAAATACTTCTATTGATTTCTCACAATATGCACAAGCACAAAATTGTGTATTATATGCCAAAACTAAAATTACTGGTACAGCAGGTAAAATTGATGAGTTAACGGCTTATGTCAATGGTGTAGAAACAGATATTAAACCAGAGCAGCTTTTTTTAAAACAAAATGCTAATAAAATTACTTATACTGCAAGAGAAAGTATCACAAAACCTTCTCCTTCTAAAACAACAACATCATCAAAACAAAATTTGATATTAGATACAGACGGGCAAGGTTTTAATGCTACAGCAAAAACATATAGAAGTGCTACAATAAAAGCACAAAATGCTACACTTTCTAATGCTGTAATTGAAAATGACGTTACGATACAAGACACTATAAAAAACACATCTGCAACACTAAAAGAAGTTACAGTAAATGGTAATGTCAATATTTATGGTGGCAGAGATGCTATAAATATTCAAAACTGCAATATACAAAATGATGTCATATCTTATCGTAAAGACAGAACACCTGTTACACTGTTTTTTGACAGTAATACCAATGTTTCAGGTAACATTGCCATTAGAGGAAACACTATATTAAAAGGTGACCGCTATACAATGCTGAAAAATGTACTTGTAGAGCAATATACTGGCAGAAATTTAGAAATTGACACCAATATTAAAAACATCACTTTTGACACCACAGCAGTAGAAGTACAATTAAATCAAAATAAAATAATACAAACATTAAAAGTTTCTGATGTACCAAATACATTGAAAATAAATATGGCAGATGGTTCTGTTATAGAAGAACTTTATGCAGATACCAATATCGAAATTACTGGCACAGGAACAATCAAAAAATTGATTACAAATAAACAATCAAATATTGCTTCTAGTATTACACTAGGACAACATTCAGATGGTTTTGTTGCTGTAACAGGCATTGAAAACGTACCAACAAATATGTATCAAGGCAAAAGTATTACATTATCCGGTGCTGTAGTACCTTACAATGCAAGCAAAAAAGCAATCCGTTGGAGTGTAAAAGATGCTGGCAATACAGGTGCAGCTATTTCTAATGGCAATGTATTAACTGCTTATGCAGAAGGAACTGTCATTGTAACAGCACAGATATTTCACGGTATAGGCAATGCAAAACATTTTTCACAGGATTTTATAATCAATGTAGAAGATGAATTTAAGAATTTTATAAAAACAGAAGATATTGTAATGACTTCTCCTACAGTATGGGATATTGATGAGCCTCTCGTTTTGACAGGATATGTTACACCTTCTAATGCTACAAATAATTTTATACAATGGAGCATCAAAAATGATGGCAACACAAAATCAAATATAACAAACAATGAGTTGACTGCACAACGTACAGGTGTGGTTACAGTATGTGCTACTGTAGAAAAAGGCATTGATGGTGTTTCTGACATTACAAAAGAATTTCATATCAATATCATACCTATAGAGGAAAAATACACAAAAGTAGACAATATTGTACTCAATACACCAACTACTTGCAAAGCAGGAGAAATGTTACAGCTTTCTGGTACAATACAGCCTGATAACGCCAATGCCAAAGAAATACAATGGAGAATTGTAAATGCTGGTAATACAGGTGCATATATACAAAATCATACCAATTTATATACTAGAACTGCTGGAAATATTGTTATTTCTGCTACAGTATATGGTGGTGCTGGAAATAGCTATTCTAAAACATATTATCAAGAATTTAATATTACAGTAAAATAAAAAATTTCCCCTTTGAATTTCACTTCAAAGGGGTTTTTTATCACTTTTTATTTTCAATAATTTGCTGATACTGTTGTTGTGTAATTTTACCCAATGCTACATATCTTTGCAACTGGTCTTTTCTCACAAAATTTCTTTCATATCTTTGTTTTAATATTTCATACATTACGATTTCCTCCTTCTAACATTGCCAATTCTAAATTACTGATTTGTTGTGCTAACATTTGTCTTTCTGACTGTGCTTCATAATTTTGTAATTCTAATTCTGACACACTTTGCATTATGATTTCTGTATCTGACTGTATTTGTACTTGTTGTTGTTCGACCTCTTCCCAAACACCATTGACATATTTTTTTGTTAATGGTGATGGTTCATCTTCTTTTAAAAGTATCATATTTTCTGCAATCACTTCTCCAGATAAAAAAGAATCTGCAATACAAATGCCCTTTTGATTGATTTGTGCATACCTCATTTATAACTCCTCCTTATTTCATAAATGTAGTTTTAATAAAATTCTATCACTTGATAACCTACTGTACCTGCACCTATTGTAAGGCTAGCACGTCCTGCACAATAATTAAAATAAGTAGAAGCAACAGTTCCTACATATCCTCTTACTGCTGAGGAACTACTACTATAACCTGCACTTAAACCACCATTTATAATAACAAAAGTTTTTTGAGGATTAACAGTTGAAATATTAATTTTAGTTGTTTTTACTGTTTCCACATTAAAATCTTCTACAAAACTACCTCTTTGTACACTTTTAATACCTACACCACTGGATACTTTACTTAAAAGGGCATTGAGTTTTGCCATTACACTTCCTGCTGTTGCAGTTCCTCCTGTACCACTTGTTGTACCAATAGCACTATTTATTGTATCAATTTTTACTGCCCTTGCATTTGTCCAGTCTGTAAGCAATTTATTGAGTTTTGCCATAGCTGTACCTGCATTTGATGTGCCACCTGTATTTGCAGACTGTCCTATCAAACTTTTAATATCTGTTTCACTTTGCAAAGAAGCATTGAGTTTTGCCATTACTGTACCTGCTTGTGTTGTGCCGCCTGTATTTGTTGTTGTACCAATGACATTATTTATAGTATCAATTTTGTCTGCTCTACTGTTTGTCCAATCTGCTAATATTTTATTTAATTTTGCCATAACACTTCCTGAGGAAGAAGTACCTCCAGAATTTGATGTTTGCCCTATCAATTTCTTTATGTCATCAATATCAATTTCTGCATCATCATTTTTATCTAATACAGCATTTAATTTTGCCATAACAGTACCTTCTGTATTTGTACCGCCTGTATCTGTTTTGACACCAATTAATCCACTAATATCCACTACTGCTTCATTTAATTGTATTGTTTTTTGGTCTAATTTGTCTAATTCTGCATCAACAATATCCATATTACTATTGATATGTTCTATGTCATAAAAGTCTTTGTCATCTGGTTTTAATAAATTATAATTTTTGGTATAAGAACCATATTCTGAATTCATTACTTTTCTCCTTTCTTTTTTACAGTATTTTTAATATAAATATATTCCTTTATTTGTCTTGACCAAGATGGCTTTATACTAGAAAATAAAAAGTATCAAAAAGTATCAACTTTTTCTCTTATATGCAAAATCGTATAAAAATAGAAAAGTATGGTTAAATTTGTATTGATAATAATAAATATTTTTGTAAAGTTTTATGTCAGAATATAGCAGTAGTGTCGTTTGTAGCTATTGCATTTTTACAATGAAATTGTTATAATTTTAAAGATTATGGAGAATAAACAAGCACCTTTTTTAGGAGGAAAATATTATGTTAGAATTAAAAAATATATCCTATTCTGCGGAAGGGAAAGAAGGGATATTAAAAAATATTAGTTTGAGCATTGAAGACAATCAATTTGTTGTGATTACAGGGCCAAACGGTGGAGGAAAATCTACCCTAGCAAAAATGATTGCAGGAATTATTTCACCACAGAGCGGACAAATACTATTAGATGGACAAGACATTACACAACTCTCTATTACAGAAAGGGCAAAAGCAGGCATCAGTTTTGCTTTTCAACAGCCTGTACGTTTTAAGGGAGTTACTGTACACGATTTAATAGCACTAGCTTCTGGAGAAAATTTAAGTACCGCCGCTGCTTGTCAATATCTTTCAGAAGTGGGACTTTGTGCCAGAGATTATATTGACAGAGAAGTGAACAGCAGTCTTTCTGGAGGAGAATTAAAAAGAATTGAAATTGCCACTGTTTTAGCAAGAAAAACAAAAGTTAGTTTATTTGATGAGCCAGAAGCAGGTATTGATTTATGGAGTTTTAAAAATTTAATAAATGTTTTTGAAAAAATGCACCAAGAAATACAAGGCTCTATTGTAATTATTTCTCATCAAGAAAGAATACTAAATATTGCTGATAAAATTATTGTCATAAGCAATGGAGAAATTACAAAGCAAGGTACAAAACAAGAAATATTACCAAGCCTTTTGTGCCAAACAGAAGGCTGCCGCTTTATGAAGGAGGAAGAATAATGGACGCAATATTAAAATCACTTTTAGAGCAGGTTGCTGATTTGCATGATATTCCTGTTGGTGCTTACAACATACGTAACAACGGTCAAAGTGAAGGCAGAAATTCTACAGCAAGCATACAAATTGTACCAAAAACAGATGGAAAATCTGGTATTGACATTATTGTAAAAGAAAATACCAAAAATGAAAGTGTTCATATTCCTGCTATTATCACACAAGCAGGTGTAAATGATTTAGTATACAACGATTTCTATATTGGAGAAAATGCTGATATTGTAATTGTTGCAGGTTGCGGTGTTCACAACAGCGGAGCAGAGGCTTCTATACACGAAGGAATACATCGTTTCTTTTTGAGCAAAAACGCCAAAGTGAAATATATAGAAAAACACGTTGGAGAAGGAGAAGGTACAGGAGAAAGAATTATAAATCCTCAAACACATATTGAAGCTGGAGAAAATAGCTACATGGAAATGGACACAGTACAGTTAAAAGGAGTAGACTCTACAAATAGAGTATCTACAGCAAAATTAGCTGATGGAGCAACACTTGTTATAAAAGAAAAAATTATGACACACGGCAAACAAACAGCAGAAACTTCTTTTGAGGTAGAATTAGACGGAACAGGTTCTAGTGCAAATTTAATTTCTCGTTCTGTAGCAAAAGACAATTCCAAACAGGTATTCCGTTCCATTATCAACGGCAACGAACAATGTTATGGACATTCTGAATGTGATGCCATTATTATGGACAATGGTGTTGTGGCAGCAATACCAGAAATTACAGCGAACCATTTAGATGCTACATTGATACACGAGGCAGCAATAGGTAAAATTGCAGGTGACCAATTAACAAAACTTATGACATTAGGATTAACAGAAAAAGAAGCAGAACAGCAAATCATAAATGGATTTTTAAAATAGTTTATTGATATATAATAGACAGCATTTGATAATGAAAAATGTATCATAAAATCATAAGCTGTCCCTAGACTTTGGGGGAAGGTAATTTATAAAAGCCAGTTTATTAAAATTGTCTGTTTGTTTTACAAATAAACAGACAACCAACCCTCAATATGAATGGTATTGGAGGAGAAAAATATGGAAAATATACATAAGAAAATTGGCATTATAGGCGGTGGACAGCTTGGTAAAATGATGATACAAGAAGCCAAAAAAATGGGATTTTATGTTGCAGTATTAGACCCTACACCAAATTGCCCTGCTCATACATTAGTAGATGAACACATTGTAGCAAATTTTGATGACAAAGAAGCAATTAGAGCTTTAGCAGAAAAAACAGATGTGTTGACATATGAATTTGAACATATTGACGCAGATACACTACAAAAATTGGAAAAAGAAGGTAAAAAAGTATATCCTACTGCCAAAAGTCTAAAAATAATACAAAATAAATATACACAAAAAAAATTGATATTAGAACACGGTTTACCTACTCCTGCATTTTGCACTGTTTCTTCAGAAAGAGATATTGCAAATGCAGCAGAAAAATTTGGTTACCCTCTTATGCTCAAAACCTGCACAGGTGGCTATGACGGAAAAGGCAATTTTTTACTCAAAAGCAAAGAAGAAATACCACAAGCATATGCGGAATTAGGAAAAGGAAAATTCAGTTTAATGGCTGAAAAATTTTTCCCTTTTACTATGGAAATTTCTGTACTTGCTTGTAGGGGTATCAAAGGAGAAATTAAAGTATATCCTGTAGCAGAAAATATACACAAAGACAGTATATTATCTGAAACAAGAGTACCTGCTAACGTTCCAAAATCAGTGATACCAAAAGCATTTGAATTGGCAAAAAAAGTAATGGAAATATTTCAAGGCGTGGGTATGTTTTGTGTAGAAATGTTTGTGGATAAAGAAGAAAATGTAGCAGTCAATGAAGTTGCACCAAGACCTCACAATTCTGGACATTACACTATAGAAGCTTGTGCTACTAGCCAATTTGAACAGCATATCAGAGCCATTACAGGACTGCCTTTAGGTTCACCAGAATTATTAAAACCTGTTGTAATGCGAAATTTGTTAGGAGAAGCAGGAAGTATAGGAAAAACACACATAGCAGGAGCAGATACAGCACTAACAATAGAAGGTGTTTATTTGCATATTTATGGAAAAGAAGAATGTAGGCCAAATCGTAAAATGGGACACATCACAACCATTGCAGATAGTATGTCGCAAGCATTAAGAAAAGCCGAAATGGCAAAATCTGCTATCAAAATTTATGGAAAATAAAATATCTATAAAATAAAAAAGAAGAATAATCATCAGATTGTCAATAAACTTCCATATTACAAATGAGAAAATTAAATTTTCTAAAAGAGTTTTTGAAGGGGGTTGGGGAAACTTTTCACAAGTGAAAAAAGTTTCCCCAAAGATTTCAGATTTTCATTAAATTTATAATAAAATTACTTTTTTGACAAGCTGATTTCTCTATTTTTTTTTATTTTTTTTATTTAAAAGCATTGTACAAAATAATATGATTTATGGTATAATATCAAATTGGAGAATTGGGAGATTTTGAAAAATAAAAAAGTGGAAATCTCTTTTTTATTTTTATAATCATTTTATATTATATATCATAAAGAGGTGCAATATATGGCGAAACAAAAAACAAAAACAGAACGTCAGCAGCAACAGCAGCGTTTTGGTGACAGTATGATAGATGAAGTTATATTGATTATTATTGTAGTTATTTGTATTGTTGTGCTGATTAGTTTGCTTACAAGAAAAATGGGGATATTAGGTAGTGTGTTAGGAGATGGTCTGAAAGGATTGTTCGGTATCAGTAGCATACTATTGCCTCTATCAGTCATTGCCTATTGTAGTTGGCTTTTGGGCAGCGAGCAAAAGAAAAATAGAGAAGTACGTATTGCAGGAATAGCACTTTTGCTCATTACAATTAGTGCATTAGCACACATTATAAATCCCATTGAAACATCTATTATGGCAAATTTAGCAGAAATTGTACAATCTTATTATCAAGAGGGAGAATTTAACAACGGCGGACTTTTTGGTGGAATATTAGGAGGTATTGTAAAAAAAGCATTTGGTAAAATTGGTGCAGGTATTATTTGGAGTGCTGTATTATTGATTTCGCTTATTATGATAACAGGAAAATCTCTTTTTAAAGGAGTAAAAAATAAAAGAAATCAATATCACGAAAAACGCCAGCAAATACAAACAGTGAAATCAAAAGAAATACCATTACAAGTAGTGCCCAAAACAACAAAAACACAGCCTAAACCTCAGCCAAAACCTCAAATAAGGCCACAAGTAAAACCTCAGCCTCAACCAAAACCTCATAAAAAAGTACAGAAAAAACAAAATATAAAAAATAAATCAAAACAAAAAGGCAATTTTAATATATTACTTCGTGCAGATGAAGGCTATAACGAAAACAGAGAAGAAACACCTATTGTAGAAGCAATGGTCTTTCAAAATAAAAAAGAACCGTCTATTATTTCAGAAAATATACCAAAAACGCCAGTTATATTTGATTATGGCAAAACAGAAAGTGAAGTATTAGCAGAACAGCAACAAAACATTACAGAACCACAGTATCAGCAAGCACAGTATAATACAGTAAATACTATAGAAACACAATCAGAGTTACAAATAGAAGAAGAAAAACAAAAAAGAGAAGAAATACGTCGCAGAAAAATAGAAAGAGAAAAACTTAGAGAACTGGAAAGACAACAACAAAAATTATTAGAATTAGAAAGACAACAACAGCAGCAATTACAACAACAAAATGAAAAACAACCAGACAAACAAAATATAGATAAAACATCAGAACAAAATACAGAAAGCACTGTTCGTTATATGATATTTGAAGGAGAAGAAGAACAAAAACAATCTCCAGAACAGACAGAACAATTAAAAAGTGATACAGAAGACATTGCCGATGTATTGGCATTGCTTAACAGTATTCATTTTGAAGAAGAAACAGAAAAAGCAGCGGAAAATGCAAACCAAAATACACAAGATATTATGGAAATTATAGCAGATTGGGCAGAGCAGGAACAAGAACCTCCCCAAAGTAATGGGTTGTCACTTGTTCTAGCAGAAGAAGATACAGAACAAATAGACGAAATAGTACAAAAAAAAACCGAAGAAGTAGAAGCAGCAGATACCATAACAAAAACATCTGAACCGCAACAGTATGCAGAACAATCAGAAACAGAAGAACAATTACATACAGAACAACAAAAAGAGCAATTACAATATGATGTAGAACAAACTGATAATACACAGCAACAATTTACAGATGAAATGACAATCGAACAAATGGAACAACAGCAAATGGAGCAAGAAACAGAATACACAGAGGATATATCTCAGCCACAACAACAAATAGAGAAGTCAGAAGATTTATCTCAACCTCAACAACAAATAGAGCAGTTAGAGGATTTACCTCAACCTCAACAACAAATAGAGCAGTTAGAGGATTTATCTCAACCTCAACAGCAAATAGAGCAGTCAGAGGATTTGTCTCAATCTCAACAGCAAATAGAAGAAATAGAACAATCAGAAACGGAAGAACAGCCAAAACAAGAATATGTATTTCCTCCTTTTGATTTACTTAGCAGAAAGCAAGCAGTACAAAGTAGCGAGTCAAAATCAGAAATGCTTGTGAATGCCAAAAAGTTAGAAACAACATTAAAAAGTTTTGGCGTAGATGCTAAAGTAATACAAATTAACAAAGGGCCTACTGTTACAAGATATGAACTTTCTCCTAGTCAAGGTGTAAAAGTAAGCAAAATAGTCAATTTAGCAGATGACATTGCATTAAATTTAGCAGCTTCTGGTATTCGTATAGAAGCACCTATTCCAGGCAAGGCAGCAGTAGGTATTGAAGTACCTAACAAAGAAGCACAATCTGTTTCATTAAGAAGTGTTTTGGAAAGTGAAACATTTCAAAAATTCCCTTCCAAACTTGCTTTTGCATTGGGAGAAGACATTACAGGACAGCCTATTGTAACAGACATTGCCAAAATGCCCCATTTATTGATTGCAGGTGCAACTGGTTCTGGTAAAAGTGTGTGCATCAATACACTGATTACAAGCATATTGTATAAAGCAAAACCAGAAGAAGTAAAATTACTTTTGGTAGACCCTAAAGTAGTGGAATTGAGTATTTATAATGGTATTCCTCACTTGCTCATACCTGTTGTAACAGACCCTAAAAAGGCATCTGCGGCATTAAATTGGGCAGTACGTGAAATGCTAGAAAGATACAATGATTTTGCAGAAAATGGTGTACGTGATATAAAAGGCTACAATGCTATGAAAGAAGAAAAAGGCGAAAGTGATTTTATGCCTCAAATTGTCATTATTATTGATGAGTTGGCAGATTTAATGATGGCAGCACCTGGAGAAGTGGAAGATGCTATATGTAGGCTCGCACAAATGGCACGTGCAGCAGGTATGCACTTAATTATAGCAACACAAAGGCCTTCTGTTGATGTCATTACAGGAGTTATAAAAGCAAATATTCCTTCTCGATTGGCTTTTGCAGTATCTTCAGGCATTGACTCTCGTACTATATTAGATATGACAGGTGCAGAAAAACTGCTTGGAAAAGGAGATATGTTATTCTATCCTCAAGGAATGAGCAAACCAGTCAGAATACAAGGTGCTTTTTTATCAGATAAAGAAGTAGAAAGCATTGTACAGTTTGTAAAAACTGACAACACAAAACAATATGACAAAGAAATGATTGATAAAATTACAGCAACAGCAAAAACAGACACAGATACAGAAAATGAAGACGAATTTTTTGATAGTGCTGTAGAACTTGTAATACAAAAACAAAAAGCCTCTACTTCTATGCTGCAAAGACAGTTCAGAATAGGCTATAATAGAGCGGCAAGACTTATGGAAACATTAGAACAAAAAGGCATTGTAGGACAAGAAGAAGGTAGTAGACCTAGAAAAGTGCTTCTCACAAAACAACAGTGGGAAGAAATGAAAGATGTATAACAAATTTTATATATGCAGTATTTGTGATAATACAAATACTGCATATTTTATAAACTTATACTTTATAAAAATGTATTTACATTTTAATGTCTATATAACATTGCCATTTTTTTATAAATAAAATCAGGAGTACGACAAACAAAAATATCACTTTGAGGTATTTTGTCTGTAACATAAAAATTGTATATATAAATATTGTAACTCCATATTCCATCAAAATCTATACTACGTTCATTCCATATGATACGACCATATTGATATTGTTTTAATGTAAAAGCAACTTCATTGATACAATCTTTTCTATAATATCGAGATTGTATATTATGATAGTCTTTATTGTGTCCTCTTTTATAGTTATGATAACAAATTTCGTATTCGTTTTGATTTTGGCAGATAGCAATATTATGTAAATGCAATTTTTCAATAGAACTATAGCAATAAAGTTTTTTTCTGGGAGATGTATTTATCAATTTTGTGTTATGCTGATAAAAATATTGATTATGTAATATGACATTGTCGTATGTATCTGTTTGGGGCAATGGATAGGCAAAAGGAAATTGTTTTCGTACATTTGCAAATTTTGCACCTCTTTCCATTTTGTCCCAAGTAAGTTTTATACTTTGTACTATCAACATAATATCTCCCCCTTTTTATCATCATACAACCAAAAAACATTTTATGCAATCATTAGTAGGAGAACTGCATAAAATTTTTTTTGCAAAAACTATAATAATTAAGTTTAAAAATAATGTAAATTGTAAAAAAAATGGTTTACTATGAACTTAACGAAAGCTGAGAATATTTGGGGAAACTTTTTTCACTTGTGAAAAGTTTCCCCATCAGGCAAAGCCTGCTTCCCTTTCAAAAACACGCTTGCAAGCATAAAAAGACCTTAGGGACTTTGTCCCTAAAACCCTACCAACTTTTTTTCAAAAAAGTTGGACAAAAAATTTTATTTTTTGCAAACGGAAGTTTATTGATAAACTGAATATTTTTATTCTTCTATAAAATATATAATATTTTTTATACGGTTACCCTAAATCATTAGAGATATTTATTGACAAAATAATTTGAGTATAGTAACATAACTTTAATGTCATATGACTGACGGAAGTGGAAATAAAACCACATGGAGTATGACTTGTAAATTATGCCGACCGTCTGGGCAAACTGCTCAGTGTGTCGGCTTTTTTTAAATACAAATTTATGTCTTTTGAAAAAGAAAAGGAGAGATGTCCCCATGAAAACAGATTTACAAATTGCACAAGAATGTACTATGGAGCATATTGAAAAAATCGCACAAAAAGCAGGTATTCCAACAGAATACATTGAATGTTATGGAAAATACAAAGCAAAAATCAGCAGTGAATACTATGACAAAATAAAAGACAACAAAAACGGCAAATTGATATTAGTTACAGCAGTCAATCCTACACCAGCTGGAGAAGGCAAAACAACTGTAACAATAGGCTTAACACAAGCACTCCAAAAACTGGGTAAAAATGCCATTGCAGCATTAAGAGAGCCCTCACTTGGCCCTTGTATGGGTATTAAAGGCGGTGCAGCAGGAGGTGGTTATGCTCAAGTTGTACCTATGGAAGACATCAATTTGCATTTTACAGGAGATTTACACGCCATTACAACAGCAAACAATTTACTTTCTGCTATGGTAGACAACCACATTCAACAAGGCAATGCTTGCAATATTGATGTAAGAAGAATTGTTTGGAAACGTGTATTGGATATGAATGACAGAGCATTGCGTCAAGTAGTGGTCGGTTTAGGAGGAAAAGCACATGGCGTACCTCGTGAAGATGGTTTTCAGATTACAGTAGCATCTGAAATTATGGCAATATTCTGTTTAGCAAAAGATTTAAAAGATTTAAAACAAATGTTAGGCAAAATTATTATTGGCTATAATTATAATGATGAGCCTGTAACAGCACACGACATAGGTGCAGATGGTGCTATGACAGCATTGTTAAAAGATGCTTTACAACCTAATTTAGTGCAAACATTAGAAAATACACCAGCACTAATACATGGTGGGCCATTTGCTAATATCGCTCATGGTTGCAACAGTGTCAGAGCAACACAAACTGCATTAAAATTAGCAGACTATGTAATTACAGAAGCAGGCTTCGGTGCAGATTTAGGTGCTGAAAAATTCTTTGACATCAAATGTCGCAAAACAGGATTAAAACCAGATGTGGTTGTATTAGTGGCAACAGTAAGAGCATTAAAATACAATGGTGGCGTTGCAAAAGCTGATTTGAGCAATGAAAATTTAGAAGCATTGAAAAAAGGCTTTGTAAATTTAGAAAAACACATTGAAAACATACAAAAATTTAATGTACCTGTCATTGTGACATTAAATCACTTTGTAGCAGACACAGATGCAGAAGTTGCTTATGTAAAACAACGTTGTGAACAAATGGGAGCAGATTTTGAAGTGGCTCACGTTTGGGCTGATGGTGGTGCTGGCGGTGAAGCATTGGCAAAAAAAGTATTGCACACATTAGAAAACAAAAAAAGTAACTTTACACTGTTATATGAAGATGATATGACAATAGAGCAAAAAATAAATAAAGTTTGTAAAGAAATTTATGGAGCAGGTACTGTAAACTTTACTCCAGCAGCAAAAAAGACATTGCAGCAAATTACAAAATTAGGTTTTGAACACTTCCCTGTTTGTATGGCAAAAACACAATATTCCCTTTCTGATGACCCTAATGTCTTAGGTAGACCAGAGGGCTTCACTGTAACAGTAAAAGAAATACGTATATCTGCTGGTGCAGGATTTATTGTTGCACTTTTGGGAGATATTATGACAATGCCAGGATTACCTAAAGCACCTGCTGCATTAAATATTGATATTGATGATAATGGAAATATTGTAGGATTGTTCTAAATAATAATATAAAACTCGTTTTTTGACTTGTTAAAATAGTTGTATTTGGGGAAACTTTTCACAAGTAAAGTTTCCCTTAATTACTTTTTGACAAATTATAATAAATAAAATAGACTTTATATTGATATTTTCGTTTTACAAATTAGGGAGGTATATAACTGTTAATAAAAACTTATAAAGTGTTGAGTTTTATAATATATCTATGTTACAAATAGTTTTTAGTTGTAA
>CAJUJJ010000014.1 GCA_910586765.1 uncultured Clostridia bacterium
ACTGAAAAGAAAATGCAGATATGTACCTATCGCTACTGGGGAATTTAAGCCTATGAAGTATTATATCAAACGAAAGTAGCTTTGGCAAAATTGGATACGTTGAAATAGGAAGGTATTTTGTGAGGAATGCCATAGTATAAATATTATAGATTTTTACAGATTTGTACATATTTATCGTAGCGGACAAATTAAAGTAAGTAGGTGATATTATGAATTTTGCTGAAGTATTACAAAATAAACCTATTTGGGCAGCAGTATTGGCTTGGGCAATCGCACAGATATTAAAAACGATACTATCATTTGTAAAAAATGATAAATTAGATTTGTCCCGCTTTTATGGTTCAGGAGGTATGCCAAGTTCTCATTCTGCATTAGTAATGGCATTAACATTTAGCTTAGGAAAATATCAAGGTTTTTCTTCTCCTTTTTTTGCAATTAGTACAGTATTGGCTTTGGTAGTAATGTATGATGCAGCTGGTGTAAGAAGGGCAGCAGGAAAACAGGCAGCACTTTTAAATATACTAATACACAGACAGGGCATTACACCACAGGAACAGTTAAAAGAACTGCTGGGACATACCCCTTTGGAAGTGATTGCAGGTGCAATATTGGGAACGGTGACAGGGTTGTTGTTTTAAAAGCAGTTGTGATTTTGCTGCAAAGAGGAGTGAATGCAGATATGAGTATGTTATTAAAGCAAGTAAATTTTCCAAAAGATATTAAAAATATGACAGAAAAAGAATTAAAACAACTGACAAAAGAAATTAGATATTTTTTGATTAAAAGTGTTTCTAAAACAGGAGGACATTTAGCGTCTAATTTAGGTGTTGTAGAATTAACAGTAGCATTACACTATTGTTTTGATTTGCCTACAGATAAAATCGTATGGGACGTGGGACATCAGGCATATGTGCATAAACTACTTACAGGAAGAAAAAAATATTTCTGTAAATTAAGACAATTAAATGGTTTAAGTGGCTTTCCAAAACCTCACGAAAGTGAATATGATGTTTTTGCAGCAGGACATAGCTCCACATCTATTTCAGCAGCATTAGGTATAGCAAAGGCAAGAGATTTAAAAGGAGAATATCACCATGTTATTGCAGTAATAGGAGATGGTGCAATGACAGGGGGACTTGCCTATGAAGCACTAAATAATGCAGCAAAAGAAAATACAAATTTGATTGTGATATTAAATGATAATGAAATGTCAATATCTAGTAATGTAGGGGCAATGTCAAGATATTTAACACATTTAAGAACAGACTCCGCATATATACAAGCAAAAGAAAACTTTCAAAATTTTTCTCAAAAAATACCGTTTATAGGAAATGCAGCAAATTTTATATTTGAAAAAATGCGTTTTGGGGCAAAATTTTTATTTTTGCCAGGTATGCTTTTTGAAGAAATGGGTTTTCATTATATAGGACCTGTAGATGGACATAATTTAGAAGAATTAAAAGAAGTATTTCAAAATGTGAAACAAATGAGAGGTCCTTTGTTAATTCATGTCAAAACTAAAAAGGGAAAAGGCTATACTTATGCAGAACAAGAGTCGTGGAAATATCATGGCGTGGGAAAATTTGATATTAAAACAGGACAACCTATTAATTGCTCTAATAAAGAGGACTATTCTGCTGTATTTGGCAAAAAACTGATAGAATTGGCAGAAAAAAATAAAAATATATTAGCTTTAACAGCAGCTATGGCATCTGGAACAGGACTTTTAGCATTTCAAAAACGATTTCCTGAACGATTTTTTGATGTTGCCATAGCAGAGCAGCATGGTGTTACATTTTCGGCAGGATTGGCTTGTCAAGGTATGATACCAGTTTTTGCTGTTTATTCTACATTTTTGCAAAGAGCATATGACCAAATTGTACATGATGTTTGTATGCAAAATTTGCCAGTAGTATTTGCAATAGATAGAGCAGGAATAGTAGGAGCAGATGGTGAAACACATCAAGGTGTATTTGATATTGCCTATTTAAGCCATATTCCTAATATGACGCTTCTTTCTCCTAAAAACAAATGGGAATTAGAAGATATGCTTGCTTTTGCAGTAGAATTTAAAAATCCTATCGCAATACGATACCCAAGAGGAACAGCTTCAGAACAATTTCAAGAGCATAGACAGAAAATAGTATATGGTAAAAGTGAAATAATACAAAAAGGGCATAAAGTAGCACTTTTAGCAGAGGGGCATATGCTTGCCTTTGCAGTACAAGCGGCAGAATTGTTAAAACAAAAAAATGATATTACAGCACATATTGTAAATATGCGTTTTTTAAAGCCATTAGATGAACAAATGCTAAAAGAAATAACACAATATTGCGAATGTATTGTCACAATAGAAGATGGATTGATACAGGGTGGATTTGGTTCAAAAGTATTAGAATATTATAATGAAAATAATGTGAATGATGTAAAAATCATTCGTTTAGGCTTTCCAGATAAATTTATTGAGCAAGGTACCACAGAAGAATTGTATCAGCTTTATGGATTAGATGGACAAGGTATTTATAATAATATCATAGAGAAAGGATTTATAAATGACTGAGAGAGAAAGATTAGACATATTGTTAGTAAAAAAGGATATGGCAAAATCCAGAGAATTGGCAAAAGCATATATTATGGCAGGTAATGTTTATGTAAATGGTGTAAAAGAAGAAAAAGCAGGAACAAAAGTCGCAGTTACAGCAGATATTGTAGTAAAAGAAAATAAAATGAAATATGTTAGTCGTGGAGGCTATAAATTAGAGAAAGCAATCAATGAATTTAATATTTGTTTAGAAAATACTGTTTGTTTAGATATTGGTGCATCTACAGGAGGATTTACAGATTGTATGCTTCAAAATAGAGCAAAAAAAGTGTATGCTATAGATGTAGGATATGGTCAATTTGATTGGAAATTGAGAAATGATGACAGAGTAGTCTGTATGGAAAAAACAAATGTAAGGTATATTACGCCACAGGATATAGCAGAAAAAGCAGATTTTGCTTCTATAGATGTGTCATTTATATCATTGACAAAAGTGTTGCCAGCGGTATTAGCAGTGTTGAAAGAAGATGCAAAATTAGTTTGTTTGATAAAACCGCAATTTGAAGCAGGCAGAGAAAAAGTAGGCAAAAAGGGTGTTGTAAGAGATAAAAATGTGCATAAAGAAGTGATATATAATATGATAGATTATGTATCTGAACAAAATGTCGGCATACATAATATTAGTTTTTCGCCTATAAAAGGGCCAGAAGGAAATATTGAATATTTAATTTATTTGCAAAAAAATAAAACAGTGATTACAAAAGAAGAAGCATATACTTTGGCAGAAAGTGTTGTCAATGCCTCTCATAAATGCTTACAAGGGGAGGAAGATAAATGAAAAAAGTCGCAATATTGCCGAATTTGGAAAAAGATAAACAATTTACTGTAACAAAAAGATTAGTAAATTATTTGCTTCATAAAAATTGCGAACCTATGTTAACAAAAAAAACAGCAGAAATGACTAATTTAGAATTATATGGAAAAGAAGAAGAACAAATCTATCAAAATGCAGATTTTTTAATATCACTAGGAGGAGATGGAACACTTTTGGGAGTAGGCCGCCGTAGTGCAAAATATGGTAAACCTATACTAGGTATTAATTTAGGGCATTTAGGCTTTTTAACAGCGGAAGAAAAAGACTATGCAGAATGTGCTATTGATAGAGTGCTAGAGGGAGATTGCTATATTGAAAAAAGAATGATGTTGGAGGCGTCTGTTTTTGCAGAACCCAAAAGAATAGAAGGACTTTTAGCGTTAAATGATGTTTGTATTACAAGAGGATTTTCTTCTAAAATATTGGAATTTAATATATTTGTAAATATGGAATATGTAGATACGTTAAGAGCTGACGGCGTTATTATTTGCACACCAACAGGCTCAACTGCTTATAATCTTTCCGCAGGAGGCCCAGTATTAAAAACAGATGCAGAAATTATTGCAATTACGCCTATTTGTCCCCATACATTGACAAGCCGCCCGATTATTGTTTCAGCGGAAGATAAAATTACAGTAGAAGTATTTAGCAGAGCAAATGAAGATTTTATTGTTAGTACAGATGGACAGTGTTCTATGTCTTTAAAAAGGAGAAATGTAGTACAAGTAAAAAAATCCCCATATTTTACAACAATTATGAAAACAAATCAAGTAAGTTTTTATGATGTATTACGTGAAAAACTAGGCAAATAAGGGAGGGCTTATTGTTATGAAAGTTGCTAGACATACAAAAATTTTGGAGTTGATAGATAATTATGATATTGAAACACAAGATGAATTAGCAAAAAGATTACAGGAAGCTGGTTTTACAGTAACACAAGCAACGGTTTCCAGAGATATTAGAGAAATGCGATTGACAAAAATTGCTACTGCAAAAGGAAAACAAAAATATTCTGTTAGTTCAGGAACAAATTCTGAAATAGCAGAGCGTTCTGTGAGAGTATTTAAAGAAGCAGTAATTAAAATGGATTATGCACAAAATACACTTGTAATTAAAACGCTTGCAGGTATGGCGAATGCAGTAGGTGCAGCATTGGACAGTATGCAGGAAAATGATATTGTAGGAACATTAGCAGGAGATGATACTGTATTTTGTCTTTTTAAAACACAACAGCAAGCAGCGTCTATTATGGAAAAGCTGTATAGAATTATACACACAATGCAGTAAAAAATACTCTTAGCAATAAAAATCAATAGGAGAAAGAACAAAATGTTAGAACATTTGCATATTAAAAATGTAGCTCTTATTACAGAAAGTGATATTGATTTTGAAAAAGGATTGAATATTATTTCTGGAGAAACGGGTGCTGGAAAGTCTATGGTAATTGATTCTCTTAATTTTGCATTAGGAGAAAGGACAAGCAGTAATTTTTTGAGAAAAGGGGAAAAAATGGCTGTTGTGGAAGCAATTTTCCGTGTAAAAGAGCAGTCTGTATGTAATAAATTGTATGAAAATGGTATAGCAGTAGAGCAAGATGGTACAATACTTTTGACAAGAACAATGAACCAGTCAGGTAAAACAGTATGTCGTATCAATGGCAGTATTGTAACTGTTGGAATGATGAAAGAATGTGCAGAAGGGCTTTTGGATATACACGGACAGCATAATCATCAGTCATTGTTAAATACAGCAAAACAAATACAAATACTTGACCGTTTTTGTGGAAAAGAATTGGAAAAGGTAAAGACAGTTTTTGACGCTTGTTATAAGGAATATAAAGAAATAGAAAAAAGCCTTTCAAAACTGATAGGAGATGAACAGCAAAGAATAAGAAAAATGGATTTGTTGCAATTTCAAATAGATGAAATTGGTCAAGCAAATATTATAGTAGGAGAAGAAAAGGAATTATTAGAAAAAAGAAATGTATTAGTAAATAAAGAGAAAATAAAAAATTTAACAGAAAATAGTTTACAACTTTTGTATCATGGAACAGAAATAGAACATTCTGCTATTGACCAGCTTTCTAAGGCGTTGCAATATATTTCAGATTTAACAGAATATGATGAAAAAATAGACAGTGTTTATGAAACATTGTCTTCTGTGTATGCACAAATGGACGATGCCATAAGAGATTTAAAACATTATGATGATAATGCACTAGAGCAAACAGACGAGTTAGAAAATATAGAAGAAAGATTACAACTGTTATATCATTTAAAAAAGAAATATGGCAATAGTGAAAAGGAAATATTACAATTTTATCAAAATGCAGTAGAGGAAATGGGATTTTTGTCAAACAGCGAAGAAATGGCACAACAATTAAATCAAAAGAAAAAAAATATAGAAAAGCAATTACAACAAACAGCACAACAGATTAGTGATATTAGAAAAAGTAAAGCAGAACAGATACAAAAAGAAATAGAACAACAACTTAAAGATTTGGAAATGAAACAGTGTCAGTTTGTAATATTGGTGGAAGATAAAAAAGAAATATCACAAAATGGAAAAGATAAAGTTGAATTTTTGATTTCAGCAAATGCAGGGGAAGAATTAAAACCACTTTCAAAAATTGCTTCTGGAGGAGAAATGTCACGTGTTATGCTTGCATTAAAAACAGTTTTGGCAGAAGCGGACAATATAGAAGCATTTATATTTGATGAAATTGATACAGGCGTAAGCGGAAGAACAGCACAAAAAGTGGCAGAAAAAATGGCTTTTATAGCAAAAACACATCAAATTATTTGTATTACGCATTTGCCTCAAATTGCAGCTATGGCAGATTATCATTTTTTAATTGAGAAAAATATGGAACAACAAAAAACAGTTACTACAGTAACAGCACTTGATAATGAAAAGTCTGTTTATGAAATTGCAAGATTGATTGGTGGTGCAAAAATAACAGAAGCAACATGGAAAGCGGCAAAAGAATTAAAAGAACAAGCAAATATAGTAAAAACAACACAATAGATAATAAAAAGACAATGCTGTAAATTTGAAAAAGCATTGTCTTTTTGTTTTATTATAATTTTTAACTATTTGTGTCATTTTTTTCTGCTTCTGATTGATATATTACAGGGTCTTCTGCAGCTTGTAATATAGGTCTAGGTGAAGGCTGCTCATAAGTAGTATTGATTGGTTGTACATTCTGAATATCTTCTGTTTTTGGAGTTTTTGATTTTTTTTCTTTTTCTGTATTTTCTTCTTCTTCAGGACGTGCTACAAGCCATTCCATAAACATAAGAAGTTCATCTATTTTTTTAGGGGATAATTTTGCATAAAAACGACGCACTTCGTTGAATTCATTAGAAGTATCATCTTTTATATAAGGGTGACGAATATCATTAACACATAATAAATAATCCATAGAGACATTGAATATCGCTGCAAGTTTTTTTAAATCTTCAATGCAAGGATTATTTCTTCCAGATTCATAATTTGCTATAGCAGTATAGCCATAATTGAGTAAATTACCTAAACGCATTTGTGTCATTTTTTTTTCTTTTCTTAACATTCTTAATCGGTCTTTAAATTGCATAGGACTCACCTCTTGTATTTTTCTGCATAGTATAGTTAGTAGTGTTGTTTTATAGTAAGGACATTCACACACAACAAATTATCCAATATCATCTATTATATTTTGAAAAACTTTATACGGGAATACAATGTCATGATTATTGTGGTATTTTTTTTGTTTTAAGATAAATTATGAAGTTTATTGTAATATTATATAGTAATGAGTAACATTTTGACAGTATTTTGTGTGTAAAAATTAGGAACCTTTATTTTGATTTGTGTCAAAAAATTAAAAATGAAAGCGGTTGACAAAGTATAAAAAGGGTGATACTATATATCATATAATTCATATAGGAATTATATGATATATACAAATACGATATGTCCTATTACTTTAAAAATAATTTAAAATAAGGAGTGTATTTTGAATGAAAACAAATATATATTTTGACAATGCAGCAACTACACCAGTAAGAAAAGAGGTATATGATGAAATATTGCCTTACTTTATGCAGTATTATGGTAATGCCTCAAGTGTATATACTATAGCAAGAGAAAGCAAAAAGGCATTAGAAAAGGCAAGGCAACAAGTTGCAAAGGCATTAAATGCAGATACAGAAGAAATTTATTTTACAGCAGGAGGCTCAGAGAGTGATAATTTTGCATTGAAAGGCATTGCAGAGGCAATGCAGAAAAAAGGAAAACATATTATTACAACACAAATAGAGCATCATGCGATATTACACACTTGCGAATACTTACAGCAAAGAGGATTTGAAATCACTTATTTACCAGTAGATGAATATGGTAAAATTCGTTTAGAAGATTTAAAAAAGGCGATACGTAAAGACACAATATTGATTTCTGTAATGTTTGCAAATAACGAAATTGGTACAATACAACCTATTAAACAAATTGGAGAAATTGCAAGACAAAAAGGCATTTATTTTCATACAGATGCTGTTCAGGCAGTAGGTCATGTAAAAATTGATGTAAAAGAAATGAATATTGATTTGCTTTCTCTGTCGGGACATAAATTATGTGCACCAAAGGGAATAGGTGCAATTTATATTAAAAAAGGAGTTGCAATACAGCCTTTTATACATGGAGGAGCACAAGAGAAAAAAAGACGTGCAGGAACAGAAAATATTGCAGGTATTGTAGGATTGGGAAAAGCAATAGAGTTGGCAAATGAAGAAATAGAGGAAAATACAAAAAAACTTGTATTTTTGAGAGATAAATTAATAAATGGTATATTAGAAAATATTCCTTATAGTAAACTAAATGGACACCCAACAGATAGATTGCCAGGAAATTGCAATATATCATTTGATTTTATAGAAGGAGAAGCTATGCTACTACTTTTGGATAGTAAAGGAATTGCAGCATCAAGTGGTTCCGCTTGTACTTCTGGTTCATTAGACCCTTCTCATGTACTTTTAGCAATAGGATTGCCTCACGAAAAGGCACATGGTTCTTTGCGTATGACATTAGAACATTATAATACAGAGCAAGAAGTAGATACTGTTTTGAAAGAATTGCCTATGATTGTGTCAAAATTAAGAGATATGTCACCATTATATGAAACATTTTTAAAAGAGAAAAAATAATATTAATATACGGAGGAATATTATAATGATGGAATACAGCGATAAAGTTATGGAGCATTTTATGAACCCAAGAAATGTGGGAGAAATTGAAAATGCCAGTGGCGTAGGTACAGTAGGAAATGCAAAATGCGGAGATATTATGAAAGTGTACATTACTGTAGAAAATGGTATTATAAAAGATGCAAAATTTAAAACATTTGGCTGTGGTGCAGCAATCGCAACAAGTTCTATGGCAACAGAACTGATAAAAGGCAAAAATATACAACAGGCATTAGAAATTACAAATGCTACTGTTATGGAAGCATTAGATGGATTGCCACCAGTAAAAGTACATTGTTCGTGTTTAGCAGAAGAAGCACTTCACGCTGCATTGTGGGATTATGCACAGAAAAATAATATCGTTATAGAAGGATTAAAAAAACCAGTAGATGATATAGAACATCTGCATAATGTATAATTGTGAGGAGCCTCAAAATTTTAATGAGGCTCTTTTTTAATATAGTTTTATAAAATACTTTTATAAAATAAATTAATTATTGTTTTTTTACAAATACTTTGCGATATTTACATTGATTTTTTGATAAATATGCTATAAAATGAAACTATAAATAAAAAATGGTAAAAGAAAGGACGAGGCATTATGAAAATTTTTATTGATACTGCAAATGTGGAACATATTAGAGAGGCGAATGATTTAGGTGTAATTTGTGGCGTTACAACAAATCCTTCATTGATAGCAAAAGAAGGACGAGATTTTGTAGAAGTAGTAAAAGAAATTACAACAATAGTAGATGGCCCTATTAGTGCTGAAGTTATCAGCTTAGAGCATGAAGGTATGGTAAAAGAGGCGAGAGAATTAGTAAAAATACATAAAAATATTGTTATAAAAATTCCTATGACATTGGAAGGTCTCAAAGCAGTAAAAATATTAACAGCAGAAGGTATTAAAACAAATGTCACATTAATATTCTCTGCAACACAAGCACTTTTGGCTGCGAGAGCAGGCGCAACTTATGTTAGTCCTTTCCTTGGTAGAGTAGATGATATTGGAACAGAAGGAATGAATTTAATTGAAGAAATTGTGGATATATTTGCTGTACATGGTATATCTACTGAAATTATTGCTGCAAGTATAAGAAATCCTCTCCATGTTATCAATGCTGCAAGAGTAGGTTGTCATATTGCAACAATTCCTTATAATGTTATTGTACAAATGGCAAAACACCCATTAACAGATATTGGTATTGAAAGATTTTTGAAAGATTGGGAAACAGTACCTAAAAAATAAGTCATAAAAAATAAAATATAGGAGTGAAGTTATTTTATGGAACAAATAGAACAATTATCTGTAAATACCATTCGTTTTCTTTCAGCAGAAGCAATACAAAAGGCAAATAGTGGTCACCCTGGATTGCCACTGGGAGCAGCACCAGCAGCATATGCACTTTGGGCAAGAGAAATGAAACATAATCCAGCTAATCCAAACTGGGCAGATAGAGATAGATTTATATTGTCCGCAGGACATGGTTCAGCTATGCTGTATTCTCTTTTGCACTTGTTTGGCTATGGTTTAACAATAGAAGATTTAAAACAATTTCGTCAAAAAGGTTCTTTGACACCAGGACACCCAGAATATAAATGGACAAAAGGTGTCGAAATTACAACAGGGCCTTTAGGACAAGGCATTGCCAATGCAGTTGGTTTTGCATTAGCTGAAAAACATTTAGCAGCAAAATTTAATACACCAGAATATAAAATAGTAGACCATTATACATTTGTAATGTGTGGAGATGGCTGTTTGATGGAAGGCGTTTCATCAGAAGCAGCTTCTTTAGCAGCAACAATGGGATTAGGAAAATTGATATTGCTTTATGACTCTAATAACATTACAATAGAAGGCAGTACAGATATTGCTTTTACAGAAGATGTATTAAAACGTTTTGAAGCATATGGCTGGCACGTACAAGAAGTGAGTGATGGTACAGACATCAATACCATTGCTAAGGCAATAGAATTTGCAAAAAGAGAGAAATCAAAACCATCTATTATTAAAATAGATACCATTATTGGCTATGGTGCACCAAATAAACAAGGAAAAGCATCTGCACATGGAGAACCATTAGGAGAAGAAGAAATCAAAGCAGCAAAACAAAATGCAGGTTGGACAGAAACAGAGAGCTTTGCTGTACCACAACAAGTAGCAGAGCATATGAAAACATTGCAGTTAGAAGGAGCAAAAAAAGAACAAGAGTGGAATACACTTTTTGAACAATATAAAAAAGCAAATCCAGAATTAGCAAAAGAATGGGAAATTTGGCATAGTGATACATTGCCAGTAGACTTATTAAATGATGAAGATTATTGGACATATGAAGGAGATATTGCTACAAGAGCATCATCTGAAAAAGTATTACAGAAATTGTCAAAAGCAGTACCAAATTTAATGGGTGGTTCTGCGGATTTAGCACCTTCTAATAAATCTGTTATGAAAGATAGACCATATTATTCTGCACAAACACCAGAAGGAAGCAATATTCACTTTGGTATTAGAGAATTTGCTATGACAGCAATGGCAAATGGTATGGCAGCACATGGAGGATTGAGACCATATATTGCAGGATTTTTTGTATTTAGTGACTATATGAAATCTGGCTTGAGAATGTCTGCACTGATGGAATTGCCAGTAATAAGCATTATGACACATGATAGTATAGGTGTAGGAGAAGATGGCCCTACGCATCAACCAGTAGAACATTTAGCAGCATTAAGAAGCATGCCAAATTATACTGTATTTCGCCCTTGTGATACAAGAGAAACAGCAGCAGGTTGGTTGGCAGGGCTGATGTCTTCAACAACTCCTACCGCATTGATATTAACAAGACAAAATTTACCATTGCTTGAAGGCACAGGTAAAGAAGCATTAAAAGGTGCTTATGTACTGAAAGATTGTGAAGGAACACCAGATATATTGCTTATGGCAAGTGGTTCAGAAGTAGAATTGATATATAAAGCATATGATGTATTAGCAGAAAAAGGCATAAAAGCAAGAGTAATCAGTATGCCAAGTTTTGAACTATTTGAAAAACAATCACAAGAATATAAAGAAAGCGTGTTACCAAATGCAGTAAGAAATAGACTAGCAGTAGAAGCAGCATCTTCATTTGGTTGGCACAGATATGTAGGATTAGATGGAGCAACCATTACAATAGATGAATTTGGTGCATCTGCTCCAGCAGGTACATTGTTTAAAGAATTTGGCTTTACTGTAGAAAACGTAGTTGAAACAGCAGTAAAAGTAGTAGGTAAATAAATCATATTCATAAAAATAGGCTTTTAGTATAACTAAGAGCCTATTTTTTAAATAAGGAGAGTGACAGAATGAGGACATTTATAGGGATTGCTATGAATGAAGAAATGAAACAGACATTATTTGAAATACAGCAACAATGTCGTCAAATGTGTAAAAAAGGAAATTTTACAGAAAAAGATAATTTTCATATGACACTGCATTTTATAGGAGAAACAAGAACAGAAGAAATAGAAGACTTAAAACAAGCTGTATATGAAACAGCAATACGAAATAAAGCATTTACATTGACATTGAAACAGTTAGGCGTATTTGAAAGAGGAGAAACAGGTGTATTATGGGCAGGTGTAGAAAAAAGTGGTGCACTTCTACATTTATTTGAGGGATTACAAAGAAGTTTATCAAAACAAGGATTTGCAAGAGAAAAGAAAAAATTAAGCCCACATATGACATTAGCAAGACAGGCAGTACCATATCATTCTTTTATACAAATGCAAAAGTCCGTGCTTGTAGAACAAAAGCAATTTAAAGTGGACTGCATTACATTGTTTGAAAGTGTTAGGATAGGGACAAAACTGGTATATAAACCGCTTTTTACACAAGAATTGCAAAAAAAGAAGATATAATATATGTTAACAAAAAAAAATAAAATATTTCAAAATAATTAGAGGATATTTTATAAATAGTATAATATTTACTATAAATTTTATTGCATTTTTTTCAAAACACTATAGAAATTTTTGTGTAAATCATGTATAATGTGAATAGATTGGCAATGAAGGCGATTTTTTGGTATCGTAGTAAAACAAAATGTCGTTTTATTATTTGGTACTTTTGCAAAGATATTGCAAATATTTGTTTGTTTGTCGAAGGAGGACAGTTTTATGGAGTTTAGTTTATCAAAAAAACATTTGTTACTGAAAGATTTGTACAAAAAATTTGCAGAAGAAGAAGTAAAACCTTTAGCAGAGGAATTAGATGAGCAAGAACGTTTCCCTGTGGAAACTGTAAAAAAATTGGCTAGATATGGATTTATGGGTATTCCATTTCCAAAAGAATATGGCGGTTCTGGAGCAGACAATTTAGCATATTCTATGGCAGTAGAAGAATTAGGAAAAGTATGTGCTACTACAGCAGTTGTTGTTTCTGCACATACATCATTGTGCTGTCAGCCAATATTCCAATTTGGTACAGAAGAACAAAAACAAAAATATTTAGTGCCATTGGCAAAAGGCGAAAAATTAGGTGCTTTTGGTTTAACAGAGCCTAGTGCAGGAACAGATGCTTCTATGCAGCAGACAAAGGCTGTGTTAGATGGTGATGAATATGTACTTAACGGCACAAAAATATTTATTACAAATGGAGAATATGCAGATACTTATGTTATTATTGCTATGACAGATATTTCAAAAGGCACAAGAGGCATTTCTGCATTTATTGTAGAAAAAGGTACACCTGGTTTTTCATTTGGTAAAAAAGAAAGAAAAATGGGTATCAGAGGTTCAGCAACTTGTGAATTAGTATTTGAAAATTGTCGTATTCCAAAAGAAAATATATTAGGAAAAGAAGGACAAGGCTTTAAAATTGCTATGCAAACATTAGACGCTGGACGTATTGGTATTGCTTCTCAAGCATTGGGCATTAGTGAAGGTGCTATTGACGAATGTATTAAATATGTTATGGAAAGAAAACAGTTCGGCAAAAAAATAGGTCAATTCCAAAATACACAATTTGAATTAGCAGATATGGCGACAAAAGTAGAAGCTGTAAAATTGCTTGTATATGAAGCAGCTTGTGAAAAAGATGCTCATAGACCTTATAGCCATTTGTCTTCTATGGCAAAATATTTGGCAGGTAGTACTGCAAGTGATGTAACAAGAAGATGCTTACAGTTATTCGGCGGATATGGATATACAAGAGAATATCCTATTGAAAGAATGATGAGAGATGCAAAAATCACTGAAATTTATGAAGGTACTTCAGAAGTACAAAAAATCGTTATTGCAAATTGGTTAAAATTAAAATAATATTGAAATAATAAAAAAAGGACATTGAGAATACTGCTCTCAATGTCTTTTTTGTTACCAAGTAAGCCAACCATAAGTTTTATAATCTCTGTTTCTAGGTTTATAATATGCCTGATGATATAAGTTTTGTTTTAACATTCTGCGAAATTTTCTGTTTGTCATTTTTCGAATGTATTTTGCTTCTTTTTTATACCAATGTCCTGTGATACGATGATGTCTAAAATCTTGAAATGCTTTTTCTCTGGGATTTCCTCTGCATTGTTTTGGTGCATACATTTTTTTGATAATTTTTTTGTATTGCTGTTGTTCCCAGTATAAAATTTGTTTTTGTGTTTCATTCATATCCTTTCATCAGTATGGGCTTTAGATTTACATAATAATGTATTTGCTCCATACTTAGAAAGGTGTCATTCTTTCTATCATTGAAATCCTCCCTATTATTTTTATGATTTTCTTTTTTTTGTTTTTTTCTTTTTGACAGAATAGCCAAAACTCCCTAATTTTTCTCCTAATGCGTAATAACAGCCATGAGAATAACAAATAGGATTTGTTTTGTTAAAATGGAATTTTCCCCTTTGGTCTAAATATTGCTCACTTACAGAAACATTTACAACTTCTGCTAAAAACATATCATGTGTGCCTAGTGGTATAATGTCTTTCACAATACATTCTATATTGATGGGGCTTTCATATATAATAGGAGCAGAAACTTTTGCCCCTTTTACAGCAGTTAAATTCATTTCATTAAATTTGTCTATATCTCTGCCACTTTTGACACCACAGTAGTCGCAGGCAAAAGTCAATTTTTTTGTGACTAAATTAATAACAAATTCTTTAGATTGCTTTATAATATCATAAGAATGACGAGAATGACGCAGTGAAATATATGTCATAGGAGGGTCGCTGTTTATTGTACCTGTCCAAGCAACTGTAACAATATTTTTTTCTCCTTCCATATTTCCGCAAGAAACCATTACTACAGGTACAGGATAGAGTACAGTACCTGCTTTCCAGTGTTGTTTTGCCATAGTTTAACTCCTTCCCAAAATGGTATTTTTATTATGGTAACGAAAAAAAGAGGTTTTGTAAAGAAAAAAGTATTGTAATAATATTGTATTTTTTGTATGATAAACAATATTTATTAAAACAAAAAATAGGTGGTTTTATTATGAATTTGCCAGAACAGTATATTGAAAATATGAAAAAACTTTTGGGGGAAAAGGAATTTCAACAATATTTGAATTGCTTTGAACAAAAAAGATATGCAGGAATACGTATCAATACATTAAAGTGGAGTAAAGAAGAATTTTTAAAAAAAAGAATATTTGATACAGAACAAGTAGCATGGTGTGAGGAAGGATATTATTGTGATGAAAAAGTACGTCCAGCGAAACACCCTTATTATGCCGCAGGGCTATATTATATACAAGAGCCAAGTGCTATGTCAGCCGCAGCTATATTACCTATAAATAAAGGAGAATGTGTACTTGATGTTTGTGCTGCACCTGGAGGAAAAAGTACACAGTTGGGGGCAAAATTAGGACAAACAGGTGTATTAGTAAGCAATGACATCAGTGCAGGCAGAACAAAAGCACTTTTAAAAAATATAGAATGCTTTGGTATTACAAATAGTATTGTAATGAGTGAAACACCTCAAAGACTTTCAGAACGTTTTGAACAGTATTTTGATAAAATATTAATAGATGCACCATGTTCTGGAGAGGGTATGTTTCGCAAAGATAGTGATATGATAAAAAAATGGAATAATGATTTGATAACATATTGTATAACACAACAAAAAGAAATATTACGATGTTGTGCTGTGATGCTGAAAGCAGGTGGAATGATGCTATATTCTACTTGTACATTTTCTCCAGAGGAAAATGAATATATTATAAAAGAGTTTTTACAATGTCATAAAGAATTTACCATTGTACCTATAGAAACAAAATGGGGATTTGAAAAGGGAATGATAGAAGGCTGTGTAAGGTTATTTCCTCATAAAATAAAAGGAGAAGGACATTTTTTGGCATTGCTTCAGAAACAAGGAGAGCATAAAAATAGTATTTTCGAAACAGAAAGAGAACAAATTGATAATAGAATGTCACTTTTTTGGGAATTTGAAAAACAAGTATTAAAACCAAATTGGCAAAAAACGAAGGGAATTTATAAAATGTATGGTGATGATTTATACTATATTCCTGAAAATGTGCCGATGCTAAAAGGGCTTAGAGTGTTAAGAAGTGGCTTACAGTTAGGAACATTTAAAAAAAATAGATTTGAACCTTCTCATGCTTTTGCACTTGCACTAAATAAGAATGATGTCAATAATTATATTGATTTTAATTCAAAACAAGAGTATGCTATAAGGTATTTAAAAGGAGAAAGTATTTCAGTACCAGAACAAAGAAATGGTTGGTGTATTGTTTGTGTAGATGGCTATACATTAGGTTGGGCAAAACTACAAAATGGGCGATTAAAAAATAAATATCCTGTAAGCTGGAAATGGCAATAAAAAAGCACCTGTAAAAACAAGTGCCTTTGTAAAATGTTTATTGTGCTATTAATTTGTATGTAATTTGATGAGAGCAACTCCTTCTATGTATTAGAGGGAGTTTACTTTTTTTAAACGGTTTATATCATAAGTGTGTGACATAATAGCAGTATCAAAATTGTTGCTTTTTAATTTTATAGACGTAATGTCTTCAGACATAACATCAATTTTTGTTTCAACGCTGGTCAGTCTATCTTCAACATTGGTCAATCTATCTTCAATGTTAGTCAATCTGTTTTCGACATTGGTTACTCTAGTTTTTACCTCTTGTAAATCAGCTTTAACGGTATCTATTTTATCATTCAAAATAGAATAGCTATCTTTTACAACATCAAGTACTTCTTTCATACCACATTGTATTTGTTCCTGCATGGCTTGTTTTAATTCATCAATGATTTCTTTTTTTTCTTGTGGCATCATAGTAACATCATTCCTTTCTATGCTTTAACAATATTATACCATTATGAAATGTTTTTTGTACATTCTATTTTTATAATATTACTACATTTTATAACGGAATATCTATAAAACGAGGTTGCTGTTTTTCAAAAAGAGTAAATGCTTTAAATCCTGCATTTTGTAACAATTTATAGGCATCTTTAAAATGAGAGGCAATATATTCTGGAGAATGTGCGTCAGAACCTATTGTAACAATTTCTCCTCCCAATTCTCTATAACGCTGTAAAATTTCAATTTTAGGGTGTATATAACCTAAACCATATTTAATACCAGAAGTATTGAGTTCTATTCCTTTGTCTTTTCTGATTAAAAGTTTTAATATTTCGTCAATAATTTCTCTAAACTCATTATAATTCAAATTTCTGTTGTCATAGTTTCCATAGCGATTGACATAATCTATATGACCATATACATTAAAACAGTCATAAATTTTTACATTGTTGTATAAGTCTTCGAAATATTCTAAATAGGCATTATGCTGTGTTTTACCTTCATAAAAAGAATTTCCGTAAAGTTCCAAACCTTTTACACAATGTGTAGAACCTATTACAAAATCAAATATACCATTGTTATAAAAATCATCTGTTTCTTTTTTGACATGACATTGTAAACCAAATTCTACACCTTTGCGAATGATAATTTTATCACTGTATTTTTGCTGCATTTGTTGTATTTTTTTTGTATAGGCATCATAGTCAAGCAAAAAAGGAAATTCTGGGTCAGGATATTGATAATCTAAATGGTCTGTAATAGCAATCTCTTTTAGTCCTAGTAATATCGCTTTTTCAATCATATCTTCCATAGCAGTATCACTATCAGAAGAAAAATTTGTGTGCATATGATAATCAGAATAAATCATTTTATTTCCTCCTTAATAAAAATTATTTTGAACAGATAATTGTACCACCACAAGCAACATATTCTTCATCATAAAATACAACTGCTTGTCCTGGTGTGATAGCACGTTGAGGCTCATCAAATATACATTCTATTTCATTTTGATTTTTCATATAAACAGTACACCAAGCCTTATTGTGATGATAGCGTATTTTTGCCTGTAAACGCATACCATTTTCTATTTTCTCTATTCCCATAAAATTTAATTTGTCTGCATAAAGTGTTTTTTGAAATAGTGCATCATTTTCACAAAGTATTACTTCATTTTTATCTGCATCAATGGCATAAACATACATAGGTTTGCCAAAAGAAACGCCAAGTCCTTTTCTTTGCCCCACTGTATAATGAATAATCCCTTTATGTTTTGCTAATATATTTCCCTCTAAATCCACAAAATTGCCAGAAGGATATGTTGTATTTGTCTGTGTTTGTATAAAATTGCTGTAATCATCATCTGGTATAAAACAAATTTCTTGACTATCTGCTTTTTGAGAGATTTTGACATTAATTTGTTCTGCAATTTTTCTAATTTCTTCTTTGTGATATGCTCCTACAGGCATTAAAGTATTTTGTAATTGTTGCTGTGTTAAATTGTAAAGGGCATATGTTTGGTCTTTTTTATCTGTAACAGAAGTTTTTAATGTATAGCGTTGTGTTTGAGGGTGTTTTACAATTTGAGCATAATGTCCTGTAGCAACAAAATCAGCACCAATTTGATTTTTAAATTGTAAAAGAGCTTCCCATTTTACACAACGATTGCATACAGTACAAGGGTTAGGAGTATGTCCCAGCTGATATTCTGAGATAAAATAATCAATTACATTTTTTTGAAATTCTTTTCTGAAGTCAATAGTGAAATAAGGAATATTTAATTGGTGAGCAATTTCCCAAGCGTCTTTTTCAGCAGAAGTTGTTCCCATTTCTTTTGGCAACACTTGCATAGTAACGCCTATTACATTATATCCTTGCTGTTTTAATAAATATGCTGCAACGGAACTGTCTACGCCTCCAGACATTCCTACAACGACTGTTTTTTTATTCATAGTATTTTCCACCTTTAATTATTAGTGGTATTATACTATCATATTTTACTGTATTTTACAATAAAGAACATTGTTTATTGATAAAAAGAAAATATTTATTGAAAAACAATAAAAAAATATTGAAAAACAAAAAATACTGTGTTATAGTAGTGATAGATAGGAGGAAGAATAAATGAAATTGGAACAATGTGTAAAATGGCTGTTGGATTTGATGTATTATGGCGGTTGTGTAGTTTGTGCTAGTATTCCTGTTGCTTTTCAATATATGGGAAAGTGGTATACTGTTTTTCAAACACATTTTATAGCAATGTGTATATTATTTTTTGTAGCAGGAGTGTTTGCAGTAATGATAATAGGAGAATTAAGAAAAATGTTTCAAACGGTGTTAGAACAAAACTGTTTTATACAACAAAATGTAATTAGCTTGAAAAGAATGGGATATTATAGTATTGCTACTTCTATAGCAACTACAATAAGGTTGTTTTATACAGTAACACCTTCTACTGTTGTTATTATTATTATATTTTTTATAGCAGGGCTGTTTAGCTTTGTATTATCAAAAGTATTTCAACAGGCTGTAAATTATAAACAAGAAAATGACTTGACCATATAGGAGGAAAAACATGGGAATACGTGTAAATTTAGATGTGGTCATGGCACAAAGAAAAATGGGCTTAACAGAGTTAGCCAAAGAAGTAGATATAACCATGGCAAATTTATCTATATTAAAAAATAATAAAGCAAAGGCAATACGTTTTTCTACATTAGAAAGCATATGTAAAACATTGAACTGCCAGCCAGGAGATATATTAGAATTTATAGAGGAGGAGTGAAAAATGGGAGAAGAACAAAAAAAAGAAATAGAACAACAAGAAATAGAAAATGAAAAACAAGAATTACAAAAGATATTGGAGAAAGAACAACAAACAACACAACAACAAACAAAAAAACAAACAGAATATCAACAAAAGATAAAACAGAAATTTTGGAATTTTGTATTAACGAGTATATGTTTTGCATTTTTTTATGTAATAGGAACATATAAAATTCGTACAGGTATAGGTGTTTTTGTAGCTTCGTTAGGACAAATAGGTTGTTGCTTTGTAGTACTGAAGTTATGGGAAGTAACGGTCAAAAAAGATACTATTTATTATATTGTTATGATAATTATAATGAATGTGCTTATGCTATGGACAGACCAAAGTTTTTTACATTTTTGGCATAAAAAAATGATATTACTTTTGTTTTTTATGATGATGCTGCATCAATTTTATGAAGATAAATTATGGAGTTTAAAAACATATATTTATAATTTGTTTTTGTTACTTTTTGGTAGTGTGGCAAGTTTATTTGACCCTGTAGAAAATTTTATTGAACAGATGAAAAAAAAGGAACAAAAAAATCAAAAGTGGTCGTATATCATATTAGGATTAGGTATTGCATTGCCTTTGACATTTTTGATTGTAGCAATGCTGATGTCAGCAGATGGTGTTTTTGCGAATATGATAATTAAATTGGTAGGAAATTTGTTTTTACCTCAAAATGTCATTGCAGTAACATTTTTATTTGTGTTAGGCTATTGGCTGTTTTATTGTTTTGTGTCAGGATTAGCAAGAAAAGAAGTGTCACAGAAAACAAAAGAAAGTAAACAAGCAGAACCTATTATTGCTATTACGTTTACGAGTGTGTTGCTTGTGGTATATGTGCTTTTCTGTAGTATACAGATATGGTATTTGTTTATAGGAAAGGGAAAATTGCCAGAGGAATTTACATATGCTAGTTATGCTAGAAGAGGATTTTTTGAACTGCTTTTTGTAAGTTTGATAAACTTTTTAATGGTAGTAGTATGTAATTGGAAATTTAGAAAAAATAAAATATTGAATGGTGTATTGATAGCGATTTCTGTATGTAATTTTATTATGATGGCATCATCATTTTATAGAATGGTGTTGTATGTGAAGGCATATCATATGACAGTGATGAGAATGTATGTACTTTGGTTTTTGGCAATGCTTGCAGTAAGTATGGCAGGAGTGGTATATACCATATTCCATAAAGAAAAAAGATTATATCAATATTTGTTTGTAGTAGTGTTTGTGTTTTTAACAGCGTTGAGTGCGGTAAGACCGCAAGCATATGTAACAAGATATAATTTGGAGCATATGAAACAGTATACAAAAACAGATATTAATCATATTATATATGCTTGTTCATTAGATGTTGTACCAGAATTGGCAAAAATAGATGTAAATAAAATTGTGGTAAGTGAAGATGAAGAAAGCGGAGAGGAAATGATAAAAAAATATTTTAAAAGGGTGTTGGAAGAATGTGAAGAAAAGACAGCAAGAGAATATCATATTGGAGTGGAACAAGCAGAAAAAGCGGCAAGGCAATATTTAGAAAAACATAGATAGTAAAGAGGGCCAAAAGCCCTCTTTATTTATAGTTATGTAATATGCCTATATAAAATTTAGTTTTAATTTAATAGTTTTACTTAAATTTTCATTCAATGTTCTTATAATTTTTATTCTTTAACTGGTTCTAGTTCAAAATATCTAGGAATATCATCATATTCATTTGATAATATAGAGATATATTCATCCGCCAAAACTACAATTGCAAATAATCTTAGAGGGTCTAATTCTTCAAATTTTTTATCATCTTTTTCTGCTGTCCAAATAAAATATTTTTCAAACCATTTGTAATAATCAGGTTCTTCAATTTTAACATAAATTTTATATCCCATTTTCTTTAATTTGTCAATGGCACAATTATATGCGTTATTGTTAAATTTATCATAATTTTCTGGTAATCTCATAATTATAAAACTTCTTTCTTTATTAAAGTATTAAAAATTTATTTGATATATCTTTGTGTAATTTATCTGCATAAAATTCTTCCCCATATTCCTGATATAATGCCACAATCGCTAATAATTTTAATGGGTCAGTAGCAGAAAAACTTTTTCCACTTTTTTTGGCTATCCATATATATTCTTTGTTAAATTCTGCTTGTCTATCTATCACAAAAACTTCATATTTCCATTGTATCAATTTATCAATAGCAAAATTATATGTATTTTCTTGGTCAACTAATCCCATATAATAAAAACACCTCTTTTTTGTTATTTTATCCATTCATCATAATAATTAAAAACACTATCCTTAGAATCCCAATCTTCTTTTATAATCATTAAGGCTAATAATCTTAAAATATCTGTAGCAACTAGTGTACTATTATTATTATAATTTACTGCTCTCCAATAAATATGATTTATCCCAGAAATATCCATATATAAAATATATCCATTTTTCATCAATAAATCTATTGCAAAATCACAATGTGTAGCGTATAACATAGTATCTTACTCCTTATATAATATATTTATATAATAACATACATATTAATAAAATAAAATTAAAATTTTATTTTTATAAACTAGAAGTTTCGTTATAGCGAAATTTTTTATCTTATTTTGATATTATAATAACTTAATAAAAAACAATATATTTTATTAAGGAGGGAATATTTATGAAAATAAGATTAAGAAGAAAGAGAAAAATGACAAAAGTGATGCGCTGGATATTATCTAACCCAAAAGAATTTTTTTTAATATGTGGTGTTGGAGCAGAACGTATGACAGATGAAAAATTTGAAAAAATGTTAAGATTTTTAAGAAATGAAGAATTTGAAGTATTATTTATGGTTTTGATGGCAGTACACCATGAAAAAATAGGCATAGACATTGAATAAATTGTTTTAAAATGGGAAAGACTTTTTATGTAAAATGAAAAGAAAAAAAAGTGTGTTTGTGCAATTCATCTAAAAAAGACACAATATTATTGTGAAAATTATTACAATATTTTTGTAACAAAGTCAAAAAAAATACTTGCAAACAAATGGATTTTAATGTATACTGAATTACGTTGTGACATACGAGCGATGATACAGAAGGTTGCGGCATACAAAACGAGTTGTGTGCAGGTTTTTCTGAGGAGCGATGTCCAGTTCAAGAAACCGGGCGACATGGTCACTGTACTGAATATAGGAAAAAGATATTCTCAAAAAAAGAGGATAGTTCTGTGTATCTTTACGTTGCGAGATACGTCCGAATGAGTGTGCAGTCACCGCTTGTCGTGCTGAAGTTCAATAGTGCGAAAAGGAGGGGACTTTTTTTATGGCTAACCCAAAAATCAGAATCAGTCTAAAAGCGTACGATCATAAGTTGATCGACCAGTCCGCAGCTCAAATTATAGAGACTGCAAAGAAAACAGGTGCTCAGGTAAGTGGACCTATTCCACTTCCAACAAAAAAAGAAGTTGTAACAATATTAAGAGCAGTACACAAATATAAAGACTCTAGAGAGCAATTCGAAATGAGAACACATAAAAGACTGATTGATATTATATCACCAAGCCCAAAAACAGCAGATGCTTTGAGCAGATTAGATTTGCCAGCAGGTGTTGATATTGTGTTAAAAGTGATGAAATAATAAAAGTCAAAAAAAGTTGATATAATGATGAAATGAAAAAAACAAAAAGGGCTTTCAAGCAAGTCCTTTGAGGAAAAAAGCATTTTCTCAAAAATATTTTGTAAGTAATACAAAATAAAGCTAGTATGATTATTCTTTCATTATTAATAAGGAAAGAGTAATCCGCTGTAGAATATCAGGAGGTGCGAAAGAAATGAAAAAAGCAATTATTGCGAAAAAAGTGGGAATGACACAAATTTTCACAGAAAACGGTGCTTTAATTCCAGTAACAGTATTGGAAGCAGGCCCATGTACAGTAGTACAGAAAAAAACAACAGAAAATGATGGATATGAAGCAATACAGGTTGGTTTTGTAGAAGCAAAAGCAAAACATGTAACAAAACCTGCAAAAGGTCATTTTGATAAAGCTGGTGTAACAGCAAAAAAATATTTAAAAGAGTTTAGATTAGAAGATGTTAGTGCATATGAAGTAGGTGCTGAAATTAAAGCTGATGTATTTGCAGCAGGCGATAAAGTAGATGTCAGCGGTGTTTCAAAAGGTAAAGGCTTCCAAAGTACAATCAAAAGATATAATGCACAAAGAGGTCCTATGGGACATGGTTCTAAATCACATAGAGTAGTAGGTTCTATGAGTTCTGGTACAACACCAGGTAGAGTTAAAAAGAACAAAAAAATGCCTGGACATATGGGTAGTGTAAATGTAACAGTACAAAATATAGAAGTAGTTCGTGCAGACGCTGAAAAAAATATGCTTTTGGTAAAAGGTGCAGTTCCAGGACCAAAGGGAGCAGTACTTGTAATTAAAGACAGCGTAAAGGCTTAATTTACTTTACGAAAGGAGGAACAAACAATGGCAAATGTTGCAGTAGTAAACATGAATGGCGAAAATGTAGGCAGTATTGAGCTGAATGACGCTATTTTCGGAATAGAAGCAAATGAACATGTAATGCACTTGGCTGTAGTGCAGTATCTTGCAAATCAAAGACAAGGCACACAAAGTGCAAAAACTCGTGCTGAAGTAAGAGGCGGCGGAAGAAAACCTTGGAGACAAAAAGGCACAGGTAGAGCAAGACAAGGTTCTACACGTTCCCCACAATGGACAGGCGGTGGCGTTGTATTTGCTCCAAAGCCAAGAAGTTATTCTTTTAAATTGAATAGAAAAGTAAAAAGATTGGCATTACAGTCTGCACTTTCTACAAAAGTAGCAGAAAATAAAATCATCGTATTAGATGAGTTAACATTAAATGAAATCAAAACAAAAGAAATGGTAAAAGTTTTGAATAATATAAAATGTGAGAAAGCATTGATAGTAATGGAAGGTTCTAATACAAATGTAATGCTTTCTGCAAGAAATATACCAAATGTAAAAACAGCATCTGTTAATACAATCAATGTATATGATTTGTTAAAATACAATACATTAGTAGTAACAAAAGATGCAGTAGCAAAAATTGAGGAGGTGTACGCATAATGGCAGATTTAAAATATTATGACATTATCAAAAAACCAGTCATTACAGAAAAAAGTATGTCAATACTTGATGAAAAGAAATACACTTTCTTGGTACACCCAGACGCAACAAAAACACAAATTAAAGAAGCAGTTGAAAAAATGTTTGATGGTGCAAAAGTAGCTTCTGTTAATACAATGAACTATGATGGCAAACCAAAAAGACGTGGCATGATATGGGGAAAGACAGCAAAAAGAAAAAAAGCCATTGTAAAATTGACAGCAGATAGTAAAGATATTGAAATTTTCCAAGGAATGTAATAGATAGTAGAGAAAAGATACACAAAAAGGTGATAACACACTGAAAGGAGTGGAAAAGGTGGCTATTAAGAGATATAAACCATATACACCATCCAGAAGACACATGACAGTGTCCGCATTTGATGAAATTACAAAATCAACTCCTGAAAAATCTTTGGTAGTTCATATCAAAAAAAATTCAGGTAGAAATAACCAAGGTAAAATCACAGTACGCCATAAAGGCGGCGGTGCAAAAATAAAATATAGAATGGTTGACTTTAAAAGAAATAAAGACAACATTCCAGCTAAAGTAGTAGGAATTGAATATGACCCAAATAGAACAGCAAATATTGCGTTAATCGTGTATGCTGATGGTGCAAAATCCTATATACTTGCTCCAGTAGGATTAAAAGTAGGCGACACTGTAATGAGTGGCGTTGAGGCAGAAGTAAGAGTTGGAAATACATTGCCAATGAGAGCAATTCCAATTGGTGCAAATATTCATAATATTGAAATGAAACCAGGAAAAGGTGGACAGCTTGTGCGTTCTGCAGGAAATGTAGCACAGCTTATGGCAAAAGAAGGAAAATATGCTACAGTAAAATTGCCATCTGGTGAAATGAGAATGTTGCCATTAGATTGTAGAGCAACAATCGGTCAAGTAGGAAATATAGACCATGAATTAGTTCATATAGGTAAAGCAGGAAGAAAACGTCATATGGGTATAAGACCAACAGTGCGTGGTTCTGTTATGAACCCTAATGACCACCCTCACGGCGGTGGTGAAGGTAGAGCACCTATCGGTCGTCCATCACCAATGACACCATGGGGCAAACCAGCAATGGGTTATAAAACTCGTAAAAAACATAAAGCTTCCAATAAATATATTGTACGTCGTAGAAACGGCTGATAACTTGGCACACAGATGTGCTTAATATCGCAAAGGAGGATAAAAAGTAATGAGTAGATCATTGAAAAAGGGACCATTTGCTGATGAGCATCTTTTAAAGAAAATTGATGCAATGAATGCTTCTGGAGAAAAGAGTGTTATAAAAACATGGTCTCGTCGTTCCACAATATTTCCAGATATGATTGGACATACTATAGCAGTACATGATGGAAGAAAACATGTGCCAGTATATATTACAGAGGATATGGTAGGACATAAACTGGGAGAATTTGCGTTGACAAGAACATACAGAGGACACGGAAAAGACGCAGAAAAGAAATCAAAAGTTCGTTAATTTATAGATAGTGGAAGGAGGTTTCGTTCATGGCAAAGGGACATAGAAGCCAAATTAAAAAACAGAGAAATTTGGATAATAGAGAAAAAAGACCACACGCATCTGCTAAGTATGTTGGCATTCCAGCCACAAAAGCGAAAATTGTATTAGACCAGATTAAAGGCAAAGATGTTGCCACAGCAGCGGCTTTATTGCAATATTCACCAAGATACGCAGCGGAGATTATTGCGAAAGTATTAAAATCAGCAGTAGCCAATGCAGAAAATAATTTGGGTATGGATATTAGCAAATTATATGTTGAAGAAGTAAGTGCAGACCAAGGACCAACAATGAAAAGAATTCGTCCAAGAGCACAAGGTAGAGCATATAGAATATTGAAAAGATCAAGTCATATATCCATAATCCTCAATGAGAGATAAGGAGGTTAATGATGGGACAGAAAGTAAATCCACATGGATTAAGAGTTGGAATTATAAAAGACTGGGATACAAAGTGGTATGCTGAAAAAGAGTTTGCAAACTACTTGGTAGAAGATGTTAAAATTAGAAAATTCATTAAAAAGAGATTATATTCATCAGGCATTTCAAAAATTGCGATTGAGAGAACAGCGGAAAGAATGAAAATCACTGTTTTCACAGCAAAACCAGGTATTGTAATTGGTAGAAATGGCCAAGCGATAGAAGAATTAAAAGGTCAAGTACAAAAATTGACAAAACATAAAGTAGCAATTAATATTGAAGAAATCAAAAGACCAGAATTAGACGCACAACTTGTAGCAGAAAACATTGCACAACAGTTGGAAAACCGTGTAACATTCCGTAGAGCAATGAAACAAGCTATGGGTAGAACAATGAAATTTGGAGCAAAAGGTATTAAAACAGCAGTTTCTGGACGTTTAGGCGGAGCAGATATGGCACGTGGAGAAAGCTATCATGAAGGAACAATACCACTTCAAACATTGAGAGCAGATATTGATTATGGTTTTGCAGAAGCAGATACCACATATGGAAAATTAGGTGTAAAGGTTTGGATATATAAAGGAGAGGTACTTCCTGTAAAAGAAGCAAAGAAGGAAGGAGGCACTAGATAATTATGTTGATGCCTAAGAGAGTAAAAAGACGTAAACAAATGAGAGGGCGTTTAAAAGGCAAAGCGATGAGAGGAAATAAAATCACATATGGTGATTATGGTATTCAAGCGTGTGAGCCAAGCTGGATAACATCAAACCAGATAGAGGCAGCCCGTATCGCTATGACAAGATATATAAAACGTGGTGGTAGTGTATGGATTAAAATATTCCCAGACAAACCAATCACAGCAAAACCTGCTGAAACTCGTATGGGTTCTGGTAAAGGTTCACCAGAATATTGGGTAGCAGTTGTAAAACCAGGTAGAATTATGTTTGAGATAGGTGGAGTTGCAGAGGAAACAGCAAGAGAGGCGTTAAGACTTGCAATTCATAAACTGCCAATCAAATGTAAAATCGTTTCTCGTGCAGAGCAACAGGCGGAAATGGAAGGTGATCAGCAGTGAAAGCAAAAGGCTATGTTAATGAATTAGTTGGAAAAACAGCAGATGAATTAAAAAATGACCTTGTTTCTGCGAAAAAAGAATTGTTTAACCTGAGATTTCAAAATGCAACAAACCAGTTGGACAATACTGCAAGAATTAAGGAAGTTCGTAAAAATATAGCAAGAATACAAACAGTTATTACACAGAAACAAAAAACAGCTGAATAATCGTTGTGAAAGAGGAAAGGAGGCAACCTCGTGGAAGAAAGAAATCTTCGTAAAACAAGAATTGGAAAAGTAATCAGTGATAAAATGGATAAAACCATAGTAGTAGCTGTAGAAGATAAAGTAAAACATCCATTATACGGTAAAATCGTAAATAGAACTTATAAACTCAAAGCACATGATGAAAAGAATGAATGTGGCATAGGTGACCGTGTAAAAGTAATGGAAACAAGACCATTGTCAAAAGATAAAAGATGGCGTCTTGTACAAATTATGGAAAAAGCAAAATAAAAACTGTTACGGGAGGAGGCATTACTATGGTTCAGCAAGAAACCAGATTAAAAGTAGCAGATAATTCAGGTGCAAAAGAACTTCTCTGTATCAGAGTGCTTGGAGGTTCTACAAGAAGATATGCAGGTGTTGGTGATATTATCGTAGCTTCTGTAAAAGATGCAACACCCGGCGGTGTTGTAAAAAAAGGCGATGTAGTAAAAGCAGTAGTAGTAAGAACAGTAAACTCTGTAGGTAGAGCAGATGGAAGCTATATAAAATTTGATGAAAACGCAGCTGTTATTATTAAAGATGATAAAAATCCAAGAGGAACACGTATTTTTGGGCCTGTTGCAAGAGAACTGAGAGAAAAACAGTTTATGAAAATATTATCTTTAGCACCAGAAGTATTGTAATAGGAGGTGTGTCAAGTGGCGAAAATGAAATTAAAAAGTGGCGATAAAGTAGTAGTAATTGCTGGAAAAGACAAAGGAAAGCAAGGAAAAATACTCAAAGTAGACCCCAAAAGTAATAGAGTCATTGTGGAAGGCGTAAATATGGTATCAAAGCACGTAAAACCAAATCCAATGAACCAACAGGGTGGTATTATCAAAAAAGAAAACTATATTCACGCATCTAATGTGATGTATTTGCATAATGGCAAAGCAACAAGAATTGGAGCAATGATAAAAGATGGCAAAAAAGTAAGAATTGCAAAGAAAACAGGAGAAATAATTGACTAATTTGTGAAAGGAGGGAAATCGCTTGAGTAGATTAAGAGATTTTTATAATAATGAAATTATACCAGAAATGACTAAGAAATTTTCTTATAAAAATAAATTAGCAGTACCAAAAATTGAAAAAATCATTATCAATATGGGTGTTGGTGAAGCAAAAGATAATGCAAAAGTATTAGATGGAGCAGTAAAAGATTTAACAATAATATCTGGGCAAAAACCAATTATAACAAAAGCAAAAAAATCTGTTGCAGCATTTAAACTTCGTGAAGGTATGGCAATCGGTTGTAAGGTAACATTAAGAGGGAATAGAATGTATGAATTTGCAGATAGATTGATAAACATTGCATTACCTCGTGTACGTGACTTTCATGGTGTAAAGGCAAATTCATTTGATGGACGTGGAAACTATACAATGGGTATTAAAGAACAGTTAATCTTCCCTGAAATTGAATATGATAAAGTAGATAAAATAAGAGGCATGGATATAGTATTTGTTACAACTGCAAAAACAGACGAAGAAGCAAGAGAATTATTAAGATTATTCGGAATGCCATTCGCAAAATAATAGGGAGGGACAAAAATGGCTAAAAAATCAATGGTCGTAAAGCAACAGAGAAAACCAAAGTTTTCCACAAGAGCATATACACGTTGTAGAGTTTGCGGTAGACCTCATGCTGTATTAAAAAAATTTGGAATTTGCCGTATTTGCTTCCGTGAATTAGCATATAAGGGACAAATTCCAGGTGTCAAGAAAGCAAGCTGGTAAAGGGAAAGGAGGATTTCATATGTCAATGAGCGACCCAATCGCAGATATGCTTACAAGAATAAGAAATGGTAACACAGCAAAGCACGATACAGTAGATGTACCTTCTTCAAAAATGAAGAAAGCGATTGCTGATATATTAACAACAGAAGGATATATTAAAGGTTATGAAGTGATAGAAGATGGTGTAAAAGCAACAATTCGTATCACATTAAAATATGGAAAAGATAAAAATGAAAAAGTCATTACAGGTTTGAAAAGAATTTCAAAACCAGGATTAAGAGTATTTGCTGGCAAAGAGGAATTACCAAGAGTGTTAGGTGGACTTGGCACAGCAATCATATCAACAAGTAAGGGATTAATGACAGATAAGCAAGCAAGAAATGCAGGCATAGGCGGCGAAGTAATTGCTTTTATTTGGTAATAAGAAGATAGGAGGTGCAGACCATGTCACGAATTGGTAAATTACCTATTGATATTCCAGCAGGAGTGGAAGTAAAAATTGGTGAAGGAAACCACATTACAGTGAAAGGGCCAAAGGGAACTTTGGAACGAAAATTAGCTGATGACATGAACATCGCAGTAGAGAATGGACAAATCACAGTAGCAAGACCAAGTGATTTGAAGAAACATAGAGCATTACATGGATTAACAAGAACATTGATATTCAATATGGTTGTTGGAGTAACAAAAGGATATGAAAAAGTGCTTGAAATCAATGGTGTAGGTTATAGAGCAGCAAAATCCGGTAAAAAATTAACATTAACATTAGGATATTCTCATCCAGTAGAAATGATAGACCCAGAAGGCATTGAAACAGTGTTGGAAGGACAAAATAAAATTACTGTAAAAGGGATTGACAAAGAGAAAGTCGGACAATTTGCAGCAGAAATCAGAACAAAAAGACCACCTGAACCATACAAGGGCAAAGGGATTAAATATGCTGATGAGCATATCAGAAGAAAAGTTGGTAAGACCGGTAAGAAATAATGTAATAAATTGTTTATATCGGAAAGTGACTAATTTAGAAGCTGACAAAGTCAAAAAATGTTTAAAAGTAATCTTTTATCATGTGACTTTGTGGAGTAGTAAAAAAGGAGTGGAGCTAAATGATTAATAAGCCATCACGTGTAGCTGCCCGTGTAAAACGTCATTATAGAATTCGTAATAAAGTAAACGGTACAGCACAACAACCAAGACTGGCTGTATTTCGTTCAAATAAACATATCTATGCACAAATTATAGATGACGTAGCACAAAACACACTTTGTGCAGCATCTACAATGGAAGCGGATATTGCAAGTAAAGTAGAGCATACTTCTACAGTAGAAGCTGCAAAAGTTGTAGGAGAAGCAATTGCAAAAAAAGCAATAGATAAAGGGATAAAAGAAGTTGTATTTGATAGAGGCGGATTTATATATCATGGAAAAATTCAAGCATTGGCTGATGCAGCGAGAGAAGCCGGCTTACAATTCTAAGACAAGGAGGAAAACAAATTGAAAAGAATTGACCCAAGTACATTAGATCTTCAAGATAAAGTCGTTACAATCAACCGTGTAACAAAGGTTGTAAAAGGCGGACGTACTTTTAGATTTGCTGCATTGGTTGTAGTAGGCGATGGTAACGGACACGTTGGTTGCGGACTAGGCAAAGCAGCAGAAATTCCAGATGCCATACGTAAAGGCAAAGAAGATGCGATGAAAAATATTGTAACAGTGGCAAGAAATGAAGTAGATAGTATATATCATGGAACAACAGGAAAATTTGGCAGTGCAAGTGTGTTGCTGATGCCAGCAGCAGAAGGTACTGGTATTATTGCAGGAGGCCCTGCACGTGCCGTGTTGGAATTAGCAGGTATTCGTAATATCAGAACAAAGTCATTAGGTTCTAATAACAAACGTAATGTTGTTAGTGCAACGATTGAAGGTTTATCCAGAGTAACAACACCAGAAGCTGTTGCAAAACTGCGTGGCGTAACAGTAGAAGAACTCTTGAGCTAAGGAGGAATGAACGGTGGCGGAAATTAAAATCACATTAGTGAAATCAACAATCGGAGCAATCCCAAAACATAAAAAAACAGTGCAAGCTTTGGGTTTGAGAAAACTCCATAGTAGTAAAATCCATCAAGACAATGTGGCAATTCGTGGAATGGTAAAACAAGTAAGTCACCTTGTAAAAGTGGAAGAAATTTAATGGAAAAAGAATGAAGGAGGTGCCGAAATGAACTTAAGCGAATTAAAATCCGCAGAAGGCTCCAGAAAAAGTAATTGGAGAAAAGGTAGAGGTCATGCTTCAGGCAATGGAAAGACAGCGGGCAGAGGTCATAAAGGACAAGGAGCACGTTCTGGTTCTGGTGGAAAGACAGGATTTGAAGGTGGACAAATGCCTTTGTATAGAAGGCTTCCAAAAAGAGGTTTTAAATGTAGAAATTCAAAAGAAATCGTAACAGTAAATGTAGGTTTATTAAATGAAAGATTTGAAAGTGATGCAGTAATTGATATAGATGCTTTAAAAGCTGTTGGTTTAATCAGCAATCCAAAAGATGGTGTAAAAATTCTTGGCGTTGGGGAGCTTGATAAAAAGCTTACAATTAAAGTACAGCAGTTTAGTAAATCTGCCGTAGAAAAAATTGAAGCTGCCGGCGGAAAAGCAGAGGTGATTTGAGTTGTTTAACGTTTTCATCAACGCTTGGAAAGTAAAAGAAATCCGCAATAAAATACTTTATACATTGATGATATTTGCAATAGTAAGACTAGGTACAATCATTGCGATACCAGGAATTGATGTAGTAGGAGTGAAACAAGCACAGCAAGCAGCAGGCATAGGAACACTTTATAGTATGATTGCAGGTGGAGCAAATTCACAGTGGTCAATATTTGCAATGGGTATTGGACCATATATTACATCATCTATCATCATGCAGTTATTGACGATTGCCATACCAAAATTGGAGCAAATGTCAAAAGAGGGAGAAGAAGGACGAAAAAAAGTACAATCTTATAGCAGATATTTAACAGTTGTACTTGCATTATTACAGGGACTTGGTGTAACATATAGCTATAGAGGTTTGTTTGTAGCAGATAGTATGTTGTTGTATGTTAGTTCTGTAGCAACATTAATTGCTGGTTCTACATTTATTATGTGGTTAGCAGAACAAATTTCAGCCAAAGGCATAGGAAATGGTTCTTCTATGGTAATCTTTATTAACATTGTTTCTAGTTTACCTATGGCAGCAAAGAGTATGTATGATATGGCAGCAGGTTCTGGCACAAAAGGAATAGCAACAGTAGCTGGTATACTTGTAGTGCTTTTAATCGTATTGGTATTTATTGTATATCTGAATGATGGAGAGAGAAGATTACCAGTGCAATATTCTGCTAAAATGGCAGGAAGGAAACAAGTTGGCGGAAGAAGTACATTTATGCCAATTAAAGTGAATACTTCTGGTGTAATTTCTATTATTTTTGCGATTTCTTTGTTACAGTTTCCAGAACAAATTGGTCAATTTATACCAAATAAAGGTGAAACGTTTACAAAGATAATCGAAACGCTTCGAATGACAAATCCAATCGGTGCGTGTTTATATGTAGTGCTGATAATCATTTTCACATATTTTTATACTTCTATTGTGATAAATCCAAATCAGATTGCAGTAAACATGAAAAAAAGCGGTGGATTTATTCCAGGAATTAGACCAGGACAGCCAACAAGTGATTATATTACAAGGGTAGTAAGCCGTATTACATTAGTAGGAGCGATATGCTATGCAATATTAGCAATGGCACCAGTAGTAATGCAGTGGATATTTAAAGTAAATGTTGGTTTTGGTGGTACAACATTAATCATCGTAGTTGGTGTTGCTTTAGATATTGTAAAAGCTTTAGAGTCCCAGTTGCTTATGCGACATTATAAAGGATTTTTGGGACATTAATGTTTTGACCTTTTGGAAATGCCTTGCATTTCTGAAAGGTTGTATAGTAGGAAGAAGTAGAGAGGAGAGAAAAGCCGTATGAAATTAGTACTAATAGGTGCACCTGCAGCAGGAAAAGGAACACAAGCAAGAAAATTGATAGACCGCTTTCAGTTGGCATATATTTCAACAGGTGATATGCTTAGAGAAGAAGTAAGCCGTGGAACCGAATTAGGAAATAAAGCAAAAAGCATTATGGCTAGTGGTGGTTTGGTATCAGATGAACTAATTATTGCTATAGTAAAAGAAAGAATAAAACAAGATGACTGCAAAAATGGTTTTATATTAGACGGTTTTCCTCGTACCACAGTGCAGGCGGAAAAACTAGACGAAATGGTAAAATTAGATAAAGCAGTTTATATCAATGCACCAGATGACGTTATGCTGGAAAGAATTACAGCAAGAGAGACTTGCCCAAAATGTGGAGCTTCTTATAATAAAATATCACTTCCACCTAAAAAAGCAGGTATTTGCGATGTATGTGGTGAAGGGCTGACACAAAGAAAAGATGATACATTGGAAGCAGGAAAAGCACGTCTTGCAACATTCCATGAACAGTCTGAGCCATTGGTAGAATATTATAACAAACAAGGCATATTGTTTGAAGTAGATGGTATGCTAGGAGTGGAAGAAGTTTCTAAAGCAATTATAGCAGAATTAGAGGCATGAAAAATGGCGGTTCATATCAAAACAAGAGAACAAATTGAAAAGATGAGAATAGCAGGAGAAATACTTGCGAAATTAGATGAGGTATTGAGAAAAGAAATAAAGCCTGATGTTACAACAAAGCAGTTGGATAGTATAGCAGAGGAATTTATACGAGGTCAGGGAGCGGTACCATCATTTAAAGGATATGGAGGTTTTCCTGGTTCTATTTGTACATCTGTAAATGATGAAATCGTTCATGGTATTCCAAGTGAAAGAAAATTAAAACAAGGTGACATTATCAGTATAGATATGGGAAGTTATATAGGTGGTTATCATGCAGATGCAGCAAGAACGTATGCAGTAGGAGAAATCACACCAGAACTTCAAAAACTGATAGATGTAACAAAGCAAAGTTTTTTTGAAGGAATACAATATGCTAAGCAAGGTTGCCACTTAAATCAGATTGGTATAGCAATACAAAAATATGTAGAGCAAAATGGTTTTTCTGTTGTAAGAGAGTATGTAGGACATGGCATAGGAAGGAAACTGCACGAAGACCCTTCTGTAGCAAACTATAGAGAACAACGAAAAGGTATATTACTGAAAAGAGGTATGGCACTTGCAATAGAGCCTATGGTAAATATGGGTTCTTATCAGTTAAAAGTATTAAAAGATGGCTGGACAGCTGTAACAAGAGATGGTCTTTGTGCAGCACATTATGAAAATACAGTAGTGATTACGAATGGAGAACCAGAAATTCTCACATTACTGCCATAAGAGGTGATGACAGTGGAATATGAAGTCGGACAGATTGTTTATTCAAAAAGTGGTCATGACAAAGGCGGAATATTTGTAATTATGTCCGTTGAAGGCGAGTATGTATATCTAATAGACGGAAAGAACCGTAGTTTGGAGAAACCGAAAAGAAAAAAGATAAAACATATACAAGCAACAAAATTTGTCAGCAGCTCTTTACAGCAAAAACTCAATCAAAAAAGCTATCTGTTAAATGCTGATATTGTAAAAGTTTTGAGAGAATATAGTAAAGGAGGTTTCTAGGTTTTGTCAAAAGATGACGTAATTGAAGTAGAAGGAACTGTATTGGAGAAATTACCAAACGCAATGTTTCAGGTAGAATTAGAAAATGGCCATCAAATATTGGCACATATTTCAGGTAAACTTCGTATGAATTTTATAAGAATATTACCAGGTGATAAAGTATTAGTGGAAATGTCACCATATGATTTAACAAAAGGTAGAATTATATGGAGAGCAAAATAAGGAAGGAGAGGTTCACCAATGAAGGTAAGACCATCTGTAAAACCAATGTGTGAAAAATGCAGAATTATCAAAAGAAAAGGCCGTGTAATGGTAATTTGTGAAAATCCAAAACATAAACAAAAACAAGGCTGATAATTGTTTTAATAAGTAACAGCTGATAATCTATTTATGGTGATGGAGGGGTAACAGTCCTTACCAGACCGGAGGAGAAAATCCGTCAAAAGTAGGTATCGAAGGAGTATACAGTTAATAGTGGGGGCAGCTGATAGAGGACGGTCTATATCCCTATTTGTGATACCCAACGTTACTAAAAAATAAAAAAATAAGAGTAGTAGTTGATATAAATAAAGTATAGAATTTTTTCAGGAGGTGTAATTGATACATGGCACGTATTGCTGGTGTAGACTTACCAAGAGAGAAACGAGTAGAAATTGGTTTGACATATGTATATGGTATCGGACGTCCGAGCTCAAATAGAATATTAAAAGAAGCAGGAGTAAATCCTGATACAAGAGTAAGAGATTTGACAGATGAGGAAGTATCTCGTATAAGAGATGTCATTGACCGCTCTCAAAAAGTAGAGGGTGATTTAAGACGTGAAATCGCTTTAAATATCAAACGTCTGATTGAAATTGGCTGTTATAGAGGCATTCGTCATAGAAAAGGACTTCCAGTAAGAGGACAAAAAACAAAGACAAATGCAAGAACAAGAAAAGGCCCAAGAAAAACAGTAGCAAATAAGAAGAAATAATCATATTTCATAAGGAGGTTTGAGTGTAAAATGGCAAAGAAGGCAGTAAAAAAGACAACGACACGTAGACGTCGTGACAAAAGACGTGTAGAACGTGGTCAAGCACATATTCAGTCTACTTTTAATAATACAATCGTTACAATTACAGATGCCGCAGGAAACGCACTTTCCTGGGCGAGTGCAGGACAGTTAGGTTTTAGAGGCTCAAGAAAATCCACACCATATGCTGCACAACAGGCAGCAGATACAGCTGCAAAAGCTGCATCAGACTATGGTCTGAAAACAGTTGAAGTATTTGTAAAAGGTCCTGGTTCAGGACGTGAAGCTGCAATCCGTGCATTACAGGCTGCTGGTCTTGATGTAACACTTATCAAAGACGTAACACCTGTACCACATAATGGTTGTAGACCACCAAAACGCAGAAGAGTTTAATCTAAAGTCTAACAGGAGGTGCTATAGGAAATGGCAAGAGATAGAGTTCCAGTGTTAAAAAGATGTAGGTCATTAAATTTAGACCCTATCTTTTTAGGAATTGACAAAAAATCTAAAAAACAAAATCCAAGAGCTGGTAAAAAGTTAAGTGAATACGGTTTACAGTTGAGAGAAAAACAAAAAGCAAAATTTATATATGGTGTATTAGAAAAACAATTTAGAGGATACTATGCAAAAGCAGAACAAATTTCCAAAAAAGAAGGTATTCCTGGTGAAAACTTGCTTATGATTTTGGAATTAAGACTGGACAATGTAATGTTCCGCTTGGGCTATGGTAGAACAAGAAAAGAAGCAAGACAAATTGTGCGTCATAAACACGTATTGGTAAATGGTAAACCAGTAGATATTCCATCTTACCAAGTAAAAGTTGGCGATACAATAGAAGTTAAAGAAAAATATAAATCCATGCAAAGATATAAAGATGTTTTGGAAGTAACAGGTGCAAGAATTGTGCCTGAATGGTTATCTGCAAACCATGACGCATTAAGCGGTACAGTGTTGTCTAAACCTCAGAGAGCACAAATTGATGTACCAGTTGAGGAAACACTTATCGTCGAGTTGTACTCCAAATAATTAAAAAAATCAGTCAATTATTATGCCGCAGTTTTTCTGCGGCAAACTATCATAAAAGAGGGAGGTTTGCATGAGTGTTTGAATTTGAGAAACCTCGCATTGAAATTGATAAGATGGCACCAGATAAAACATATGGCAAATTTGTAGTAGAGCCTTTGGAAAGGGGCTATGGTACAACATTGGGCAATTCTTTAAGAAGAATATTGCTTTCCTCGTTACCTGGTGCAGCAGTAAGCAATGTCAAAATAGATGGTGTACTTCATGAATTTAGTGTAATTCCTGGAGTAAAAGAAGATGTAACAGAAATCATATTAAATTTAAAAGGACTTGCCATAAAAAACAACAGTGAAGGCAATGAACCAAAAATTGCATACATTGATGTAGAAGGCGAAGGAGAAGTAAAAGGTTCTGATTTAAAAGCCGATAGTGACATAGAAATTATGAACCCAGACCATCACATTGCAACATTAAGCGGCGGTACAAATACACGTTTATCTATGGAAATCACCATAAATAAAGGACGTGGCTATATTGGCAGTGATAAGAATAAAAAAGACGACCAGCCTATTGGTATGCTTCCAGTGGATAGTATATTTACACCAGTAACAAGAGTAAACTTTTTAGTAGAGAATACTCGTGTTGGTCAAATTACCGACTATGATAAATTGACATTGGAAGTTTGGACAAATGGAACGATTGCACCAGACGATGCAGTAAGTTATGGTGCAAAAATATTAAATGAGCATTTAAACCTTTTCATTGACTTATCTGATAATGCAAAAAATACAGAAATTATGGTGGAAAAAGAAGAAGGCAAAAAAGAAAAAGTACTTGAAATGAGCATTGAAGAACTTGACCTTTCTGTGCGTTCTTATAACTGTTTGAAACGTGCAGGCATAAATACTGTAGAAGATTTGGCAAATAAAACAGAAGAAGAAATGATGAAGGTAAGAAATCTGGGACGCAAGTCACTGGAAGAAGTGCTTAACAAAATGGCAGAATTGGGTTTGGCATTACGTCCAAGCGATGAATAATAGTATTCTGCAAAATTGCTCCATAATATAAAAAGGTAAAAAAATGTTGTGTATATGATTAGCAAACATTTGTAAAGAGGATATAAATATGTCAAAAGAATTTGTTTCTATAAAACAAATAGGTGACCTTTTTATAGATAATTACAATCAAAATATAAAACAAAATAGTAAAAAAGAAAATGTTTTTGAAATGGGTATTGAAGAACTTGACTTGGAAGTTCGTTCTTATAATTGTTTAAAACGTGCAGATATTCACACAATAGGAGATTTAATCAGTAAAACAGAAAAAGAAATACTGAAAGTGAAATATCTGGAACAAAGGTCTTTAGAAGAAATTCAATATCAATTAGCAAAGTTGGGCTTGGCATTATGTCCAAGCGATGAATAATAGTATTCTGCAAAATTACGAAAAGACGTAATACCAAAGAGTGGTTTTTTCGGGTTCAGTTTTGCAGGCGATAACAAGGAGGATACAGATATGCACGCATCTGGTTATAGAAAACTTGGACGCACATCATCACAAAGAAAAGCTCTTTTGAAAAACCAAGTTACAAATTTATTGTATCATGGCAAAATTAAAACAACAGAAACAAGAGCAAAAGAAGTAAGAAGAATTGCTGAAAAATTAATTACATTAGCAGTAAAAGAAAAAGACAACTTTGAAGAAGTAGAAGTAATGGCAAAAGTTGCTAAAAAAGATGCTAATGGTAAAAGAGTAAAAGAAATTATTGATGGTAAAAAAGTAACTGTTTATGAAGAAAAGAAAAAAACAATTAAAAAAGATAAACCATCAAGATTAAACGCAAGACGTAAAATATTGAGTGAACTTTATACAGTAACTGAAGTTCCAAAAGATGGTAAAAAGAAAAGAAGCCTTAGTAAAAAAGTAGATATGGCTGCAAAACTTTTTGATGAAATTGCACCAAAATATGCTGACCGTAAAGGTGGATATACCAGAATAATTAAAATTGGTATGAGAAAAGGCGACGGTGCTCCAGAAGTAATTATTGAATTAGTATAATAATCTATTAAAACCCTAGTAAACCTACTAGGGTTTTTGCTTTTGGGGAGGAAATAGTATGAAAAAATTAATTTGTGTACTAATATTGTTGTGTATGTTATTTGGTATTAATATAGTACAAGTATTTGCAGAACAAAATACAATAATATGGCAAAATATGAAATTAACGCAATCTAAATATAATGAAATAGATTTTGATAAAAGCGGTGATGTGACATTTCATACAGAATATAATACATATAATAAAGATGTAAAAGAAATAAAATATATATTTGAAAATCATACTGGTATGAAGGCAACATATGGTTATGATACAGAATTAGAAGTATTTGTAAATGGTAAGTGGTATGAAATATTTCTTACAAGATGTATTGATGATGTTGGTATTGTATTGGAGGGTAATGGAAAAAGTGAAGAAACATTCCAATGGAATTTAGAAGGGTATGATTTACCAGAAGGAAAATATCGTATCATAAAACAATTAAGTGATAGAGAATATGGACAGCTTGGTGCATTTGGCGAAAGAAAATATTATGCAGAATTTGAAATTGGAAATACAGAAAATATAAACGATACTACAACTACTGTTATGTGGTGTGGCATAGAGTTACAGCCTTCAAAATATAATGAAGCAGATTTTGATAAAAGTGGTGCTGTGACATTTCAAACAGAACATAATATGTATGCAGAGGATATTGAAGAAATTACATATATATTTAAAAATCAAACTGCAAAAAAATTAAAATATAGTTATGATACAGAATTAGAAGCATTTATAAATGGAAAGTGGTATGAAATACCACGCAGAAATGATAGAGATGACGCAGCAATTTCATTGAATTTTAATAAAAAAATAGCTGGAGTATTTCGTTGGAGTGTAGCTGCTACTGATTGGGATATTAGAGAAATAGATTTACCCAAAGGAAAGTATCGTTTGATAAAACAAGTAAGTGATAGTAACGATAGTTATGGAGAATATGGCTTTTTCGGTAAAAGAAAATATTATGCAGAATTTGAAATTGGAAAATCTGTTTATACAAAGTATTCTCCTTATGGTTATGAAAAATTACAGAAACTGCCTAAAGAATATAAAAAGACAACTGCAATTAGAAATAATGATGTAGTATTGATAGAGGGTGGAGAAACAGAAAATACAGAAAATATAAAAAAGTTTATAGAAAACGTAGATTTAGGAATACCCACTTTTTTAAGAATAACAAGATATTTAAGAAATGGTGATATAATTATTATAGAAGTAGAAGCTGCAAAAGGAAAATATATTTATCGCTATGACAGCACAAGAGCACAAAAAAATATCGGTATTGTAAAAAGAGAATACCCTTATATGATAACAGATGGAAATAATGTTTATTTGAGTAATTGGTCAAATTGGGAATATAAACAAAAATATCAAGGAGAAGCAGGAGAATATTTGTTTTCAAAAGCAAATGGAGAATATACAGAGCTAGCTGTAAAACAGGCAGGAACTATTATGAAACAACAGTCAAATAGAAATTCTACAGAATATAGAGTAAAAATAAGAGAGGAAGAATATTATTTTTCAGAACAAAAAGCCATAGAACAAATTTTGAAATCAGAAAAAAGAAAAGGACATATTAATGCTAAAGTGATAAATATTAAGTGGCACGATAATGGAGAATTTTTAATAAAAATGGTGTCAGACGATAAAAAAGAAGAATATGATATAGTATATAAATTGTATGAGCAATAAACGATAACAGCCCTAGTGTTCTGGTCTAGGGCTGTTGTATTTCACTATTATATTTCAATATACATCGTTTTGTTTTCGTTATCCCAAAATAGATGTTGTCGTATGTCACGTCCAAAAAGTATATTTAATGTTTGTACACAAAGCGGTACATAAAACACATTGTTTTTTATTTCTGGTGAAACAGGTAATTCTGTTGTTTTAGTGTGTGTATCATATTCTATTGCTGCAATATTAGAATTACATTGAAATATTTTTGCAGTATTATTGTCATAAAGTATTTTAACTGCATATTGTTCTGCATCCCATAATATATTAGTATATTCGTCAGGAGTATATAAATTGTAGTTGTAATTATAACAATAATATGTATTCATTTTAATGGCGTGATAGAGAGAACGCAAAGGTACCATAATATATTCTTGTTTGCTATAAACATTTCCACAAAGTGGAATAATATTGTCATTTAATATACAATACTCACTGTTGTCCGAAAAAGAAAGCCTTCCTTCAAAACGAGGTTCACTGTATTCTATACATATAATATTTGCCCATTCCATAGTAGCAAAACGAGCATTTAATAGTATATTTTCAGTAGAAGCATTAGCTTGTACATATTTTCCAGAAAGAGAAAAGTCTTTCATTTCAATGCCGCTATTGTTTTCCCCTTCGGATAATATCATAGTACGATTTAATGTAATTTCGGAGGGTATTGTACTTGTTTGAGTGATTTCTAATTTAATATAACTACCATTTCCGGAAGCAGTTGCTTTGCAATTTCCTTTTGTTGTTTCAGTAAAAACGTCATTTAAAAAGATACCTTTGTCAATTTCAAAATATATGCAATCCCCTTTTTTAAAAGTACCTGCTTTTTCTTCTTTTATTTTAATGTATTCTGGTTGAAGTACAACAGCATCATATCGACGAAAAACACCTTTTGTAAAAATAGTAATGTTTTCTCCTGAAGATAATGTTATGGGTGTTTGTGTAATTTGAGATGCTTTGTAATTTTCAATATATTCTTCATAACCATCAGACCTCATAGCAAAAGGTTTTCCAGTAACACCTTTTCTAATGACGTAAGGAGTAGATTGTTCTGCAAATGTAGAATTTGTAAAAAGTAATAGAAAAATACACAATAAACAACAAAATTTCATATTATTTCCCCCTTTTTAATGTTCCATTAGCATTGTTTTTGCGGTATCGTCCCAGTACATATATTTGCTTATATCCCATCGCAATATTGCTTCTACTGTTTCAGTACAGAGAGGAACATAAAGCACGTTATTTTTGATTTCAGCAGAAACAGGAAGCTCTATTATACTATTTTGCTTACGATAGGCACGTATAACAGTCATACTATTGGATTTATCTTGAAAGGAAACACTATAATAATCAGTGTCTCCTATAGTAGCTATTTTTTGTTCTGTATCCCAGTTTAGATGGAAAACACTAATAGAAGGATTAAAAACGTGTGTTTCACAATAATGGTCGTCTACTATAAAAACGTGATAAAGAGAACGCAAAGGCACCATTAAATAATTTTGCTTTAAATAGGTATCATGATATAGAGATATAATATTGTCATTTAGTACACAATAAGAAATACCATTTGCAAATAAAAGTCTGCCTTCAAAACGAAAACCTTCATAACAATATTCACCATCATAGCACTCCATAGCAGCAAAACGGTTATTCAATATTACATTTTTAGTATTATGAAATAAATTGTCACCATTAACATATTTTGAAGTTAAAGAAAGTACAAATTCACTTTTTTCTGTAAGACTTTCATTTTTTCCTTCGGACAATATCATAATACGATTTAATGTGATTTCAGAGGGAATAGTGCTTGTTTGAGTAATTTCTAATTTGATGTAGCTTCCATTTCCTACAGCAGTGGCTTTCATATCGCCTTGTGTTGTAATAGAAGAAATATCTTTTAAAAATTTTCCTTTATTTAGTTCAAAATAAATACAATCACCTTTTTTAAGAGAACCAGCTTTTTGTTCTTTTATTTTAATATATTCTGGGCTGAGTACAGCGGCATTATAAATACGAAAAACACCTTTTGTAGAAATAGTAATATCTTCTCCAGAAGGTAATGTTACAGTTGTTTCTGTTGTTTGAGAGGCTTTATATTGTTGTAAATATTCTTCATAATTTTCCATTTGAAAAATGAAAGGTGTGCTGTTTTCTTGTTCTTTTTGTTCTTCAATAGTAGAAGAATGTTGTTCTGCGGAAGCAGTAAAAGGAAATAAAATAATACATAAAAACAATAATAAATATATTTTTTTCATAGACATTACCTCTCTTAAAAATAAAATGACAGCATAATATATCATTAGTATACCACAATAAGGTATTAATTTTAATACAATATAGAAAATGTAATAAAGTTTTAAGGAATATAACAATTCAAGTAAAATGATTGCTTTTTGACAGAGAATACATTATACTATTTCTAGCTGTGAGCAGTTTCTGCCATAGACTATGATAACAGGCGGTGAAAATATGGAAATGATAAAAGCCGAAAATCTGTCTTATGAATACATCAAAGTAACAGAAACAGAAAAAGGCACAAAGCAAGAGAAAATATTAGCATTGAACCATGTTAATCTGTCCATTGAGCAGGGCAGTTTTGTAGCAGTGCTAGGACATAATGGTTCAGGAAAATCTACATTTGCAAAACATATTAATGCTTTGGTGCGTCCTACAGAGGGAGTATTGTGGGTAAATGGCTATGATACACAAAATGAAGAATTGATTTGGGATATTAGACAAAGTGCAGGAATGGTATTTCAAAATCCTGATAATCAATTAGTAGCGACTGTAGTAGAAGAAGATATTGCTTTTGGCCCTGAAAATATGGGAGTACCTTCTGAACAAATACGAAAAAGAGTAGATGATGCTTTGAATGCAGTAGGTATGTTAGAATACAAACAACATTCTCCCGCAAAATTGTCGGGAGGACAAAAGCAAAGAATTGCTATAGCAGGTGTACTTGCTATGAAACCAAAATGTATCGTATTTGATGAACCTACAGCAATGTTAGACCCTGTAGGCAGAAGAGATGTTATGGATACAATATTACAATTAAATAAAGAGGAAGGTATGACCATTGTATTGATTACACACTATATGGACGAGGCAGTAAAAGCAGAGAAAGTGTTTGTAATAGATGATGGTAATATGGTATTAGAAGGAACACCAAAAGAGGTATTTCCTCAAGTAGAAACATTAAAAAATTATGGTTTAGATGTACCACAGGTAACAGAAACCGCATATGAATTAAAAAAAATGGGAATTTCTATATCACAAGATATTTTAACGGTAGAAGAAATGGTAGGTGCAATATGTCAATTAAAATCAACCATTTAACACATATCTATAATGCAGATACAATATTTGAAAAAACAGCTTTAAATGATGTCAGTATAGAAATACAAAAAGGAGAATTTATAGGACTGATTGGACATACAGGTTCGGGAAAATCTACATTAATACAACATCTCAATGGTACAATATCTCCTACATCGGGAGAAATATTACTTGATGGAGAAAATATACACAAAGATAAAACAAAATTAAAAGAAGTAAGGCAAAGAGTAGGACTTGCTTTTCAATATCCAGAGCATCAACTTTTTGAAATGACAGTATATAAAGATGTAGCATTCGGCCCTACAAATATGAAGCTAACAGAACAAGAAATTGATAAAAGGGTAAAAGAAGCGTTACAGACAGTAGGACTGAGCGAAGCAGTATATGACAAATCACCTTTTGAACTGTCAGGAGGACAAAAAAGACGTGTAGCAATCGCAGGGGTATTGGCTATGAACCCAGAAATACTAATATTGGACGAACCAACAGCAGGACTAGACCCTAAAGGCAGAGATGAAATATTACAGGCAATTAAACAACTTCATAAACAAAGAGGAATTACAATTATATTGGTTTCTCATAGTATGGAAGATGTAGCAAAATTGGTGGACAGGCTTATTGTAATGGAAAAAGGACATATTGCTATGACAGGAACGCCCAAAGAAGTTTTTGCTCGTGTAAGGGAATTAGAAAAAATTGGTCTGGCAGCACCTCAAATTAGTTATGTTATTGCAGCATTAAAAGAAAAAGGATATGATTTGCCAAAGGATATTTATACAGTAGAAGAAGCAGTAAAAGCGTTGTATACATTGTTGAAAGGAGAGAAACAATTATGATTAGAGATATTACAATAGGACAGTATTATCCTGTCAATTCTCCTATACACAGTATGGACGCAAGAGTAAAATTAATTATTACATTTTTATTTATATTGACATTGTTTTTTGTCAATACATTTTTAGGATATGTTTTTGTAATACTTTGTATGTCAGCAGTGATTAAAACGTCAAAAGTACCTTTAAAATTTATGCTGAAAGGTATCAAAGGAATATTGATTATTATATTATTTACAGCATTTATAAACGTTTTTATGACAAGAGGAGAACATATATTATTTGAATGGGGTATTTTTACAGTTACGACAGAAGGTATATTAATTGCTGTAAAAATGTGTATTAGAATTGTTTTGCTTGTAGTAGGTTCTTCTATATTAACATTAACTACAACACCTATACAACTAACAGATGGTATAGAATATATATTGCGTCCTTTTAAAAAAATAGGTGTGCCAGCACATGAAATTGCTATGATGATGACAATAGCATTACGTTTTATACCAACATTGTTGGACGAAACAGATAAAATTATGAAAGCACAACAGGCAAGGGGAGCGGATTTTGACAGCGGAAATTTATTTCAAAGAGCAAAAAGTTTAATTCCTATATTAGTACCTTTGTTTATATCTTCTTTTCGTAGAGCAGATGAATTAGCTATGGCTATGGAAGCAAGATGTTATCATGGTGATGAAAATAGAACAAGAATGAATGTAATGGTATTAAAATCTTCAGATTATAGAGCAGTTGTAATATTAGCAGCATACTGTATTGTATTGATAGTGTTGCGTTTTTTAGCTTCACAGTTTTCTTTTATATGGTGATAGATATGAAAAAAAGAATATTATTTACCATTGCATATGATGGCACAGAATATGCAGGTTGGCAAAAACAAAAATATGATGGTGTCAAGACAGTACAAGCAACATTTGAAAATGCCTGTAAAAAGCTGTTTGGTGAGCAGGATATAGAAGTAATTGGAGCAAGTAGAACAGATGCAGGTGTTCATGCAATGGGACAAAGAGCAGTAATAGATATAGAAACACCTATACCAACAGCAAAAATTCCTTTTGCAATACGTTCTTTTTTACCTGATGATATTGTAGTAAGAAAAGCAGAAGAAGTAGCAGAAAGTTTTCACCCTAGATATGATTGTGTAAAAAAAACATATTGTTATACATTTTATAATGATGATTTTTGTAATCCTATTGTGAGAAAAAATAGTGTATTTGTTCATGAAAAATTGGATATACTGGCAATGAAACAAGCAGCAAGTTATTTAATAGGAACACATGATTTTAAATGTTTTTGTGCAGCAGGAAGTAGTGTCACTACTACCATAAGAACAATATTTGACTGTATAGTGGAAAAAAAAGAGCATTTTGTAACAATTACCATTACAGGAGATGGCTTTTTATATAATATGGTTAGAATTATAGCAGGTACATTGCTGGAAGTAGCAAAAGGAAATAAAAAAGCAGAAGATGTGCTTTCTATTATTGATAGTAAAAATAGAACAAAAGCAGGTATGACTGCTCCTGCAAAAGGATTGACATTACTTGAAATTTATTATTGACAATAGTAGGTTTTTGTAATATAATTATTTCTGTTGTATTGATTTGACTTTAGAGCCTTTTGGCTTTAAATATAAGTTTCACAGTGGGGTCTAATAAGTTATGCTTTGCCATAATGGAGATTATATAGTGCTTTTTCCCAAAGCAATGTATAAAGTCAACAGACCAAAACAGTATATTAAGGGAGGTAAATCGTATGAGAACAACATACATAGCGAAAATCGCTGATGTAGAAAGAAAATGGTATGTTGTAGATGCAACAGACAAAACATTAGGACGTCTGGCATCTGAAATTGCAGCCGTTTTAAGAGGAAAACACAAACCAATGTATGCACCAAATGTGGATACAGGAGATTATGTTATTGTAATTAATGCAGAAAAAATAACAGTAACAGGGAAAAAATTAGACCAAAAAATATATGCACATCATAGCGGATATGTTGGCGGTTTAAAAACAATTACACTGAAAAAACAATTAGAAAAGAAACCAGAAGAAGTGATTAAACACGCTGTAAAAGGTATGCTTCCTAAAAATGCACTGGGCAGAAAAATGTTTAGCAAACTTCATGTTTATGCTGGCCCAGAGCACGCACACGCAGCACAAAAACCAGAAGTATTGGAATTAAAATTTTAATAGGAGGAGGAAGCAAGTATGGCAGCAGCTAGATATTATGGTACAGGCAGAAGAAAATCTTCCGTTGCAAGAGTTTATTTAATGCCTGGTAATGGTAAAATTACAATCAATAAAAGAGATATTGATGATTATTTCGGTATGGAAACATTAAAATTAATTGTACGTCAGCCATTAGAATTGACAGAAACAACTGCAAAATTTGATGTACTTGTAAATGTATATGGTGGTGGATTTACAGGACAAGCAGGTGCAATTAGACATGGTATTTCAAGAGCATTGTTGGAAGCAGACGCAGATTATAGACCAGCTTTGAAAAAAGCAGGATATTTAACTCGTGACCCAAGAATGAAAGAAAGAAAGAAATATGGCTTGAAAGCAGCTAGACGTGCACCACAATTTAGTAAGAGATAATTTTCAAAAAATGCCCTCAAAAACATATTGTTTTTGGGGGTTTTGTGTTTTTATGATTTTAGAAGTTATAAATATAAATTTTATAACAATTCTGACATAATATGTTGAAGGAATTCTTTTTTTGTGTTATAATACTTAAATTATGAAGTATTATAGAAAATGATAGAAATTTAAAAAGGTGGAAGTATGGTGATGGAAAAAGAGAATACTACCATAGCAACAGCTGAGCTGGAAAAGCAGCAGGAGTATATGAGTAAAATGAGAATATACCTTTCCGAACTGGAACAAAAAACGGGACAAAAACAAAGTTATTTTGTACTAACAACGGGTTGTCAAATGAACGCTCACGACTCCGAAAAATTAGCTGGTATGCTTGAAAATATGGGATATGTGGAAAGTCCGACAGAAGAATATGCGGATTTTGTAATATATAATACTTGCTGCATTAGAGAAAACGCAGAAGAAAAAGTATATGGCAGATTAGGTAGATTAAAATATTATAAAAGCAAAAACAAAAATATGAAAATTGCATTATGCGGCTGTATGACACAGCAAGATATTGTAATAGAAAAATTGCAAAAATCTTACAAATATGTAGATATAGTTTTTGGAACATTTAATTTATATAAATTGCCTGAGTTATTATATAATAGTATACACACAGAAGGAACACTTTTTGATATTTGGAAAGATGCAGGGGAAATAATAGAAGATATACCTACATTATATAAAAGTAAATTTCAAGCCTCTGTAAATATTATGTATGGCTGTGAAAATTTTTGTTCCTATTGTATTGTACCTTATGTAAGAGGAAAAGAAAGAAGCAGAAAGCCAGAAGATATTATTAATGAAATTGAACAGTTAGTGAAAAATGGTACAAAGGAAGTAATGTTATTAGGGCAAAATGTAAATTCTTATGGAAAAAACTTACAAACACCACTTTCTTTTGCAAAATTATTGCAAAAAATAAATGATATAGATGGTTTGGAGAGAATACGTTTTATGACATCTCACCCAAAAGATTTATCAGATGAGTTAATTGAAACAATAAAAAATTGTAAAAAAGTTTGCAATTATATTCATCTACCTATACAATCAGGAAGTAGTGCTATTTTAAAAAAAATGAATAGACGTTATACAAAAGAGCAATATTTAGGATTAGTAAAAAAATTAAAAAATGCTGTAGAAGATATTACCATTAGTACAGATATTATTGTAGGTTTTCCGGGAGAAACAGAAGAAGATTTTCAACAGACGTTAGATGTAGTTCGTCAAGTAAAATATTGTACTGCATTTACATTTATTTATTCCAAACGTTCTGGTACGCCTGCAGCAAAAATGGAAAATCAAATACCAGAAGAAATTGTAAAAGATAGATTTAATAGATTGCTTGATGTGCTAAATCCTATTGTGGAAGAAATTCATAAAAAACAAGTTGGAACAATAGCAGAGGTATTAGTGGAAGAAGTCAGTAAACAAAATAGCAGTATATTAACAGGCAGAACTGAAAATAATACATTAGTACATTTTGAAGGAGAAAAAGAATTAATTGGCACTATATTGCCAGTAAAAATTATAGATAGTAAAACATTTTATGTAATTGGAGAAAGGGTATGATTGAAAAATGGCATCTGTATATGAATTAGCAAGAGAGCTGGGAAAAGAATTGATGAATACACCAGAAGTAGAACAGCTTTTGCAAGCAAAAAAAGTATATGAAGCAGATACAGAAATTGTAAGATTAGTAAAAGAATATGGTGAAATGCAGCAGGATTTTGAAATCCGTTTTGCAGCAGGAAAAACAACAGAAGAAGAACAAAAATCTTTTTCAGAAGAAATGCAAAAAAGAGGAGAAGTAATTAAAGCAAATGAAGCAGCAGCAAATTTGTTTGCCGCAGAGTCAAAATTTAATCAATTTATTAGTTCTGTATTTTCTATTGTAACAGCAACATTAGCTGGAGATGACCCAAGTCAAACAGGCGGGTGCAGCCCTGATTGCTGTGCTTCCTGCGGAGGCGGCTGCCATTCATAATAAAATAAGTAATAACATTTTTGAAAAATATAAAATAAAAGTGAGAATACTTTTTATTATCAATGCCCGAATTGACATAAAGCGATTCGGGTATTACTTTTGATAAAACATCATTGAGAAAGGAGATTTGACATGGGAAAAATCACCCCTATGATGGAGCAGTATCTTGAAATTAAAAAAAACTATAAACATTGTCTTTTATTTTTTCGTTTAGGTGACTTTTATGAAATGTTTTTTGACGATGCCTTAGTTGCTTCAAAAGAATTAGAAATTGCATTAACAGGAAAAGATTGGGGACAGGACCAAAGAGCACCTATGTGTGGGGTACCTTTTCATTCTGCGGAAAATTATATTGTTAAATTAGTAGAAAAAGGATATAATGTTGCTATTTGTGAACAATTAGAAGACCCCAAAGCAACAAAAGGGATTGTAAAAAGAGATGTTATTCGTGTTGTTACACCAGGTACAATATTAGATAAAGGTGCTTTGGACGAAACAAAAAATAATTATATTATGACAATATTTTCAAGTAAAGAGGGATATGGCATTTCTCTTTGTGATGTAACAACAGGAGAATTTTTAACAACTGAATTTCCTTTTTTACAAGGAGAAGAAAAAGTTGTGGAAGAAATTGCAAAATATAATCCAGCAGAATTATTATGTAATGAATTATTTTTAAAAAGTGAAAAAGTAAAAGAAATTGAAAGCAGATTTCATTTAAAAGTAACTGCTTGTGATAGTTGGTTATTTAACTATCAAACTGCATTTAAAAAGTTATGTGACCATTTTCGTGTGAAAAGTTTACACGGTTTCGGAATAAAAAAACAAGACTGTGCTGTAATTGCTAGTGGAGCATTACTTTGTTACTTATATGATACACAAAAAAATGATTTGAGCCATATTAGCAAATTGAAATTATATACTTCTAGTGATTTTATGGTGTTAGATGTATCTTCCAGAAGAAATTTGGAATTGACAGAAACAATAAGAGAAAAAGGAAAAAAGGGTTCTCTTTTATGGGTGCTGGATAATACAGAAACAGCAATGGGTGCAAGAATGTTGCGAAAATGGATAGAGCAGCCTTTAATTGAAATAAATGAAATACAGAAAAGATTAGACAGTGTAGAAGAATTAAAAGAAAATGTATTTTTAAGAGAAGAATTAAAAGAAATTTTAAAATATATACACGACTTTGAAAGAACAATGAGTAAAATAGTATATCAGACAGCAAATGGACGAGATTTAATTTCATTAAAGCAGTCTGTTGCAAAACTTCCTCTTTTAAAACAAGCAATTTCAAATTGCCAAAGCGATTATTTAAAAGAAATTTCACAAAATTTAGATACTCTGGATAATATATGTGAATTGATAGAAAAATCTATTGTAGAAGAACCTCCCATTAGTGTAAGAGAAGGAGGTATGATACAGTCAGGATTTCATGAGAAATTAGATATTTATGTTCGTTCTCGTACAGAAGGGAAAAATTGGATAACAGAATTAGAGCAGAAAGAAAAAGAAGAAACAGGCATTAAAACATTAAAAATACGTTATAATAAAGTATTTGGTTATTATTTAGAGGTTACAAAGTCTTATTTAAGTGAAGTACCAGATAGATATATTAGAAAACAAACATTAGCAAATTGTGAAAGATATATTACACCTGAACTAAATGAACTAGCAGAAGTGATACTTGGTTCTGAAGAAAAAATAGTGGAGCTGGAGTATCAAATTTTTGTAGACATTAGAAATGCTATAGCAGAGGAAGTAAAAAGAATACAATCTTCTGCACAATATGTAGCTGTTATTGATACATTGTTATCATTAGCAGAAATAGCAGAAAAAATGAATTATGTAAAACCTGTTGTAAATAAAGAAGGAATTATTGATATTAAAAGTGGTCGTCATGCTGTAGTAGAAAAAATGATAACAGAACAGTTTATACCAAATGATACCTATTTAGATATGGATAAAGATAAGCTTTCTATTATTACAGGGCCTAATATGGCAGGAAAATCGACTTATATGAGACAAATTGCACTCATTGTATTTATGGCACAGATAGGTAGTTTTGTACCTGCGGAAAGTGCAGTAATTGGTGTAGTAGATAGAATTTTTACAAGAGTAGGAGCATCAGATGACCTTTCCGCTGGACAAAGTACATTTATGGTAGAAATGACAGAAGTAGCAAATATATTAAATAATGCTACAAAAGACAGCCTTTTAATATTAGATGAAATTGGCAGAGGAACAAGTACATTTGATGGTTTAAGTATAGCATGGGCTGTTTTAGAATATATTGTTGATACCGAAAAAATTGGTGCAAAAACGCTATTTGCAACACATTATCATGAATTAACAGAACTGGAGAATAAATTACCTGGCGTTAAAAATTATAGGATTTCTGTAGAAGAAAATGGAGAAGACATTGTTTTTTTAAGAAAAATACAAAAAGGCGGTGCAAATAATAGCTATGGTATACAAGTAGCAAGATTAGCAGGATTGCCTGATAGAGTAATACGCCGTTCTTCAGAAATATTAAAACAATTAAATGCTGCTGATATTAATAAACAAGCGAAAAAAATAGCAGTAGAAGTGAAAGAGGAAACAGAAGATATTTTTGAAAAAGTGGATATGCTTTCTATGGAAGAAACACAAGTGATAGAGGAAATTAGCAATATAGATGTAATGTCAATGACACCTATGGAAGCATTACAAGTATTATTTGAATTACAAAAAAAAGTAAAAGGAATGTAATAAAATGCAGAAAATACAACTTCTTGATAATCAAACAATCAATAAAATTGCTGCTGGAGAAGTTGTTGAGTCTCCAAAGTCAGTTGTAAAAGAATTAGTGGAAAATGCCATTGATGCAGGTGCTACTTCCATTACTGTAGAAATAAAAGAAGGTGGTATTTCTTATATTCGTATTACAGATAATGGACATGGTATTGCAAAAGAACAGGTAAAAATGGCTTTTGTAAGGCACGCAACAAATAAAATTGTTTTGATAGAAGATTTAGAAAAAATATTATCATTGGGTTTTAGAGGAGAAGCTCTTGCAAGTATTGCTGGCGTGGCACAAGTAGAAATGATTACAAAAACAAAATCAGAACAAAGTGGTACACATATTGAAATCAATGGAGGAGAAATTGTGCAATTTCAAAGTGCGGCTTGTACAGAAGGTACTAGCATTATTGTAAAAAATCTTTTTTACAATGTACCTGCACGTAGAAAATTTTTAAAAAAACCTTCTACAGAAGCAAGTCATATTTCTGAAATTTTAAATCAGTTTGCTTTAGGTCACCCAGATATTGCATTTAAGTATATCAATAATAATACTACAATATTACATACTTCTGGAAACCATGACAAAAAAACAGCAGTGCTTTATGTATATGGAAAGGAAACAGCAACGAAAATGCTGGAAATTAATTATAAAAAAGGGGAATATCATATTACAGGATTGTTAGGAAAACCAGAGCTTTCCCGTGCAAATCGTTCTTATGAAAATTTGTTTATCAATGGTAGATATATTAAAAATAAAATAATTTCTTCTGCAATAGAAGAAGCCTACAAAACAAGGCTTTTAATAGGAAAATTTCCAATATATGTATTACAATTTTCTATACCACCTGCTTTGGTAGATGTCAATGTTCACCCAGCAAAATTGGAAGTACGTTTTCATAATGATGACGAAATTTATCAAATGTTTTATGAAGCAGTTTGCAAAACATTTGAAAATGAAGTGCTTATTAGTAAAGCAGATTGGAACAGTAAAAATTCTAAAGAAGTAGAACAATATCAAAAAGAAAAAAATATTAAAATAGAAACCACTCCAATACAGCAAAAAATATTAGAAAAAGAAACACAACAATATGATTTATATATTCCGCCAAAACAAAATAAAAAAATAGAAATCCCTTCTTCAAAAAGTGTTGATGGTTTATTAAAAAAGAAAGAGAAAAATAATATGATATTAGAAGCACAAGAAGAAGCAATAACAACATATGGTTCAAAGCAAAATCAAAATGACACATATGAAATACAAACAGTACAAACAAAAAGAGAAAGAGATACTTTTTTTAAAAATTATAAAATAATAGGTCAAATTTTTAATACTTATTGGATAATAGAACAGTCAAAAAGTATTTTTATAATAGACCAACACGCCGCTCATGAAAGAATACTGTATGAAGAATTGATGACACAACTGAAGCAGAACAAAGTAACAGCACAAATGTTACTACAACCTTTATTATTAAAATTAACAGAAAGAGAAAAAGAAGTGTTACAACAAAATAAAGAATTGTTAAATCAATTTGGTTTTTCTGTAGAAAAATTAGAAACACAAAGCGATGCACTTTTGAGTGTTCCTTTTATTATTAAGGCACCTACCAATACAAAATTCTTTTTAGATATATTAGATTTACTGGAAGAAGTGCCTATTGAAAACGTGTATGATACAAAAGTATTAACAATAGCTACAATGGCTTGTAAGGCAGCAGTAAAAGCAAATGATAAACTCAGCATTACAGAAGCGACAGCAATGATAGAAAAGCTATTGCAGTTAGAAAATCCTTTTACTTGTCCTCACGGACGACCAACTATTATAGAAATGACACAATATGAATTAGAAAAACGTTTCAAAAGAATACAAAACTAAGAAAAGAGGTTTTAATATTGAAAAAGCCTTTGATAGTAATAGGCGGAGCGACTGCTTGCGGAAAAACAGATGTAGGTGTTTTGCTAGCACAAAAAATAAATGGAGAAATTATATCAGCCGATTCTATGCAGATATATCGTGATATGAATATTGGAACAGCAAAGCCTACAAAAGAAGAAATGAAGGGTATAAAACATTATTTAATAGATGAAATAATGCCTGATGAAGAATACAATGTTATGATATTTCAAAAAAAAGCAAAGCAGTATATGGAACAAATATGGAATTTAGGTAAAATTCCTATATTAGTAGGAGGGACAGGCTTTTATATCAATGCCATCGTGTATGATACATTGTTTGAGGAAACAGAACAAGACAATACATTTCGAAATGATATGTATGCTTTTGCAAAAGAAAATGGTGCAGAAGCATTGTATCAAAAATTGAAAGAAATAGACCCAGAATATGCCAAAACACTTCATGCAAATAATGTAAAACGTGTAACAAGAGCATTAGAATATCATCATTTTACAGGGCAGCTTTTTTCAAAATATAATGCAGAGCAAAAACAAAAACAATCTCCTTATCATACTGCAATGATAGTTTTGACAATGGAAAGACAAAAACTGTATGACAGAATTGAAAAAAGAATTGATATTATGATGCAAAAGGGACTTTTAGAAGAAGTAGAACAATTATTAAAAAAAGGTTACACCAAAGAGTTGATTTCTATGCAGGCAATAGGATATAAAGAATTGATACCTTATTTTAGTCAACAAATATCATTAGAACAAGCAATATATGATTTGAAAAAAAATACAAGACATTTTGCAAAAAGGCAGTTAACGTGGTTCAAAAGACAAACAGATGGATATTGGGTAGATATTACAGACCAAGATTTGGAAAAAGCAACAGAAAAAATAATACAATATTTAAAACAGATAAATGTGATAGGAGAGTAGTATAAATATGCAGGAATTATATGATATAATGCAGTCAAAATTTGGTATCAGTGAAAAAGTATTACAATATTGTATACAAAAAGAAAATGAAATCAAAAGTCAATTTCAAAAAATAGATGAAATTACAGAATATAATCAATTAAAAGTGCTTTCTGCTATGCAGAAAAATAAATTAAGTGACATACATTTTGCAGCAACAACAGGCTATGGTTATAATGATTTAGGTAGAGATGTATTAGAAAACATTTATGCAGATGTATTTTGTACAGAAAGCGGATTAGTACGTCCACAGTTGACTTGTGGTACACACGCTTTAGCAGTAGCACTAGCAGGAAATTTAAGACCAGGAGATGAACTCTTATCTCCAGTAGGACTGCCTTATGATACATTGCAGGGAGTTATTGGCATAAGAAAAGAAAAAGGGTGTTTGACGGAATATGGCATTACTTATAAACAAGTAGATTTATTACCTGAAGATAAATTTGACTATGATGGCATTGAAAAAGCTATTACAGAAAAAACAAAACTTGTTACAATACAACGTTCTAAGGGATATAGATGGAAAGTTTCTTTTTCTATTGCACAAATAAAAGAGTTGATTTCTTTTATAAAATCCATTAAAAAAGATGTCATTTGTATGGTAGATAACTGTTATGGAGAATTTTCAGAAATACAAGAACCTTCTGAAGTAGGTGCAGATTTAGTAGTAGGCTCTTTGATTAAAAATCCTGGAGGTGGTTTAGCTCCTATAGGAGGTTATATTGTAGGAAAAGAGGAATTTGTAGAAAATGCTGCTTACCGTTTAACAGCACCCGGATTAGGAAAAGAAGTAGGAGCAACACTAGGCATTACATCATCTTTTTTGCAAGGACTATTTATGGCACCTCAAGTGGTAAATGGAAGTATTAAAACAGCAATATTTGCAGCAAAATTGTTTGAAGATTTAGGATTTGCTGTTTTACCAAAATCAAATGAAGCAAGAGCGGATATTGTACAACTGATACAAATGGGAAGTGCAGAAAATGTCATTGCTTTTTGTCAAGGGATACAAAAGGGAGCACCTGTTGACAGTTATGTAACACCAGAGCCTTGGGATATGCCAGGATATGATTGCCCAGTCATTATGGCAGCAGGAGCATTTGTGCAAGGTTCTTCTATAGAATTGAGTGCAGATGCTCCTATTAAGCCACCTTATCATGTTTATATGCAGGGAGGACTAAGTTGGCATCATGGAAAAATTGGTGTTATGACTGGATTGCAGACAATGGTAGACAAAGGATTGATACAATTATAAAAACAGAGTATTGTATTTTTGTAAAATTTTGTATAGAATAGTATTCAAAATACTGGTTTCGTCATTACAGTACAGGAAGGAATGTATTTTTATGAAAAAATTAAATAAAATAATCGTTGTTCTGCTTATTCTGTTAATGACATTTCCTAATGCTGTTTTTGCGGCAGAAGCACCGCCAGAAGTGGTTGCACAAACAGCAATATTAGGGGAAGCATCAACAGGAAAAATTATTTATCAAAAAGATATGGACAAAAAAATGTATCCAGCAAGTATGACAAAATTATTAACAGCAATCGTTGCATTAGAACATCTTAAACCAGATGATTTAATTACAGTAGGTTCTGAAATTAATGAAATACCAGCAGACTCTAGTAAGGCAGGACATACAAGAGGAGAAACACTTACTGTTAAAAATTTAATTCGTGGATTGCTCATTCCTTCTGGAAATGACTCTGCAAATGTTTTGGCTGTTACAGTAGCGAGAAAAATAGAAAATAATCAAGAACTTCCTTATGAAGAATGTATAAAGGTTTTTACAGAATTGATGAACCAAAAAGCGACACAATTAGGTGCAACCAATTCTCATTTTGCGAATGCTCACGGTTATCATGATGAAAATCATTATACTACAGCACATGATATGTTTTTTATATCGCAAGAAGCACTTAAAAATGAAACAATAGCAGAAATTACAAAAGAAAAAGGATATTCTGGTGATGGTGTAGAAGGCGATATTGTAGAATTTGAAAATAATACATTAAAAATAAGAGCTTATAATTGGACAAACCACAATTTATTGATAACAGATAATGAATACCAATATGAATATGCTACTGGTTTAAAAACGGGCTTTATGGACGAAGCAGGAGATTGTCTTTCCGCAGCAGCACAAAAAGATGATATTACGTTAATAGCTGTTGTATTTCATTCAGAAGACCCAGCACGTTGGACAGACACAAGAGCATTGTTTGAATATGGCTTTAATAATTTTGATATGTTAGATTTGCAAAAGTCAGGTGATGTTGTAGATACTGTAGCATTATCAAAGCACAATAGATTGTTAGGTGACACATTAAATATTGTAGTAAAAGAAGATATTAGTGAGTATATGCTCAAAGAAGAAGCAGAAACAATAGAGAAAGTGATAGAATATAAAAGTGATTTAATAGAGGAACAAAAAAATAAAGAAGACAATACTACAAAATTAAAAGCACCTATTTCAACAGCAGAACCTATTGGAAAAATTACCTATAAAAAGGCACAAAATGAAGTGATAAAACAAACAGATATTTATGCAGAAAAAGAAGTGGAAAAAGGTACTATATTAACTACGATAAAATATTTTTTCCAAAATCTAACAGATAATCTATTTTCTTTTTCATTAAAAGGGGTTGCTGTTGTAATAGGAATTGTAGCAGCAGTCATTGCATTGCTAGCAGGTATTATAGCAGTAATGGTAAGTCGTAGAAATAGAAGAAGACGTTCAAAATATATTTTCAAAACAAATCGTCGCAGACATAGCCGCAATGATGGGCCTCGTATGAGAAGAAGACGACGCAGATAAAAAAACAAGAGTGTCATATTGACACTCTTGTTTTTTTTAAATTCTGGGAGGTCTTGGACCTTCAAATTGGTAATAATCTGTTTTAATACGTCCATTAAATAATTTTCGTTTTTTATCTGCTTTTCTTCCAAAAAGACTTTCAAAATATTCCATAGAAGTAATCAAATAAGTAGACCATGTTTTATCTTGTTTCATAATTTCTCCTAAAGCTCTATAAATATTTTCTACTTCTTTTAATTCTCCTATTCTTTCACCATAAGGCGGATTTGTAATTAGAACACCATATTTATCAGGCAGTTTTAAATCAAAACAAGATTTTACTTCAAATTGTATGCAATCGTCAACACCTGCTTTTATAGCATTTTCTTTTGCTAAATCAATGGCCTCTGCATCAATGTCACTTCCATAAATTTCGGGCATAACATCATATTTTATTGCTTTGTATGCTTCAATACGTTGTTGTTTCCATATTTTTTCACCTATTCTTTCCCATTGTTCAGAAGCAAATTTTCTATTTAGTCCAGGTGCAATATTTCTTGCTATCATAGCAGCTTCAATAGGAATTGTACCAGAGCCACAAAAAGGGTCTAAAAGAATACGTTCTTTTCTCCAATAGCTTAATTGTACCATAGCAGAAGCTAATGTTTCTTTTAAAGGTGCAATCATAGCATTTTCTCTGTAGCCTCTTTTATGAAGTCCAGAACCAGAGGTGTCAATGGCTAATGTAACAACGTCTTTTAATATACCGACTTGTATAGTATAAGAAGCACCTGTTTCATCAAACCAGTCTGTATGATATTTTTGTTTTAACTTTTCAACAACTGCTTTTTTGACAATCGCTTGACAATCTGGAACGCTAAATAATGTAGATTTTACAGATTTTCCTACTACAGTAAATTTGCCATCTTCTGTAATCCATTCTCCCCAAGGCAATGCTTTTGTTTGTTCAAAAAGTTCATCAAATGTTACTGCTTTAAAAGTACCCATTTTTATCCAAATACGTCCCGCACACCTTAGCCACAAATTTGCTTTTGCTATTGTTGTTTCATCTCCTGTAAATTCTACTCTGCCATCATATGTTTTTACATTTTTAAAACCTAGTGCAATTACTTCTCTTTTTAAAACTGCTTCTAAACCAAATGTGGAAGAAGCAATAAAATTAATATTTGACATAAATTTCTCCGTTCTTTTATTATAATATTATAAAATTTTATTTTGTATTATAAATTATAACAGAATTTAACGATATATGGGAATATAACTTGAAAAAAAAACAAAAAAAATGTATAGTATTAAAAATAATATAACAAAGAAATGAGGAAAAAAATGTACAAATTATTAAAAGTAGAAGGCAGAGCCAAAAGAGGAGAATTTTATACTCCACATGGTGTCATACAGACACCTGTTTTTATGAATGTAGGTACAATAGCGGCAATAAAGGGAGCGGTGTCTTCAGAAGATTTAGAAAGAGTAAATTGTCAAGTAGAATTGTCAAATACTTATCATCTGCACGTTCGTCCAGGAGATGAAATTGTTAAAAAATTAGGTGGTATTCATAAATTTATGGTTTGGAATAAACCAATATTAACGGACTCAGGAGGATTTCAAGTATTTTCATTGACTTCTTTGAGAAAAATAAAAGAAGAAGGTGTTTATTTTTCTTCTCACGTAGATGGAAGAAAGATTTTTATGGGGCCAGAGGAAAGTATGAAAATACAGTCAAATTTAGCATCTACTATTGCTATGGCATTTGATGAATGTATAGGTATTCCAGCAGAAAGGGAATATGTAAAAAATTCTGTAGATAGAACAACAAGATGGTTAGAACGTTGTAAAAAAGCACTTTATGAGTTAAATCAAAAAGAAGATACTATTAATAAAAAACAAATGCTTTTCGGTATTAATCAAGGTGCAATATATGAAGACATTCGTATTGAACACGCAAAAAGAATTTCTGATATGGATTTAGATGGCTATGCTATAGGTGGATTGGCAGTAGGAGAAACTCATGCCGAAATGTATCACATATTGGAGGAAGTAGTACCTTATTTGCCTCAAAATAAACCAACATATTTAATGGGAGTAGGTACACCAGAAAATATATTAGAGGCAATAGAAAGAGGTGTTGACTTTTTTGATTGTGTATTACCTTCCAGAAATGGTCGTCATGCTCATGTTTATACCAATGCAGGCAAATTAAATTTGTTAAATGCAAAATATGAATTAGACGATACTCCTATAGAGCAGGGGTGTGGCTGTCCAGCTTGCCAAAGATATACAAGGGCATATATTCGTCATCTATTTAAGGCAAAAGAAATGCTTGCTATGAGATTGTGTGTACTTCATAATTTATACTTTTTTAATCAAATGATGGCAGAAGTAAGACAAGCATTGGAAGAAGGGCGTTTTGCTCAGTACAAAAAACAAAAATTAGAAGGTTTTAAACAGAATTCATAGTCTTTTGTTGACGTATGGAAATAAATTTTATATAATAATATACTGTATATGAATTTTATAGAAAGATAAGGAGAATGTATATGAGTTTATCAACATTTTTATTAGATGTTACTACGCCAATTATACCTTCAGGCGGTACACAGGCAGCAGCACCTGTTGCAGATGCAGCAGCACAAACACAACAAGCAGCAGGAGGATTTGCAAGCAATCCTTTTATGGTAATTGTAATGTATTGTGTTATTATATTTGCAGTAATGTATTTCTTTTCTATTCGTCCTACAAGAAAAAGAGAACAAAAAATGGAAGAATTAAGAAATGAAATTGCTGTTGGGGATACTGTAATGCTCAACAGTGGATTATTTGGTAAAGTTGCAGATATTACAGCAGAATGTTTTGTAATTGAATTTGGCACAAATAAAGGAGTAAAAATACCTGTTTTAAAACAAGAAGTATTTGCAAAAAAAGAGCCAAATCTGTCTAATAAAGAAATTGAACAACCAAAACCAGAAAAAGAGAAAAAAGGTTTTCTCGGATTGGGAAAGAAAAAAGAGTCTGAATAAATATGAAAAAAAGCCCTTAATGGGCTTTTTTAATTGAGAGGAATATATCCGCTTTGCTCTATCAGTTGCTGTCCAGTTAGCGATGTTAAATATTGTACAAGAGTTCTTTCTGGTGAATTTGCATTGCTATTTGTTCTGACAATGGCATAATAGTTTGTCATAATAGGGTAAATGCCCCTTTTGATATTTCTTTTGGTAGGATAAATACCATCAATAGCGAGCATTTTAATATTGTAATCAAAAAGCATATTGCTGGCATAATAATAAGTATCATATGCTATAGCATACTCTCCTCCATCATAATAAGAAGTTGCTTTTTCCAGTTCACGGTTTTCATTTATTTTAATTTGATGCGGTGGTTCCATAACACTACTTTTAGACAAAACAAGGGAATGAAACAAATATTGTATAAGAGAATTTTCAGGCTTTTGGTATGCAACAATATCTTCTTCTTCTCTCGTAAAGTTTTCCCAATTTGTAATACTTCCAGAATAAATATTTTGAATATCTTCTAAATATAAATTTTGCAAACTGTTTTTGTTGCTAACTAAAAATACAATAGCTTCATTTGCAATAGGAATTAATTCTAATTCTGTATAATATTGCTGTTGTAGTGCTAATAAATCATCAGAAAGAAAAGGAGAAAGTATAATGTCATATTCTCCAGATAATAATTTTTGAATATTATTTTCTATTGTGTCATAATACAGTACCGTTTCATACTCTGGTATACTGTGATAAAATGCAGAAACAATATTTTCTCCTATAGGTGCTGTAACAGCACAAACACCAATTTTAGGAAAAGAACCATCATAAAAGTCTGTTGTAGAAAATTGTGTCCAGTCAATTTGAGGTGTTTGCTCTGTTATTTCTTCTGCTGTTTGTTCTGTATCTTCTGTCATTTGTTCTGTATTTTGAGGTGTTTGTTCGTCATTTTCTTCTGTTTTTTGAACTGTTTTTTGTAAATCTATTTTTGGTGTTTGTTCTGGCATTTTATCAGCAGTTTGTGTTTGCTGTTGAGTTTTTTCTGCAAAGCTCATATAAATTGCAGTAGAAACCATACTAACAAATAATAGAACGAATAAAAAATATATCACTATTTTTGTAGACTTTTTCATATAAAACTCCTTTTGTTAAAAATTTGAATATTTTGAAAAATCAAATAGCTTACTTTCATAAACAACATTCATAGTACCATCTTCAGCAGGAGGCTGTAAAGGCACTGTAATTTTTCCACTATTTTCTAATGTAAAATCTGTATCATCTAAATGATATTGCTGTAATTCTGTTAAATTATCTATACTTTCGGGCAGCAATAAATCACGAACAGATAATTGTTCTCCACTAGGCATATGTATTAATATATTTCTCTGATTAAATAAATATTGATTATTTACTGTAGCATTACTTAATATAAATACCTTTAAAAAGGGGCCTACTCCTTTATATGCCACTACTTTAAAAGAACAAGAGTCTGCTTTTGACATATAATTCAATATAGGGTTTGTATCAGCATATATTCTTTGTGAAACATCTAATTGTTCATTTACTCTGTCTGTCATACTTTGATTTTTGTAATTTCTAACAGAAACAAATAATGTATCTTCACAGCCTTCTATTGTAATAGAATTGTCTTGTTGTACTGCAAAAGTATCTGTTGTATCAATAAACTGTTTTGTAAGCAAATTTGGAATATCCATAATATCTTCCACTTCATTGGGTGAAAAAGATAAATAAGGTACTAAAAGAGACAAATTCAATGTAACGGTTGTATTACCAATACAATAAGGATTTTGTTCATTTAGTAATACTAAAAAATGTGGTTCTGTATCTGTATCCAATCCAATATCATAATATAATGAAAAATCATTTTCTGATAAATTGGAAAATGTACGTTTTAATATATTAAAATATTCTTCATTTTCAGATAGCAATTTGTTTTGAATACATCTTTCTAACACTGAAATATATTTTCTATCTGAAAATAATTCTTGTAACTGTGCCTCCCTTTTTTCTTTAACATTATAAAACTTTGTAATATAATAAGTATTTTCTTCAATAGAATATAGCTCTATTTCTTCATTGGTGTTTAAGTTTATAATACTAGGAGTGGCAGTTAATTTTATACTAGCATAATATCCAATAAAGGACAATGTACCTTCTATAGAAATACGATTTTGTAAAGAATTTGCTGGTACTGCTGTCTGCTGTTGTAATATTGAAAAATCGATATTGGATAATACAGCGTCACCAAATTCAGAACTTAAATTTTCTATAAAAGCATTTAATTCTTTTTCTAATTCAGGTTTTAAATTTTTTGCTTTAGGTAAATGTTCTGTTATAGTAATATCATTTGACACAAATTCCAATGGAGCAGAATATTCTGTCATAGTATTTTTTATTGTTCTGGTAGAAGGCATATAAATCCATGCAGCACATTCTGATTGTGAAGTTTTTTTTGCAGAAGCTGTATTTTGTTTTTCTTCTCCAAAAAGTGTATTTATTTTTTGACAGCCTATGCAAAAACAAACAGAAATCATTGTAACAATAAGAACTATTTTTTTTAACATAACAAAACTCCTTTCAAGTGAAAGATAACAGAACATCGTTAATTCCTATCTGCTTGAATTGTTACGAAGTCTGTTATATTAAGAGTATAGCTTTTTGAGCAAAAAGTCAATTCGTAGATATAGACAATTATAAAAAAATCGTTTAAAATGGAAAAAATACGTTATAAGGAGAAAAGAAATGAACTGGGGAGAAATTTTTAAAGCATTTTTATTTGGTGTCATAGAAGGCATTACAGAATGGTTGCCCATCAGTAGTACAGGACATATGATACTTTTGCAGGAATTTGTAACATTAAAAATGTCGGCAGAATTTATGGAGATGTTTTTTGTTGTAATACAATTAGGTGCAATATTAGCAGTTGTGTTATTATATTGGAATAAATTGTTTCCTTTTTCTTTTAAAAGGGGAGTGCAAATTAAAATACCAATATTACAAATGTGGTTTAAAATTATATTTGCCTGTATTCCAGCAGCAGTAGTAGGAATATTGTTTGATGACCAGTTAAATGATTGGTTTTATAATTATCAAACAGTATCTATTATGTTAATATTATTTGGTATATTATTTTTGGTCATTGAGAATATGAATTATGGAAAAAGACCAGAAATTGTAAAACTTTCTCAAATTACATATAAAACTGCTTTTTTAATAGGACTGTTTCAGCTAATTGCCGCAGTATTTCCGGGAACTTCTCGCTCTGGTGCAACCATTATTGGAGGACTTCTGATTGGTATGTCACGTACTGTTGCAGCAGAATTTACATTCTTTTTGGCTGTGCCTGTAATGTTCGGAGCAAGTTTGTTAAAATTGATAAAATTTGGTATAAAATTTGAAAGCGATGAAGTAGCTGTTCTTCTGGTGGGAATGATAGTAGCATTTGTGGTTTCCATTATTTCTATTAAATTTTTAATGAACTATATTAAGAAAAACAATTTTAAATCGTTTGGCTGGTACAGAATTGTACTCGGAATATTGGTATTGCTTTATTTTGGTATACAAACACTTTTAGGTTTTATTGCCGCATAAATAAAAAAACCAGATGTCAAAATTTAGTATTTTAAATATTGACAGACTGGTTTTGTTTTTTATTATAAACATTTTTGCTATTCTATAGCTTTTTTATAGTTTTTTTCACACTTTCCCATTTATAGTAACAAACACCTAAATTATATTATGCTTGAGTATTTCCTTGAATTGCTACCTTCTCTAATTCTATTAGTGTCATTATTTTTCTCTTTTGTTTGTTCCCTTTATTATAATAATACTATTTTTATGATGTAATGTGATTTTAGATTTCATCTGGTATATGAATATAAACATAACAAGTATCTAAATTTTGTTGTGCTTTTGTATGTCCCTGTTCAGCTGCTTTAGTGAACCATTTTATAGCTTCTATAAAATTTTGTTCTATGCCATACCCATTATGATAACAATGACCTAGATTATTCTGAGCATCAGCATTTCCTTGTTCAGCAGCTTTGGTGTACCATTTTACAGCTTCCGTATAATTTTGTTCTACACCCTCTCCATCACAATAACAATTGCCTAAATTGACCTGAGCTTTTGCGTATCCCTGTTCAGCAGATTTTTTATACCATTGTGCTGCCATAGCATAATCTTTAGACACTCCAAAGCCATTATCATAACAAACTGCTAAATTATATTGTGCTGTTGCATTTCCTTGTTCAGCAGCTTTGGTGTACCATTTTACAGCTAGTGTATCGTCTTTTTTAACCCCCCAACCAACAGAATAACAAAGTGCCAAATTAAATTGTGCTTCAGCATAGCCTTGTTTTGCAGCTTCAGTGAACCATTCTACAGCTTTGGTATAATCTTGTTCCACACCTTCCCCATTATAATAACACATACCTAAACGAAATTGTGATAAATAAAATCCATTTTCAGCAGCTTTAGTATACCATTTCACAGCCTCAGTATAATTTTGTTCTATGTGTTCGCCAGTATAATAAAAATTACCTAAATTATACTGAGCACTATCATCTCCGTTTTCAGCAGCTTTAGTATACCATTTTATAGCTTTGATATAATCTTGTTCTACACCTTCCCCACAATTATAACAACAACCTAAATTAAACTGTGCTATAGTATGTCCTTGTTCAGCAGCTTTGGTGTACCATTTCACAGCTTCCGTATAATTTTGTATTACACCTTTTCCATAATCATAACAACAACCTAAATTAAACTGTGCTTTAGTATGTCCTTGTTCAGCAGCTTTAGTATACCATTTCATAGCTTTGGTATAATCTTGTTCTACACCTTCCCCATAATCATAACAACAACCTAAATTAAACTGTGCTATAGTATGTCCTTGTTCTGCTGCTTTAGCATACCATTGTGCTGCTATAGCATTATCTTTAGGTACTTTGTCACCAGCATCATAGCAACGTCCTAATTCATATTGTGCTTGAGCATCACCTTGCTCTGCTGCCTTCTCTAATTCTTTTAGTGTCATTGTTTTCCCTCCTGTTTTTTGTCTTTATGATTTTGAAGTTGTTTTTTTGACAGAAAAATGAGCGTCTAATATTTTCTCTGCTATTCTCTTTTCTGTATTAGACTGTATTATTAACTGTAATACAACAATAATATTTTGAATGGTTTCATTTTCGTATTGATGATATTGTGGTGATACGATTGTATTTTGCATATAGTTATTTTCTAATACCATAGCAATATTTTTTTGATTTTGTTTTTGTAGTTCCACAAAGTCGCTATAAATCATTTCTAAAAGGGGAGATTGCACGTTTTTAGTCAGTTCTTCTGTAACAGGTTTAAGAAGTCTACTGATGTCTGATATAGACAGTATTGATTTTAAATGATAAATCATAATTAAAAGCATAATATGATTTTTGGTGTATTTCTTTTTTTGAGGAGGCGGAAAAATTTTTGCTTTAGCATAGTTGTTTATCATTGTTTTAGTAAGTATTTTATCATTTTTGTTGCGTTTGCAGTCAGATAAAGCACTTTCTATAAATGTAGTAACTTGGTCCATATATAAATCTATGTTAGGTATGGTTTCTATTGGCACAATAACCTGACTGTGTGATATTTCTGAAATTTGTTCTATAATATTTTTTTGTTCATTCATAATAGTTCACCTGTATTTTTTTAGTATAATGATGTAAGTAACTTTATTATATAGTATTACAAACTATGTATCAATAAAAAAAGAAAAAATTTTTATTGTAAAAGAAATGGAAAAGGGGTATAATATCATTATGATATAATGTAGTTTTAAAAACTAGATGATGTAGTTAGGAGATGAATACAATGAATCGTATGGAATGTAAACAAAATAAAAAATTTAAAATTAAAGAGCCAGTAAATGCCATTACTCATTTTTTAGGATTTTTAATGTCTATACCAATATTGATTATATTAATAACAAAGGCATATAAAGAAGCCTCTTTTGTAGCAGTAATTGCTTTTTTGATATTTGGTATTTCTTTGTTGCTTTTGTATGGTGCAAGCACAATTTATCATACTTTAAATATATCTGAAAAGGGTACTGCTTTATTAAGACGTATTGACCATATTATGATATTTGTGTTAATTGCAGGCACATATACTCCTGTATGTTTAATTCCTCTTAGAGGAAAATGGGGCTGGACACTTTTGATATGTGTATGGGGATTTGCCATTGCAGGTATATTGTTAAAAATATTTTGCAAAAATGTACCAAGATGGTTTTCTACATTGTTGTATGTAGTAATGGGTTGGCTTGTATTAATTGCTTTTTTTCCATTAGAACAGGCTATTCCTATTAGTGGCATTGTATTATTGGCTTCTGGAGGTATTGTATACACTATTGGGGCAGTAATATATGCTGTAAAATGGTCAAAGTTAAAATTAAAATATTTTGGTTTTCATGAAATATTTCATATATTTGTTATGGGAGGCAGTGCCTTACACATTCTTTTTATGTTCGAATATATATTGTGATAATAATAATGACATTATAAATGTATTTAAAATACAGTGTTGTTTGCTGCTCTATTACAAAAAAATACATCAAAAGTATTGCAATTTTTACTAATTTATGATATAAATTTATTCATAATACTATAAAGAAGTAGATTTGTAGCCCTTCCTATTCCCTTTAGAGAGGAAGGGTTTAAAAACGCTAAAAATAATCATTTACAAAAATAGATATAGAAAAAAATAAAATTTACAAGTAGGTAGAAAAAGAGGAGGAACAACACAATGAATAGTCGTTATGATTTCAAAGAAATTGAACAAAAATGGCGTAAAATTTGGGAAAAAGACCCCATTAATAAAGAAGACGATAAAAAACCTAGATTTTATTGTTTGGATATGTTTCCTTATCCTTCTGGTACAGGTCTTCATGTAGGACATTGGAGAGGATATGTATTAAGCGATGTAGTAAGCCGTTATAAAGTATTACAGGGATACCAAGTGCTTCACCCAATGGGCTGGGACGCTTTTGGTTTGCCTGCCGAAAATTTTGCAATTAAAAATAATATACACCCTCGTATTTCTACAGCAGACAATATTGAAAATGTAAAAAGACAACTTCACGAAATTAGTGCTATTTATGACTGGGACAGAGAAGTTAACACAACAGACCCATCTTACTACAAATGGACACAATGGATATTTGTACAAATGTTTAAAAAAGGTTTAGCTTATGAAAAAGAAATGCCTTTGAACTGGTGCCCAAGCTGTAAATGTGTTTTAGCAAATGAAGAAGCAACAAATGGTGTTTGTGAACGTTGTGGAACAGTTGTTACAAAGAAAAATTTAAGACAATGGATGTTAAAAATTACAGCATATGCTGACAGATTGTTGGAAGACTTATCTAAATTAGACTGGCCTGCAAAAGTAAAAAAAATGCAGTCTGATTGGATAGGTAAAAGCTATGGTGCAGAAGTATCTTTTAAAGTAAAAAATTCTGATAAAGAAATTGTAGTATATACTACAAGACCAGATACATTATATGGTGCTACATTTATGGTGCTTTCTCCAGAATATAAAGATGTCAAAGAACTTACTACACCAGAACAGAAAGAAGCTATGGAGAAATATTGTTTTGAAGCGTCCACAAAATCTTCTGTTGACCGTATTACAAATAAAGAAAAAACAGGTGTATTTACAGGTAGCTATGGTATCAATCCATTAAATAATGCTTTAATTCCAATATGGGTATCTGATTATGTATTAGCAGATTATGGTACTGGAGCAATTATGTGTGTACCTGCTCATGACGAACGTGACTTTGAATTTGCTAAAAAATTTGATTTGCCTATTATACAAGTTATATTAAAAGAAGGCGAAAAAGAAGAAGAATTGAAAGAAGCATATACTGGTGACGGTATTATGATAAATTCTGGTGATTGGAATGGTATGAAAGCATTTGATGCCAAAGAAAAAGCACCTCATTATTTAGAAGAAAAAGGTCTTGGTAAAAAGACAATCAATTATAAATTACGTGACTGGGTATTCTCCAGACAAAGATATTGGGGCGAGCCTATTCCTATTGTACATTGTCCTCACTGTGGTGCTGTGGCAGTACCAGAAGACCAGCTTCCTATTGAACTTCCTGAAGTAGAGTCTTATAAACCAACAGATACAGGAGAGTCACCATTGGCTCACATTGATGAATGGGTAAATACAACATGTCCTCAATGTGGTGCTCCTGCAAAAAGAGAAACAAATACAATGCCTCAATGGGCAGGTTCTTCTTGGTATTTCTTACGTTATGTAGATAATCACAATGATAAAGAATTAGCAAGCAAAGAAGCGTTGAAAAAGTGGATGCCTGTAGATTTGTATGTTGGTGGTATTGAACACGCTGTATTGCATTTGCTTTATGCTAGATTTTATACTAAATTTTTATATGACATTGGTGCAGTAGATTTTGATGAGCCATTTACAAGATTGTTTAATCAAGGTATGATTACAAAAAATGGTGCAAAAATGAGTAAATCTGTAGGAAATGTTGTTTCTCCTGATGATTTAGTAGAGAAATATGGCTGTGACTCTTTGAGAATGTATGAACTTTTTGTTGGCCCACCAGAATTAGACTCTGATTGGGACGATAGTGGTATTGATGGCGTATTCCGTTATCTTAACAAAGTTTGGAAATTGATTGCAACTTACAAAGACAATACTATAGCAGAAACAAAAGATATGGCATTTATTAGAAATAAATTGATATATGAAATTACAAATCGTTTAGAAGCATTGACAATGAATACGGTTGTAAGTGGTTTTATGGAATATACCAATAAAATGATTGATATTGCTAAAAAAGAAAATGGTATTGACAAAAATACATTAGAAACACTTGTTATATTGCTTGCACCATTTACACCACATATTGCAGAAGAATTGTGGAAAGAAATGGGACATACGACTTCTGTATTTGCTGAAAAATGGCCTGTTTGTGATGAAACAAAATTGAAAACAGACAGTATTGAAATTGCATTACAAATCAATGGAAAATTTAGAGATAATTTAGTTGTTGGAGCAGAAGATAGTAAAGAAGAAGTATTAGCAAAAGCAAAAGAAGCATTAGCTTCAAGATTAGAAGGAAAAACAGTTGTAAAAGAAATTTATGTTCCAAATAAAATTGTAAATATTGTTGTAAAATAATACTATAGCAAAAAGCCAGCATTGTATTGTGCTGGCTTTTTTGTGTGGAGAAAACCACGCGATAGTCGCGTGGTTCCAGAAAGCCTACTGG
>CAJUJJ010000015.1:0-49956 GCA_910586765.1 uncultured Clostridia bacterium
AAAAAAGCAGCAGAAAGTACATCACTTGATGACAAAAATTATATATGGATTTCAAGAGAAAAAGGCAAACATTGTTTTAATGAGAGAAATTCTTTTATTGCAGATACTCCCGAATACAACAAATTTATGTTTTTCAAAAGTCATACAGATGTATTTGCCTTTTCTGTAGATATAAAAGAAATGCAAGAAAACGTGATAAAAGGAAATATTTATGTTATGAAATAGATTATTTATCGCAATATTTACTTCAACAAAAAAATACAAATACAGTCTATTTTTTAATCTTCAAATAATTTTGAAACTGGTATATCAAGTGCATCAGCAATTGTAAATAACGTTTCCATAGAAACACCAAATGGACGAGTTGGACTTTCAATTTTAGCTAAATATGACCATGAAATACCTACTTTATCAGCGAATGCTTCTTGTGTCATGCCCTGTAATTTACGATAATATTGTACTTTTAATCCAAATTTAATATATTTTTGTGGATATTTTGTTTTCATAAATTATCACCATATATAGGGTATCATGATTTTATGATTTTATTTATAGACTTCAATTGTTATTTATAGCAATACAATGATATAATAAGGCAAATACAATGTCTAATAATAAAATAAAAAATTTAATGTGAGGTGTTATTTATGAATGAAAAAAAGCTACAAACAGTATGTTTTACAGGGCATCGTCAAATGAAGGAAGCTACAACAAAAGTTGAATATAGATTAACTAAAATTATAGAAAGTTTAATACAAAAGAAGTATATTTACTTCTGTGTTGGTGGTGCTCGTGGATTTGATATTTTAGCAGCAGAAGCTGTATTGAAATTAAAAAAACAATATCCAAAAATTCAACTAATTCTTGTATTGCCTTTCGATAAACAATATCAACATGAAAAAGGTTGGGAACAATTAGAAATAGAACAATATCATCAATTAAAAATACAAGCTTCTAAAGTTATTATATTAGCTTCTGAATATCATTCAGGTATCTATTACAAACGTAATAGATATTTAGTAGATAATTCTTCTATTTGTATTGCTTATATGACTAGAAAAAATAGTGGAACAAGTTATACTGTTAATTATGCAGAAACACAAAAATTGCAAATAATCAATATTGCTTTATCATAGACTTTGTATTGATTGCTAAAATTACAGTCAAAAAAATTGTATTAAATACTTAGATAAAGTTAGCATTGCCAAAGATAATAAAACAAAGCACACAATAGTAGTATTTTTTCTTTTTTAGATATATTCCGTAAAAAATCAGTACCTACAACTGCTCAGCAGACAATACCCTATCAAGAATTATTTTCTGATGGGATATGCAAGTTGGAAAACGGAAGATACAGCAAAACAATACAGTTTTATGACATCAACTATCAATTAGCACAAAATGAAGATAAAACATTGATATTTGAAAACTACTGCGATTTTTTAAATTATTTTGATTCTTCTATACAGTTTCAATTATCTTTTTTAAATCAAAGTATTGATATTTCAGAATATCAAAAATCTATTGAAATACCAGAACAACAAGACGATTTTAATAGTATTCGCAAAGAATATGTTGCTATGCTAAAAAATCAGCTTCCTAAAGGAAACAATGGTTTGATAAAAACAAAATATATTACTTTTTCTATTGAAGCAGAAACATTAAAAGCAGCAAAACCAAGACTGGAAAGAATTGAAACAGATATTCTTTCTAATTTTAAAGTGTTAGGAGTAAAAGCACAGCCATTAAATGGCAAAGAAAGACTTCATGTATTACATAGTCTGTTTCATGCTCAAGACGAGCAAAAGTTTATATTTAGCTGGAAAGATATTGTAGAAACAGGTATGACTACAAAAGATTTTATTGCACCAGACAGCTTTAATTTTCAATATAAAAACAAATTTCAGATTGGTAAAAATTATGGTGCAGTATCTTTTTTGCACATTACTGCATCAGAATTGACAGACAGAATGTTAGCGGATTTTTTGGATTTGGACAGTAACATTGTAGTGAGTATTCATATACAATCCGTTGACCAAGCAGTTACAATTAAAAGAATAAAAAGAAAACTTTCTGACATTAACAAAATGAAGTTAGAAGAACAGAAAAAAGCAGTAAGAGATGGGTATGATATGGATATATTGTCGCCAGATATTGTGACATATGGTGAACAGGCTCAATCACTATTAGAAGATTTACAAAACAGAAACGAAAGAATGTTTCTTGTCACAGTGCTTATAATGAATACAGCAGAAACAAAACAAAAATTATCTACGGACTTATTTCAAGCACAAGGCATTGCTCAAAAATATAACTGTTCATTACGTCCGTTAGATTATCAGCAGGAACAAGCGTTAATGAGCAGTTTACCTCTTGCACAAAATCAAATTGAAATACAAAGAGTGTTGACAACAAGCAGTACAGCAATATTTGTGCCATTCACCACACAAGAATTGTTTCAAGAAGGTGAAGCATTGTATTATGGCTTAAATGCTTTATCAAATAATCTGATTATGGCTGATAGAAAACGTTTAAAAAATCCTAACGGTTTGATATTGGGAACACCAGGAAGTGGTAAAAGTTTTTCAGCAAAAAGAGAAATTACAAATGCTTTTTTGTTGACAAATGATGATATTGCTATTGTTGACCCAGAATCTGAGTATTTTCCTTTGGTATCAAGACTGGGCGGACAAGTCGTAAAAATATCTCCTTCCAGCAATGATTACATCAATCCTATGGACATCAATTTAAACTATTCAGAAGATGATAACCCTTTGTCATTAAAATCTGACTTTATACTTTCTCTTTGTGAATTGATAGTAGGCGGAAAAGAAGGACTACAACCCGTAGAAAAAACAATTATTGATAGATGTGTGAGAATGATTTATCAAAACTATATGATTGAACCAATACAATCTAATATGCCAATATTAGGCGATTTATATGACATGATGAGAGAGCAGAAAGAACCAGAAGCACAGCATTTGGCAACGGCTCTCGAAATTTATGTCAATGGCTCTTTAAACATATTTAATCATAGAACAAATGTAGATATTCGCAACAGACTGGTTTGTTATGACATTAAAGAATTGGGAAAACAATTGAAAAAAATAGGAATGTTAGTAGTGCAAGACCAAGTTTGGGGACGTGTAACAGAAAACAGGGCTGCACATAAATCTACAAGACTTTATATTGATGAGTTCCATTTGCTTTTAAAAGAAGAACAAACGGCTGCATATTCTGTTGAGATATGGAAAAGATTTAGGAAATGGGGCGGTATTCCAACAGCATTAACGCAAAATGTTAAGGATTTATTAGCATCAAGAGAAATTGAAAATATATTTGAAAATTCAGACTTCATTTATATGCTTAATCAAGCACAAGGCGACAGGCAAATACTTGCAAAACAGCTAAATATCAGTCCTCATCAACTTTCTTATGTGACAAATACCAATGCTGGAGAAGGACTTATTTTTTATGGAAATGTGATTATACCATTTGTTGACCACTTTCCAAAAGATACAGAACTTTACAGCATTATGAGTACAAAATTAGAAGATTTGGCACAACAAGACAGAAAGGTGTGACAGTATGGCAAGGCAAAAGCTAAAGGCAAAAGACAAAAAGACACAGAAAATAACCAGAAATGGTTTAGTGGAAAAAAACCAAGAAACGGGAAAGCAAACCAATATCAGCAATAAAATTTCTGATTTTTCATTCGATAAAAAGCAGAACAAAGGACAAAATATACAAAAAACAAAAGAAAAAAATCAGGGCGGGCGAACAGCCCGCCTTGCTTCTTTCAAAAAGAAACAGCAAAGAAAACAAATTCAAAAAGCACAATTAGAAAATGAAATGAAAAACGATATTCCACTTTATGAGCAACATTTTTCAGAATTAGAAAATAATGATTCACTGTATATGTCGTTATCAAATGAAGAAAAGCAACAGGAACAACAATATCAGCCAGCAAAAAGCAATGTAAAATCAGATTTTAAAAAAAGAATTGTAAAAAAGACGATTGCAAAAAATAAAAAAGATGTAAAACTACAAGGAATATCTGAAACAAAAAACATTTTACAATATAAAAATAGTTCTGATAAAAAAATTGAAAAAAACAGTAGCAGACAAATAAAACAAAAGTTGCATGATGTTTCCATAAAAGAATCAGAAACATCAGAAAATAAAAATTTTCATACTGAAAAAAAGAGTTTTGAAAAGTCAAAAGAAAAAAAGACTGCTATGAAAAAGCAACAACAGAAAGTGCAACAAAGAAAATCAGCAGAAAGAATAAAAAAGAATGATTTTTCATTGCAACAGGCAAAACAGGAAAATAGCTATTCTGAATTTCAAACTGTTAAAAAGGAACAAAACAAAAACCATTTAGAGTTTGAGCATAAAAAGCAAAAACAAAAAACACAAAAGCAAAAACTGCAAACACAAAGGAATACAAAAATTCAGTTTTCTACAAAAGAACAACAAAATTTGAATGAAGTATCAGAAAATGATTTTAGCAAAAATAAAAAAATACAATATCAATCTTTTTATAAAAACTCTAATGAAGAACAAAAAGCAAAAAAATTACAATATTATGCTAATGAAAAACAAGAACAAAATCAGTATACTAATGAAAAGCAACAAAAGAAACAAAATGAAAAACAAATTTCACTGAATAAAGAAACAAAAAAAGAAATTTCTACAAATGATAAATTAAAATTAGAAAAATTGGAGAACAAAGTACAGAAAGCACAACAGAAATTAGAAAAGGCAGAACAAAAGCTACCTAAAAAAACAAAAATCAAATTTGAAAAAAGTTTTGATGAAACTACAAAAAAATCAAAAGTGAAATTTCATATAGAAAAAGAAGTAAAACCACAGTATGAAGTCAAACCAATTAGAACTATTGTTAAAAAATCTGCTGTTACTCCCCCACGTTTATTATGGCATAAGGGACATCAAAAAATAGCAGAAACAGAAAAAGAAAATACTGCTGTGGAGGCAGTTCACAAAAATGAACAAAGAGCAGAACTTTTACTTACAAATGGTTACAGAAGATGGAGCAACAGCAGAAAAAACAAACCCTATCATACTGTAACAAAAATGGAAAAACGATTACAAAAGGCAAATACAAAGTATCACATCACAAAGTTTTCTGTAGAAAATGAAAAAGCAAAACCAGAAAAAATAAATAAAAAATGGCTTCAAAAACAAAATATCAAAAAGAAATATGCTCAAATGATAAGACAAAAACAAAATACAGAAACTATCAGAACAGCAAAAGATGTTTTTATACAGATAGTGAGAGCAATTTTTCAAGTTGCAAGCACACACAAAGCAGTTATCAGTATGATTGCTATAATGGGTGTGCTTTTTATATTGTCAAGTTCTGTACTTGGTTCGTGTTCTGCTATGTTTTCAGGTGCAGCAACGTCCACATTTGCAGCAGCTTATACAGCAAATGATGAAGAAATCAATGCAGCAGATTTGTATTATACAGAATTGGAAACAAATTTACAGTATACCATAAACCATATAGAGCAGACTTATCCTGACTATGACGAATATCGCTACAACATTGGCGAAATTGGGCATAATCCTTATAAATTTATGGCATATTTGTCAGCTATGTATGACTTTTTTACATTTGAGGAAATCAAAAATGATATTGAAGAATTATTTCATAAACAATATAACTTGCAGATTGTTCCTAAAATAGAAACACGCCACTATAGTGACGGAAATGCTTATGATTGGCACATTTTAGAAGTAAGGCTTGCTGTAAAGCCTATGGAGCAAACCACAATACCACTCATGAATCAAAACGACTGCAAATATAAATACGATGTTTATATGGAAACATACGGAAATCGCCAAAACTTTGGAAATCCTTTTTCTTTTTCTTGGTTAAGCTATGTTTCAGTACAATATGGCTATCGCTTAAATGAACAAGGTGAAAAAGAATTACATAGAGGAATTGACTTGGATATACCACAAAATACAAGTATTTTAGCAATACATGATGGCGTAATTTCAGAAATTAGCAGCGATAGTATATTAGGAAATTATATTGTGATGGAGGACAACAAAGCATATCAAAGCAAATATGCTGGCTGGCAAAGGTGCAATGTTTCTATAGGACAAGAAGTAAAAAAAGGAGAAGAAATTGCTTTTACAAGTGATAACTCTTTTCATTTAGAAGTCACGCATCAAGGGCAATATTTAAATCCTATGTATTTTGTAGAAAATGGTGATGATGGAAAATGTGCCTTACCTGGCACAGAAGGCGGTATTGTCATACCAGAATATCCAGGTGCAGCTATGGGCGATGGCAGTTTTGGAGCATTGATTACAGAAGCTGAAAAATATCTCGGTTATCCTTATGTTTGGGGAGGCAGTAATCCCAATACTTCATTTGATTGCAGCGGTTTTATATGCTGGGTATATACACAATCAGGAGTTCACAATCTCCCAAGAACAACCGCACAAGGTATTTATAATCAATGTACGCCTGTTTCTGTAGAAAATGCCAAACCTGGTGATTTAATATTTTTTACTGGTACATATGATAGTGCAAATCCAGTGAGTCATATCGGTATGTACGTGGGTAACGGGCAAATGTTGCACGCAGGGGATCCGATTTCTTATGCAAATATCAACAGTAACTATTGGCAAAAACATTTGTATGGTTTTGGTAGGCTTTCCTAAATTTGTACATAAATGGAGGACATAACATGAAAATTGGATTGATAGATATAGATAGTCACCACTTCCCTAATTTATGCTTGATGAAACTGTCAGCATATTATAACAAAAAAGGTGACATAGTAGAATGGTATAACCCTTCAAAACAATATGATATTGTATATAAAAGTAAGGTATTCACAGAAGAATACACTGCAGAAGAAAATACAATAATTCATGCTGATAAAGTGATAGAGGGTGGTACAGGTTACAATTTAGAAAACAAATTGCCTTATGAAATAGAGCATAGTTATCCAGATTATAGTTTATATCCAGAACTAACAAAAGATACAGCTTATGGCTTTTTGACGAGAGGTTGTCCCAGAGATTGCCCTTTTTGTATTGTTTCTCAAAAAGAAGGAAAACAGTCTATAAAAGTAGCTGATTTAAACGAATTTTGGAGAGGACAAAAATATATAAAATTATTAGACCCAAATTTATTAGCTTGTAAATACCATACAGAACTTTTGCAACAGTTAATAGACAGTAAGGCATATGTAGATTTTACGCAGGGACTTGACGCTAGATGTATCAATCAAAAAAATGCTGAACTTCTTGCAAAAATAAAAGTAAAAATGATACATTTTGCTTTTGATGACATCAAACAAGAAAAAAGCATTATAAAAGGTCTAACACTTTATAAAAAAATATCAAATATTCCAGAATACAAAACAGGTATTTATATATTGACAAACTTCAATACCACTCATGAACAAGATTTGTATAGAGTAAAAGTAGTGCAGGAACTAGGTTATCGCCCTTACATTATGGTATACAACAAAAAGTCTGCACCTAAAATCACAAGAGATTTACAGAGATGGGCAAACAATAGAATTATCTATTATGGCAGTGGTCAGAAGTGGGAAAACTATAACTTAAATGAAAAAAGGGAGGAAAAATACTATGATGAAATCAGAAAAAATTGTAAAAAATATTGAAAAATTGCAGGAAAAAATGCTTGAATTACAAATACAACTTGAGGATTTAGAAAAACAAAAAACACAAGCAGAAAATGAGGAAATTATACAAGCGGTTAGAAGCATAAAGGTACAACCAGAAGATTTAAAATATGTTTTAAAAGCAATTCAAAATATGAATGTGAAAGCAATGATTGAGAAAATGAAAAGGGAGGTTATAAAAGATGAAAAAGAATAACATAATTATTTTACTTTTTTGTTTTTTTATTGTATTTCTACCAGCACAGGCAATGGCTATGGTACAGACACAAACAACTGGTTCTGCATCTGCAAGTATGGACAGTGAAAACAAGCCAGACATAACTCCTAAAGGATTTACACCGAAAGGCAATGCAACTGTTGTAGATGATGTCAAAACAGAAAATGAAAAAGAATTTTTTACAATATCTACACCAAATGAAAATATATTTTATTTAATTGTAGATAGAGCAAGAGAAAGTGAAAATGTTTATTTTTTGAATGAAGTAACGGAGAACGATTTATTCTCATTGACAAGTGCAGAAAAGCCAAAAGAAACAGCTATTCCAGAACAAAAAGAGCCAGTTTGTCATTGCACTCAAAAATGTGTTGTAGGTATGGTAAATGTGCAATGTGAATTGTGTAGTGTGAATTTTAAAAAATGTATTGGAACAGCAACAGATACAGAGGAAACGCAAGAAACTGAAACAAAAAGAGGAGAAATTCCTACAGAAAAAGGAACACTTATTTTTTCAATCATAGGCATTGTAATTGCTATCGTTGTTGGTTACTATTTCAAAGTTTACAGACCAAAACAAGAGTATATTGATGACGATGATGAAGAAGCAGAAGAAAAAATTGTCAATGAGGACGAGCAGGAAAACAAAGAAGAAATTTTTGTAAATGAAGATGATATTGCAGAAGAAAAAAGTAAAACTTCTAATGTGAAATATTATGACGATGTGCCAGATGAATACATAGATAACTAAAAAAAGGAGGAATACTATGAGATTGATTATTGCAGAAAAACCGAGCGTTGCAGAAAGCATTGCAAAAGTGCTAGGCGTTACAAACAATAAAAACGGCTATATCATGGGAAATAGTTATATTGTATCATGGTGTGTAGGACATTTGGTGTCACTTGCGTCAGCAGACACATACCATGTAAAATATTCCAAATGGAATTATCAAGATTTACCTATTATTCCACAAGAGTGGCAATACACTGTAAATATTAGTACAAAAAAGCAGTTTGAAGTATTAAAAGAGTTGATGTCAAAAAAAGAAGTAACAGAATTGATTTGTGCCACAGACGCAGGTAGAGAAGGAGAATTGATATTTAGAGTAGTATATCAAAAATGCAACTGTAAAAAGCCTGTCAAAAGACTTTGGATTTCATCACTGGAGGACAGTGCAATATTAAAAGGTATAGCAGAATTAAAAAATAGTCAAAAATATGATAGTTTATATGACGCTGCATTGTGCAGAGCAAAAGCCGACTGGTTAATTGGTATTAACGCAAGTCGACTTTTTTCATGTCTTTATCACAAAACTTTAAATGTTGGCAGAGTCATGACTCCTACTCTCGCCTTTTTAACAGAAAGAGAAAAAGAAATTAATAACTTTCAAAAACAAAAATTTTATCAAGTAGAAATTGACTGCGGTAATTTTTGTGCTATCAGTGAAAAAATAGAAAGCAAAACAGACGCTGAAAAATTAAAACAAAAGTGTCTAGGGAAAACCGCTGTTGTGCAGTCTGTAGAACAAAAACAAAAAACAGAAAAACCGCCTAAATTATATGACTTGACAACATTGCAAAGAGAAGCAAACAAAATTTATGGCTACACCGCACAGCAAACATTGGAATATTTACAGTCATTGTATGAAAAAAAGTTAGCGACTTATCCTCGCACAGACAGCAATTACATCACAGAAGATATGAAAAACAGTATTACAGAGTTAATTGATATTATTGTTAAAAAAATTGATATTGAAGTAACTACACAAAATATTGAGGCAATTACCAATAACAGCAAAGTGAGTGACCATCATGCTTTATTACCTACAAAATCAATACAAACAGCCAATTTATCAGAGTTGCCTGCTGGAGAAAGAAACATATTAAAACTTTTGGTGTATCGTTTGTTGATTGCAGTAGGCGAAGCATATTGTTATACAGAAATAAATATTTTATTGGAATGTGAGAAAACAATTTTTAAAGCAAATGCAAAAAATATACTTCAAAAAGGCTGGAAAGAGATTTTAGAAGCATTTCAAAAAACATTGAGAGAAAAGACAAAAAAAGAAAATGAAATGATATTACCAGATTTACAACAAAATCAACAGATAAAAGGTGTAAAATCCAGTGTCAAAGAGGGCATAACTGCACCACCTAAACATTTTACAGAAGATACTCTTTTACTTGCTATGGAAAATGCAAGTACAGAAGATTTTAAACAAATAGAAAATGCAGAGAAAAAAGGCTTAGGCACACCTGCCACTCGTGCTTGTATTATTGAAAAGCTGATAAAATGCGGATTTGCAGAAAGAAATCAAAAACAAATATTGCCTACTCAAAAAGGTTTTGATTTAATAGAACTTGTACCACAAACCATAAAATCAGCGAAATTGACGGCAGCATGGGAAAGCAAATTAAAAGACATCGAAAACAACAATATTTTACCACAAAGTTTTATGCAGGAAATTGAAACAATGCTTTCAGAACTGATAAAAAGCTATGAAAATAGCGATTTTGTCGAAAATAGTTCTACAGAAAAAGAAATTATAGGAAAATGCCCTCGTTGTGGCAGACCTGTATACGAAGGACAAAAAAACTATTATTGTTCAGGCTATAAAGACAATCCCCCTTGTCATTTTGTATTATGGAAAAATAACTTGTTTTTTACTTCCAAAAGAAAAACATTTACAAAACAACTTGCAGTAGAATTTTTAAATAAAGGCAGAGTGAAAATGACAGAGTTGTATTCAGAGAAAAAAGACAGATATTACAATGCAACGGTGGTAATGCAGTATACTGGAGAAAACTATGTTACTTTTAAATTGGAGTTCCCAGTTAAAAATGCAATAGAAAAAGAAAAATGATTGTGCTATACTATTAACAATACAAACGAAAACAAGGAGAATAAAATGGAAAAACAAGAAAAACAAGCAACATCTATTCATGATGGAATATCTCCAATCATTATTACAGAAACGGAAGAAACTGCACAATTTCACCAGCTTTGGAATTATCTTGTTCCTCCATGTGGACGAGCTAAAACTGCACAAGGAGAAATTATTCGCATTGCAGGCAGAGTACAGCATGAATTTTTAGATAATGGCTGTATCAACTGGGATGATGATTTCAAAAAAATGTTACATATTTTTACGAAATATCTTTGTCTTGGAAACGCCTTTAGTGAAGATGATATGAAATCAGCAGAAATTCTGATAAATCTTTTAATTACTGCTGGTGACAAAGGTCGCATTGATGATTTTTTGTGTTCAGCATTGTGTGCGTGTGCTGTTGCTTGGGTACAACAAAATCCAGAGGTAATTGCACCCTTAGAAGCAGATTATAGAAGATGAATATTTTAAGTATAAAAAAATTGTTGAGTAATATTAGAGTATATAGAAAATCAATCTATATACTCTATTTTTTTGTAACAAAAAATAGGAGGAATCAACATGGAAAATAATAAAAAACAAATTGTCAATCAAAATTATGTGGTTTTAAAAAGTGCCATACTAGAAAACAAAGGTGTTGTATTTGCAGAAAATAAAAATGCTCCTCAACCTTTTGTAACATGGAGATGTCATGTTGAAATAGATAAAAATGGACAAAAAGACTTTAATTTTTATTGGGGACATTATTTTTCTGATAAAAGTGCAGCATTAAAAGACTTTAAAAATAGAATAGAAGAATTGAAAGAACATGAAAAAACCTCTATATTACAATCATTATATTCTGCAAAAATAAATGAAAAATCTATATCAAAATCGGCAAAAAACCAAACTATGGAAAGGTAGAAAAAAACAGAAAGCGAATGAATTTACTATATTAAAGTAATTCATTCGCTTTTTTTGTGATATATAAAATCAGAAAGGAGCATAATTATGTGGCAAAAATTCAACAAAACCAAAAAAATGATAGAGCTGTCAAGAGAAACAAGTGACACTGTAACCAGTAGTGTTGAAAATTGGAAAAGCTATTTAAACACAGCAAGTCAATTTTATAAATATTCTTTTGACGACCAGATTATGATACACGCACAAAGACCAGATTGCACCGCTTGTGCCTCCATACCCATATGGAACAAAAAAATGTTAAGATGGGTAAAATCAGGCTCAAAAGGAATTGCACTGATAAGAGAAAAAAATCAAAAGCCTTATTTAACATATGTTTTTGCATTAGAAGATACTATCACTACTAAAATCAGTAAAACAGCTTATTTATGGAAAATGGAGCAACAACATTATGATAGTGTACTTGCTATGTTGGAGCAATATGAAGGAAATACAAAACAAAAAGATATTGCAAAAAGGCTCATGGAAATAGCAATTTCTATGGTAGACACGCATAACAGCCAATATTTTAAAAATATGCTGCCAAATTTAGAAGATACCTATTTAGGAGAGTTGAACGAACAACAAGCACAAAGTATTTTCAGAGATGTTTGTATCACAAGTATACAATATGTATTACTACATAGATGTGGTATTGACACAGAACAATATATTTCTAATGAAGATTTGCAAAATATTATGATGTTTACTACACCTGAAATGCTACACCATTTGGGAACGGCTGTGAATGAAATTTCAAATGGTATATTGAGAAATATAGAAAGAACAGTCAAAACAGTTGAAAAATCTATTGCAATATCTCAAAAAAAAGAATATAATCAATATAAAGAACAATTTAACACTTTAAAGCGTGAAACTGAAATAAAAGAAGGGAGTTTTGAAAATGGCAGAACTGAATTACATCAAAGTGGGAGATTACATGATACCAGATTTGGAGATGGAGAGCGAGCAGGACGACAGGGAACTGGGCAAATACGGCTTGATGAGAGGAGAATACCTCAAAAAGACAAACAGAGGCAAATACAACTCCATGTTGTTGATGGACAAACTTTGGAATCACCTTCTGGAAGTGGACGAAACAGCACAGCAGTACGAGGACAATCTGATAGAAGAAATGATGAAAACAGAGGGCGTAACAGAGAAATTGAAAGCCGACAATCAAATGAAATGGGTGCAGAAAATGAACAACATTCGTCAGAGAGCGGAGGAAATCGTCAGACAGGAAATGATATACATTTAGAACAATATAAAAGTGAAAAGGAACAAAGAGGAAGCCAAAAACTTCCTCAATTTATACACAGTTATCCCCAAAAAATTGTATTAGGCTGTTTAGAACAGAGTGTGTTTTTAAAAAAAGATTGGCAAGAAATTGCAGATTATTTTCAATATCATATGGACGAAAGCGAAAGAGCAGAATTTTTGAAAACAGCATATAAAAATGAAACATTACAAACAGACATCAATGGTGTGCATATTGGTTTTGAATATCGTCAAGGGGGATTGTTGTATTGGAGCGGAAAGGAACAAAATAAAATAACGCAAACTTTTATGACATGGGATTTTGTACAAAGAGCAGTTGCACTACTATTAAAAATGCAGAAAAAAGTTCACAATATTCCTACTATAAAACAACAAACGGAAAATATAGAAAAAGCAGAACAACAACAAAGTTCTGCTTTTTTTGTTGCAGAAAAAAATGTAGAACAACTTTCACTTGATTTACAGCAATCACAAGAACATAACATATCCACTGAAGAAACAGAGCAATCGCAAACATTGTATGTACAACGCCAACAGAAAAATAATGAGCCTTTACAACAACATGACATAGAACAATCTAATGAAAACAATGATATTTTAGAACCACAACAATCACAAGAGCATAAAATACTTCATGAAAAAACAGAGCAATCGCAAACACTGTATGTACAGCCTTCTCCACAAAAAATGGAGCAGTTGCAGTATGACGATTTAAAACAAATGTATCCAGATTATTTAATTGGTATCAATATACAAAACTTTTATCAATTTTATGGCAAAGACGCAGATATTATTTCTAAACAATTCCATAGAGAAGTGATTAAAAATATGGGAGAAAGTATTTCTTTAAAAATCCCTTTAGATTTAGAAGAAATCAAAGTATTACTTAAAAAACAAAATATCATATTAACAGATAAAAAGCAATATATTCCTTTGGCAAATACAATAAAATTAGAAAACAAACCATTTCAATTTGATGGCATAAATTTTGATACTGGAAATGTTGTATTACGTGATTTAGAAATGAGTGGCATATTCCCACTATTTCGAGAAGAAAAAATTTCTTTTGTTAGAGAGCAAATAGAAAAGCAAATACAAGAAGTAACTGCAAAACAAAATATTGATATTTCAAAAAAACAACAAAAAACAGAAAAGATAAATTTTCATATTACGAATGATTTTAATATTTCTGGAGGCAAAAAAACAAAGTATCAGCAAAATGTGGCAGCAATTCGCTTGTTAAAAGAATTAGAAAAAGAAAATAAACTTGCAAATACAGAACAACAACAAATTCTTTCTAAATATGTTGGCTGGGGAGGACTTGCAGAAGCATTTGACAGTCAAAATGAAAAATGGGCAAAAGAATATGCAGAATTAAAAGAAATATTGACTCCTGAAGAATACACTCTTGCAAAAGCAAGCACGCTAAATGCTCATTATACAAGCACTGTTGTGATAAAAGCGATGTATCAAGCCATTGAACATATGGATTTGAAATTTAAAAGTATATTAGAACCTTCTTGCGGTATTGGTAACTTTTTCGGGCTTGCTCCGCAAAGTTTAAAAGATGTTTCTATGTATGGTGTAGAACTAGACAGCATAACAGGCAGAATTGCAAAACAGCTTTATCAAAAGGCAAATATTACAATAAATGGTTTTGAAAAAACAAATTTTAAAGATAACTTTTTTGATGTTGCAATAGGAAATGTGCCTTTTGGCAGTTATAAAGTCATGGACAAAAAGTATGATAAATACAACTTTTTGATACATGATTACTTTTTTGGTGCGACTCGTTCCTAAGTGAAAAGCTTAGGTGCAAATTTTGAAAGGCAGGTGAAACAGAATATTTGCAAACTAACAATTCGATTGGTGGAATGACGGGGTAACGCCCTGAAACGCAAACCTTGATACTCCGACTGGCTCTGCCCAAAAGGCAGATGTTCAGAAGCTTGGTGAAGTCGGCAGAGAGCTACCGTCTTGCAACTGTGAAAATAGATGTAACGAAAGCTATCCAGCGGTGGATGGTGTAGCCTATATGCCGGAGGTCTACAAAATATCTATGGTGAGAATGACTGTAAAAAGTCTGACGAATCTTCGAATGTAAGGGTCTATAAGTAGGCTGTATAGAAATGTGCAGTTATCCAAACGGATAGTATGTGGGGAAAAGTAATAATCGAAGATATGAAATTCCCTATGCCGTTACAGGCGGTATCAAGCATACAGGTTCAGAGAGGACACCTACGGATATATGTATAGATAGAATTGTTGGAACGAGGAAAGCAGAAAGGCTAACCAAAGGTTAGTTAGCGCAGGAATCCATAACTGCGTGAGTTTTCTGTGAGAGCGATGGTACGACCGTTGATATTCCTGTAATGGGAATGGAGGAACAGCCATTAGCCGTTTATGATTTTCAAATAATAACAAAGTAAACATTCACAGCTTCGAGTATGACAAAGAAAATCAAATCCGAAAGGAGGAAATGCCTGTGACAACTACGAAGCAGAAAAAGAACTCAAAAATACGCCATTTGGAGTATTATGACTTGCAAAATACGCTTGACACATTGTATGCAGATAGTGGGCGTGGGAAAATTTTTAATAATCTTATGCCACTCATTGAGAGAGAGGAAAATATTCGCCTTGCTTATCGAAATATAAAACGCAATTCTGGAAGCAATACAAGCGGAGTAGACAGGCTGACGATTAAGGATATTGAAAAGATACCCGAAACGAAGTTTGTTGAAATTGTAAGAAAAAAACTCCAATGGTATAAACCCAAAGCAGTAAGAAGAGTTGAAATTCCAAAACCGAACGGAAAGTTAAGACCGCTCGGTATCCCTGCGATATGGGATAGGATAGTCCAACAATGTATTCTGCAAATCCTCGAACCTATCTGCGAAGCTAAATTTAGCGACAGAAGCAATGGGTTTCGACCTAACAGGTCGGCAGAACACGCCATAGCTCAAGCATATGCGCTTATGCAAAAATCTCATCTGCATTATGTTGTGGACATTGATATTAAAGGATTTTTCGATAATGTCAACCACAGCAAGCTGATGAAACAGATGTGGAATATGGGAATACAGGACAAAAAATTGCTATGTGTGATTAAAGAGATGTTGAAAGCTCCGATTGTTTTGCCAAACGGCGAAACAATTTACCCACAAAAAGGAACGCCGCAAGGCGGAATCCTGTCACCGCTACTGTCCAACATTGTCCTTAATGAACTGGATTGGTGGATAATGAGCCAGTGGGAAAAACAGCCTGCTCACAATATTCGTGACCATATCACGAAAACAGGTGCTACCCACAGAGGGCGAGCCTATGACGCATTTCGTAAATCGGGATTAAAAGAAATGCAATGGTAAGATATGCTGACGATTTTAAGATATTTTGCTCTACCAGAAAAGATGCCGACAGAGCATATTATGCAACAAAGGCGTGGCTTCAGGAGCGATTGAAGCTGGAAATCAGCGAAGAAAAATCTAAAATCGTTAATCTGAAAAAAGGGTATTCGGAATTTCTTGGGTTTAAGCTCACTCTTATGAAAAAAGGGGTGTCCTATGTTGTCAAATCGCATATATGTGACAAAGCAAAACGCCAAGAAACGGACAAGCTGAAAGGTCAAATCAAAAAGATAGCACATCCAAAAAATGATGAGGAACGAGCTACTCTTATCAACGAATACAATTCTATGATTATGGGTATGCATAACTATTTTCAGATTGCGACCTGTGTGAGTTCGGATTTCGCAGATATGGGACGAGAAGTTGATGTTGTGAAATTAAGCCAATTAAAGCGAAAGGCACTTTCCGCAAAAGGAGATTACAAAGGATTTTCGTTCATTGAAAAGAAGTACGGAAAAAGCAAACAAATCCGGTTCTACAGTGGCAAGCCTTTGATACCCGTTGCTTATATTAAGCATAAAAATCCAATGTGGAAGAAAAAATCGGTATGCAAATATACCCTGGAGGGCAGACGAGAAATTCATAAAAATCTCAGCATAGATATCAGAATAATGCTTCTTCTTATGAGGACAAAGGAAATTGGTAGAAGTGTTGAGTATATGGATAACCGAATTTCCCTCTATGTGGCACAATATGGAAAATGTGCAATTACAGGAAAAACATTAGCGTTGCATGAAATTCATTGTCACCACAAAAAGCCTGTTAGTCAGGGCGGGAATGATAGATATGAAAACCTGATTATTTTACACAAGGATATACATCGGCTATTACACGCAACAAAAGAAGAAACAATCAAGGCTTACCTTTCACAACTGCAACTCACCTACAAACAAAAGGCAAAGCTGAACAAGCTGCGCCGACTGGCAAATTTGAAAGCCATCTAAATTAATGAGTTTCTTTACTGCTCGAACATTGTAAGTTTACTTTAGTTAAAACTGAATCATAAACGGTGGAACGCCGTGTGCGGTGAAAGTCGCACGCACGGTGTGGAGCGGGGGAAAATCCGAAGATAATCTCAAAGGATTACCTATCGCTATTCAAAACATTAGACAAAGTAAAAACAGGCGGTATTGTTGCATTTATCACAAGTAAAGGAACATTGGACAAAGAAAATGATAGTGTAAGAAAATACTTGTCAGAAAGAGCCGATTTATTAGGAGCAATTCGATTACCCAACAATGCTTTTTTTGAAAATGCTGGTACAGAAGTTACCACAGATATATTGTTTTTGCAAAAAAGAGAAACTCCCCCAGAAAAACAACCAAGCTGGGTGCAGACAGGCACATTGGAAAATGGTATTACAGTAAACAATTATTTTATAGAACATCCTTATATGATATTGGGAAAAATGTCTTATTGGAATAATATGTATGGCAATGAAAAAGAAACGGCTTGTTTGCCACTAGAAGGTGCAGTATTAGAAAAACAATTACAGAAAGCAATTACAAGTATTGTTTTGCCGAATAAAACATTATTTCAAACAGTTGAAATGGAAGAACTGGAAGAAGAAATAGAAACAATACCCGCTGATGAAAGTGTTAGAAATTTCAGTTATACAGTTGTGGAAGGAAAAGAAGATATTTTTTTTAGAGAAAATGATTTTATGTATGCTGTTCCATTAAAAGATACTGAGAAAAAAAGAGTTAAAGCTATGATTGATATTCGTGATAGTACAAGAAAATTGATTGAATTGCAATTAAATGGAAAAAATGAACAGGAAATTATAGCAGAACAACAACATTTAAACAACATTTATGATATTTTTAAAATAAAATATGATGTTATCAATGGCAAAACAAATAAAAAATTGTTTCAAAAAGACTCCTCCTATCCCCTACTCTGTTCTTTAGAAATAATTGACGAATATGGAAAACTGGAAAGAAAAGCAGATATGTTTACCAAAAGAACGATACAAAAATATGAGCCAATTACTCATGTAGATACTGCCATAGACGCACTTGCAGTATCTATATCAGAAAAGGCTTGTGTAGATATTAGTTTTATGGCTGGTTTGATGGGTGGAAGTGAAAAAGCAGAACAAGTGATAAATGATTTAAAAGGACTGATATTTAAAACACCTCAAAGCGGTACAATATCAGAAAATAGTGACACTGGCTGGCAAACAGCAGATGAATATTTATCTGGCAATGTTAGAATGAAATTAGAACAAGCACAAAAAATGGCAGAACAATATCCCGAATTTGAAAGCAATGTGACAGCATTGGAAAAAGTACAACCAAAAGATTTAGAAGCGTCAGAAATTGAAGTGCGTATTGCTACATCATGGATAGAGCCAGAATATTACAAGCAGTTCTTATTTGAATTGCTTGAAACACCAATGTATTATAGATATAGCGATATTGATGTAATGCGTTCTGTCACTACAAATACATGGAATGTCAAAGGAAAAAGTGTGGATTCTGGTAATACTCATGCTACTGTAACATATGGTACAGCCAGAATGAATGCTTATACTATATTTGAAAAAACACTCAATCAGCAAGACATTAAAATATATGACACAAAAATAGAGGACGATGTAGAGAAAAAAGTATTAAATGTCAAAGAAACAACCATTGTTCAACAAAAGCAGGAAGCAATGGAACAGGCATTTCAGGAATGGATATGGAAAGACCCTCAAAGAAGAAGAATACTTTGCGAAAAATACAATAGGATATTCAATTCTACTGTACCACGAAAATATGATGGTAGCCATATTACTTTTGTAGGAATGAATCCAGAAATTACATTGCAGCCACACCAAAAAAATGGTGTGGCTCGTGTGCTTTATGGACAAAATACGCTACTTGCCTATTGCGTAGGAAGTGGCAAGACGTTCACAATGGCTGCTGCTGCAATGGAAAGTAAAAGGCTTGGGCTTTGCCAAAAAAGTATGTTTGTTGTGCCTAATCATTTGACAGAACAATGGGGCAGAGAATTTTTACAACTCTACACAGGAGCAAATATATTAGTTGCAACAAAAAAAGATTTTGAACCGCTCAACAGAAAAAAGTTTTGTTCTCGTATTGCTACTGGAGAATATGACGCTGTTATTATAGGACATACACAGTTTGAAAAAATTCCCCTATCAAAAGAAAGGCAAAAGCAAAATATACAACAGCAATTAGACGATATAGAAAACGGTATAAAAGAATTAAAAGCTGAAAGAGCAGAACGCTTTCAAATAAAACAGTTAGAAAAAACAAAAAAAAATTTAGAAGCAAAATTAGAAAAATTAAATGATGATACTAAAAAAGATGATGTGATTACATTTGAAGAATTAGGCATTGACAGGCTATTTGTTGACGAGGCACATAGTTACAAGAACCTTTTTTTATATACAAAAATGAGAAATGTAGCAGGGATTTCTCAAACAGAGGCACAAAAATCAAGTGATATGTATGCGAAATGTCGCTATTTAGATGAAATAACAGAAGGCAAAGGTGTCACATTTGCAACAGGAACGCCCATATAAACACATTACTAAGGATTATAAGAGAGTCAAAAGTTTTATTTTTTTGGTGTCTGATATGTATATCTATACGAAAATAAGGTATATAATTAAACTTCTGACTCTCAGATATGTTAAATGCTAAATTTGATTTCAACTCCATGTTCATCTGAAACATATACAACATCAATCATTGTAACAGCAAGAACGTGTTTCTCTTTCAGAGTTAATGTTTCCCAACGACTCATTGGGTCAGAGAGAGGAGCAGTATCTATATTCTTATGTTTCCTTACTTTGGTTCTCAGTTTCTCTTCTAACTCAGATTTTTTGGCATGGAGCTGTTTTATTCGGTCTTGAATATATTCAAATAGTATACTATCTGCATTTGCTAGTTTATCCATTAATTTACGAATCTCATCATCAAGTTGGATAATCTGAGCTTTCATGTTTTCTGATTCAGCATCTGGTTTTATTTTTTTCGTTTTGGCAATAACAATGTTTTCAAGACGTTCTTTCATAGCATTAAAAACAATTGTTTCAACTTCATCAGGTCTAATTTCAAGAGTCTTTTTAATACAACCGTTTGCTTTGTATGCTCCAGTGTCACTAAAATATCTCCACTGTTTAGTTTTAGAAACATTCCAAGTATACATAAGAGATAACGCATAGTGACAATGACTACATTTAACAAGTCCAACAAGCCATGAAGTTTTTGCGTCGCTGTTACGTGGTATTCTTTTATTATGTGCTTTTTTGTCTTGTACAGCTAACCATGTTTCAGAATCTACAAGCCCTTCATGGTATCCAATTTTAATATATTCAGAACCATCTGCTCTTTTATGTCGAAAACATCCATGAATGCCATCAAAGGATTCAATATTATCAATCATTTCATATCCTTTTGAAGCTAGATACTGATATATATTCTTATCAGCCCTAACGTACAATGGACTTTGAAGAAGTTTTGAAAAATGGCTTCTATCCATGTTGCCTTCAGGAGTTTTCTTTATTTCAATATTATTATTGATAAAATAGGAAAGAATATCTCTTAAAGAAGTATCAGGCTCTTTGTAAAGTTGATATGCAGTTCTAACAACAATAGCTTTATCAGATGGAATAAGGACTGAGCCAGTTTTTCCATTGATTGTCTGACGTTCAGATGTATAGCCATAATACATTTTACCACCTTGATAAAATCCAGTTTCTAATGCTCGTGCATTATAAGCATCTGCAACTCTCGCTGCTATTGTTTCACGTTCAAACTCTGCAAAATTCAGAAGGTTATTTCTCATCATACGACCTTCTTTTGTAGCTGTATTAAAGAATTCAGTCAAAGATATTACACTGATACCATAACCATCAAGTATATTAGTAACGTTGAGATATTCTCTCATATTACGACTAAAACGGTCATACTTCTTTACGATGATACGTTCAATTAGTCCATCTTTTGCATCAGACATCATCTGTTGAAAAGCTGGTCGATGTTCAATATCTTTACCACTTTTTCCATCATCACAATAAATACGATACTCTTCTCCTTCATTTAACGATTTTATACAATCTGCTTTTTGACTGTCGATAGAAAGAGAATTGTTGCCTTTATCTTTATCGCTTACAGAGCGACGTACATAAATTGCCGTTATTTTTTTCATATTATCAGCCTCCAAAAAAATGTAAGCCGATAAACGTTATCCATTTATAATATAACATAAATCAGCTTACATTTACAACAATATTATTGAGAAACTTTAGAACTCAAAATGTCATAAATACGATTGATTTTTTGCTGCCTAATATTTTCATGTATGCTTTCTGGAACTTCGATGATTACTTGTATCTTCTCATTAGTATTGGTTATACGTTTAACATTTAAAGTTTCCTGTGATAGAGTATTAGTTGTTATTTGGTTTTGTATCATACTATCTTTCTCCTTTCTTAGCTTCTAACTTTTCTTTAATCTGTTCTGTAGTATAGCCGTAATATTCTAACAATTCTTTTGCCTCAGAAGATAAATCATCAATACAAATAGGTATAACTTTTCTTGGTTGATTAGAGTTCTTTTCTGTAATAATTTGCAATTTATTAAGAGTATTTATAATCTCATTAACTCGATTACCAATTTTAAATTGTTTTTTTATCTCAGTAGCTGAAATAGTTGTATGAGACAGAACCCAAAAGAGGATATCAGCAAGCTCTTTTTTGTCTTTTTTAGAAACAATGTTATTAATTATCATACTTTCCATAGACATAGGTTCCTGTATTTCCAACATATTAATATCATCATAACCTATAGGAGCATTATTAAGAATTTCTTCTATTTCTTTAGGAGCCACATAAGCACCTTGAAGTTGTATAGGTATGTGCTCTTTCTGAGATTTAAAAAGCATGACTCCTTCACCAGATAGATTTTCAGCTCCAATATCTCCAAGTGCTGTTGAAGAACTGTAATGGTCAAAGCATTGAAAAACAATACGAGAAAGAATCGTTTTTGTATTAATTTGATTCTTGTTGTCATTTAGCAATTTTAGGTCATGAGAAACAAGAATTAAAATAATTTTAGCTTTACGTCCTCTTCGGATAATACTATTTATAGCTGATGTAAATCGTTTCATTTTTATTTTATCTTCAATACTTGCAATAGTATCATCAAACTCATCAATTATACAAATACAAAATGGTATGTTTGAATTATTGTATTCACTATCAGAGAGACGTTTTTCTATTTCAGCTACAAGAGATTCTAAAACAATAATTCCTGTATTAATATCTTTTATAATAGGATAATATAATTGTTTTACATTGCTAAATTGTGATAAACTATTGGCTCCAATATCAAATAGTATTAATCTCACAGAATCTACAGGGCATTTCACAAGTATGCTTAAAATAATACACTGTAATGTCACACTTTTGCCAGTTCCACTTGACCCTATAATGAGTAGATGCACTAATTTTTCTAAATCAGTAATATACATATTCCCCATAAGGTTATACCCTAGAGCAATTGGAATTTGCATTTTACTATTGGAAAATTCTGAACTTCTTAATATATTTAAAAGACTATTTTCTTTAATGTCTAATTCTGAAACGGCTATAAAAATACCTCTTTCCTTTTTAAATGGATAAAATATAGAAAGCCTTAATGCTGCTTTTACATCTGATGCACAAGTAAAAATTGAATTTACTTTAGCTCCAGGTAAAAGTTCTATTTCATAGATATATCTTTTTAAATGAGATATAATTTGTACTCTAGTTACATTTATATTTACATTAAGGCTCTGATAATATTTCTTGATTTTAAATCCAAGAAACATTGCTTTTTCTTTTTCTCTTTTTAAAAAATTATTCATGTAATATCTCCTTGTATTTTATTCGTTCGTTTATTCGTTTCATTGATATATATATTATATGAATAAAATATTACTTAAAATAATACATATAAAACTAAATGAAACAGCGAAATAACATTTTTAGTGTTAGGTGCCTTATAATAATTTTGTTATTAAAAAGCACCTAAACATCTAATTGTTTAATTAATTTTTAGAATGAAATTTGTTTGTAGCATATATTTTTGCAATATCAGACAATGTAAACAAAATAGTATTAACTGATTTTTCAATAAGTTTATATTTGAATTTTTGTTTAGATTGTTTATATCTTTCCTTTTTCATTTTTTTCTTCTTTTTCTTCTTCTTCTTTTTTTGTTTTTTCTTTTTCTCCATTTCATCAAAATCACAATCCCACCAATTGTTCTCTTCACTTAGACTCATATATGAGTTTGTAGAAGGTACTGAATATGTACTGTTGCTCATAAAAATTCCTCCTTGTAATTATTTTTGATAACTTTAAGTCTATTATCTCACAGAATTTTTATTGCCTCTTCGGAACAATTTACGTTTTTTGATAAAATTTAAAAAAATTAATTTATAAATTATAAAAAATATAGACTAATAAACTAGAGACTTTTGTCATTTAGCCACAGTTTATCAGTCTATATAAATTAAAATTTACTTATAAGGAAAATGAAACTAATTATTCTATTTTATTTAATTCACTATGATTTTCTAACTTTTTCTATTAATCGTCAACTATACTTTTCCTGTAAGTTACTAATTCAATAATTAAAAACCAGATAAGAATATTATTTTATTAGATTTCTATGATGCTTCATTAGGGTTCCATTTTTTAGGCACTCGTTTTTCAGAATATTCAAACAAAGCATTATTAATTTCCAAAGCTTTTTTTACTCGTGCATTACGTTCATACTTACGTTTTTTATCTGGTTGAATCCATATTTTATTTGAATCATGATAGCATAATATATTGTAATGTGTTTTTAAAAAATTAGAAATTTCATTATAGTCATTTGAGATAAATTTAGCATGATAATTAAAAATTTCATAAACTTTTGCTCTAATTAAATGGTAATTCTGTAATGTGTATAAATACAATGGATTATTATATAATTTCTGCTCCTGCCATAAGTCTTCAATCATCAACATAGGTCTGTAATACTTATGAAGCTCAATAAAATTAAGATGTTCATTGTTATCAACAATAGGACACACAACTATTGGATGAAATCGTTTGACTAAAGGATGATTCTTATAAATAACTATAGAAGGTTCATTTTCTAACCTTAAAGCAAGCTTATAAATAAAATCTATTCGTTTATATATTTCAAGATAGTAGAATTCCATAGACTTTATAAAATAATCTTCACTATTTTTTGGTTGTTGCATAAAAGCATTAGATACAAATTTATCATATTCATTAAAAAGGTTTACAATAGCAGAATAACTATAATTGTTATTTTTATTAAAACTACGTAAAAATTGTTTGCTAGTTATCAACTCTTGAGTGCCATTGTAAAAAATGTAATCCCATATTATTTTGGGTTTTTTAAATTTTTTTTGTTTCGCACCTTGAGTAGTATAAAAACCATTTTTCTGCCCAAGATAATTAAACCATTTATCAGGATTAAAACCAAGTCTTTCGATATTTTCCCTTATAAATGGATTATTCATAGTATTAATAAAACGAGGTGTTGCTTTTCCTATACATTTTCTTATAGAATCGACTGCGTCTGAATTATATGGAAAAATAAAACTTTGATTACGGCTATATTCTTGAAGTGTCATTTGTGGACATTCTGCAAGATATTTATCAAATAAAATATCAAACACTATTTGATTAATAAGCCTCTCTCTATCTTCAGATTGTAAATTAATTTGAAAGTTTAATGTTTTTATGTAAATAGGTGAAGAAATAATCTCATCATAATCGTCATAATATGTAATCTTATGATTAACTATAGATAATATAGCAGATAGATATTTGTCTAAAATTTGTTTTAATTTAGAAATAGTATTAACTTCTTTTTTCTTTTTTTCACCACCAAGTAAAAGTTCATTATTTTTAAAATCTACAATAATTTCTCTATTCATTAATTTGTAATTTATGATAATCATATGACCATTTTTTAAGGTAAAATCAAAAAAATGTTTATTATAGACTTTTACTGCAAAATCTTTAATTTCATAATACATATAAATTCCTCCAAGTATTGTGTGTTTTTATATTTTCTTTAAAAATATATTTCTAAGATAAAATTTATCCTCTTCTTAAATTTATTATATATCTTGCTCTAGTTTAAAATTTTTTAACAAAAAATTGAGCATTAAATAAATTAAACTTAATTGACAAACTCAAATATTTCATATCAGTAGTTTTATACACAAAATTCTTTTCTTGATAATCTAATTATAGAATGAGCTTGCATAGAAATCAATTATATTTTGCACATAAAAATCATATAAACTAATTTTATTTTTATATATTCTAAACATGACACCATAATGAATTTCTAGCCATTTGTAGTATAGAAGGTATCTAAAAGGAGGCGATAGAAAAATGTAAAAATAGAGAAATTGCATTAAAAAAAGAAACTAGCAAGAAGGAGGAATATTGCATATTTAAAAATAAAAAAAGGAACTTTTAAAGGAGAATATAAAGTTATTTTTAAAGAGCCTTTAAAAGTCTTGATTTAGGAAAAATGGGATTGTTATACTTTCAAAATATAAGGAGGTGGCATTATTGTGATTGACATTGACTTAGATAATTTAAATGAAGAAAATATTTACAAAGCTTTTAATGTTGATGGAAATGAAAGTGAAGCTCTAAATGATAGTTATTTAGAACTCTTTGAACTCATTGGTCGTGATGCAATGCTAAAATTGTTTAAATATTTTCGTGGTGATAAAATTGACTGTCCTATGAGATTGTATCGTCCTGAGTTCATAGCAGACTTAGCTAAACAAGCACCAGACAGACGAGAACGTGCAAAAATAGCTAGAGCTGGAGGTTATACCGTAAAATTTATAGAGAGTACACTAAGAAAACGAAGAAATGACGATGAAACAGAATGATGAAAAAATAAAACCCTGCTCATAGCAAGCAGGATTTTATCGAAACAATTTTAAAATTTACTTAAAACATAATAAAAGTTATTTGGAAGTATGCTTTTGCTTAGTCAATACGTTTTAGCTTTCGTACCCGTATTGACTTTTTAATGGCATTGGCTGCTTCCAGCATAACATATACTTCATCAGGGTCACAGTCAGCAAAAACAGCTTCTAAATCATCCATTAAGTATGCCTTAGAATCGTGTATACTGTCAGAAAGTAGCCTGTCTACACTTGTATGAAGAGCATTAGAAATCCTTACAAGTGCAGGCAGGCTGATTTTTGTAGAAGCAACTTCTGTATGAGAGATATGCTGACTGGTAAGCCCTACCATTTCAGCTAGCTGTTCTTGTGACAATCCTGCTGACAAACGAGCTGCTCGAATTCTCTTGCCTAATAATTTGTAATCCATTGTTATCACCTCGCCCTCAAAATATGGATATTGGTATTGTATAAGCGAATAAATTGTGATAAAATGGATTATATAGGCGAAATAGCTATTATAGGCGTGAAAAAATAAATAATAAGGGGGGAATCATTAATGTTAAATATGAAACTATTTTCTGAAATATTTAAACTGTCAGTAAAAAATACTAATAGTGTAAAAAGTACCTAACTGAATAATGAAATTTTTGCAAAAGTAAAAAGAAATTAATTTTTATCGATACAAGAAAGGATGAAAAAATAATATGCAAATTATAGTATGGGTTCTTTTTATTATATCACTTGCAGTATCTTCTGTAATTGTAAACAAATCGCAACAAATGTTTATGAAATTTATAGGTAGTGACATGATGTTTTTTAGTATGAAAAAGAAAGTTTTTATTATTGTAATTCTTGCACTGTTTCTTGAAGCATTTATTCTTAAAATATTTGGCATAACTCTTTAAAAGCACAATGGTAGGTTTACTTGAATAAATAAACCGTCATTAAAATAAATCAATCATAGATGAAAGGAAAAAATTATGTATTGTCAAAAATGTGGAAGTAAAATAGAGGATACTGCAATATTTTGCTGTCAATGTGGTACAAAAGTATTACATAATAATACAAATCAGGAATTATTAAATCATTCTTCTATAAACACAAAAGAAGAAAATATGGATATAATGGATTCTTCTAAATCTACAAAATTTTCAAATAATAGCCAAAGTGACTTTAAAAATTTTGTAGACAATTATATTCAAACGAATACAAAATTTCATTCAGCAGAAGAATTGTTGAAAAAAAGCAAACCTTTAATGTTTGTATGGATATGTTTTGTAGTTGGTATATTAATAGGATTGATTGCATTTCAATCACTAACAGGAGTATTGATTGGTATATTTTTTGGCTATATCGCAGCGTGGATTGTGGGAATAGCAAAACGCTTTTCCTTTCCCACACATTCTTATGATGGAAAAATAGACCTTGACCAGTTGGTTGACTATTTAAATACTTATTTAAAATATTTATCACCTTATTTTTGTGAATGGGAATATGTTGATAATGATACTATAAAATGTAATTTTAATAAAAAAATAGAAGCTACTATACGTTTTTCTGTTTCTTCTAAAGGAAAAAACATTTTTATAGTTGGAGCACGAAAAAAATTTGTATGGACTGTTTTTACTGGTTCCAGTGTAAGTCGTACAAATGCTGGTTTTGGTGAATATCAATGTATGTATCTAACAGAAAAAATATTTACTGCTACTATAGAGTATTATACAAAACATTATAAAATAGAAAAATAAAATCATCATTTTATTGTTTCATTCCAATTTACTGTGAGAAAGGAATAAAATAATTATGAATAAAAAAACAAAACATATTATTGTTGGAATACTTGGATTGCATTTAATTTATATTGGAGGATGTGCTAATAAAACAGGAGAAGTTTCATCTCCTAATGTTATAACTGAAACAGACAATGATGCAACAATACAATCTTCTGAAAATTTAGACAATGATGCACCTGAATCAAAATCAAATGAAAAGAATGAAAATTATATTGGAAATGATTTATGGATTGAAAATTTAACTGATTTTTCAGAAGGAAGAGCCTGGGTACAATTTAGGGAGTCACATAGAGAAGATGGCAGTGTTGAAGCAGTTATAGAATCTGCTGAAATTGCTATGAAAGAGGACGAAGAACGTATTTTCTATGAAATGCAAAATATAAATTGGCAGGGAAATGAAAGAGCTGCTCTAATTGATACACAAGGAAAAATTATATGGGAATCAGAATTGACAGAAAATAATACTGTATTAACAAAGGCAAGCGAGTTTAAAAATGGACTAGCTTATGTTATATTTGATGGCAATGATAAAAGTAGTTATTTCATTATTGATACAGAAGGTAATATTACCTTTACACATGATTATAGTGAAGATTATAAAATTCTTTGTCATGGTAATGAACTATTTTTAGTAGCAGAGCATATTAAAAATTTTGATAGTAATGAATGGCAAATTGGTGCTATTGATAAAAATGGAAATATAGTTGCATCATTTCAAACATATGAAAAAATGCCTCCTTCTGAACCTAAAGCTGTTAAAATTCCACAGGGAGAAGCTCCAGACCCTAATTATGATTATTGGGGATATGTGGAATATCAAAAACAAGTTGAAGCTTATGAAGAATATGCAAATTACAATTATACTCCAGAAGTAATATCCTTTGATGAAAATTATGTTTCATGCAAATATTGTGGAGGAAATGTTTTTCAAATTAATTTTAATGATTACTATGTTCTTTTAAATATAAATACACAACAAATCATATACACTCATTGCAACGAAGGTGGAAATAACATACAAAATTTTATTTCTGACTTTGAAAATGGCAAAGCAAAGGTTTTATATGGTAATTATGACAATAACGCAATATGTACTCTTGAAACAAATGGTACAATTACTCCTATTTTATCTAATATTTGGACAAAACGCCTTCTAGGAAAACAGGTCACATTAGTAGAAAAATATGGAAACAGTAAATTTCATGAAGGACTGATATTTGTTCCATATAACTCATCTCTTGATAAAGAAGTTTTTATTGATAGAGAATTTTATGAGCAAACTGGAGATTTAGAAACAGCTACTGCAAATGGTTTCACATTTCATACAGGTGTTTATTATAATATTAACGGAGAAGTTGTAATAGATTTTCCAGAGTATCGTGGGAAATATACATATGATTGTAGTTCCTTTTATAATGGATATGCTGCTATGCAAATAATAGGAGCAGATGGGCTTTCCTATATTACTGCAATCAACAAAAATGGGGAAATGCAGTTTGAACCTATATTAGGTTTTGACGCTGTTTCTATCAGCGAAGATGCTAAATATATAACAGCTGTTAAAAATGGTTTGGTTACTATATTTGATATTAATGGCAATCCTCTTGTTAGCATAGAATATGCTGGTATCACTCCTGAAAATAGAGGATATGATAATATTTATAATGTTTATGATGGAGTCATTAAAATGAAAGATTTTTATGTAAATGTAGAAGATGGGACGGTAATAGGATTACATGAGGGAAAAGATTTTTCTATTACAATACATTAACAATTCTATATTTATGAAAAAATTCAATGAAAAACAATATTTTAGAATCAAACAGTTTGTTCTAAAACCAAAAAAGAAAGGATTTTTAAAATGAAGAAACTAATTGCATTGTCTGTATCAGCTGCTTTATTATTTTCAGCTTGTTCTAATGCCGCATTAAAAGATGCAGGAAAAGAATTAGAAGATACTATTTCAAATGTCACAAATGCCGATAATGAATATGTGTTAATGGTAAAAGGTGGATATAGAGAAACAAATCCTGATTTAACCTATGGCAATGTGTTTGAACAATTTTTCGGCACTCCACGCTGGAAATATTTTAAAAGTGAAGATGGACAAGATGTAGTTGAGTTTACAGGTGACTGTATGTATGCTGATGCTCAAGTAAAAGCAAGAATTCAATTTATTGTTGATGAAGAAAATGGTACATTTGAAGCAGCTGCCCTTGCATTTAACGAAGTGCCTCAAACAGATATATTACTACTTTCTCTTATTTCAAAAGCATTTGAAGAAGCTGAGCCTACTGGGCAAGAAAGTATAAATGAAACAGAATTTGTTGAACAAGAAAATTTTACAGCAGAGGAAGCAGTACAGCTTCTCAATAACTGGCTAGAAAATCATCCAATGGTATATGATTGTGAATTTGAATATAACGGTGAGAGAACTTTGTACTCTGGAGGTCCTGAAGTATATGATTTTTATTTAATATTAGATGATGATGCTTGGTATCCTGTTACCGTAGAAAAAAGCACAGGCGAAATATGGGTTGACATTGGACAGGAAGTATTATTAATTGATGAATTCTACTCTATCTTTTGTAATTAAATTTAATAAATACATATGAGGAGGATATTATGGACAATCAAACAAATTCAGGAGAAATAAATATTTTTAACTTTCTAAAACAAGCAGGCAATTTTGATATTGCTCCTTATGAGGGCAATATCAATTTTGAGGATAACAGCAAGTATAGCAAATTAGAATTAAATACAGCACAAAAAATACATATCAATGCACTATTACAACAACTTCCTTCTGCAGTAATGGCAGAAAAGTTGCCTCAAATGTATACCATTACTTTCCCAGAAGGACTACCTCATACATTAATGCAACTAAAAAATGGTGGTTTCTCAACCTCTATTATTGGCATAAACGGAAAAATTGCAGGAGCAGCATCTCTCACACCTATGGTAGCAGAGGCTGCAATACTTGGATTTTTTACGGCAATGTCCGTAATCACAGGTCAATTTTTCTTATTTCAAATTAACAAGGAATTGAAAAAGATAAATCAGTCACTTGATAAAATTGTAGAATTTCTTTATGGGGATAAAAAAGCAGAACTGATGTCAGAGGTTAATTTTACAAAATATGTATATCAAAACTATACTTCTATTATGACACATGAACAACAAAGAATCGCTACTATCTCTGGACTTCAACAGGCAAAAAAAGTAGCGATAAAAGATGTCGAATTTTATATGTGTGATTTAGAAAATACTGTAAATGATATGAAAGAAAATTGGAACATTGGTACAAATATTGGACATTGCTATCAAAGTAAAGATTGTCTTGAACTCTCTATGCAGCTTTACATTATGAGTACTTTACTTGAAATGTATTATTCCCAAAATTATGATAAAAATTACATAAAGTACATTGAAGATGAAATATGTAGTTATATCAGAAAATCTGAAAAACGTATGCTAAAAAGTTTTAGCTCATTGCAAACAGTTCTTGACAAAGCAAATCCCAAAAAGATGAAGGATAAAAATGGTAAGATGATAGACAAAGATAAACTACGAGAGCAATGCAATAAAGTAGTTCAAATTCTTGAAGATGAAGAAGAGACTCCTATGCAAAAGTCATTACATTCTATATTACAGGCAGCAACCAAAAAAACAGAATACTATCTTACTAATAATGGAGATGTGTATTCTAAAGTATTAAATTCATAAAGATATATCAAGTACTCTCTATTTGGAGAGTACTTGATATATTTTCGTTTAGGGGAGGCGTTATCATTGAAAATAAAAAAATTGATTACCAAAATAAAACCACCATGTTACAAATGTCATTATAAACTAGGGTTAGTACATACATTAGTCAATCCTTGCCCACAATGTAAAGAAAATAACTATTCCTTATTTAATCAATTTCAAAAAAATAGTAACTTATAGGAGGAAAAACTGATGAAAGAAAATAATAATTGGAAAAAAAGTGATGAAAGAGCAGAAATTGCTAAAAAGCATATTAGAGAGATGGAACAAAAATATTCTAAAGAAATAGAATTTTCAGTAGAAAACACAATAGAATATCCCCATTATCCACATAAAGAAAAAATCATTATAGATGATTTAGATAGTGTATCTGCAATATTCAAATACTACTCTGGTAAAACAGCTCTTCTAAATTTTGCTTCTTATGTAAGTCCAGGCGGTGGCTTTATAAGAGGTACTCTTGCACAAGAAGAAGATTTATGTCATAAAAGCACATTATATAATGTCTTGTCACAATTCCAAGACAGTTTTTATGAACCAAATAAGAAGTATCTTAATCGTCAATTATATGAAAATAAGGCATTATATAACAAAGATATTTTGTTTATTCAGGATAATAGAAAATTAAAATGTGATGTTATCACTTGTGCTGCTCCTGATTATAGAAAAGCAAAACATGAAGTAACATACAAAGAAAACTTGGATGTTTTGGAAAGCAGAATAAAATTCATTATTGATATAGCAGAAGAACAAAAAGTTGAGACATTGATACTTGGTGCGTTTGGTTGTGGGGCATTTGGACAAGACCCTAATAAAGTTGCTCCACTTTTTAAGAAACATCTTAAAAAATACCTCAGTGAATCAGAACATATTGAAACTATCATTTTCGCAATTCCTGATAGAAATAGTTCTAACTATATTACCTTTAAAAGAGTATTTTCATAATAATGTTAGAAATGTTTTATTGATAGGTATTAAAAAATGAAGGGTAATTTTTATGAGTGGAAATTTGTCTTTAATTTTGCATCCACTGATAAAATAAATTATAATAAAAGCAATATAAATTTGAAAGAAGGAAATATTGTGAATAAAGAAATCAGTTTTGATGTTATTTTAGCCGAAGCAACCAAATTACCAACAGTAAGAATTGATAGAGCAGAATTTTTAAAATCTGCTCTATCGAAATATTTTGATAAAGATACCGTAAATAAAGCAATTTCTGAAAATCCTGCATATGCGGGAATTTCTGTTGATAAAATAAAAAAAATTGCAAGAGCCTGTATTGATTATGAAACGACAAAAGTAACACTTCTTTCTGCAGCAGCAGGAGTTCCTGGTGGATTTGCTATGTTTGGTACAGTACCAGCAGATTTAACACAATATTTTGCTCATGTTCTTAGGATTTTGCAAAAATTGATATATTTATATGGGTGGCAGGAATTATTTGATGAAAATGGTCAAATGGATGATGGAACAAAAAATTTGCTGACGCTATTTGTTGGCATTATGTTTGGTGTAAATGGTACAGTTGGAGTAATTGCAAAAATATCAGAAGCTGCTGCCCAAAAAGCTGCAAAAAATTTTGCACAAAAGGCTCTTGCAAAAGAAGTAACACAGCTAACTGTACAAAAAGTTGTTACAAATTTAGGAGTAAAAATAACAAAAGATGGAGTATTAAAGGCTTCTTCTAAATTCATTCCATTGATAGGAGCAGTTGCTTCTGGAGGTGTTACCTATGTCACTTATAGACCTATGGCAATAAAGTTACAAAAACATCTATCAAAAATGAAACTTGCAGACCCCGAATTTGTAAAACAACATTATGGAAATGAGGAGAGAACACAAAAATGAAAATAGGTCTTGTATTAGCAGGAGGAGGAGGCAGAGGAGCTTATCAAATAGGGGTATGGAAAGCTTTACGTGAAACAGGACTTGAAAATAGCATTACGTCTGTATCTGGCACTTCTGTTGGTGCATTGAATGGAGCATTATTTGTTCAAAATGATTTAGATTTAGCTCAAAATGTTTGGAAATCAATATCTACAAGCAAAATTTTAACTTCAAAATTTCATACCCACCACAATTTTGCACGTTTATCATTGTTTGAGCGAGATGGACTAGAAAAAATAATAGATGACAATTTAGACATGAAATGTTTTGATAAAAGTAAATTGCATTGCTGGGTAACTTGTGTATGCACAGATGTTTTTAAAAGACAAAATTTTAATGATAAGACTTATAAATATATAGATAAAAATGTAGAATATTTTAATTTGAAGTATGTTAAAAATAATGCCACAAGAAAGAAAATTATTTTAGCAACATCTGCTATGCCTTTTGCTTTTCCAGAGGAAACAATAGAAGGACATACCTATTGCGACGGCGGAACAAGGCTGAGGAGAAGTAACAATGTTCCAATAAAACCTCTTTATGAGGTAGACAAATGCAATATCATTTTTATTGTGCATTTAGATAAAATGGATAGACCTATTAAGCAAAAAAGATTTCCAAATACAACCTTTTTTGAAATTTTCCCGAAACATAGCATGGGAAATTTATGGAATGCAGATGGGATATTGGATTTTACAGCAAAAGGAGCAAAACGACGAATGCAGCAAGGATATGATGATACCTACCCTATTTTTCAAAAAATTAAATATTCACTAAAATAATCATTCTCTTTTATCCTATATGCAAAATTTATAATGATATATTCTATCAATAGTGATGAAATAAATATAAATCATCTATTAGTATCTTGTTATAAAGCATATAAAAAGAAGGGAGAATGAAAAGTGAAATTAGTAGAAAACATTTTAAAAGCAGCTGCAGCATTGATTGCCTCAGCGATGGCTATTGTCAAATTTGTAAATATTATCAGAAAAATGGCAACAGCATAATTACAACAACTTAACAAAAAAGCATAAAACAGGGCTTCCCATTGTGAGAAGTCCTGTTTTGTATGCTCCAAAATCAATATAGGAGGGATTGATATGACACAATCAAACTTAATGAAAATGGAGTATTTCGATTTAAAGTCAGAAACTCGTTTAGAAACTTATGCCGATACCGTAGTGATAGAAAAAGAAAACAATACTTGTTATATTGCTGCAATTCGATTTGGTGGCTATCCCGAAAGTGTCAAAGGTATGAGCGAAGCTATTTATGGTGGAGGTTCTATTACGATTGAGACAAACGATGATATTATGACATTACATAGTCGCGTAAAACAATATCGCAAAGAACTCTCTCATGATGGTATTTATGCAGAAGCAACGCTAATGATTCAAGATGAAGAACAACGTACAAACCATGACGAAAGTGAAAGTGGCAAACCTCGCAAATGTTATTTATTCTGTGAGCAGGGAGACAGCAACCACTTATTTGAAGAACTGGATAAGAAAACCAGCATACCTTTAATACCAGAGTTCAAGGAATATGTTTTAACAGAGCTACAAAACAGAGATATTTTAAAGCCTTTGCAAGTCATTTCCAGTCAACAAAAATTTGATGTCTGGCTACTTACAATGACAGAAAATGAAAAAAATATTGTTGCAGTAATGAATGATGGTTTAAAATCTGGTGCTATTTGTATTCCTGATTCTCATGATAACAAATTCCCTGCTATTCATTCTGTGACGCAATATCTAAATACATTTGGTATTATGATTGCAGAACGCATTAAAAATCAGTTTCAGCCATTGTTTGACCCAGCAAAGGAAATGCTATCACCAGAAATATTAGCAGTAAATGATAATATCAAACAGAATGTGGGATATAGTTTATATGACGCACAGCTTGCTGTTTGTGAGGCACACAAACGCTGTTTAGAACAAAAGAAAGCGACTTTATGTATTGCAGAGTGTGGTTCCGGCAAAACAAAAATAGGAATTACTGCACTTCATGCTTATCAGCAAAAAAAGAAGCAATCTAAACATTTTAATATTGTTTTGTGTCCTTCTCATATGACCAAAAAGTGGATAAGAGAAATTGAAGAATCTTTACCAGATACTTTTGCAGTTGCGATTAACAGTATTACAGAATTACATACAGCATATAACACATATGAACAAGATAACAAAACCTGCTATGTCATTATGTCAAAAGAAAAAGCTCGTGATGGTTATATGAAACGTCCTGCTGTAATATGGAATCAGAGAAAAAAGGCATTCCTTTGCCCTGACTGCCATAAGCCTATCGAAATGGATTTTATTGACGAGGGTTCTAAATACAAAGTACCAGCAGACGCATTATTCTTCAAAAAAGAAAACAAGCAAAATCATAAATGTGAGCATTGTGGTTCTTTACTTTGGACAGCACTATTACCAGAGCAACAATCAGAGTGGGTAAAAGTTTCTAAATTTGGTTTTGTTCATCGTAAACACGCCTATCAGTATTTAGAGGGATTACAGAAAAAGCCTGCACTATATCATGCAATACAGAAAATTGCAGAAAATCCAGAGGGTTATTTTACCAATGCTGGTGCTTATAGACGTTTCTCTTTATCAACGTATATCAAAAAGCAAATGCGTGGAAAAATAGACGGCTTGATTATTGATGAACTCCACAATTATAACAACAATTCTGGGCAGGGAGATGCTATGGGAGAATTGTTTCAGACAGCACATAAAGTAGTAGGCATGACTGCAACATTGATAAATGGTTATAGTTCTGGCATATTCTATTTATTGTATCGTATTGCACCAAGTCTTATGCTCAAAGATGGGAAGCATTATGATAAATCCACTGAATTTAATACAGAATATGGTGTAACAGAAAGTGTATACGAAATAGCAGCTCCAGATTATAACTCTAATCGTCGTACTTCAAAAAAGAAACTGAGAGAGCGTCAACTTCCAGGCGTTTCTCCATTGGTATACTCTCGTTTTCTTATGGATTCAGCAGCGTTTTTAAGCCTAAATGATATGGGAAAAAATCTTCCAGAGTATGAAGAAATTCCGATACAGTTGCAAATGAGTGAAGAAGTAGCACAAGAATATTCTCGTCTTGAGTCAGAATTTAAAAATATTCTATGTTCCCAAAAAGATATTTCTAAAAAAATACTATCCTCTTATTTAGGTCTGCTGACAGTTTATCCAGACCAACCCTATGACCAAAAACCTATCGTTCATCCTATTACGGGTAATGATATTATCATACCAAAAGATACTTCTAGCTTTCAAGAATTGCATGAAAAAGATTACTCTGTATTAGATGTAGTACAAAATAAAACAGCAGTAGGTGGACGTGTGCTAATTTATACCAGTTGGATAAGAACAGACACACAAGAAAAACTCTATAAACTTCTTGCAGAAAACGGATATAGAGTGAGTATATTAACTGCTTCTGTGCCACCAAACAAGCGAGAAGAATGGGTAGAAAATCAAGTCAGAGAGGGGATTCAAGTGCTTATCACCAATCCTAGTCTTGTGGAAACAGGCTTAGATTTGAATGACTTTACTACACTATATTATTACAATATCGCCTACAATCTCTTTACATTACGACAATCTTCCAGACGTTCTTGGAGAATCAATCAAAAAGCACCAAGAATTGAAGTTTATTTCTCTTACTATGAAGGAACGATGCAAAATAGGGCAATTAAGTTAATGGCATCTAAATTAGCAGCAGCTGGCATGATTGAAGGCAATTTTACAGAAGAAGGATTAGCAGCAATGTCTGATTGCACCGATATGACAACAGCACTTGCTCGTGAGTTGACACAAGGCATCAAAAATGAAGTAGAGGATTTAAGTGCTGTATTTAAGAAAATGGCAATATTAAAACCAGCAGCAGAACAAGTAACGCTTGAAACAGTTTCCAGTGAAGTAGAGGATATTGCTATTGCACCTATAGAACCTACCTATCCAACAACAATTATAGATGATACATCAGAAATGACCATATACAGTACAAATGCACCTTTTGCAGCATCTGCTTTACTTTCCTTTGTCAACAATACAAAACCTACAAAAGCAGTTGTTACAAACAAAGCAGAAAATGATTTATATAATCTATTTGAAACATTAGCAGCTTAAATAAAAAAACAAAAAAGGAGTAGATGAAATATGAATAACACAGAAAACAAAGAATTATTTGACCTTGGCAGTTCCCCTATTGCAGAAGATTTTGACCCATTTGCAATGGAAAATGAATTAGAAGAAGATGTTACACCAGAGCAAAGCAAAACAGAAACGGATACCAATACAGCAAAGACAAAAGCAGCAAAAACAGAAAAAGAAGAACAGCATTTTGAAGAAAAATCACCTGTATTTGTATATGCTGGAGCAACAGAAACGATTAGCGATATTTCTATGACATTTGATGAACTTCGCATCGAGAAATCTTGTGACTTTCCAGAATTAGATGATGGTAAAAAAGTATCTTGGACAGTGGAATATGGCAAAATTAGCAAAACTGTTACAAATCCAAAAGAAACTTGTATTGGCAGTATGAAAAACAGCATTGAAAACTCCAAAGAATTTATTGACAGTTTAAAGAAGGCAAAAGACAAAAATCCTGTGTGCAAAATCAAACCTCGTGTTACTGCACAAAGTAAAGGCACAGCATACAAAGGTGTATTTACTACTTTAGAGGAGGCAGAAACAGCAGGAAAAGTCATTTCTATTGTACCTGCTCGTGATGGCAAAGTATATGAAATAAGAGATACCGAAATGGGTAAGTTTATTACACCAGTTACTGACTGTGATATGCTTTCTGAAGTGCAAGCTGGATTTACTCCAGCTTTGCCTCTTATCCCTGCAAAATTGCTTCTGCAAGTATTTACATTCTTCTATCACTTTTCTCAATGCGATAATGGGAAAGAAGCACTTGTTAATATTTATTGGGACAAAGAAAATCAAATCTTTCTAGCAGATGCACCAGAACAACTCGTTAGTAAAATTTCAGTAGATAGCAAAATGAGTGAAAAATTTGCAGATGATAGATATCTCCACTATATGGATATTCATTCTCATAATACTATGGCTGCGTTTTTCTCACCAGTAGATGACCATGACGAAAAAGCAACACGTCTTTACACTGTAGTAGGCAGACTAAACAAAAGTAAACCAGAAATAAAAACTCGTATTTCTAATGGTGGAAAGTTTATGGAGATTGACCCAAAACAAGTATTTGAGTTTTCAGACATTTCATTTCTTGATGACTGGATAAACAATGTAGACATCAGCTCCAGAAATAAAAAAAATATTCGTAAAGCATTTTCTTATATGGCAAAAATGGAAGCAAAAGCAGAGAAAGCAGAAAGACGAAACAAAAAGAAAGTAGGTGCTATATGAAATTTTCTTTAGAAAAAGCTGTAAAAATCATAATGATAGGTGCAGGTGGAACAGGTGGTTATATTGCACCACATTTATACAGATTACTCCACACACTTAACCGTACTGTCAAAGTAATCATTGCAGATGGCGACATTGTAGAACAAAAAAATATTGTCCGTCAAAATTTTATATGTTCCGATTTAGGAAGAAACAAAGCACGAGTATTAGCAGAACGCTATGCTTCTGCATTTGGTATGGAAGTATATTATATTCCTGAATTTATAGAAAGTGAAATTAGATTGCTGGAGTTGCTGAAACCAGACTCCTATTATCAACAAGAATTAGTCATTTTAATTGGTGCAGTAGATAATAATAAAAGCCGTCAAATGTGCCACAATGTATTTCAAAAGTTAGATGACATTATTTATATTGATAGTGGCAATGGACAATATACAGGACAAGTAGTGTGTGGTATTCGTTGTCGTGGCAAGACATACTACAAACCTGTTGCTGATATTTATACAGATATACTTGAAAATACAGATAAATTTCCTACAGAACTATCTTGTGCAGAGACAGCTATATCAGCACCACAAAGTATTGTTGCAAATATTATGGCTGCTACTGCTGTCATATCATACATTTATAATATTTTAGTACTTGGTACAATTCAAGTGGAACGTGTCACATTTTCTACAAAAACAGTGAATATGAAACCTATTTTAGAACCAAAAATAACAAAAATAAAGAGGTGATGAGTTATGGCAGTTGACAATCAAAAACACTATGCCATTATAAAATTAGAAGAAGCTACAAGAAGTATCAAGCAAGCAACCAATGAACTCCCTATATTACGAAAGAGGTTAGAAAGATTAAAAGAAAACAAACCAAAAGCAAGAGAAGTATATAGTGATTTACAGCAGCAAAAAAATAAGTTACTTTCTGCTTTTCATACTGCTGTACTGTCATTATTGGAAATGGAGCTAAATGAAATGGCAGAGTATTCTGTCAAGTTAAGTCGTTCTGTAAAAGCATTTCATATTATGACACCAGATTACAGTAAACTATGTTCTGTATTGTTGGACTATATTTCTAAACTACCCATTACAGATACGACAGAAACAAAAACCACAAATGCTGCTGTGATTGGTAGACTGATGACAAATGTTAAAATGGGCTATTATCCTACTAACATAGAACACGTAAAATATCTTTCTAAAGGAATTGCATTTCCAGAAGAAATTACAGTAAATTTACTTGACCCATGTTGTGGTTGTGGACTTGCATTACATACATTAGCAGGTGAAAATAGCTGTAATACTTATGGCATTGAACTTGACAGATATAGAGCAGAAGAATCTTTAACACGTCTAAATCGTGTTGGCTTTGGCTCTTATTTCCGTTCTCGTATTAGCAATGAAGCATTTCATATGATGCTACTAAATCCTCCTTATTTGTCGGTGATGACAAAAGGAGGCAGAAATACTCGAAGCGAAAAAAGATTTCTTATTGATGCACTTTCTCATATCATTTATGGAGGAGTGCTTCTTTATATCATTCCTTATTATCGCCTTACACCAGATATATGTCGTGTCTTATGTGATAACTTCACTGACTTAACCGTATGGAAATTTATGGGGAATGAATTTCAAAAGTTTAAACAAGTAGCTGTTATGGGAGTTCGCCAAAAACGTCAAAATGGTTCTGCTTTGGTTTCTAAACTTGCAACATTAGCATTACAGCCTGATAGTATTCCAGAACTTTCAGAGTTGCCAGAAAATCGTTATCTCCTTCCCAAAATAGCAAAGAAAGTAGAATTGTTTAAAGGTGCTGAATTTAATGTAGTAGAGTTAGAGGAGCAATTAAAGAAATCGAATAGCTTTTCTCGCTTATTTGAGAAAAACAAAATTGACAGTGAAATCAAACGTCCTCTATTACCTTTAAATATTGGGCAAGTTGGTTTAATTGGTGGCTCTGGGCTTATTAATGGCATTGTGGAATGTGATACGCCTCATATTATCAAAGGACGTATTGTAAAAGAAACCAACGTCAATAAAGAAGAAAATCTCAACAACAAAGGAGAATTGGTAGGAACGACAGTTTATGAAACACGCTCCAATAAAATGATATTTAATCTATTAACGCCACAAGGCTTTGTATCACTTTCGGATTATGGTGAAAACACAAATACAACTAGCAATGAAACAGATAGAAAGGTGGAATAACAATGGTTACAGTAAGCATAAAAAAATTGGTGTCTGCAATAGAAGAAGCAGACGCTTTTCATTTGCCTGATAGGAATGGGGGAACTCATTATATTTATGAAGAAATTTATAGACGCCTTACAGAAGGAATACCAGTGCATTTGTCAGAAATCAATTTCAATCGTTTTGAAGTGGATGATATTGATACCATGAGGGAGTTATATATTGATATTTTGGAAGTAAATGAAAACAAAGCAGAAGCATTTACACGCATTTTAAAAAACATTCCTCCTATGACTGCCACTTCTAAATTTATATAGGAGGAAGCTATGATTGATAGATTTGATGAAATACTAAATATACTTTGTATTGCAAAAAAGCTCTATGATATGGGCAAATATGAAGTAGTAGAAAAAAGTTTTTATGATGTGCTGGATGCGGATATGTATTATGAAAATATATATGAATTATTGTATCAATTCTTTGGGTATTATGACTATCAATACTATGAAAAATACGATGCAGAACTTCATATATTATCGGATAAAAACATTGTTGATTACTATATATTAGCTGGAGAATATGGCAAAAAATACAATATTTCTGAAGAGTGTAATCCATATATTGAGCAAGCAGAGGAATATATAAAAATACAGTTAAACTTCTGCTATTGTATCGATTGGACAATTATGGTACACACGCAACAAAAACGTTCCTTTCACAGTAGAATTGCACTGTTTATTTATCAATATGAATGGGTTGATTTAACAGAATTAGCTTGTAGACTAATTGAGATTTATAAATGGTTTTCTAATGCTTGTATTCATTTAAAAGAGATTTTAAAGGATACAAAATATGTTAGAGAGGAGGCGATTGCCGCATGAGTGAAATGCTTATAAGAATCAAAGAAGATGGCAGAGTAATGGTTGAAACAGAAAGTGGAGGTGTAAAAAGTTTTAAGCAGATTACGCCAGATAGTTTAGCAGAATGTATCCATCAAAGTTTGCTGCGAGGTGCCATTCATACAGGATTGCTTCCTAAAAACTGCATCTCATTTAGTGCATATGATAATGGAAATAAGGAAGTTGTATTACTCCATGCAGAAAGCAGAGCAGACATCAGTTATTTTGGTACAGAATACAAAAACTTTCCTTTGCCTTGTTTGGTGTTTGGCTTTTGTATTACACAAGAAGGACATATTGCCTCCTGCAAACTGGGTGTTATAGAAAACAGCAATAGAATTCATCCAAATACAAAAATGTATCATTACCCACTGTCTAATGTCAGTGGGTTTCATATTTGTACGGGAAATAACACATTTCCAAAATGCACCAGCCTGCATACATTGGCAAGCTTGCCCTACTATATTCTGTCTATGCCAAACAACAATGACCATTTTCATCACTTTCTAAACAAACGAAATATGGAAATGAGGGATTTATTGGAATTATTAAAAAATAAGGAGCAAGCATTTTATTACAGTGACATATTGTTACCAAATGGAAAAGTATTAAATGATTTTATATAGCAAAGGAAGAGATAATGATGTTTACAACAAAAGCAATGATTTACAGTTTAGAAAAACAAGAGGAAGTAACGATATTACATAACAAAAACAACAATGATGTGATTGCAGAATACAACGGTACTCGTTGTACTGCAATCTATAATCCGTTTACTGGATTGTTTTATGTAGATGACATATTTGGGGTACTGAAAAATCAACAGCAATGTCCTATATGTGGAGAGCATTTGGACTAATAGTTACGAAATAGGAAAGGAGTTTTTATATGAACTATGAAGAAATGATTCAAAAATTACGTGAGCCATTTAGCAGTAAAGAAATTGATTGGAAAATTCAAGTTGTTACACAAGACAAATTAAAAGGTCTTGCTGTTGTCTATATGGACGCTCGTGCTGTGCAAAAACGATTAGATGAAGTGGTTGGTGCGTTTAACTGGAAAAATGTATATTCTTTATGGCATGACAATTCTCAAATTTGTGGTATCAGCATTTTCAATACAGAGCGTAACGAATGGGTAACCAAATTTGATGGTGCAGAAAACAGCGATATTGAACCTATTAAGGGTGGCTTGTCTGATTCCTTTAAACGTGCTGCTAGTATGTGGGGAATTGGACGCTATATGTATGAAATGGATGGCATTTGGGTAGAAATTGAGCCAAGAGGAAAATCTTTTGTGATTAAGCAAAATCAATATAGCAGATTAGAAAAGGAATATAATACCGCAGTTAGCAGGATATTTGCCCTTCCTTCTCAGCCACAAAATACACCCGTTATACAAGAAACAAAAGCGAATACGGTAAATACAGCAAAAGCACCTTACGATTATGAAGTGCGTTCTATTCGATTATCTGGAAAATCTAGTCAAGTACTAGAACTCATAGACAATAGTGGCAGTGTTGTAAAAGCATATATCAGAGCAGCAGACCAGTCTATTAAAGTAGGGACTCATTTGTGCAATGTTTGTATTGAGAAAAAGAAAAACAGCTATGGAGAATATCATTTAATCAGTGCTTATCAGATAGCAGCATAATTGAAATTAAAAATGAATAGAGGGAGTGAAAACACTCCCTTATTTATTTGAAAGGAAGGATAGTATGAATAAAATAAATGGATTTACAATTACAAAGCTAACGCTTACAGGCTTCAAATGTTTTGAAGACACAACATCATTTAATTTTGGAGATACTACATTAATTACTGCTTCTAATGGTCAAGGCAAATCCAGTATTGCTGATGCTATTACATTTGCTTTTATAGGTACGCCATTCTTTGGAGAAAAAGGATTAAATAGACTGCAAAATCACCATATGCAGGAAATGGAAGTCAGTGTAGACTTTGTTGATGACACACAAAATTTTCACAATATCACTCGCATTAGAAAACATGATACAACTGCTGTGTATTATGATGGGCTTGCTGTTAGACAATCAGATTTAAATATTGCTTTTGGTGGCAAAGATATATTCCTATCTATATTTAACCCACTATACTTTATCAATGTTTTAGGGGATACTGGTAAAAATCTATTAGAAAAGCTACTGCCAGTGGTAACACAGGAAGAAGTGCTTGCAGCTCTTTCTCCTTATTCTCAAGAAATTTTAGCAAACCAATCCTTGTTATCTCCAGAAACCTTTATCAAAAATCGCCGTACAGAACTCAAAAAATGTAATGAAGAACTTATCCGTTATAAAGGTCAAAAAGAACTGCTAGAGGTTCAGCAAAAAGAACGTGTAGCAAAATTAGAACAATTAAAAGCAGAAAGGAGTGATATTTCAAATGAGATAGAAGAGTTGACTGCAATACGCTATGACAATATTGATTTTGATGCACAAAAAGAAAAATTAGCAAAGCTTCGCAAATACTATGCAGAATTAGCAGAAGAAATGACAAATAATAGCATGGAAGAAGAAATGCAAAAAATAATAGAGCAGATAAAGGAAGTAGAAAAAACAATCACACAGCAAAATGCAAAACAATATGTGTCACAACATACAAAACAGATAGCAGAAATGGAAGCTAATTTAAAAATGTTATATACAGAACATAACAGATTGCATACAGCACTTAAAAATACAGTAGTTGGATATAAATGTCCTGTATGTGCAGCAGTGATTACAGAAGAAAATGTTGATGTTGTGAAAGCAGATTTACAGCAAAGACTATCTGCTCTTGTTGAGGAAGGAAAAACAGCGAAAAGGAATCTAAATACAATAAAAATACAAGACAATGCAGCACAGAAAGCATTTGAAAAACAAAAAGCAGAAGCATTAGAAAAAGAAAATAATAAGCTGATAGACTTAAAACTAGAGCTACAGGAAACACATATCACCTATGAATTGGACAATGAGGGAAACAAAGAAAAACTTTTTAAAATGGAAAATCAAATCAAAAAACAACAAAATTACATCACCAATGGGAACTGGTCACAAGAACAAGCATTGCACTTTGCTGAATTGCAGGAAAAAAAGAAGTTGTGTGAGGCACAAATAGAAGCACTAAGCAATGTTGAAGATTATGATTACACAACACTTATTCAAGAAACAGAAGAAAAAATAGTACAGCTCAAACAACTTATCAATGAAGCAATTCAGTATATGGCAAAACGAGTGGAGTTAATGCTAAAAGATTTAAAAATGAGTCATACCGAAATCGTTTTAACAGAGGTAGTCAAAACAACGGGAGAAATCAAAGACTGTTTTCACTTCTCCTATGATGGGCGAGATTACAAATGTCTTTCTCTGTCAGAAAAGGTTCGTGCTGGGTTAGAAGTTTCTATGCTCCTTCAAAAACTTTCTGGACGCAATTATCCTATCTTTGTTGATAATGGAGAAAGTATTTGTAGCTTTGGCAAAATGCAGCCTTCTGGGCAAGTAATGATTGCAAGAGTTGTAAATAACCAACCTTTGCAAGTGACCTATAAAAGTAGAAAGTAATAATTGTTTCAAAAACGACCATTATTGGAACGATTTTTATAGAACAAAAATTACTTCTAAGATGTGTAATTTTAAGGGTAATTTTGTTTCAAAACTCGTTCCAAAATCATCGTTTCATTTCTCATACGTTATTGGGAAGGAGTGCTTTATGAAAAACTATATATTTGGATATGCAAGAGTATCTACAGAATCTCAAAACTTGGACAGACAGCTTGATGTATTAAAAAAATATGGTGTAGATATCATATTCAATGAAAAAATGACAGGTACAAAAAAAGATAGACCAGAACTATCTAAACTGCTTGACCGTATTACAGAAGGAGATACTGTGGTAATTGAGTCCCTATCAAGATTGGGAAGAAGTACAAAAGATTTGATTGAGCTAACAGAGCTGTTTCAGAGTAAAGGTGTTCATTTGGTATCTTTAAAAGAATCCATAGATACCAGTACATCAACTGGAAAACTGCTGTTTACTCTTATGAGTGCCATTGCTCAATTTGAACGTGATACCATAGCAGATAGAACTCGTGAGGGATTAGCTTCTGCAAGAGCTAGAGGGAGAAAAGGTGGAAGACCAAAAGTAAACTCTGATAGTATTAAGAAAGCTGTCAAACTCTATCGTACACAACAGTACTCCATAAAGGAAATAGAAGAATTAACAGGAGTTAAAAAGTCTACACTTTATAGAAATTTGTAGTAAATTTGCTATTCGAGATTAAATAATGATAAACCATGATGAAGAAAGGATTGATACTATGACAGATTATGTAGAATTATCAAAACAATTAGAGGTGCAAGATGTGAATATAATAACAAAACTGGCTATTTTTCATGAACTATCTTCTTCCATAGGCATTGAAGAAATGAGTATAGAGGAGGTAAATGAGATAGTAGAATACGTACATAATATCTATTTAAATAATGATAATACAGATTTTATCTATCCTAAAGTAGCTTATGCAACTTTACGAGTGTGCAACTTTTCTTCTGATAAACTACTTTCTTCTATTCGAGAAAATAGAAAGAAGTTAGAAGAGCAGATTTTAGATATACTCTATGAAATCAATTTGGGGTGTCTTAATAATTGACATCCCTTTTTGTTATCTTTATCAACCTAAATAGATTATATAAGGAGATAAGTAGCATGACAAAATACAATGTAATGATAACAGAAACACTACAGCTTGTAGTTGAAGTTATAGCAGAGAATCAAATAGAAGCAGAGGAAATAGTAAAAAACAACTGGAGTAACAGCAAATATATTTTGGATGCTGGTAATTTTACTGGTGTTCAATTTAAAGTTGTTTCAGACAATATCTAACAATCTATTTCTTAAGTAATACAAAAAGACAAAGGGCAATATTACTTGCCCTTTTATATTTTCTGAACTAATTTAAAAATAAAATAATACCTATATAAATTATTAATTAAAAAAGTATATATACATTATGTGTTATATATGATATGTATAGTATATATTGTATATACTATACATATATCATATATAGTATATATTTTACATTATTACATATATGTTATATATTTCATATATAATATCTTATATAGGAAATACGTATATATTAAAAAAATTAATGTAATAACTTATATAATGAAAAGAGGTGTTTCTATGCTTACTTCAATTGGCTATCATACATTTGCAATTTCAATGAATTTAATGCAAGAAGAAGCAGATTTATTATTCAAAGATTTCAAAAAATATAGAGATAATACAAATGAAATTTGTATTATAAAAAAAGAATATGATATAGACCCTTCTGCTAGACACTATATCATTGTATATCCTAATCAAGAAAAGGGAATTAGTTGGAAATTAAGATTTAGTAATAGAGCTTTTTTTATAAATGGTGAATTCATGACATGTACCATTAAAGCTATAATTAATCCTAAAATTCTTGTTGGAGAAAAAACTTATATTGTAGCAGCTACTGCAGCATATTTAAAAGAAGTTGAAAAAATTTTTAATCAAGAAGCAGAGAAAATCTCATTGCTATTGAGAAAATTTCACTGTTACACTTTAAATAGACTTGATTATTGTATCAATTTTGATGTTTCTGAATTGATACTTGATTATTATCACTATTCTTATCCTTCTGAGTTAAAAAAAGAGCTTCCTAAATTTATAATGAAACTGATCAAAAATGCTGATATTCCAGAACATTTTTCAGAGCAATATAAAGATGAGTTTCAATTCTATCTAAAAAGCAATTCTGTTGTCATTAATTGCTATTGGAAATATGATGATTTAAACAGAAATTTTTCTGAATGTCAAGATTTAGAAAGTTCTCAGAATATTATTCGTTTTGAGGTACAATATAAATATCCTAAAGTTTTTAAAGAATTAAAAGATATGAAAAGAAGACAAGAACGAATTCGTTCTATTCTAATACAAAAGAGAAAAAAACAAGAACAAGGATATTGTAATTCTCTTGAAAGTTATAAGGATAAAAATTACTCAGAATTAAAACAAACACAGGAGACATGGGAAACAATAAAAAATACTCCTGAAAAATCAACACTAATAGAGGATATGTTGTCTGATTATAAATGTATGGAAACAATCCATAATTACTTCTATAAAGTTATAAAAAAAGGTAATTACTATACATTTGAAGAAGCAAAAAGAATTATAGAAAGAGACGTATCTAAATGGGAAAAAATAGTTAGGTTGACTAACGCATTAAAATTGATTCATCAATGTGGAGGTATTGCTAAAGTTAAAGATTCTCTTCAAGGGAAAGCATTAGAAGAATTCAGAATGTCATTGAGAGATTTAGCAGCTTTAAGGATTAACCCAGTAATCATCCCTAAAGATTGGGGTATTTCATACATTCCTGATTTACTTGGTAATTATTATGATATAAAAGGAGAAGAAGACTATAAGAACAAACTATCTGAAGGTTATATTGTTGATTGTAAAAAACATAGAAAATCAAAGAAAAAGCATTTGTTAAAGTAAATACTTTTTTAAGTTTTTCAATATTTACTTATTTTATTGTTATAACATTTTTATAGAAATCTTTTTAGTGATATGATATACTATAAAAAAGATGATAAATCGGAAGGATGATATTATGACAAAACTACAATATACATTTAAAACAGATACACTATTTAAGATGTTATTTGTACAATATCCTGAACTTTTAAAAAAATTAGTTGCTGAATTGCTTTCTATACCATTTGAAAACATAGAACAGTTTATCATACGAAATCCAGAAATGCCTCCAGAAAATCTTGGAGATAAATTTTGCAGACTAGACATCAATATGATAGTAAATGGACAGCGTATTGATATAGAACTGCAAGTCAGCAACGAGGGAGATTATCCAGAAAGAGTGATGTATTACTGGGCTCGTGAATTTTCATCAGCACTTCTTTCTGGACAGGGTTATTCCTTGTTACCACGTACTATTATTATTAGCATCATTAATTTTGAATTGTTTGATTATGCAGAATATCATTCTCTTTTTCAGCCACTTGAAGTGACACATCACACATTATTGTCAGATAAAATGGGATTTCACTTTTTTGAATTGCCCAAATTACCTGCTGATATCAATAAGAACAATATGCTTTTATTGTGGTTATCCTTATTTAAAGCAGAAACAGAAGAAGAATTAGAGAAAATAAAAGAAATGGAGGTGCCAGTTATGAGTCAGGCAATCAACGCTTATTATACTATTACAGCTTCCTCAGAATTTCGTGAAAAAGAAAGGCTTCGTGCAAAGGCTCGACATGATGAGGCTCAAGCGTTGCACCATGCTAAAATTGAAATAGCTCAAAAACTTCTCAAACGAAACAGACCAATTGATGAAATTGTAGAAGATACTGGTTTAACTTATGAAGAAATAAAAAATCTAAAGGAAAATTTAAAATAATGAGGAAGGTAGTTATGAAATAAAAAATAAATCCTTATTATACCATTACAGCTGAATCGGAGCTTCGAGAAAAAGAGTGTCTTTGGGAGAAAACTCGACATGATGAGACTCAAGCGTTGCACCATGCTAAAATTGAAATAGCTCAAAAACTTCTCAAACGAAA
>CAJUJJ010000015.1:50056-70102 GCA_910586765.1 uncultured Clostridia bacterium
CAGACCAATTGATGAAATTGTAAAGGATACTGGTTTAACTTATGAAGAAATTGAAAATATGTATTCATTGTATGGTAAATTTCAAAATTCTATTAAGATGTTAATGCAAAGATAAAGGAAGAAAACCATTTTTTAATACTAAAAATGGTTTCTTTTTTGTCAAAAATGAAATAAAATGGAAAAACTGTATCATTTAATATCTCCTTGACTTTATAATGTTCCTAATATAAAATTTTAAAAATATAGAGGATAGGAGAGATTTTATATGGAGAGTAAAATAATTAACATAAAAATGGAAGATTTGATACCTTTTCGCCTTCATTCTGGGCAACTATATCAAAATGAACGACTAGAGCAACTTATAAATAGTATGAAAGAAATAGGTCTTATCTCATCAATTATTGTTAGACCTGCTGCTGATAAAAAATACGAAATTATATGTGGTCATAATCAAATTAAAATAATGAAAGCATTAAATTATACTACTATTCCAGCAGAGGTAAGAGAAGGATTATCAGATAATGAAGCAATAAAGTTATTTTGTGATAGTAACTTAAATCAGCAATCTTTTTCTAGCTGGAATTACGCCCAAAGGCTAAAAGCGATAAAATACATAGACCAAATGATTAGAGAAAATTCTCAACAAGGGAAAAGAAATGATTTAAAAGAGAAATCAGATAATGTAACTTCTGTCCAAAATAGACAGAGGTTACGAAAGAAATCAAAACAAAATACTAGAGACAAAATGGCTTATCAGCTTGGCATTTCTACTGCTACTTTCAGTAAATATAGAAGTATGATTAAATTCTCTGATGATTTGATTGCTTCTATTTCTGATATGCTTGACCAGAAAAAGATAACATTTGAATTTGCTTATAGAATGTCTAAGCTAAAAGAAAGTGAAATAAAATGGATTTTAAATCATTTACAAAAATATCCAGATAAAGAAATAGAGATGCAGAAGTTAAAAAATCTATGCAATAAAAGTAAAAATAATGGTATAGAACCATTATCAGAAGAAGAAATGAAAAAAGAACTATTTTCAATTACATTTAAACCTTTTCGTCGTAATGATACATAACAATTTAAATAATAAGTTGTTTTGAAATATAACAAAATATAAAAAATACATGATATAAAGGAGTGCTTTAATGGCACTCCTTTTTGTGTATGATACAGTTTAGACTACTAATATCAATGATACTTTGTTGTTGTGTTATATTTCATTAGAAAACGATTATCGGCTTTTATTATCATAAGTAAAGTGTGAATATAGGCACGCCTATATCGAATTCCATAACTGAATTATACACTATGATGAAATATTTGCAATATGATATGTTAGAACAGAATAACATGACATTTTTTGATTGCTGGGCAGCAGACTTTGGAGAAAAAGTAACTGCACTGGAAATTGCTCCAGAAGGAACGGGATTTCGTTTCAAAACCCGTTTTGCAAGATTTTATAATCTTCCTGAATTGATGAATTTGTGGAAAGAAGCGACAGACATACAAACAGCGGATATGCTAAAACTTCCTGTTCCAGAAGTGGAATATATTACAGTGCAGACAGAGCCAAGCCAAATACAAAAAGATATGGTGAAAAAATTGGGAAAAAGAGCAGACAAAGTTAGAAAGCGACAAGTAGATGTCAAAATAGACAATTTGCTTTCCATCACAAATGATGGCAGAAAATTAGCACTTGACCAAAGACTCATGAATCCCCTTTTACCTGATGACCCTGACAGCAAAGTCAATGCTTGTGTCAAAAATGTATTTGAAATGTGGCAAAAAAGTAGTGCAGTAAAAGGAACACAAATCATATTTTGTGACCGTGCAGCGATGCGTTGCTGTACATAAACTTTAAGTGGGAGAAGTCCTGCAAAGAGGTAAAAACAGCGGGAAAACAGAGTTTTTCCTAACTGATATTCCAAAGAGTGGAATGATGGAGTAACGTCCTGAAACGCTCACCTAATACTACGTTGGAGGAGATAGAGTGTAATATCTTGAACCGACACAGCACGTTGAAGTCGGCTGAAAACTGCCCAAACAGGGTTTTATACTGATGTGGAAAACTATTCGGAGGCGAGCAGCGCAGTCTATAGGTCGGGGTTCTATAAAATGCCTATGGTAAGAATGTGACTAAATGTCACTGACGAAAATCCGAATGAAAGAGTCGAGAAGAATAAGCGGTAGAAATGCCGTTGTCGTGTAAATGATGTATGTGAGGTAAAGTAAAATGGTCGCTATGAAATACCTTACAGCGTTACAGGCGCTGTCAAGCATACCGGCTTATAGGACAACCTAAGGGCAATAATGTATAGATAGGAATATCGGAACGCAGAAAGCCTTGGATGTGGAGTGATTACACACAATGAAGCACAGAAAAGGAAAATCGTGTCGTCTTTCCAGAAGGTACGATATAACTTTTCTTAATCCAAGGGGAAGGAGCAGCCGTGGTACCGTGTTTGATTAGCGATAATCAAATTAGAGACCGCAAATAAAGTAAGCGGTGGAGGGAAGGGCTGTAGTCAAGAATATATTAAAAGAGAGATAAGATACATTACTAACAAAATAATTATAGGTTCGAGTAAGACTAAGAAAGGCTAAAAACCATATAAACTATAAACGAGGTGAGTAAGCCGACTATGACAACAGAACAGACGAAGAAAAAATCAAAATTACGCCACGCCGAATATTATGACTTTCAATATATTCAGGATAAATTATACGCAGACAGCAACAAAGGAAAGAAATTCAATAAACTTATTGAATTGATTGTTATGCCTGAAAATATATGCCTTGCATACAGAAATATTAAGAAAAACAAAGGAAGTTATACAGCAGGTACAGATGGCAAAACAATAAATGATTTTGAAAAACTCTCTGAAGTACAACTAATTACACTTATTCAGCGAAAATTTGAATGGTATGTTCCACAAAGTGTACGAAGAGTTGAAATTTTAAAGGACAACGGAAAAACACGTCCTCTTGGAATACCAACTATAGTTGACAGACTGATACAACAATGTCTATTACAGATTTTGGAACCCATATGTGAGGCAAAATTCCACGAACACAGTTATGGTTTCAGACCTAACCGCAGTCAACAACACGCTATAGCCTGTGTACATAAAAATATGCAGTTAAGTCATCTACATTATGTAGTTGATATTGACATAAAAGGATTTTTTGATAATGTCAATCACGGAAAACTGTTGAAACAGCTATGGACAATGGGAATACGGGATAAAAAACTGATAAGTATTATTTCAGCAATGTTGAAAGCCGAAGTTGCAGGAATTGGATTTCCCGAAAAAGGCACTCCTCAAGGCGGTATTATTTCACCGCTGCTATCAAATGTAGTGTTAAACGAATTGGATTGGTGGCTTGCAAGCCAATGGGAAGAAATACCCACGCAATACCAATTCAATATAAATTTAAACCCAAACGGAAGTCTTAACAAGGGAAATAAATATGTAGCACTTAGGAGAAGTAATCTTAAAGAAATAGCTTTTGTAAGATATACAGATGATTTTAAAATATTTACAACAAGTTATCAAAATGCTGTAAAATTGTTCCACGCAACAAAAAATTGGCTGAAAGAAAGATTATGTTTGGATATAAGTCCCGAAAAGTCAAAGGTAATTAACCTTAAAGAAAAGTATTCAGAATTTTTGGAATTTAAACTGAAAGTTGTAAAACGTGGAAAATGTTCGAGAGGTAAAAATAAAGGAAAGCCAAAATATGTTGTTGAAAGTCATGTCAGAGAGGAATCTATAAAGAAAATAAAAGCAAAACTTGATAAGTTGATTTATACAATAGAATATCCAAAGGGGAACACCGAATATAAAGCAATAAATAATTACAACTCTTTTGTGATAGGTGTCCACGAATATTATTGTATGGCAACAAACGCAAGTTTGGACTTTAGAAAACTAGCCTTTTCAAGTCATAAGAGCCTGAAAGCAAGACTAGGCAAGCGAATTAAAAGCACTCAAGAGGTTAAGAAAAACAAAATACAGCTTTATATTACAAATGTAATGAAAGAACGCTATGGAAAAAGTGAGCAGTTAAAATATGTAAGAGGGATTGCACTTGCGCCAATAGGATATATAAAACATAAATATCCAATGGCAAAGAAAAGGGTCATAAATTTGTATACCAAGGCAGGAAGAGCGGAAATTCATAAAAATCTAGAAAAAGTAGATATGAAAATACTGCATTATCTGATGAGAAATCCTGTAGCATATAAAAGCATAGAATATAACGATAACAGATTGTCATTATACTCAGCGCAGATGGGAAAATGTGCTATAACAGGTAAGGCTATGGAAATTGGTGATATACATTGTCATCATAAAGTTCCAATATGCCATGGTGGCACAGATAAATATCAAAATCTTGTACTGGTATGTGAAAAAGCACACAAACTGATACACGCAACAAATCCTGAAACAATAAATAAGTTGCTTGCAGAATTGAATCTTAACTCTAAACAGTTAAAAACACTTGAAAAATTGCGAAATCTTGTTCTTGTTGAAAGTTGTTAGAATGCAAATAGGTATATTCTTGATGGCAAGCCGTGTAAGCTGAAAGGTTTATGCACGGTTTAGGGCGGGGGAAAAGGAAGAGATAATATCAAATCCTTACCTATCGCTACAATCCACGCCTCACTATGATGGTAATTTTAATGTATATGATGATATGAAAAAGAAATTGATAGCAAAAGGCATACCAGAAAAAGAGATTGCTTTTATTCATGATATGAAAACAGAAGTACAGAAAGAGGAACTTTTTTCAAAAGTTAGAAAGGGAAAAATACGTGTATTATTTGGTAGCACTTCTAAATTAGGTGTAGGAACAAATATACAAAAAAAGCTGATTGCTTCGCACGATTTAGATTGTCCGTGGCGACCCGCTGACCTGGAACGTGCGTCCGTAAAGACAATAGTATAAATCTATCAATAGCAAGACAGCAGACAAGTGTCTTAACTCTAACAATGAAAAGTTAGAGTGTCTGTCATCATTCGGTTGACTTGTGAGGGAAACCAAATAACAAGGAAAATAGCACGCCGAAAAAGCCGCAAGTCAGCTAGTTATCAAGTTGAGACTAAGCGGGGAGATGAAATATAGATATGAGGATAAAGCCCATACTGGTTGAACAGCAGTCTGAACGGTCTGTGTCGGGACAATAGCGTAAGATAACTAAAATCGCTATACTGTAGTACCATTTTACCGCTGCTCAGGTAAAATGGCAGAGACTTATTACAGCGTATATGCAATAAGCATAAAAGGACGGAAACTGTATCCGACAATCTATAAAGCGAAGTTATATTATTGTTAAACGGAGATTACCTAAGCCGAAACGCTTTTATAAGCTATGTGTAATGCCATAAGGGGACAAATTTCAAGCCAAAAAGCAAGAAAGATGACACTGAATATTCGGTATGGTAACGGAGCTGTCGTAGTAGTCTGAGAACGGGAAAGCCGTTTACATGGCGAAGGACAGCAGTTAAAATACTTTAACATGAATTTAGGAAGGTGTGTGATACACTATGAGAAATCCAAAAAAAGTGTTAAACAGTCTAACAGACCACAGTAAAAACACAGAGTATCAATATGAACGATTGTACAGAATTCTTTTTAACAAAGAAATGTATCTTACAGCATATCAAAAAATTTATGCTAACAAAGGAAATATGACAAAAGGTTCTGATGGAAAAACGATTGACGGAATGAGCCTGGAAAGAATTAATATGCTGATAGAACAATTAAAAAATGAAAGTTATCAGCCTAATCCATCTCGCAGAGTTTATATCAAAAAGAAAGATGGAAAAAAACTGAGACCGCTGGGAATTCCTTCCTTCGATGATAAATTGGTGCAGGAAGTGATAAAAATGGTACTGGAAGCTATCTATGAGTGTAGTTTTGAAAACAGCTCTCATGGTTTTCGTCCAAACAAAAGCTGTCATACAGCTTTGCTACAGATACAAACAAAATTTACAGGTGTAAAATGGTTTATTGAAGGAGATATAAAAGGATTTTTTGACAATATAGACCATAACATTATGATTACATTATTAAGGAAAAAAATTAAAGATGAAAGATTTTTAAGGCTCATCAGAAAATTTTTAAATGCAGGGTATCTGGAAGATTGGAAATATCATAAAACATACAGCGGAACACCACAGGGAGGGATTATCAGTCCAATATTAGCAAATATTTATTTAGATGCGTTGGACAAATATATGAAATCCTATGCCGAAAAATTTAATATTGGGAAAGAAAGAAAAAGGAATTCTGAATATCGTAAATTAGAAGTACAAAGAGGAAATTTGATAAGAAAGTTAAAAAGCTGTACAGATAAAGAGCAAAAGCAAGAGATTATCAAACAAATAAAATCATTGGAACAAAAGAGGCGTTATGTTCCTTATTCTGAAGCAATGGATAAAAACTATAAAAGATTACAGTATACTCGCTATGCCGATGATTTTTTAATCGGTGTCATAGGTAGTAAAGCAGATTGCGAAATGATAAAGAAAGATATTAAAAACTTTCTTATAGAACAATTAAAGCTAGAATTGTCTGAAGAAAAAACATTGATAACTCATGCACAAAAAGCAGCAAAATTTTTAGGCTATGATATTTATGTTAGAAAATCAAATTTGCCTAAAAGAGATAAAATTGGAAGAATGGTCAGAAATTATGGAGGTCGTGTTGTATTAGCAATCCATTCCTCTATCATGCGGAAAAAACTTCTGGAATATCAAGCCATGAAAATAATGTATGTAAATGGAAAAGAAATATGGAAACCAAAAGCACGATACTTTTTAAAAGATAATGATGACCTTGAAATTCTTGACAAATATAATGCTGAAATACAAGGATTTTACAATTATTATTCCATAGCGAATAATAGCTCTATTATCAACAGCTTTAAATATATTATGGAATATAGTATGTATAAGACTTATGCAACAAAATATCGCTCCACTAAGAAAAAGATGATAGCGAAATATCGTGTTGGGAAAGACTTTGGCATACACTACAGTGTAAAAAATGGCGAAAAAAAAGTCCGATTATTTTATAATAAGGGATTTCAACGCAAAAAAATAGCAAAAGATATTTCTGTAGATACGATTTCACAATATACATTTCATACCAACAGTACAAGCTTGATGAATAGATTAAAATCAAATCTATGTGAAATATGTGGTGCAGAAAATGTACCAATAGAAATCCATCATGTTCATAAATTAAAAGATTTAAAAGGTAAAAAATACTGGGAAAAACTGATGATTGCAAGAAATCGCAAGACAATCGCATTGTGTCATGATTGTCATGTAAAATTGCATCATGGAATGTTAGATTGAGTGATTTTAATGGATAGCCGTGTGCATTGAGAGGTGCAAGCACGGTTTGGGGGCGAGTACTTGCAAACCTGCCATAGTGATAGGGTAAGGCGGTGGGTACTTAGCCTACAGCGAATGGGTAGAATTTCCAGAAAAGGAAATGAAAACCAAAAAGTAAGTATATTTCGGTATGTTACAAAAGATACATTTGATTCGTACAACTGGACGCTAATTGAAAACAAACAGCGTTTTATAGGACAGGTTATGACTTCTAAAAATCCTGCTCGTTCCGCAGAAGATATTGACAGTACTGCTCTTTCTTATGCAGAAATTAAATCTCTTACAACTGGTGATAAACGAATCAAAGAGAAAATGGACTTAGATGTACAGGTCAATAAGCTAAAACTTTTAAAAGCAAATCATACTTCACAATTATATTATTTACAAGATAAAATTGCAATACAATATCCTAAAATGATAAAAAATAATGAGCAAACAATAGAACGATTGGAACAGGCTACTGCAATCGTTCAGCAATATCCCAAACAGGAAAATGATTTTTCTATGACATTGCAACAAAGAAATTTTACAGAAAAAAAAGAAGCTGGAGAAAAAATTCTTTCTTTTTGCAAAACAATTACAAGTACAGAGCAATCCCTTTTGATAGGAAGTTACAGAGGATTTGAAATGAAATTAAGTTTTCAGGGAAAGTATTTTGAAATCACTCTGGAACAGGCAAACAACTACAGAATAGAGTTAGGTGAAGACGCTCTTGGAAATATTACAAGGATAAATAACGCTATAGATAATATTCCTCGTTTGTTAGAAAAGCAAAAAGAAAAGCTACAACAAATATATTCCGAAGTGGAAAAAACAAAAATAGAAATAGAAAAGCCTTTTTTACAAGAGGAAGAATTAAAACAAAAAAGTAAAAGATTAGCAGAATTAAATGTAGAATTAGATATGGAACAGCCAAGAAATTCTACATCACAAAGTCAACAAAATGCAGAAAACAAAACAGAGCAAAAACAGGAAATGCAAGCTACAGAAGAAGTAAAAAAGCCATCTATATTAACTGCACTACACAATTTTAAACCGAAAGAAAATACAACAGAAATCAAAAAACAAAGAGAGGTAGTGTTATAATGCAAAAAAGAAATATAGGACTTTACACTAAAGTTTCCGAAGAAGAAAAAAATATCATTTATGAAAAAATGAAATCAGCTAACACAAACAATATGAGAGGATATTTAAGAAAAATGGCAACAGAAGGATACATCATTTCTGTAGATATGAATAGCATAAAAGAACTTGTTATATTGCTTCGTTCCATATCCAACAACATCAATCAAATTGCAAAAAGAACAAATGAAACAGGCAATTTTTATGCAGAAGAAATAAAAGAATTACAACAACAATATCAAAAGATATGGTGTTCTGTAGAACAAATTTTAAATCAATTTTCATAAAAAAGGGGAAAATATATGGCAGTAGTTCACTTTAGCAACAGACATATTTCTCAAAATCAAACATTGAAAGAATGTATTCATTTTCATATTGATTATGCTAAAAATCCAGAAAAAACACAAAACGGATTGCTTGTCAGTGCTTATGAGTGTAGCCCAGAAACAGCAACAGAAGAATTTTTAATTAGCAAAAAAATGTATGAAATGATAACAAAAAGAAGTCAGCCAAAAGACAAAGATAACATCAGTTATATGCTTATGCAGTCATTCAAACCAGATGAAATTACACCACAAAAGGCACATGAAATTGGTTATCAATTTGCCTATGAATTTACAAAAGGAGAACATCAATTTGTAATTTCTACACATATAGACAAAGACCATATTCATAATCATGTAGAAATAAATAGTACCTCATTAGATTGCACACACAAGTTTAATGGTTACAAACAATGGGGCAGAGCAGCACAAAAGTTGAGCGATAAAATTTGTAAAGAGTATGCCCTTTCCACTATAAAACAACCACAGCAAAAAGGCGAAAAATACATAGAATGGAAAGCGAAAAAAGAAAATAAAAGCTGGAAACAAGTATTAAAAAATACAATAGATGTTACCATTCCTCAAAGCAAAGATTTTGAAAATTTTATTGAAAATATGAGAAAACAAGGCTATGAAGTAAAACAGGGAAAACAAATTTCATTTAGAGCAGCAGAACAAAATCGCTTTACAAGAATGAAAACATTGGGTGCAGAATATACTGAAATTGCTGTTGCAGAAAAAATAAAATTGCAACAATCTCAATCAAATTCAATTAAAAAAAGTATCACTTCTTTTATTGATATAGAGCAAAAAAAGAAAGATGGAAAAGGTGCAGCTTATGAGCAATGGGCAAAAATATTTAATGTAAAGCAAGCTGCAAATACCGTAAATTTTTTAACAGAAAACAATGTAGATTATCAAAAATTAGAACAAAAAATACAGTATCGCACAAAGCAATTTAATGAAATATCCAGTCAATTAAAACAAAAAGAAAAGCAGATAAAAGAAGTTTTAGAGTTAAAGACGAACATCATTTATTACGCTAGAACCATTAACATTTATAAGCAATATCAGAAAACAAAAGACAAACAAAATTTTAAAAAAGAACATAGTGAGGACATCATAAAGCACGAAAAAGCAAAAGCATTTTTTGAAAAAACCAGTCAAAAAGAACTTCCAAAAGTAAAAGAATTACAGCGACAATATCAAAATTTATTAGCAGAAAAACAGCAGCTTTATCAACAATATGCAACAGCAAAAAAAGAAATGTTGGAGTATCAAACAGCAAAACAAAACATGGATAAATTGCTCCAAACGGAACAAAAAAAATTAGAAAAAGACCAAGAAATATAACAAAATGGGAAAACAATTTGATGTTGTTTTCCCTCTTTTTTTTGTTCGATTTTTATGGTTTTCGCCACGCTGAAAGCGTTTTACAAATTTTAAAAAAATTTGTACTAGGGGTTTGGGGCATTCCCCAACAAGCATGGAAAGGGATATCCCTTTCCCCTGCTTGCAATAGACGTAATCCGCCTTTGTATGCACTTTTTTATATTCTGATTACTTTTTAAATTTGCTTGGAAATTTGAAAAAAAGTTCAAAAAAATTTTAGCTATATTTTTAAAAAATAATATAATTGTGTTATTTTTTTGAAAATAAAAAATGAAAAAAATGTTGAAATAAAGAAACGAAAATGATATAGTATTTTTATGGCGAAAGCCATAGAAAAGTACCCATGACAGGGTGGCTGCCTCCTACTTCTTGTTTTTTTACATTACATAGGAGAGGGGGTGACGCACATGACTGCTTTTGAAATCATTTCGATTTTTATAGGTATATTGGCTTTGCTGATTACCTTTGGCGGCTTTATTGTTGCGTTGCTTACTTTTCTCAATACGAGAAAATAAGCAGTAAAAATGCCTATCCTGTCTGACCCACAGGATAGGCGATGTCCGTAAGGACATTTGTTCTTGTAGTGAGGCATCCACTTTTGGAGTGGGTGCTTTTCTTTTTTTATTGTAACATATTTACTTCTTTAATGCAATAAAAAAATTTATTAATCTAGGACAAACGCATAAAAAAATACCGCACAATAATCTGTATAAATAAAAATAAAAAATTGATATTATGAAATTTAATTTCTTTATTTCTTACATAAGTATACTATATTTAAATTGATTTGATGTAAAATAGAAAAATAAATGATATTTTTTGTTGAAAATTTTGTTATTAAAATTTTATGCAGTTGTCCTATTATCAATCTATTTGTTTACTGATTTAATTTATTTTACAAAATTGTGCTATTTATAAATAAAAGGAATTATAATACTATTTAAAGTACTTTATATTTGTGTTAATGAAATCAATAAATTTTTCCTTATTATTTTCATTTAAAGAATTAATTGCAATCAGGCTAGTGATAAACTTATATTCTATATCATGTTTTATATTTCCTTTTAAAAAATCAATGCTAACATTTAAAGCACAAGCAATACTGTCTATTGTTGGAAGACTTGGCATACTCTCTCCTCGTTCAATTTTTCCTAAAAAATTATCTGTAATTCCTGCTTTTTCTGCTAATTGTTCTATTGTCAACATTTGATTTTTTCTTTCTTTTCTAATATTGGAGCCAATTATTTTTATATCAATCATTTTTATCACCCTATACTCATTTTATATAGATTAATAGTACTTTTTAAGTTCTTAATATTCTTATTTATATTGATAGATATTCCTTTTTTAATTATACTCATAAATAAAATTATAAAATTTTAGGAAATGGGCGATGAACGATGAAAATAAAATTTTTGTCAATTATTTTTTCAACTTTATATAAAAAGAAGAAAGAAGACATGCTGAAAGAAGTAGAACTTTTAGAGGAATTGGAGCAGAAATCAATATTAACTACAAAACAATCTAAACGGCTTCGTTTTTTATTAAAACGGTTGAGAGAACTGGAAGGAATACCAGAATTTAATACTAAGGAAGGCTGGAAAAAGTTTGAAAAGGATTATTTGCCAATAGTAGAAAAATGGATAGAAGAAAATAAAAAAGCTGAAAAGGAACAATAAATTTTTTGTTATAAAAAAAGTATTCTTTGTAATAGAGAATACTTTTTTTATAATAGTTGAAATTTTTATAATTTTTGATATGATAGTAATATATATAGTAGGTTTTGGAAATATTGTTAGAAGAAAATATATTTAGAGAAGGGACAAAATTTTATTATGAAAGATGGAGAACAATTATTTTTAGAAAAAGTGTATACTTCATACTCCAAAGAATTATATGATTTCGCTTGTAAAGAGTTTTGCTATGATAAAAATAAGGCAGATGAGGCAATGCAAGAAATGTATTTGATAGTTTGTATGAAAGTAGATGTTTTATATCAGTTGCAAGATATAGAAGCTTGGCTAAAGAAGGTATTAAAAAACGTAATAAAAAGAGAAAAATTTCGACTATATATAGGCAAAACAGAAGATGGTGAATATAAATTTTACAAAGAAATTGATATTGATACTGTATCAGAAGAAAAATTGCCTATGGAAGAAATGAAATTTTATGAAGAGTCTTTGTTTGAAGAATTAGAAGAAATACTATCTAAAAGAGAAATTAAATTTTTGAAAGAAAGATATTTAAATGATAAAACGTATAGGGAAGTAGCAAAAACATTACAAATAAAAGAAAGTGCCTGCACCTCATTTGGAAATAGAGTACATAAAAAAATAAAAAATTTTTTAAAAAATCGTGACAAAACGAGAGAAAATTTAGACTTATAAGTGAAGGGGTTAAATAAATGGATACAAAAAATTTTTCACAACTACAAGAAACAGAGAAGGAGGAAATGATAAAAAAGATACAACAAGAAATAGAAAATTTAGAAAAAAAGGAGAAATTAAACCAGCAACAGAAAGAAAGACTTTCCTTTTTGTTGTCACAACTACGAGAATTAAATGATATACCAGAATTTGATGTAAAAACAGGCTGGGAAAATTTTAAAAGAGATTATTTACCAATAGCAGAAGAATTTTTGAACAGAGAAAGAGAAAGAAAGCAAAAGAAAAAAATGATATTTAAAAATATGATGAGTATTTCTTTTGTGCTAGTTTTTATGCTTGTTTTTGTTGGAGGTGCAACAGGAAGAACTGGCTTTGTAAATTATTTTATTCGTAATACACAAGGAACAGAAGTTATTTTAAATAGCAATATTGAAGAAATTCAAAAAGACATAAAAAAAGAATATACAACTTTAGAAAAAAAATATGGTATTAAAATAGGAAAATTAAATTTATCTGCTAGTGATTATGTATTACAAGATTTTAAGTCATCAAAAAAGTATGTAAGTATAGAATATCTGAATATAAATACAAAAGAAAATATTGTATTTTGGATATACAAAGATAAACAAAATAGTGGAAGAATTAACATAGAAAATAATACAGAAATAGAAACATATTCAAATCAAAATATTACATATAGTATTACAGAAAATATGGAACGTTATTATGTTACTTGGGAAAAAGAAGGAATCTATTATATTTTACAAAACTGTCATAGTTTAGAAGAATGTAAAAATATACTTCAAGATATTACATATTAGGAGGTCAAATATGAAGAGAATAGTTGCTGTAATATTAACTTTAATTACCATTTTATCTATGCCTTTAATTTCGGTTTCGGCTGAAGAAATTAATATAAAGGAAAATGAAGTAAAATTAAAGGAAAGTATAGACCCTCGTGCTAGCTTATATTTTTCAGCTTATGCTTATGATTTAGAACCATCTGATACAAAAGGATATTTATGGTTTTCGAGTTTAGTATCTAGAACAAATAGAGCAGATAAAATCAGAGTATCTGTACAAATACAACAGTACAACGATGGCTGGGAAGATTATGGTGGAGAATATATTGGAACAAGTTCAAAAGCATCCTATTCCTTTGAAGATGAAGTGAAAGTAGAGAGAGGAAAAGAATATAGAGCTTTATTTTATTATGAAGCTTTTGTAAATAATAAGGTTGTAGAAACAAGAGAAGGTTCTACAAATAGTGTGTTAGCTCCTTAACTTCATTGAAAAAACAATAGAAAAGGCAGCATATAAAATTTTATATGCTGCCTTTTCTATTGTCAAAATATAAAAAAATAACATTATTTTTTATATATTTCTAACAAAAATAAAAAAAATAAAAAAAATCGTGACAAATAACACTAAATTTTAGACTTATAAATGAAAGGGTTAAAAACGACAAAATAATATAAATTTTTACAAAAATAGATAGTAAAATTATTTACTAATTATTTATACAATATTTTATTTTAATATAGTATTATATTGCTTTAGAATAATAAAAATGTTATAAAATTCTACATAAATTTCTATTTATTTTAAATAAAAATAAAAAAAATAAAAAAAATCGTGACAAATAATGCTAAGTTTTAGACTTATAAGTGAAGGGGTTAAAACGACAAAATAATATAATGTTTGACAATTTTATTATTAGAACAGTAGATAGTGTTTGATAACATTAGTAAATACCTTTTATTCTCATGAGAAAAAGTTTTACTAATGTATAATAAATAAAATAAAGAAAGGAAGATAGTATGGAAATTATTGAACAAACCAACCGCACCATATTATTTGATGAAATCAATCCTGAAAAATTAGATTTACTTACACTTGTGGGAGATGTAAAGGGATTGGAAAGCGTTGACGATGACAAAGTAAAAGAAATCAATGGTCATTTACTTGTCAAAAGTTTTGATGAATTTTTAGACAAATTTACGCCAACTGTTTACAGCTTTTTCAATGCAGCAAATCAAAAAGTAATTTACACATTGAAAAAACCAGAAGCAATACCAGAAGATTGTATACAAGAAATTGTCATTGACCAAAACAACGACTTTTTAAAAATGCTTTTGACCATGATACAAACAAAGCGTTCTCAAGGAATTGAAAATGTAGATTTTAAATTTGACAAAATATTGGATATGATAAGTCCTAAAAAGGTTATGGATGACATTAGATTTGTCAGAAAAGAAATTCATTATCTTTATGGGGAATACGAAAAATTAGATGAAGAAGACCCACTTCGTTTGGATATTGGCGACAAATTGAATGTCAAATTTGAAGAAGCAAGCAAAAGCTACAACAATATTATGGCTATGTTGCCACTTGCCATTGAAGACTCCAAACAAAGATTATTGGCAGGCAGAACAGGCGATGGCGACAGTTCTGAAAAGTTTGTAGCAGGACTTTTGACAATGGGTGATGAGGGCGAATTAAAAATCATTGAACGCCCTACGAGTGAAAGCACAGCGGTTGCTATTGCAGAGGATACCACAACAAATGCTTTGATAGAAGTTTTCAAAGAGGATTATGAAAACATTACAGACAATCCTACTGATTATGTAGCAGATTTGGTTGTGAGAACATTTTGCCCACTTCCTGTAACAAATACAACTGATATTGATGTACCAAAAGAAGTGGAGAAATATAATTCTTATTTGGAATTTTACCAAGAAACAAAAGGCGATTTTATCAAAGTAGTAAAACCTTTAATTGAAAAAATATTGGGTGTATTTATTTATTTTGACCAATATCAATCTAAAAATAAGGGTATGGTTCCTACTATGCTGATATGCAACAACAAATTAGATATGTTGGTGAAAAGCAGCAACTTGCCAAGATTACAAGTATATTTAAACACTGTAAACAACAAAAATGATTTTAGAAATACCATATGGTTTGGTATTGTAAATGATATTGAGTTTACAACAGAAACAAATGTCAAACTTACTAGAGAGCGTTTTAAAGGCAACAAAAAAGTAGCAAAACCAGATGTCAATACTATGGAATCATTAACATCATTGTTGTTTGGCATATGTGACTATAAAATACAGACATTCTTTAGTTTTGAAACTTGTGAGGATACTTCATTCACAAAAGTTGCTACAAATGGCATTGAATCTTACATGGACAGAACACAGGTTTTAACAAGAAAAGATTACAGCGAATATGCTATACCAGCACTACCAAATATGAGTATTGTACCTAAAAATAAATCAGGTTTGATATTAGATTCTTACATGATTGCCACAGAAGAAGGAGCACATATTTCTCAAGACAAAAAAGATTTGCTCAAACTTTGGATTGAAGGTGTTTACATACCAGCGGCATATGTTGCAGCGGGTATTGTTGCAGCGTATCAATGTCCTGAATTTTTAAGAGGAAAATTCAAAAATGTGAATCCAGAATATCCTGGTGTACGTTTTGATATTGAAGCATCCAATCATTCTTTGAAAGTGGCAACGACATTAGCAAAAGAAATCAGTGGTTACACAAACAATATCAAAGATAATATTAATAACAAAAACTTTGGTTTTATATTTTCCAGTGACAACAATCAGTTAGATGGAAAAGATGTAAAACAGATTACAGTGTATAAAGCAAGAAGTATGCAGATGGTGAACAATGAATACGAATGTATTTATAAAACACTTGCTGCAACATACATCACAAGAATGATGAGAGCAGAAACAGGAGATTACAAACATGATAATGTAGTATCTTTCTTCAGTGCAAACCCTATGAGCCAAAAAAGTAGATGGATTGGTAAAACAGGTTATGTCAACTCTATTATGGCAGCAGGCGACGATATGAATTATGACATTGAGGAAGAATACAACATTTGTAATGTCAATTTGAATTTTAATGGTAACAGTAAAAATCTTGAAATTGTATTGAACAAAAATGCAGCAATATAATATAATAAAACTTTTTTAAGAAAGTGAAATTTTCGACTCACTTTTTTACAAAAGTGAGTAAGGGCTGGGTGCTAGCACCCATTAATGTTTATTTGATTAACAAATTTAAAATATCACAAAATATTTTTGTACTAATATGATATAGACACAACTGTGTGTTTATATAGATACCATTTCAATTATTATATTTATAGAAAGGAGTTTTTACTATGGGTATCAGATTAACAATTGAGGGAGCAGAAACAATTAGCTTGGATGAACACAGCATTGAAACCTGTAAATTCCTCACAGACACACCAGACGATTCAAATGCACGTTCTACAGACGTTGTAAACACAATGATTTTGACAGGAAGAATATTGACAGCAGTAGATGGTGACGCAGCAGACGATACTATGAAAATTGCAAAATGGTCTGTTGTAAGAGCAGAAAGCTCCGACAGTTACAGAAAAGCAACAGTTGAAATTGTTTCCGCAAATCAGATTGTCAGAAAAGTACATTTTCCAAATGCTTTTGTAGTTGATTACCAAGAAAGATATGGTGATACAGAAGGTATTGGCGAATTTACACTGGTTATCAGACAGAAAAAAGACAAATTTGAACTCACAACAATCGATGGCGGTTATTCTTTCTAATTTTTTAGAGAATAGGAAATCCCCTCAGACTATTTGAAAAGTAGTCTGAGAGGGAAGTATGCGGAAAAGGAATACGGGCAAATGTAGGAATTTTCCGCATACATTTCTATATTACAATAATTGAAATGTATTGTAAACAAAATATTGAATGAAGTCACAGAAGTCGATTTTTGTCCGCCGTAGGCAACTTAAAATTTTTTAAAAATTGATTTCACTAGAATGAGGTTGTTTGTTATGAAAGATTATTACAAAATTTTACAGGTAGAAAGAACAGCAACACAAGAAGAAATTAAAAAATCATTTCGTAAATTAGCAAAAAAATTTCACCCAGATGTCAATAAAAATAATCCTAAAGCAGAAGAAGTATTCAAGGAAATGAATGAAGCATATGGCATACTGGGCGATGAAAATAAAAGAGCAGAATATGACAATAGATTGTTTGGAAAAGAAGAACAACAAAGAGGATTTCAGCAGAAAACAAATTTTGAAGATAGACCAGGCAGAAGAAAAAGAACACAGTCTGCCGCACCGAATTTTCAAAATACAGGAAGTATATTTGAAAATTTTTTTGGATTTGACCCAAATGGAGAAAGTGTCAATATGAATTATAACAATGAAAATGTACGTCCTATGAAAACAAAAGACGCATATAGGCATATTTTTGGAGAAGGACGTTTTCGATAAATAGTGATTTGAGGCTCTGCCTCAAACTCCGCAAACTTTCTTGAAAGAAAGTTTAACAAAGAACTTTAAACGGAAACTTCGTTTCCTTGAATGGGAGGAATTTATCTGAATATAAAAGGAAAATTATACTATTGTATTGTAATAGCATTATTGTTTTTATTGGCTATTTGCATTTATTTTTTATATTTTATCAATAAAGATATTGAGATTAGAGCAGTTGGTACAGCAGTAATTATATTATTATTGGTATTATGGTTTTATTATGAAAGAAAAAGCACACAAAAACAAAATGTGTTGTATCAAAGTAATATCAAAAAATTTGTATTGATTACAAGAGATGGTGAAAAAGAAAAAGAATGGTACTGTGAAGGTGTAAACTCCTTTTTAATAGGAAAAAGCACTATTGACCATGAAGTGGATATTGATTTAGCAGATACATACTATGCAGAATATATATCGCCTAATCATGCAGTATTAAATTATGCAGAAGGTTATTGGTACATAGAAGATTTGAACTCTAAAAACGGTGTTGGCATCAAAAAAAGAGGCGAAGAATATGCTTTACGTTTAAAGCCTATGACTTCATACAAAATAGATGAAGGCGATATGATTTATATTTCAAAAGCAAAATTATTTGTGCGATAAGAAAGGAATGTGACATATGAGTTTAATGAGATGCCCAGAGGGGCATTTATTCAGCCCCCGAAGATATGGAAATATCTGCCCTTATTGCAATAAAACGGTTGTATTGACAAAACAAAAAAGTATTGCAGATGACCCAGAAGGAAACTATGACAATAAAGTACCTTATTTGGGGGATTTGGAAGTGATGGACCCTGTAACAGGCTGGCTTGTGTGTATTGAAGGAGCGTCAAAAGGACGAGATTATAAAATTATGACAGAAAAAAATTTTTTAGGACGTTCTGAAACAATGGATATACAAATATTGGGAGATAATCATATTGCTAAAAAAAATCATGCAGTGTTTGTATATGACCCTAAAAAAAGAAAAACATTGATATTACCAGGAGATTCTCAAGGGCTTGTGTATGTGAATGAGGAAGCAGTCTATACACCTCAAGAACTTTCCGCTTATGATGTCATAGAAATGGGAAAAAGTAAATTTTTGTTTATTCCTTTGTGCGGTGAAAATTTCGAGTGGAGCGAATTGGACGATGAGAAGGGAAAAGAATGATGTTTTGTTTCTCACAATATTATAAAATAGGAAATGCACAACTGTTGGGAAATTGCGAACAGCAAAATGATTATTTTGCCACAGAACAAAGTCAAAATAATCTGTTTGTTGTAGTTGCAGATGGACTTACTGATTTGCCCGCAGGAAGATTTGCTTCAGTGATTGCAGTGGAAACATTAAAATACAATTATCAGCACATAGAAAAATATAGAAATTCATTGGATTATTTTAAACACTCTTTTGGTGATATTGACTATAGTATTCATAAAAATGTTACAGGCAATAAAGCAGGTGCAGCAGTGATTTGTGGTATTATAAAAAACAAAAAATTGATGTGGGCAAATGTTGGCAGTTGTAGTTTGTATTTGTGCAGAAAAGGAAAAATTATACCTATTCATGATGAAGTCAAAAAAAGAATAGAATATGGAACACTGGAATGTAAAAAAAGAGATGTTTTGTTGTTTTGTACAGAGGGCATTGAAAAAGGTAGCTCTGAATTGGAGTTCAAAGAGATATTATCTATGAAAAAACACCCTTATGATAAAGCGGTACTGTTGACAGAAAGAATTAAAAATAGAGGGTATAACTATCAAAAAAATGGTACAGCGGTGATAATAGAAGTTTGATTTTTTAGCAAAAACGTAGTTTTTGCAATAAAGTTCTTTGTTTCACTTTCTTTCAAGAAAGTGGACGGAGTTTGAGGGTGCAGAATGTCCAGTGGACATTCGTTTTGCACCGACCGAAGCGAAGCGTAGACCAACGCCCTCAAGGTCTTAGTTATTTTTAGGAGGCACATTATGCGACGTTTAAACAGTCAATTTACTACAAAATACATATCAGAAGCAGGTACAAGACCAGAAAACAAAGACTATTTTGGTTTTGTGGAGATGGACAATGTTGCCTGTTGGGT
>CAJUJJ010000016.1:0-69273 GCA_910586765.1 uncultured Clostridia bacterium
ATACTGACTATTGATTTTTATTGTTGATAGTAAGTATTATATCGTTTATAATGGAAATAAAACTGAATGAAAGATGGTGGGGTTATTGAATACTACAGAAAAAGTAATTAATTTATTTCAATATATTAGAGAAGTGTATGCTTCAGAATATAATATCATTACAGATATAAAAAAAGAGAAGTGGCATCAATTTTTAGATGAAATACCAATACATACTCAATATATAAAATGTCCTTTTTTAGATACATCAAATACAGATGATATAGAAAAGAATGTAATACTAGAAGTAGTAAAACCAGAATTAGACCCTTGTCCTGAAATACCTGCTTATTTAGAAATATGGTTGTCTACAGATTGGAAAGTTGCAAGCAATCAATTAACTTTTAAAGAAAAGATAGTCAAAGATGGAAAGACAATTACTTTCGAGGAATTTTTTGGAAATGCAGGTTATCAAAAAGAACTTTATGATTGGATGCAAAAGAGGGCAAATTGGGTAAAAGAATTACCAAAACAAAAAAGGCCTGAAAAAATAGATAAATTTTTTAGAAGTTTATGGAATCAATATGAATTATTAAATCAAAATATTCAATCCTTAGAATTAATGATTGGGCAAGGAATATTGGAACAGCAGCAAAATGATGATAGTATATTTTATCCTGTATTACTAAAAAAAGTTTTTATGACGTTTGATACAGAAAGTAATATAATTCGTATTATAGATACAGATACTAAGCCTCAGTTAAATACAGAACTTTTAAAAAAATTAGAAAATGTAGATGAAGAAACAATTAAAACAGCAATAGAGGATTTAGATAAAAATAATTATCAACCATTGGATAAAGCAAATACACGTTACTTTTTGGAGGATTGCCATAAATTATTTGATGGGGCTGATACAGATGATTTTTTAGAAAAATTAGCAAAGCAAATAGGTTTATCTAGTGCATATTATAAAGATATTAAACAAATAGTTAATGTAGAAAATAAAATGATATTATATAGTAGACCTGTTTTATTTATTAGAGGAATAGAAAGTAATATACTACAACCATTAGATATGATAATTGATGAAATGAAACAAACAGGAAAGGTGTCAAGTAATCTATTAAATTTAATGGAAGAAAATGTTACTTCATTAGAATTAGAAACAGAAAAACCAACGCTTCCTGAGTTAAAAGGGGAAAGTGAAACTATATTATTTTCAAAAAAGGCAAATAAAGAACAGTTGGATATTGCAAAAAATATGGAACAAAATGATACTATATTAGTGCAATCTCCTCCAGGAACGGGAAAAGCAAATACTATAGTAAATTTAATGGGGCATTTTTTGGCACAAGGTAAAAGTGTATTAATAACAAGTCCTATACAAAAGACACTTTTAGAAGTAAGGCAAAAAATTGTAAAAGAATTGCAAGATTTATGTGTTTCTAATTTAGAAAATGATGTGACAGAAATAGAGCGTTGTATTGATACTATAATAAAATTTAGTTCTAAGAATACATCAGAAGATATGCTTGAAGAAGAAGGTATGCTTCAAAGACGAAGAAAGGAAATATTACATCGTTTGAGTGAAATTAGAAATGAAATGTATAATATACAACAAAGAGAATATGAAACTATTACATTGGGTGGTGAAAATTATACAGTAAAAGAGGTAGCAGATTTTGTATGTGAAAATAGAGAAGAATTATCTTATATTCCTGGAAAAATTACATTAAATAAACCACTTCCTGTTTCAAAAAAGGCGTTAGAATTTTTATATCAAACAAATGCTGCTGTTACACAAAAGCAAGAACTAGAATTGGAGTTTCGTTTGCCAGAACCTAGAGATATAATGTCACCAGAAGTATTTGAAAGTGTCATAACAGAAAGAAATGGTTATACAGCAGAATTATTGCAACTAAAAAGTAGAGTTAGAGATAGAATTAGCATTGATTTTGAGCATAATACTGCACATATAAATAATGATACACTTTATACTAATTTAGATGTTGAAAAAATAAAACAAATTAAAAAAATTTTTAGTGATAATGAGCGTAAAAAGTATTCACAATGGCAATTATCAGCAGTATTTGCAGGAAAAAAGAAAGATAACAGTGAAAGAAAGTGGAGAGATTTAATAGAAGCGATTGAAGATGCCTATGAATATCATGACTATAGTGTGGAAAAAACACTTAGAAAAGATGTTGATATTCCTGAGGAGTATGTTTCCTATAGAAGTTTAGAAATATTACAAAAATTGCAGGGAATGTTGAAAAAGGGTAAAAAAATAGGTGGGCTTTCATTTCTTATACATAAAGACTGGAAAGAATTATATGAAACACTTGAAGTAAATGGAAAGCAAATTTCTAAGGCAGATGATTGTGAAGTATTAATAGCCACAATATATATGGACTTAAAAAGAAATGAAATTGAAAAATTATGGATAGACTTAATAGAAGAAGAAGGCGGAGAATTTTTCTATACACTAGGAATGGAACCAGAATTAAAGGGAATTGGAGTAGTAGAAAAAATAGAAGAATGTTTAAATTGGTATCAAACAGTATATCAACCTATTAAAAATGTTGCTTTAGAGTGTGGTTTATCACCTGCTTGTTTTGATATTACTGATGAAGTAAAATCTTCTATAGAGGAAGCAAAGTATGATATGGATTTAATTTATAAGTTTCTACCACAATATGTTTCTATAGTAGAATTACTGGGAATAAAATTATCAAATCGTGTTAGTGCTGTAGATGAAACAATGGAATTATTGCAATCTGAAAAGTTTGCAAAGTCCAGTATTTGTAATGCAATGCTTTCTGCCTTACAAGAAAAAGATATGGAGAAATATCGCAAGCATTATGAAGAATTACTGGTAGCTTACAATAAATTTGATGATTTTGAAAGGAGAGGGCGTATTTTAGAAAAGATTGTTGTAGATGCTCCTGAATGGGCAACTGCAATACAATATCGTACAGGTATACATGGAGCATCAGAATGTCCTGAAAATATAGAGGGAGCTTGGAACTGGAAGCAACTTTCTACTATGCTTGATGATATTATAAAACAACCTTTTGCACAGTTACAAAAAGAAGAAAGTAATTTGAGTACAGAATTACGAGATATAACAATAAAACTAATACAAAGCAAAGCTTGGTATCCTGTTTTACTCCATATGGAGAAAGACAAAAAGCAAAAGCAATATTTACAGCAATGGAAACAAAATATTACGTCCTTAGCAGATAAAGAAGAAACAAAAAAATCAATAATACAATGTCAACATATTATACCAGCTTGGATTATGTCTACAAATCAAGTTTTAAGTAAGTTGAATGTAAAAGAAAATAAATTTGATGTTGCTATTGTTAGTGAAGCAAATCAATGTGATATTTCTACTTTAACAATGTTTTGTATTGCTAAAAAGTTAATTATTATAGGAGATAATGAACAAATTAGATTATGTAATAATGATAAAAGTGTAGTAGAAAGTGAAAAATTGCTTCATTTTTATGGAAAAGGAGAATTTCCGAATGAGTATATTTATAATATAAAATATTCATTATATGATATTGCAAAAACAACGTTTAAAACACTTATGTTAAAAGAACATTTTAAATGTGTACCTGATATTATTGGATATAATAATCGTTTATGTTATAATAATAAACTAAAACCTTTAAGAGATTACTACAATGTACATACTAAACCATATATTGTACCATATTATGTAAAAGGAGAATGTGATAATAAAAGAAAAAACATACAAGAAGCAAAAAATATTGTTGCACTTATGATAGCATGTATGGAGCAACCAGAATACAAAGATATGACATTTGGAGCAATTTCTTTATTAGGAAAAGAACAAGCAAATATTATACGACAAATTGCTTTTCAAAAAATTTCTCCTAAAGAATATAAAAAAAGAAAAGTATTATGTGAAGATGTATGTTGTTTTCAGAATGATGAAAGAGATGTTATATTTATTTCAACAGTAGATAGTTGTAATAGAGAAGGTTTTACAGTTTTATATAAGAATGATACAGAGAAGTCTACAAGGCAAATGTATAATGTAGCAGTTAGTAGGGCAAGAAATCAGTTATGGATAGTACACTCTTTTGATGTTAAACAAGATTTGGAAATAGAAGATGTAAGAAGAAATTTAATAGAGTATGCTGAAAATCTAGGTAGTTCTAATAATAATGTAAAACAAATTTCTTCTTTTGAAGATTCTGTTGCAAATGCTTTAATGAAAAGGGGTTACCATATTCTAAAGAAGTTAATGGTGGGAGATAATAATGTTGATTTGGCAGTTATTTATGGTGATAAGAAAGTAGTTATAGAATGTGATGGAGAAGAAAGAAATAAAGAGAATATACTTTTTAATATGAAGAAACAAGCAGTGTTAGAAAGAATAGGTTGGAATTTCATACATATTAGAAGTAGTGAGTATTTTAATGACCCTGAAGAAGCAATAAAATGTATAGTTGAAAATTTAGCTGTATTCGGAGTTATAGCAGAACAAAATAACACAAATGAAGTTATACAAGATAATATATTATTACAAAAAATACAAAAGAGAGCTTCTCATATAGTACATGAATGGGAAAAAGAATCTATTGATATACAATAAAGTGATTTTAAAATAGGACATATAGTATTTATATGTCCTATTTATATATATTATATTTAATAAAATTCAAACAATAAATAATAAAAATATAAATTGTAGAAATCAAAATATACAAACACAACCCCCAAAAACAAAAAAATTTAACAAGAAACCATACCCTAAATTTTGACAATATACAAAAATAAAATAGGAAACATTGAATAAAATGTATTTCTATGCTATAATTTAAAAACTATAATATTATAGGAAGGAGAAAAACTTAATGGAAAGTAACTTTTCAACTTTACATAAGAACACAAATAATCAAGTATCTAAAATAAACGATAAAAGCTTATCAATAAATATTGCTGGTATTACTATGAAAAATCCAGTTACAACTGCCTCAGGAACATTTGGTTCAGGTAGAGAATTTGGAGAATTTATAGACTTAAATAGATTAGGAGCTATAACAGTAAAAGGGGTTGCAAGTACACCATGGAAGGGAAACAATACACCACGTATCGCTGAAACGTATGGTGGTATGTTAAATTCTGTTGGTTTACAAAATCCTGGAGTAGCTCATTTTATAGAAAATGATATTCCATTTTTACGCCAATATAATACTAAAATTATTGTAAATATATGTGGACATACTATAGAACAATATTGTGAAGTAGCAGAAAAATTGTCAAGCTCTGATATTGATTTATTGGAATTAAATATCTCTTGTCCAAACGTAACAGAAGGTGGTATTACATTTGGTACAGACACTAAAATGGTACAGAAAGTCGTTTCAGAAGTTAAAAAATATGCTAAACAACCTTTGATTATAAAGTTAACACCTAATGTTACAGATATTACAGAAATCGCTAAGGCTGCTGTATATGGAGGAGCAAATGCATTGTCACTTATAAATACATTACAAGGAATGAAAATTGACATCTATAAAAGAAAAACGGTTTTAGCCAATAAAATAGGAGGATTTTCTGGGCCAGCAATTAAACCTATAGCAGTGCGTATGGTGTATCAAGTAGCGAAAGCTGTTGATGTACCCATTATTGGAATGGGGGGGATTTCTAACACTGAAGATGCTATTGAATTTATTATGGCTGGTGCAACTGCAATAGCAGTAGGAACAGCAAATTTTTCTAATCCAATGGCTACTATAGAAATAATAGAAGGTATTCAAGCATATATGGAACGCTACAATATAAAAAATATAGCAGATATTAGAGGTATTATTGATTAAAAGGAGAATTAATATGTTAACAAATAACAAAAAAGAATTTATTGAATTTATGATAAAATCAGATGTATTACGTTTTGGAGAATTTAAAACAAAAAGTGGACGTTTGACACCTTATTTTGTAAATACGGGTAATTATAAAACAGGAAAACAAATTTCTATACTAGGTAAGTTTTATGCTAAATTGATAAAGGATACTTGTGGTGATAATTTTGATTGTATGTTTGGACCTGCTTATAAAGGTATTCCTTTAGTTACAACAACAGCTGTTTCTCTTGCAACAGAACATAATATAGATAAACCTTATTTTTTTAACAGAAAAGAAATAAAAGACCATGGAGAGGGTGGAAATTTGGTTGGTTATCAACCAAAAGATAATGATAATATAATTATTATTGAAGATGTTATTACTGCTGGAACTGCAATACGTGAAACAATGCCCGTTTTAAAAAATTCAGCAAATGTAAATGTTACACATATGTTTATTTCTGTAAATCGTTGTGAAGTAGGGAACGTTGAAGGAAAAACTGCAATTATGGAAGTAAGTGATGAATTTGGCATCAAGGTACATTCTATTATTTCTGTAAAAGATATTTATGAATATCTTAAAGAGCAACAAAAATACGATAATATATTAAAGTTAATGGAAAAATATATGGCTCAGTATTGTATTTTCTAATATTATTATATTAGAAAAACGCTATTAGTAATAATGACTTAATGTATGGAGGAATATTTTTGAAAAAAAATAAAAAGGCAATTCTCGTAATAAGCTTTGGTACAAGTTATATAGATACTATGGAAAAAACAATAGGAGCTATTGAAAAAGAAATACAATACACTTATACTAATTATAAGATATATCGTGCATTTACCAGTCAAATAATCATAAATAAGCTTGAGAAAAGAGACAATATTAAAATTAATACAGTAAAAGAGGCCATGGAAGAAATCATAAAAGAGGGTTATGATACTGTTATTTGTCAGCCAACACATATTATGCATGGCATAGAATATGAAAAAATGATAAATGCAGTAAAACCTTATGAAGAATTAATTAATATACGATATGGAGCCCCTTTATTGTCTTCTTCTGAAGATTATGATAAAGTAGTACAGGCTATTATGAAGGAAAGTTCTTATTTACATGAAAATGATACTCTTATTTTAATAGGACATGGTACAGAGCACTTTGCTGACGCTTCCTATGCAGCATTAAATTATCGTTTTGCAGCAAATGGATATAATAATGTATTAGTAGGAACAGTGGAGGGTTATCCAAATATGGAAACTGTTTTTAAAAAGTTAAAAATAAAGAATGTACATACTGTTTATATTGCACCATTTATGATTGTAGCAGGCGACCATGCTAATAATGATATTTGTGGTGATAAAAAAAATTCTTGGAGAATGAATTTATTATCTCAAGGATATGATGTTAAAACAATTTTAAAAGGGTTAGGAGAATATAAAAGAATTCGTAATATTTTTATAGAACATATTAAAAATGTTATGTAAATAAAATTTAATTAATATGTATTGATATGTATTATATAAATTTTTTTAATTTATATTACATTTATAATAATAACATTGCTTTTATTGATAAAATATGCTATATTTTTACCAATATATATATAAAGAAAGGAATTACTTATGAAAAAGGAAAACGTTATGGAAACTTTAAAGCAACCAAGAATTTTAACTGGTGTTGCTATGTTCATTGCTCTTAATGTTATATTAAATTATTTTAATGTTATGATTGGAAATACTTTAAGAATTGGTATTTCTTTTTTACCTATCGCTGTATGCGGTATGTTATATGGTTCAATGATTGGTGGTATTGCTGGAGCAGTTGGTGATATTGTAGGGTTTATTACAAAACCAACTGGTGATGGTTACTTTTTTGGCTTTACAATTAGTGCTTTTGTTGTTGGGTATTTATTTGGCTTATTATTACACCATAAACCGATTACATTAGCAAGAATAGCTGGAGCAGTATTATTATATACTATTATTATTACATTAGTGTTATCTCCATTATGGCTTTCTATGTTATATGGTTCTTCGTTATTTGCAATTCCACGTATTTACAAAGCTATTTTACAATATCCTATCAATGTAGTGATGTTATATACTGTAACAAAATGTTTATCACAATATAATATTATAAATCGTATTTGTTAGTAAGTCTTTTCAATTCTAATAATAAAGTGAAAACTTTTAAGTTTTCACTTTATTATTTTTATCAATACTGTTATTGATAAAAATAATAAGTTTAAGGAGTTTAGATAGATATAAAATCTTATTATTCCCATTTAAAAAATTTAACAGTTATACCAAAGCAAATTAATGTAATCATTATCATAACAAGAAATGTAGCTTTCATTAATTGAATGCTCTGCGTTATAGAAAAGAAATTCACAATTTTTTGTATAGTACTAGGTATAATTTCAAAATGGAGTGTCGTACCTGAAAAAATCAATGAAGGAAAATTTAATATAGAAGTAATTACACTTTCACTTTTTGTATTTCTATCAATATTTTCAAAAAAGTATTGCTACCAAAAATAAAGTAATGTAAATTTAACATTACTATAATTAGTTTACTAGTATTATTTTATGTCAACATTAATGTTATATAAAATTATTTTATATTATCTATTGACAAATATAATTAGTTAATGTAAACTAACTTATATAAGAGTTAGTTAAAACTAATATAAGTTATATAATTTTTTATATTTTTAGTAAATGTTATTGTACTATAAAAGGAGGTATTTTTGATGCCTTTAATAATGGCAGAAACTGGTGTAATACAATTTATAAAAAAAATTAATGGAAAAGATGATATAAAACAATTTTTAAAAAATTTAGGATTTATAGAAGGAAGTGAAGTTATAATTATATCTCAAATACAAGGAAATGTAATTGTAAAAATAAAAGAAACTCGTATTGCTATTAGCAAAACTATGGCGAGTAAAATTATAGTTCGATAGGAGAGGATTTGATTTGAAAACATTAAAAGAAGTAAAAGTAGGAGAAACTGTCATTGTATTAAAATTAATAGGAAATGGTGCAGTAAAGAGAAGAATTATGGATATGGGCATCACAAAAGGTACAGAAATATTTGTAAGAAAAGTAGCACCATTAGGTGACCCCATAGAAATAAAAGTAAGAGGATATGAACTTTCACTAAGAAAAGCAGATGCAGAAATGATTTTAATTGCATAGTATAGAAAGGGGAGGATATAATGGCTATTAATATAGCACTTGCAGGAAATCCAAATTGCGGAAAAACAACAATGTTTAATGATTTAACAGGAAGTTCTCAATATGTAGGAAATTGGCCAGGAGTGACTGTAGAAAAAAAAGAGGGGTTATTAAAAGGATATAAAGATGTTAATATTATTGATTTACCAGGTATTTATTCTCTTTCTCCTTATACATTAGAAGAAGTAGTAACAAGAGATTATATCATTAATGAACGTCCAGATGTTATATTAAATTTAGTAGATGCTTCTAATATTGAAAGAAATCTTTATTTAACAACACAATTATTAGAAATGGGAATACCTGTTGTCATTGCTATGAATATGATGGACATTGTAAAAAAACGTGGTGACATTATTAATATTTCAGAATTAAGTAAAGTACTTGGTTGTGAAATTGTAGAAACATCTGCATTAAAAGGACAGGGAACTATGGAAGCAGCAAAAGCAGCATTAAAAGCAGTAGAACAAGAAATAAAGCCTGTTAAAAAAGTTTTTCAGCAAAATATAGAAAAGGCTTTACAAGATATAACGTCAATTATTAAAGATGCTACAAATAAACAACAACTAAGATGGTTTTCTATAAAAATATTTGAAAGAGACGAAAAAATATTAAATAGATTTCAATTTAGTAATGATATAATAGAAAAACTAGAAGGTATTATTTCTGAATGTGAAAATAGCTTAGATGATGATAGTGAGAGTATTATTACAAATGAAAGATACGAATACATAAATAGCTTCATTAAAAAATTTGTAACAAGGAAAAATACAAATAATATGACAATATCCGATAAAATTGACCGTTTTGTTACAAATAGACTTTTTGCATTACCATTTTTTGCAGTAGTAATGTGGTTAGTATATTATATTTCAGTTTCTACAGTAGGAACAATAGCGACAGATTGGACAAATGATATATTGGTTGGAGAGATTATACAAAAAAATGTAGCTACATTTTTAGAAAATATAGGAACAGTAGAATGGCTTCAAGGTTTAATTGTTGATGGTATTATAGGTGGTGTAGGGGCAGTTATTGGATTTTTGCCACAAATGCTTGTATTATTCTTTTTCCTTTCTATATTAGAAGATTGTGGCTATATGGCACGTATTGCATTTATTATGGATAGAATTTTCAGAAAATTTGGTCTATCAGGAAAATCTTTTATACCGATGTTAATTGGAACAGGTTGTGGTGTTCCTGGTGTAATGGCTTCTCGAACAATCGAAAATGAAAAAGACAGAAAAATGACAATTATGACAACAACATTTATTCCTTGTGGAGCAAAATTACCTATTATTGCATTAATTGCAGGTGCCTTATTTTCAGAAAGCCATTGGGTTGCTCCTTCTGCTTATTTTATTGGAATAGGGGCTATTATTTTTTCTGGTATTTTATTAAAGAAAACAGTATTATTTGCTGGTGAGCCTGCACCTTTTGTTATGGAACTACCACCTTATCACATACCATCAGTAAAAGGTGTATTTATTCATATGTGGGATAGGGGAAAATCATTTATAAAAAAAGCAGGTACAATTATATTTGTTGCTTGTGGTGTAATTTGGTTTTTACAGTCATTTAACTGGTCTTTACAAATGGTAGATGCAAGTGAATCTATACTAGCATCTATTGGAAATTTAATTGCACCTTTGTTTAAACCTTTAGGCTGGGGGAATTGGAAAGCAGCTGTAGCAACTATAACAGGACTAGTAGCAAAAGAAAATGTTGTTGGTACATTTGGTGTATTATATGGTATAGGAGAAGTTACAGAAGACGGTGCCGAAATTTGGACAAATTTACAAGGTACTTTTACTCAAGTATCTGCTTATTCCTTTTTAGCATTTAATCTATTATGTGCACCTTGCTTTGCTGCTATTGGAGCTATCAAAAGAGAAATGGGTAACTGGAAGTGGACATTAATTGCAGTAGGATACCAAACAGGTTTAGCCTATATTGTTTCGTTATTAATTAATGTACTAGGTAATACATTATTATATGGTGCAAGTCCTATACCAGCAATAATTTGTATTGTAGCAATAATTATTGTTATTTCAATAATTTGCATTAAGAGTAAGAAAGAAAATTTCATACATAAAAATCTAGTACAAACAATAAAATAAGAAAGGAGAAGAATATTATTGGCTAACATAATAATAGGAAGTATCGTATTTATTCTTGCAGTTCTAGCAATAAAAACTATTATTAAAAGCAAAGGCACTTGTAGTTGCGGTAGCAACAACTGCCATTGTTGTAATAATCATTGTCAAGACAAAAAATAAAATTTAATTTTAGTATTCTTTAAATTATATTTAAAAAGACCATAATCTAAAAACGATAATGGTCTTTTTTTATACTATTAAAATGTAAATACAACTGTAGGTTCTTTATTTTCCTCTTTTTGTTTTGTTTGATTTAATTTTTCAGTATCTTTTTCAACAAAGTTTTGACCAGAGTAATAGTTATATATAGAACCTTCTTTATATATAGAAGAAATACCCACATGAGTAAAATTTTCTCTTAACATATTAACACGATGACCTAATGAGTTAACCCATAAATTAAATGTATCTATCGCTAACTTACGTCCAGCTACAATATTTTCTCCCCATGCAACAGTATCTTGTATGCCTGTTGCTAAAATTCTATCCTTATGAGTTGTGCCATCTAAAGAATTATGTGCAAAATACCCCTTTTCTGCCATATCAATACAATGTGCTTGAGAAGATTGAACTAGTAAATTATCCCATTCTAAAATTGGTATTCCATAATTCGTTCTAAATGTATTTAAAATATCAAAGTTTTCTTTAGCTTGTACATCTAAAAATTCTTGAGAATTATTAATTTCTTCATTTTGATAGGGAAGAAGAACTACTAAAACAGCATATATTTTATTGTCATTATTACTATCTTTATAAATTTTAATTTGCTTATCATCACTTTCGTTATCATAATCATAAATGGTATCATATTTTATTTCATCATTTAACACAAATCCCTTTGTATTTGTATAATAACCAACAACTATATTATCTTTTATTGCAACCATAATAAACCTAGAGTAATCTTTATTATAAATATACCAATCTAAATTATATATACTTTTTTCAATACGACCTGGCTCTCCAAAGTTTTCTTTTAATTCTGAAATTTTCTGTCCTGTATAAATTTTTTTACCCGCTAATAATAGTTCTATTCTTTCTAAATTATTATTATCCTGTTGTTCATTTGTTGTAATAAATACTGTTTTAGAAATATCATCCCATAAAACATCTGCTCCTACACTTTCAGCAATAAAACGAATTGGTACAAATGTTTTATCTTCTATAATAGTTGGAGCAGCATTTAATAATATTGTATTATTATTTTTTGACTTAACAGTAACGTTATCTATCTCCAATGTGTATGTATCATTTATTCCATATACATCAATGGTTTTTGTATTCTCATTCCATTTTATAGTAACATCTAACGCATCACTAATATCACGTAGTGGAACTAAAGTATTATTTTCTATAATTTGAGGAGAGCAACTCATTTCTAATTGATTACCATTAACTTTTACAAAAATGTCATTTTTTGATATATTATTAGCATAAACTGAAGCAGTTCCTAATGAAAAAATAACAGATAAAATGCAAAAAAAATACTTTAATTTATAGTTCAATGTAAAAAACCTCCTTGTTATAATTTAATAAAAATATTATAATATACTTTAATATATTTATCAATAGAAGGTATTATTTTTTAAGAAAGGAATATAAAGGTATGAATAAACAAGAACGTTTAGAAAAACAAATGGAATTTATACTAGAGTTAGATAAAATTAAAAGCATCACGAGACAAACTTATTTAGCTAATACAACAAGAAAAGAAAATGATGCAGAACATTCTTGGCATTTAGCGATTATGGCAATTATTTTAGAAGAATATTTTGATAAAGACATTAATTTACTAAAAGTAATAAAGATGGTTTTAATACATGATATCGTAGAAATTGATGCAGGCGATACTTTTTGTTATGATATAAAAGCAAATGAAGATAAACTATTAAGAGAACAAAAAGCTGCTGAACGCATTTACAATATATTGCCAGAAAATCAAGCTAAAGAATATAAATTATTATGGTATGAATTTGAAGAAGGACAAACAAAAGAAGCTATTTTTGCAAATATTTTAGATAGACTACAGCCAATTATATTAAATTTTAAAACAAATGGACTATTATGGATTGAAAACAACATTTCTCAACAACAAGTTTTAAAAAGAAATGAAAATACATTAACAAATGGACCAAAAGAAATTTCAAATTATCTTTTAACACTTTTAAATAGAGCTGTAGAGTTAGGATATTTAAAAAAATAGGGGAGGTATAAATGTAAAAAGTGTGTCATATAATTATGCGTAAAAAAAATATTTTACGCATAATTATATGACACAAAATAAACATATATGCAAAATCTACATATATGTTTATTTCAATTTTATTTATAGTTTTTTTTACCAATATCTGTTCTAAAGTGCTTTTTATTAAAATCCACAAGTTCTACACTTTCATAAGCAGTTTTAATTGCTTCATCAATAGTATTTCCAATACCAGTAATGCCAAGTACACGACCTCCAGAAGTTACAATTCTTTCATCTTTTTTAGCTGTACCTGAATGAAACACAATGGTATCTTTCTTTTTAGAAACTTCTTCTAAACCTGAAATTTCATATCCTTTATCATAAGAAATTGGATATCCTCCGCTTGCTAGTATAACACAAACTGCTGCATTATCATACCATTCAATATTAAGTTTATCTAACGTTCCATTTGTACAAGCTAACATAATTTGTAATAAATCTGTTTTTAGTCTTGGTAATATAACTTGTGTTTCAGGATCACCAAAACGTGCATTATACTCAATTACTTTCATACCATTTTTTGTATACATTAATCCAAAATAAATAATACCTACAAAAGGTCTATCTTCTTTTATCATTGCATCTACAGTTGGTTGGAATATTGTTTTCATACATTCTTCAGCCATTTGTTCTGTATAAAACTTACTTGGTGAGAATGTACCCATACCACCAGTATTTAGTCCTTCATCATTATCATAAGCTCTTTTATGATCTTGTGCACTTACCATAGGTACAATTGTTTTACCATCACAAAACGATAATATAGAAACTTCTGGTCCTTCTAAAAATTCTTCTATTACAACAGTATTTCCTGCAGAACCAAATTTATGATCCTGCATCATTTCTTTCAGTCCTTGATGTGCTTCTTCTATCGTTCTACAAATCAAAACACCTTTCCCTAATGCTAAACCATCTGCCTTTAATACAATAGGCATACTCTGTTTTTCCAAATATTCTTTTGCTGCTTCATAAGAATTAAATGTTTCGTAATTTGCTGTTGGAATATTATATTTTTTCATTAAATTTTTTGAAAATGCTTTGCTACTTTCCAATATAGCAGCGTTTTGCTTTGGACCAAACACTTTTAACTGCTCTCTCTCAAAAGCATCTACAATCCCCCCAGCTAATGGGTCATCCATACCAATAATTGTATAATCAATATTATTTTCTTTTACAAAATCAATTAATTTATTAAACTCCATTACACCAATAGGAACACATTCTGCTAATTCAGAAATTCCAGCATTTCCAGGTGCACAATAAATTTTATCTACAAGAGGACTTTGTTTTATTTTCCATATAATTGCATGCTCTCTGCCGCCGCCGCCTACAACTAGAATTTTCATTTTTCATTTTCCTCCTAAAATTAAAGTATTTTAACATGATTTCCAATCACTTTTAAACGATTATGTGCAAATAATTGTATCACATTAGGTAATATTTCCCATTCTGCTTCTTCCATTACCCTTTTTTGTAATTGTTCTGGTGTATCATCTTCCAAAACGGTAACAGGCTTTTGCATAATAATAGGACCACCATCAGTTTCTTCTGTTACAAAATGTACTGTTGCACCAGTTACTTTCACACCTTTTTCTAATACAGCCTCATGAACTTTTAAACCATAATAACCATTTCCACAAAATGAAGGGATTAAAGATGGATGAATATTTATAATTTTATTTTCAAATTCCTTAATAAATAAAGAACCAATTACAACCATAAATCCAGCCATAACAACAAGTTCTACTTGTTTACTTCTCATATGCTCTATAAGTGATTTTTGATATAATATATCTGTTTCATAGTCTTTTTTTCTAATACAAACAGCATCAATGTTATGCTTTTTTGCTCGTTCTAATGCATAAGCATTTGGATTAGAACTAACTAAAGTAACAATCTTTGTATCTTTTAATTTTTCTGACTCAATAGCATTAATAATAGCTTGAAAATTTGTTCCTCCACCAGAAACTAAAACACCTACTTTAAGCATATTTCTACCTCTTTTTCACTAGATATTATTTTTCCTATTATGTATCCTTCTTCTCCCATTTCATGAAGCATATTAATAACTATTTCTGCATTTTCTCTTGCGACAACACAAATCATACCTATTCCCATATTAAATGTATTATACATATTCATTCTATTAATGTCACCAGTTTTTTGCATCAAATCAAATATAGGAAGTATAGGCCACGTACCTTCTTCTATGTATGCACAAAGATTTTTTCCTTTAGGAATACACCTTGGAATATTCTCTATAAACCCACCACCAGTAATATTACTAATTCCTTTTATTTCAACCTTCTCAATCAAATTAAGTATTTCTTTAACATAAATTTTTGTAGGTTTTAAAAGTGTTTCTCCCAATGTCTCATTTAAAGAAGTCACAAATTCCTTACAACTAGTTTCAGAAGGACGAAAAATTTTCCTAACTAAAGAATATCCATTACTATGAATACCACTAGAAGGCAATCCAATAATAACATCTCCTTCTACAATATTTTTACCATTAATTATCTTTTCTCTATCTACTACACCCACTGCAAAACCAGCCATATCATATTCATTTTTAGCATAAAATCCTGGCATCTCTGCTGTCTCACCACCAATTAAAGCACACCCAGCTTGACGGCACCCTTCAGCTACACCGCTTACAATTTCAGCAATTCTTTCAGGTATATTCTTTCCACAAGCAATATAATCCAAAAAGAATAAAGGTTGTGCACCATTACAAATAATATCATTAACACACATAGCAACACAATCAATACCAACTGTAGTATGTTTATCTTGTATAAAAGCTAATTTTAATTTTGTACCCACACCATCTGTTCCCGAAATAAGCACAGGTTCTTTCATTTGTAAATTTCCAAGAGAAAACATACCGCCAAATCCACCAATATCTCCTAACACTTCTTTACGAAATGTACTCTTTACATGTTCTCGCATTAATTTTACAGACTTGTACCCTGCTTCTACATCTACGCCTGCATCTTTATAATCAAGCCCCATCTTTTTTCCTCCTTAACTTTTTTAATCTTTCTTCATATATAAATGCTCTAAAAAGTAAAACAGATTTCATCTTTGAAACCTGTTTAAAAAATGAAACCATATCCCTACTTTTATTTATATCATAATTTACACAAAAAAGCAATAAAAACAGTATTTTCTACAAAATCAATTATATTGAAGGCATATATGACATTATTTGCGAAAATAATTGGCTCTGCGAATATATCATATTTCTATTTCCAATTGTACAAATATTTTGTTTTTCTACTATTTTTTCTAATAAAGGGATATATACTTGCAATTTTTTACTTGTAGTTGATAAGATTTCATTTCGCTCTTTTTGCTGAATTTCTGGAGTAACACCATTCAAATATCTAGCTATAGCTAAATCAGCCTTTTCTGAATTACTATAAGGCTTATCTACAATATTAATAGTACCTAATATATATTTTGTTAAATCTACATTTGTTTTACAAAACTCTTTTAAAAAATGTGCCATATTTTTATATGCAGAATATGTTTTATCTATGCTAGGGTCTCTATAAGAATAAAAATAAACGCTACCATTTCTTAGAAAACGACTATAACATCCATACGCTCCTCCCTGTACACGTACAACATTCCATAAATACTCTAAATCTAATATTGTTTTCAATACAGCCAATTCACCATTATAAACATAGCCATAATCCATTAAATTACCAGATTGAATATTATATTGTACTTTGGAAGAACTAATTAATCCCTCTTTTGTATCTTGAAACAAGAATTGATAATTTTGTTTTTTTACAGGTCTATTCAAGAGACCATCATATATTTTTTGTATTTCTAATTTGTAATTATAAAAATTAGATTTCTCACAGCTAACAGCAACAAAAAGATTTTGCTTTGTAAATACATAAGAATATGCTTCTTGTAATTTTGAAATAATTTCATCAATATTATATTCTGCTTCATTTTCTATTTTAACAAGAAAATGATAAAATGCAATACCTGATACTTCTTCCTTTATTTTAGAACCTATAGCAATATGGCTCATACTCCTAACAACACCAACTAAATGAGGTGCATTTTGCAGATAGCTTTCTAATCTAACCTTCTCTGATTTTATTATCTTTTTTAAATTTTCTTTTTTAGTAAAATCTGTTTCAAATAATATAGATTTTATAATATCAAAGAATTTCAATATATTTTTTTCTAACACCTTCCCATTAATTGTTATAAAACAATTACAAGTTTCTTTAGAAACAGAATATATATCATTACTTAAACCAATACCGCCAGTATAGAAATTAATTTCTAATGGTAATTGCTCAAATGTATATTGTCTTGTATCCAACTTTCCCATAACACTTGCCAAAAGCCCCACATAAGATAAAAGACCTTCTGGTACAGAAGAAATATCAAAAAGCAATTGTGAATATATAATACCAGTTGTCTCCAATGGTGTAAAAATCATACGATATTTTTCTGAAATATGTTGAGTAGGAAGAATATCTGCATTTTTACTGATTTCATCTATCTTTAAACAAGGTATCTGTTTTATAACTTCTTCACTTTCTTCTTCAGACTGATAATCCTGCAACAAAGTATTTTCTTTAATAAGTTCTTCAATCTGAATTTCAGATAAATTATCCTTCTGTTTTTGCATTTTTTTAGAAAAATCATATTCTATTTTAGATTGTTTTCCTTTTTCAGGAGAAACAATCACTATACTTTTATTATTATTCTGTAATATTAAATTTTGAATTAACTTTTCAAAAAAATCTGTTTTTAATGCAGACTTTATTGTTTCAAATTGTTCCCAATGACATAATGATTTTATAGGACTTTCTCCATGTAACCAACTTTTCATTAATTTCATACCATAAGTTAATCCTTTTGGTCTACTACCAAAATGTTCTTCTTTTAAATAAAATTCCCATCTATTTAATGTTGCTTCAATTAATTTTTTATCTATACCATTCTGAACAATTTCTTGTAATGTATTTTCTATCATTTCCTTAAAAATATTAACATTCTTCTTTTCTGATTTTTTTGCAACAATACTAAATACCATATCATAACTAGAAGAATCAAACCATCCTTCCACTTCTTCTGCAATATTCAAATCTATTAAAGCCTTTTTTAAAGGAGAAGCATTTGTTTCTAACAAAATATAATTCAATACATCAAACGCAAATATCAACATAGGATTTGTTGACTTTCCTATACGAACATTATAAGAAAGAAATGTGTTTCCTTTTTCTTCTTCTTCAGTATTAACAGAAAAAGTGTCCTCTAGTAATACTATCTTTGAAAAATTTTTTTCTAATGGAATTTCCAAGTCAAATTGAATTTTTTCAAAATGACTTAAATATTCTCTATCAATCCATTCTAATTGCCTTTCAATTTCCATATCTCCATATAAATAAATATAACTATTTGATGGATGATAATATGTTTTATGAAATTTCAAAAAGTTTTCATATGTTAAATCAGGAATATTCTCTGGGTTACCTCCAGACTCGAATCTATACATCGTTGAAGGAAAAAGACTCTTTGATATTGTATTACTTAATATACTTTCAGGATCAGATAATGCACCTTTCATTTCATTATATACAACGCCTTTTATTGTTAAAGGGGAATTTTTATTTTCTAAAACATAATGCCACCCTTCTTGCATAAATATTTCTTTTTTTTCATAAATACGAGGATAAAAAACAGCGTCCAAATAAATATCCATCATATTCATAAAATCTTTTTCATTTCTACTAGCAATAGGATACATCGTTTTATCAGCATAAGTCAAAGCATTTAAATAAGTATTAAGAGAACATTTTGCTAATTCATTAAATGGATCTTTTGCCTGATATTTTTTAGAACCACAAAGTACGGAATGTTCCAAAATGTGAGGTGTCCCACAATCATCTAACGGAGGTGTTTTAAAACAAATAAAAAAAACTTTATTATCATCTTTATTTCTTACATAGAATAATCTTGCTCCACTTTGGATATGCTCAAATAAGTAACCCTTAGAATGAATATCATTTATCTCTGCACATTCTTTTAAACAAAAGCCATAATAACACTTTCCAATTTGAAAATCTATCATAGAATTCTCCTTTCCTTTCAAATAAATATCTAAATAATTTGAAAAGTAATCTTTAATAAACCATTTGTAAGTAGTTTAACATACTTTAATAAAAATTGGAAATTATTTTATTAAAAAAAGGTTGACAAGATGAAAAATGTAATTTATAATTATTATTAGTTAACAATAATTAAATAAATATTACTATTTTTATATTCAATTTAAGGAGGATTTTATTTATGAAAAAATTTGTTTGTTCCGTATGTGGCTACGTACATGAAGGAGACTCTGCTCCAGCACAATGTCCAATCTGTAAAGCAAGTGCTGATAAATTTACAGAACAAGTTGGCGAAATGACTTGGGCTGCTGAACATGTAATTGGAGTTGCAAAAGGTTCTAGTGAAGACATTATGGCTGATTTAAGAGCAAACTTCGAAGGAGAATGTACAGAAGTTGGTATGTATCTTGCTATGGCTCGTGTTGCTCATAGAGAAGGTTACCCAGAAGTTGGTTTATACTATGAAAAAGCTGCTTGGGAAGAAGCTGAACACGCTTGTAAATTTGCTGAACTGTTAGGAGAAGTTGTAACAGATTCTACAAAGAAAAACCTTGAGCTTCGTATTGCTGCTGAAAATGGTGCAACAGCTGGTAAAACAGACCTTGCAAAACGTGCTAAAGCTGCTAATTTAGATGCAATTCATGATACAGTACATGAAATGGCTAGAGATGAAGCTAGACATGGAAAAGCATTTCAAGGACTTTACAACAGATATTTTAAATAAAAAATTCAGTAAAGAAGCTAGTATTTTATTACTAGCTTCTGCTTTTTTTCTTTCTTTTTACTTTTTTAATAATTTTGTACTGGATATTCTAAATTCTCCTTTTTTATTTGATATAACACTTCTTCTAAAAACTTACAACATTCTATTTTTGTAATTTCTAAATTATGGTCCAAATAATTGCCACACATATAAGATTTTGCTGCTGGGATTTCTCCTTTAAAATTGGCCATATATTCAAAAGATTGTGTAATAATTTTAACAACATCTTTTGAATTTAAGTCTCCCTTAAAAATAACATACATACCTGTACGACAACCCATAGGGCCAACATAAATTGTTTTATCTGCCCATTCCTGATGTCCTCTGAAAAATGTTGCCATTAAATGTTCAATAGTATGCATTACAGAAGTATCCATTACCATTTCTCTATTAGGTTCTTTCATTCTAACATCAAATGTTGTTAAAATGCCATTTTCAACAGTATCTTTTCTAGAAACGTAGATACCTCTTAATAATTTATCATGATTAATTCCAAAACTCGTAACATCCATAATTTTCTCTCCTTTATTATCAACTATAGTATATTTTATACTTTATTATATCAAAATACAATATTAATTTTATAAAATATGCTAATATTCTATTATATATTGCATAATATATCTATTTCTTTTATACTAAATAAAAATAATGTAAATAGAAAGAAGGAATTAAAATGAGTATTACTAGAGAAGAAGCGTGGAATTTATTAAATGAATTTAATAAAGAACCCTTTCACATTCGTCATGCAGAAGTAGTAGAAGGAATTATGAAATATTTTGCTAGAGAATTAGGATACGGTGAAGAAGAAGAATTTTGGGGTATTGTTGGATTATTACACGATTTAGACTTCGAACAGTATCCAGAACAACATTGTATTAAAGAACAAGAAATCATGAAAGAAAGAGGCATTGATGAAAGAATCATTCATGCAGTAGCAAGTCATGGTTATGGTCTTGTAGCAGATATTAAACCTGAACATGAAATGGAGAAGGTTCTTTTTGCAGTTGATGAATTATCTGGTTTATTAGGTGCAGCAGCTAAAATGCGTCCTTCCAAAAGTGTACAAGATATGGAATTAAAGTCTGCTAAGAAAAAATTTAAAGATAAAGCATTTGCAGCTGGTTGTTCCAGAGATGTTATTCGTAAGGGAGCTGAAATGTTAGGTTGGGAATTAGATGAATTAATTAACAAAACAATTATAGCCATGAGAGAAGATCCTAAAAATTAATATTAAAATACCTCCTATTATATTCAAACAGGAGGTATTTTATTTCAAAATTAAATGCTAAAAAATTTTTTTGTATTCCTTGTTACAATTTCAGCAACTTCACCTTCTTCTTTATTCAAACATTTTGAAATTGTTTTTAATATATGCCTTAAATAAACTGGCTCATTTCTTCTAGTATTTGCTTTTAAATCTCTTGGAATTAAAAAGGGAGCATCTGTTTCAATCATTAATCTATCTAGAGGTATCATTTTAATCAATGTTTTTAAATGTCCTCCCCTTCTCTCATCACAAATCCAACCTGTAATGCCAATAAAGCAGCCCATTCTTAAATAATTTTGCAATTCCATACCATTTCCTGTAAAGCAATGTACTACAGAACGATTACAAATTTCTTTATGTTGTATCATTATTTTTTTAAAATCAGTAAAAGCAGCTCTTTCATGTAAAAACAAAGGCATATTTAATTCTTCTGCTAATATAATTTGTTCTTCAAACCACTTTTTTTGTATATCTCTTGGAGAAAAATTCCTATCATAATCCAAACCACATTCTCCAATAGCACAAACTTGAGTATTTTGTGCCAACTTGTACAATTCAGATACAGTATTCTCATTACAGGTTTTAGCATCATGAGGATGAACTCCTACAGTACAATATAGCTTTTTAGGATATTTTTCTGCAAAACTTACAGCTTTCTTACTATCATTTAAATGTACTCCTGTAATAATAAGAGGAGTAATATTTTGTTCTTCTGCTCTTTTTATTACACTTTCTCTATCAACATCGAATTGCTTATTCATTAAATTCAATCCAATATCAATAATCTGCTTTTCCATAAACGTACTTCCTTTAAAAATTATTTTTCTTCTTCCTCATTCAACACAAATGAAATAAGAAGCTCCTCTTGACTTACTTTGTCGCCTTCTTTAATATAAATTTTATCTACTATACCATCTACTTTAGATAACACAGATGTTTCCATCTTCATAGCTTCCACAGTCATTAATACCATATTTTTACTTACTTTATCTCCTTCTTTCACAAATATTTTGCCAATTGTACCTGGTATTGTAGAACCTAAATGACAAGGATTGTTTTTGTCTGCCTTCAATATCCTATTTGTATTAACTTCTAAATTTTTATCTTGAATTTTTACTTCTCTCATAACACCATTAATTTCAAATGTTAAGGAACGCATACCATCTTCATTTGCTTCAGAAACATCAATATATTTAATTAGTAAGTCTTTTCCTTCTCCAATATTAATACTTGTTTCCTCTCCTTTTGATAATCCATAAAAGAAAATATGACTTTCCAACTGAGAAACATCATTATAATATTCTTGATAATCACAGTAGTCATCATATACTTTAGGATATAAAGCATAGCTAATTGTATTTTTATCATTAATCTGCTTCATAGAGTGAGATTTTATAAGATGATTTCTAATTACATCAAAATCTTCTGGTGGTAATAATTTTCCAGGGCGTTCCGAAATTGCTTCTTTTCCTTTTAACACAATTTTTTGTAATTCTTCAGGAAAACCACCATCAGGCTGACCAATATTACCAGAAAAATAACCTACAATAGAATCTGGATAAGACAAATCTTTTCCTTCTACTAATATATTATCTTTATTTAAACCATTTTTTGACATAAATATTGCCATATCTCCTACAACTTTAGAAGATGGTGTTACTTTTACAATATTTCCAAGCAAATCATTCGCTTGTTTATAAAGTTGTTTAATTTCTTCAAAATTATCTCCAGAACCCATAGACTTTACCTGTGCTAATAAATTAGAATATTGTCCACCAGGAATTTCATATTTGTAAATTTCTGTGTTTGGTGTATTCATCTCACTCTCAAAACTTTTATATACTTGTCTTACTCCTGCATAATATCTACTTAATTCATTCAATTCATCAATATCTAAACCTGTATCTCTTTCTGTACCACGCAACGCTTCTACTACTGCATTCATAGATGGCTGACTTGTTAAAGAACTCATAGACTGTATCGCAAGGTCAACAATATTTACCCCTGCTTCTGCTGCCATAAGTACAGTACTAACACCATTTCCAGTTGTATCATGTGTATGCAAATGTAATGGTATATTTAATTCAGACTTTAAAGCAGTAAATAATTCTTTTGCTGCATAAGGTTTTAATAAACCAGCCATATCCTTAATAGCAAAAATATGGCACCCCATATTTTGCAATTCTCTTGCTTTTTTTAAATAATAATCAATAGTATACTTTTTCTCTTTTGGGTCTAATATATCTCCTGTATAACAAATTGTACCTTCTACAATTTTTCCTGTTTTTAACGCTTCTTCAATAGGCATTTTCATATTTTCAATCCAATTTAAACTATCAAAAATTCTAAATACATCAATACCTGTTTTAGCAGAAACTTGAATAAATTTTTGTACAACATTATCAGGGTAATTAGCATATCCTACAGCATTAGATGCTCTCAAAAGCATTTGTATCAATGTGTTTGGCATACATTTACGTAAAGTTTCTAAACGAATCCAAGGAGATTCTTTTAAAAAACGATAAGCAACATCAAATGTTGCACCTCCCCATGCTTCTACGGAAAAAGCATTTGCCATTGCCTTATTCGTCGCTGGGGCTGCTTTTACAAGGTCTTTCGTTCTGAAACGAGTTGCAACCAAAGATTGATGAGCATCTCTCATTGTACTATCTGTTACAAACAATCTTTTTTCACTCATTAACTTTTGTGTATATTCCTTTGCTCCTAATTTCAAAAAATTATCCCTTGCACCAACTATTATTTCATTTTGATTAAATGTGGGAATATGAATTGGGTCCAATTCAGGTTTTTTTCCATGAGCTTCATTCACAATTTGATTACCTATAAACTCCGCAATTTTTGTAGCTCTATCTTGCCCTAATGTAATATTAAATAATTCAGGAGTTTGTTCTATAAACGTTGTAGTACACTTTCCTTCTATAAATGTTTTACTTTGTAACACATTTATTAAGAAAGGAATATTCGTTTTAATACCTCTAATTCTTGTTTCTTTTAATGCTCTAACTGCTTTTTTAGTAGCCTTTTGAAAATCTCTATCATAAGCAATTATTTTTACTAATAAACTATCATAATAAGGAGTAATTTCACCACCTGTATAAGCAGTACCACCATCTAATCTAATGCCATTACCAGCTGCTGAACGATAAACAGAAATCTTTCCAGTATCTGGTAAGAAATTATTCGCAGGGTCTTCTGTTGTAACTCTCATTTGTATAGCATGACCATTACAATGAATACTTTCTTGAGAAGGAATATTAATTTCTGAAGAATGAAGTGGATATCCTTCTTCAATCAAAATCTGAGATTGTACAATATCAATACCTGTTATTTCTTCTGTAACAGTATGTTCTACCTGAATACGAGGATTCATTTCAATAAAATAATAATTTTCATCTGCATCTACTAAAAACTCTAATGTACCTGCATTTTTATATCCTACATATTTTGCAATTTTAATGGCATCTGAAAATATTTTTTCTCTTGTTTTTATACTAACTGTAGAAGCAGGAGCATATTCAACCACCTTCTGATGTCTTCTTTGTACAGAACAATCCCTATCAAAAAGATGTACTACATTTCCATATTTATCCCCCAATATCTGTACTTCAATATGTTTTGGATTTCTTAAATACTTTTCAATAAATATTTTATCATCACCAAATGCTTTTTTTGCTTCATTTCTTGCTTCCTCAAATTCTTTTGGCATCTCTATGGCACTATTGACAATACGCATACCACGTCCACCGCCTCCATTAGATGCCTTTAACATAACAGGATAACCTACTTTTTCAGCAATCTCCATAACTTCTTTTTCCGACTTTACTGCATGGTCAACGCCCGGAATAATAGGAACATTACATTTAATAGCTATTTGCTTAGAGGAAATTTTATCTCCCATAGCATACATCACTTCTTTATCTGGGCCTATAAAAGCAATGCCTGCTTTTTCACAAGCTTCTACAAACTCTGGATTTTCAGATAAAAAACCATAGCCAGGATGAATAGCATCTGCTCCTTTTGCTTTTGCAATACGAATAATTTCTTTTATGTCTAAATAAGCATCAATAGGTCCCTTTTCCTTATTTAGCATATAAGCTTCATCTGTCTTTGTTCTAAATAAAGAATATTTATCTTCTTTTGAAAACACACCTATTGTTTGAATACCTAGTTCATTTAGTGCTCTATAAATACGAATTGCAATTTCACCTCTATTTGCTACAAGCACCTTTTTAAATTTATTAATTTTTACTTCTTGCACAAATAATCCTCCTTTATTTTATTGATTATAGTATAGTATTATAATATAAATTCATTCATTCGTAAACTATATTGTTAAATATTTATTTTTTACTTATACAATAGGTAATTACTTGTATTAAAGTTTTACACTCTATGACTTCAATATTTTGTAATGTTACTTTTCTAATAGAATTTTGAGGTACAAAAACTTTTATAAACCCCATTCTATCTAACTCTTTTACACGTGACTCTATAGAAGGAACTTTTTTTAACTCTCCAGTTAATCCTACATCAGCAATAAAAGCATAATTCCAAGGAATTGGTTTATTATATACAGACGAAGCAATACACATAATCACTGCTAAATTTACAGCTTGTTCTTTCAATTTAATGCCTCCTGTTGTTTTAATAACAACATTTTTATCATATAGCGAAACTTTTCCTCTCTGTTCTAGTATAGAAATTAATGTATTCATTTGATCTTTTTTCATTGCCTCACAAATACGTGAAGGGTATGGAGTAAACGAGTTTGAAACAAGACTTTCTATTTCCGAAATTACAGGACGAGAACCTTCTTTTATTACAGTAATTGTGCTTCCAATAACCATTTCATTATATTCTCTTTTTGTAACAAAATACTCAGAAGGATTATCAATAGAAATCAATCCTTTTTCAGTCATAGTAAAAAATCCCATTTCTCCTGTACTTCCAAATCTATTTTTGGTAGCAACAATACTTCTCAATTCTTCCTCATGATTTCCTTCCATAAGTAAAACTGTGTCTACTAAATGTTCTAATGAACGTAATCCTGCCATTTCATCATTTTTATTCATTTGACCTATCAAAATAATTGCTCTCTGTCTTTCCTTATTTTTTGCACATTGTACTAATGTATTTGCACATTCCATTGTTTGTGTAGGATTACCTGCTCTAGCTGGTAAAAATTCATCTAATGTAAATGTTTGTATACTATCTACAATAATTACGTCAGCGTCAATTTCTACAATAGCATCTAATACACTATTTAAACTAGTATCTGCAATAATCCAGATATTCTCATGTATTTGTTCTAATATACGGTCAGCTCTATTTTTAATTTGGCTATCACTTTCCTCCCCTGTAGCATAAAGCACTTTTTTTCCTTGTTTTGCAATTTCCCCTGAAATAGCTAGTATTAACGTAGATTTTCCGCCACCTGGAGGCGATGTTAATATTGTTACAGAATCTTTTACAATACCTCCTCCCATCACTCTATCAAATTCATGTATTCCTGTCAAAATTCTTTGATTTTTTCCTACTTCTACATTCGTTAACTTTAACGCCTTAACCTTAGAAAGTCCTTTTCTAGTCTCATTTAACATAACTTTTTTATTATTAGAACTACTTATTTCTTGTAAACTATTCCAAGCACCACATTCTGCACAACGTCCCATCCATTTTAATGATTCATAACCACATTCCATACATTTATACACTGTTTTTACTTTCAAAATCAATACCACTCCTTATTAATAAAAAATGGACTGCTCTTTACAGTCCATAGTTTTTTATTAGCATTAATTTATTTTTTTAATTTCTACTGATTTTACTATATTTTGTTGCATTTCAACACTAAAATTTACTTTTCCTGCCATATTTGTTTTCATTTTACCTACATTAACGCTATCTATCAAAATCTTATATTCCATTTCAGGTTCTAATTCTAATGTTAACTGTAAATCTTCTGTTCCTTCCACACCGAAGTTTACTCCTTTTTCAGTCATATTAAAATTATGTATTGTCGCACCTGGAACTGTTTCTAATATCATTTTTCCATCTTTCTCTAATTTTGTAATCTCTTTAAACGTTTTTACTTTATACAAATTTCCATTTACTTCAAAATCTAATATTTTCTTTTTAACATCTAATAAATAATTTCCAAAACTAATTGTCCCATTATCCTCTTGCCTAATTAATTCTTCTATTACGCTCATTTTCTTTGCCTCCTGATTGTAAATACAGATGCCTATTGACCTATCTACTTAATTAAAAACATAATGAACTCCCCATTGTCTAAAGTCAATGGCCTCTTGCCTCATCAACTTGGTAACCTACTCTATCAACAGGTATTAATTTGGACAGTTCTTATTTTATTTCAAAAATATTATACCATAAAAAAGATACTTGGTATACTAAAAATTCAAAATTGTAACTAAAAACATTATTATTTTGAATATTTAAACAACTAAAGAGAAATTCCTATAAAATAAAGGAACTCTCTTTAGTTAGAAAAAAGTTAATCGTTTTTTACTACCTTCTGCAACACAAAATTTTCATTTTCTACATCTATTTGTACTATATCACCTTTTTGAAATTTTCCTTCCAAATATTGTTCAGCAAAAAAATCTTCAATTTTTGACTGTATTGCTCTACGTAATGGCCTTGCACCATAAGCTTGGTCGTACCCTTCTGTAGCAATTAAAGAAATTGCTTTTTCTGAAAAACACAAATCAATTTGCATATTTTCCTTCGCTCTTTTAATAACAGTTTTGCTCATAAGTGATACAATCTGTTTCATATTTTCTTGATTTAACGTATGAAATACAATAATATCATCAATACGATTTAAAAATTCAGGTTTAAAAATTTGCTTTACTTCATCCATAACACTTTTTTTCATAGTCTCATAATTTTGGTTTTCATTGTCTACTGTTATAAAGCCAAGCCTTTTAGGAGCAGCAATATTTTTTGCACCAGCATTAGATGTCATTATAATTACAGTATTTTTAAAATCTATTTTCCTTCCATGGCCATCTGTAATATGACCATCATCTAAAACTTGTAATAATACATTAAACACATCAGAAGACGCTTTTTCTATTTCATCAAATAATACAACTGAATAAGGATTTCTACGAACTTTTTCACTTAACTGTCCTCCTTCTTCATACCCTACATATCCAGGAGGAGAGCCTATCATTCTAGAGACACTATGCTTTTCCATATATTCAGACATATCAATACGTATCATAGCTGTTTCATCACCAAACAAAACTTCTGCCAATGCTTTTGATAACTCAGTTTTACCAACACCAGTTGGACCTAAAAATAAGAAAGAACCAATAGGACGATTAAGGTCTTTTAAACCAACACGACCACGACGTACTGCTTTTGCAATCGCAGAAACCGCTTCTTCTTGTCCAATTACCCTTTTATGCAATTCTTCTTCCATACAAAGCAATCTTTGACTTTCTTCTTGTTGTAAACTTTTTACAGGGATACCTGTCCACTTTGCAATTACATCTGCAATATCTTCCTTTGTCACTGTTTGACCACTTTGTTTATTTTTCTGTTCCCATACTCTCTTTGCTTGCTCTAATTGTTTTTTTAATTCAACTTGTTGTTTTTTCATTTCACCAGCTTTTTCAAATTCTTCTGTTTTTATTGCTTCTTCCTTTTCTTTTTCAAATTCTTCTAACTTTTCTTCTAATTCCTTTATATCTATAGGCATTGTTACAGTTTTCAATCGTAAACTAGAAGCAGCTTCATCAATTAAGTCAATTGCTTTATCTGGTAAAAACCTATCTGGTAAATAACGAATAGACATCTTTACAGCTGCTTCAATCGCCTCATCTGTTATAGTAACATTATGATGAACTTCATAACGATCTTTTAGTCCTTTTAACATACTAATCGCTTTTTCTTCCTCTGGTTCTTCCACTTTAACAGGTTGAAATCTTCTTTCAAAAGCAGCATCTTTTTCGATATATTTTCTATACTCTTCTAATGTAGTAGCACCAATTAATTGTATTTCTCCTCTTGCTAATAAAGGTTTTAATATATTAGAAGCATCAATAGCTCCTTCTGCTGCCCCTGCTCCAATAATTGTATGAATTTCATCAATAAATAATATAATGTTTCCATCATTCTGTACTTCTTTTAATGATTTTTTCATACGTTCTTCAAATTCGCCACGATATTTAGAACCAGCTACCATAGAAGATAAATCAAGACTAATAATTTTTTTATCTTTTAATGTAGCAGGAATATTGCCTTCAGCAATTTTTTGAGCTAAACCTTCCACAATAGCAGTTTTACCAACACCAGGGTCTCCTACAAGACAAGGACTATTTTTTGTTCTCCTACTTAAAATTTGTATAATTCTTTCAATTTCTCTTTCTCTTCCAATAATAGGGTCAAATTTATTGTCTTTTGCTAATTCTGTAAAATTTCTTCCATATTTATCTAAACTTTCTGTAGTTGATTTTTCAGAAGATAATTCTGTATGATGTCCCATACCAGGTATCATTTGGCTTTCACTTTCTCCTAACATCATCATAATATCTTCATATAATTTTTGTGCATTTACTCCCATTATTACCAATATTTTTACAGCAATACTATCTGTTTCTTTCATAAGAGATAAAAGTAAATGTTCTGTTCCTACATATCCTGTCCCCATATTTTGTGCTTCTTGATTACTAAATTCTAATACTCTTTTTGCACCAGGTGTAAAATCTTGAGGAATATAAGATATAGTACTATGGCTCATTAAAGTAGCAATTTTTTCAAATATGCCATCTGACGTAACATCTTGTTCTTCTAATGCTTTACATGCCACACTATCTCTAACTAATGTTAAACCTAATAATATATGCTCTGTTCCAATAAAGCGGTTTCCTAATTTTAAAGCAGACTCTTGTGCTAATTGCAAAACAGCCTGTGCTTTTTTTGTATACTTTCTTTGCATATGTAACCCTCCTTTTGGGTTATTTTTAATATTGTTAGCCAATAGCTTTTATGATTGCTAATATCTTTGTAAAAGAAAAGAACTGTATTGTTCTTTTCCTACAAATATTATAATACAAAGTTTTAAAAATACAACAACAGAATAATTACAAATTCATTCAAAAATTGTAAATCTCGAAAAAGGGTCATTTTTAGGAAAATATTGTAATAACATATTTTTATTCGTTATAGGATGCCTAAATGATAATTGATAAGCCCATAACGCTATTATATTACTTTTTTCCCATTTTTGTAATAAGTTATATTTTTGGTCTCCCCAAATTGGAATACCTGCATGAGAAAGCTGTACTCTAATTTGATGATGACGTCCTGTTAATAATATTATTCTTAATAAAGAATAATATTTTTGTTCATCATTTATCATTTGCACTTTCTTATAAGTTAATACAGATTTTTTAGCATTTTTGACCTCTTTATCTACAACAAAAGATAAATTTAATTTTCCATTCTTCAACAAATAATTTTCTAATTTATCCGTCTGCTTTGTCTCTCCACAAACAACAGCTAAGTATTCCTTTCTTATCTTATTTTCTTGCAGCATTTTAGCTAATCTATAATCTATATCTCTATTTTTTGAAAAAAGCAATATTCCTCCTACTGGTCTATCTAATCGATGAATCAAACCAATATATGGATTTTGGTACCTTTTTTCTTTTAAATAATTATTTAAAACAGTTACCATATCCATATCACCAGTTTTATCAGGTTGTGTAGGAATACCTGCTGGTTTAACTGCACAAATTAAAAACTCATCTTCATATACTATCACAGGCTTTATCATAAAATTTTTCCTCTTTTTACTTCTTTTAGTATAACACTACTATAAGGTTTTAAACATAAAGCTAATTTTCCTCTTTTTACTTTATAAGAAATACTGTTAACGGAAAATCCAATTTCTGTTGAAGTTAATATCGCCTGCATTTCACCATGAGAAGAAATACCCATCTGCCAAACAGGTACTTCTATTTGTTTTTCTTCTTCAGTATTGTTCAATGCTACAACTATTTTATTCTTTTTATCAAATCGTCCATAACTTAATAGACCATATCCCATGTATAAAAATATAAGAGAACCTGTTTTTAATGCACTATATTGTTTGTGTATTTTTATAACTGCTTTATGAAATTCCAACAAATCAATATCTTCTTTTCCCCAAGGGTATGTTCTTCTATTATCAGGGTCTGTCCAGCCAGCAACACCTACTTCATCACCATAATAAATTGTAGGTGCTCCAGGCCATGTCATTTGTATTACAACAGCTTCTTTCATAATTCCTTTATTAATTCCTCTATTAGCAGCCTCATATCCTAAAGTATGAAGCCTTCCAACTGTTTTATTTGTTCTTGTCAAAAATCTTGAATGGTCATGATTAGAAAGTTCATTCATAGATATTTGTATAGATTGTTTAGAAAGCTTTGCCATTTGATACAACATAGTATCTCTAAAAACTATACTATTATTCAATAAATCTTTTTTAAAGTCTTCACTATGCTTTTCCATTCCTGTTAAAAACCATGAAACAGGCTCCATAAATGCGTCATAATTCATAATAGTATCCCATTGGTCACCTTGAAGCCATGAAGAAGCATCTCCATAATGTTCTGCTAATATAATTGCATTAGGATTTGCTTTTTTTACAGCATCTCTAAACTTTTTCCAAAAATAATGATTAAAATTAGGATTTATTCCTAAATCTGCTGCTACATCTAATCGCCAGCCATCAGCATTAAAAGGTGGTGACACCCACTTTTGAGCAATACTCATAATATATTGAAACAATTCTGGAGATTCAAAATTAAGCTTAGGGTGATTTGGATGTCCCCACCAACCATCATATGTTCCATTTTCTTTCCAATAAAAATAGTTATGATAAATACTATTATTTTCTATAAAAGCCCCAGCAGGATATTTTCCAGTAGACTCATAAAAATTTTCTCTATCCATCCATTTATGAAAAGCCCCACAATGGTTAAATACTCCATCTAATATTATCTTAATATTCCTTTTATGTGCTTCTTCTACAACTTTACAAAAAAGTGCATTGCTTGCCTCTAAATTTTCCAATGCTGTTGTTCTTTGAATATACATAGTAGCATGATTATTATTAAATTTTTCAAATACTAACGGAGAACCTCCATCTTCTACAACAACACCAATATGAGGGTCAATATAATCATAGTCCTGTGTATCATATTTATGATTGCTTGGAGAAACAAAAAGAGGATTAAAATATATAGCATCTATACCTAATTGTTGTAGATAATCTAATTTATCTAATACACCCTGTAAATCTCCACCATAAAAACGTCTAAAATCTTCTACTGCTGGTATATCGTCCCATTGTGCTGCTTCGACAGGTTTTCCTAAATAAATATACTCATTTGTTTTTACATCATTTGTTGTATCTCCATTACAAAAACGGTCTACATATATCTGATACATAACTGCACCTTTTGCCCAATCAGGTATGTTAAAGTTTCTAATTACAGTAAACCAAGTTCCCTCTTCTAAATTCTGATGCAAACCACTTTTTGTATAATAATAAGAACTATTCCCTTGCACTAATTCAAAATAATAAGATTTTGTTTCATTTGTCGGTGGTAAAAATCCTTCATAAAAATCAAAAAAACTTTCTTGTTTGCATATTTTCATAGGTATTTTTTCTCCATCACAACACAAAAAAACAGCATCCATATTTCCTCTTCCCGTTCGTATCAATACTTGAACAGTATCAGTGCTAGTTGGTTCTGATGGTATTCTAAAATTTTCTGTTTCATCACTAAAAATAGATTCAATACTCAAAATGTCTTTACTCAATTCTGCATTACAAAGTATTTTCCCAGCAATACTTAACTCTTTATAAGGTACTGAAAGATTCATTCTAATTCTCCTATCCCAAATATACAATTATTTATTCTTTTTTACTTCACATAATTTCATTATAAATGCGAATGTAAATCATGTCAAATCTATTTATTTTAGCATATGAAAAAAGACTACCTGCCGATGATAGTCTTTTTCCACAAAGAGAAGGTATTTCTTATTGGGATTGCAGCTTATAAGCTGCCTTGTGAAAATATTGGGGAGTTTTCACATTTTTATTATAACACCAGTTATATCATCTGTCTACTAAATTTTTAAAAATATAATGAATTTTTTTTGATACAATTATTGTTTTTTGTTTAAAATAACCCAACTTTTTTCTTAGCTGGTATAATCTGACAAAATTTTAGATAGATTTTCATCACCTATAACAGAAATTCCTTCTAATAATCTTTCTTGTTCTTCTAGTGGTAATGCAGAGATTGGTGTGTTTGTAATTTCGTGTAATATAATTCCATGTTGTGCTTCTTTATAATATACAGCAACATATCCATTTTTTTCCCCTATAATATATTGTTCATTACTTTTTGCTTCTAATGTCTTTCTCATTACTACTTCTTTAGAAGAAAAAGATATAATTTTCCAATCTGTATATACTTTTTTCATATCTTCTAATGTCATATCCAGCAAAAAATAAGGAGGAACATCTTCCAATGTTTGTGTAACACCGTCTTCTGTATAATAATATTCATATACCATTTTAGTAGAAGGAGTAATTCTTGCTGTTTCAGTTATAACAGTTATATTATCCTCCTCCTGCAAAGTATTTTTTGTTTCAATAGAAGATAATGCTTGTATTTTTTTTTCATATATTCTAGTAGTAATAATACAACTAATTACACCAACAATACAACTAATTATAAATATCCACACTATTTCTTTCTTTTTCATACTATCCCTCCTGCACCATCGTATAAACAGTATGTACAGGATTTTCCAATTTTATACAAGTAAACAAAAAATACCTACATAATTAAAAATAGGTATTTTTGTTTTTTATAATTCACTTGTAAATTCACCATATTTACGAAAACGTTGATAACGTTGATTTAATAATTCTTCTATTGTTAAATTATTTAATATTCTTAACTCTTCTATTAATGCTTTTTTTAATATTGCTGTTGTATATTCTAAATCCTGAGCTAATCCATCTTTAGATTCTGGTATTATTTTTTCAATTACACCATTTTTAAGTAAATCTGGAGCTGTTAATTTCATAAGTTCTGCTGCATCTGCTGAACGTTCTGGTGAACGCCATAATATACTAGCAAAACCCTCTGGAGATAATACAGCATACATTCCATTATCCAACATCCATACTCTATCAGCTAAAGCAAGTGCTAAAGCACCACCACTTCCTCCTTCTCCTATAAAAATACTAATAATTGGTACAGTTAATCCAGACATTTCAATTAAATTCCTAGCAATAGCTTCTCCCTGTCCTCGTTCTTCTGCACCAATACCACAATAGGCACCAGAAGTGTTTACAAAAAGTATTATAGGTCTATTAAATTTCTCAGCTTGTTTCATTAAACGTAACTGTTTTCTATATCCTTCGGGATTTGGAGAACCAAAACTTCTTTTTACATTCTCTTCTATAGTATGCCCCTTTTGTACACCAATAACAGTAACAGGTTGTTCTTCTAATAAAGCAATTCCACCTACTATAGCCTTATCATCTGCAAAGTACCTATCACCATGTAACTCTATAAAATCAGTAAATATATTCTGAATAAATTCCAATGTTGTGGGTCTTGATACCATTCTGGATTTTTTTACAATTTCTATAGCTGTATTATCCATTCTCAAATCCCCCCTTTTGATAATGCAATTTTAATATCTGTATTAATGTATCTCTCATATCTGTTCTAGTTACAATTTTATCTAAAAATCCATGTTCTAATTGAAATTCGGCTGTTTGAAATTCCTCAGGCAATTTCTCATTAATTGTACCTTCAATTACTCTCCTACCTGCAAAACCAATTGTTGCATTAGGTTCTGAAAGTATAATATCTCCTAAACTAGCAAAACTAGCAGAAACCCCTCCTGTTGTAGGGTCTGTCATAACAGAAACATACAATAAACCTGCTTTTCCATGACGATTTAGTGCAGAACTTGTTTTTGCCATCTGCATAAGAGAAATAATCCCTTCTTGCATTCTAGCTCCACCAGAAGCTGTGAATATAATAATAGGTAATTTTTTTTCTGTTGCTGCTTCTATCGCTCTTGTAATTTTCTCTCCTACTACAGAACCCATAGATGCCATCATAAAATAACTATCCATCACAGCTAAAACTGCATTATATCCTCCAATTTTACAATACCCTGTCATAACAGCATCTTTTAATTTTGTCTTTGCCTGTGCTTTTTCTATAATTTTATCATAATCTGGATAATTCATAGGATTTTTTGCCTGCATATTATTATCAAACTCTTCAAAAGAACTTTCATCAACAGTTAAAGAAATTCTTTCTCTTGCAGTTAAACGAAAGTGATATCCACAATTAGGACAAATTTTATATTCATTAATTTCTTTTGTATAAATTGTTTTATCACAATGATTACACTTTATCCAAAGCCCATCTGGTATACTAGGGGTTTCTATTTCTGTTGTAGAAATAACTTCGGGAGGATTCATTTTAATATAATTCTTTTTTTTAAATAATTTCATGAATATTCCCTCCAATAATTATTTTATAATTTCATCTATAATAAAAGAAGTATCAAAATCTCCTTTCATATATTTTTCATTAGCTAAAATTTCTTCCATAAATTCAATATTTGTTGTAACACCTTCAATGACAAATTCATGTAAGCAACGTCTCATTTTTTCAATAGCTTCCATTCTATTTTTACCATGAACAATTACCTTTGCTAACATAGAATCATAAAAAGGTGGAATATCACAACCAGCATAAATTGCACTATCTATTCTTGTTCCCATACCCCCAGGCATAAGTAAAAAATCAATATGTCCTGGAGAAGGTGCAAAATTAAATTTAGGATTTTCTGCATTAATTCTACATTCAATTGCATGACCATTCATTATAATATCTTTTTGACTTAACTCTAATTTTTCTCCTGAAGCAATTTTCAACTGTTCTTTTACAATATCTATATTAGTAATCATTTCTGTAACGGGGTGTTCTACTTGTATACGAGTATTCATTTCCATAAAATAGAAATTTCCTTTTTTATCATATAAAAATTCTATTGTACCAGCATTTTCATATCCTACTGTTTTTGCAGCTCTAACAGCAGCTTCTCCCATTTTTTTTCTTGTTTCATTAGAAATAGCAACAGATGGAGCTTCTTCTAATACCTTTTGATTTCTTCTTTGTAAAGAACAATCCCTTTCTCCTAAATGTACAATATTTCCAAAATGGTCACCTAAAATTTGTACTTCAATGTGTCTAGCATGTTCAATAACCTTCTCCATATACATTTTATCATCACCAAATGCTGCAATCGTTTCATTTTTGGCAGATTGATATGCTTTTGCTAATTCTTTTTCTTCCTTTACAATGCGAATACCTTTTCCTCCGCCCCCTGCTGAAGCTTTAATCATAACAGGATAACCTATTTTTTTTGCCATTTTAATGGCATCATCTACTGTATCTACAGTACCATCACTACCAGGTACAACAGGTACATTCGCTTTTTTCATCATTTCTCTAGCATTTGCTTTATTTCCCATTTTATCAATTACTTCTGGAGAAGGACCTATAAATTGTATATTACACTCACGACACATAGTTGCAAATGTACTGTTTTCTGCTAAAAATCCAAATCCTGGATGAATTGCTTGTGCTTTTTTAGCTACTGCTGCACTGATAATATTTTCCATATTTAAGTAACTATCTATTCCCTTTGCAGGACCAATACAAACAGCTTCATCTGCTAATTGCGTATGAAGTGCATCTCTATCTGGCTCTGAAAAAACTGCAACAGTGGCAATTCCCATTTCTCTGCAAGCTCTTATAATACGAACAGCAATTTCTCCTCTATTTGCAATTAATACTTTATGAAACATTTAAAACACCTCCACAGGAGAATTTATCCAATTAAAAATGTGAATTCACCTTCAGCAGCTTTTTTATCTCCAACATATGCTATACCCTTTCCAATACCTGCATTTTTTCTTAGTTTTACAATACTCACTTCCAAACGTAATATATCACCAGGTACAACTTGCTTTCTAAATTTTGCTTTATCAATTGCACCAAATAATGCAGTTTTTCCTTTATATTCTTCCATAGATAATATTGCAACAGCACCAGCTTGTGCCATAGCTTCAATAATTAATACACCTGGCATAACTGGTCTATTAGGGAAATGTCCTTGAAAAAATTCCTCATTCATTGTTACATTTTTTGTTGCAATAACTTTTTCTCCAGGTATTACTTCTTCTATTTTATCAATCAACAAAAATGGATATCTATGAGGTATAATAGCCATAATTTCTTCTATATTCATTTTTTTGCTTCCTCCGCTGTTTCTTTTATTTAATTCTGAACAAAGGTTGCCCATATTCCACTAACTCTTCATTTGAAACATAAATCTCTGCAATTTCACCTATATATGGACTGGTAATTTCATTCATAATTTTCATAGCTTCTACAATACAAAGCGTATCACCTTCCTGTACTTTATCTCCTACTTTTACAAAGCTTGGTTTATCACTACTAGGAGCAGCATAGAATGTTCCTACAATAGGTGATTTTACAATATTACCACTTTGCTCCATTGGCATTTCTGAAACAGTAGGTGTTACAATATCCATTGTTTGCATTTGTATAGGAGATGTTTGTATATCAGATACAGTATGTTGTGTTATTTGAGAATTAATTGCTTCTTTATTTTTACTCATTTTAATGGAAACATTATCCATGTTTAATTCAAAATTAGTTAGAACTGAGCTATTTACAATAGAAATCAATTCTTTTACTTCTGCATAAGTCATGTTCAATCCTCCCACTTTTTAAAGCAAAGTACACCATTATGTCCACCAAAACCTAATGAATTAGATAAAGCATATTTTATATTAGATTTTCTTCCTATATTAGGAATATAGTCTAAATCGCAAGTTTCATCTTTTTCTTCATATCCTATAGTTGGTGGTAAAAACCCTTCTTCTAATGCTTTGATACAAGCAATTGCTTCAATTGCTCCTGCTGCACCCAACAAATGACCTGTCATAGATTTTGTAGAACTAACAGGAATATGATAAGCATAGTTACCTAATGCACGTTTAATTGCTGCTGTTTCCCCTGCATCATTTGCTTCTGTGCTAGTACCATGTGCATTAATATAACCTAAATCTTCTGGCTGAATTCCAGCTTCATCTATAGCCATTTTAATAGCATTTGCTGCACCTTCTCCGTCAGGACATGGAGCAGTAATATGATATGCATCACAAGTGGAACCATATCCTACAATCTCTCCATAAATTTTAGCACCTCTATTTAAAGCATGTTCTAATTCTTCTAATAATAATATACCAGCACCATCGCCCATAACAAAACCACTTCTATTTTTATCAAAAGGTCTACAAGCTTTTTTAGGGTCATCACATGTTGTTAATGCTGTTAAATTGCTAAAACCAGATAATCCAATTTTTGTAATAGAATACTCTGTACCTCCTGCAAAACATACATCTAAATATCCATGTTTTATATTCCTGTAAGCTTCACCAATAGAATTTGTTCCTGTTGCACAAGCTGTTACAATTGATTCACAAGTACCCTTTGCTTTAAACTTTAATGCAATATTTCCTGCTGCCATATTACCAATTGCCATAGGTATAAATAAAGGAGATACTTTAGAAGGACCTTTTTCATTGAGTTTAATTATTTGTTCTTCTATTGTCCATAATCCTCCAATGCCAGAACCCACAATTGTACCAAAACGAATTGGCTCAACATCGCCCTCTTTTAAACCACTCATCTCATAAGCTTGTGCAGCAGCAGCAATACCATAAATAGAAAACATATCATTTCTTTTGGTTTCTTTTTTCGCTACATATTTTTCAACTTCAAAGTCTTTTACTTCTCCAGCAATTTTTACTTTAAATCCTTCTGTATCAAATTTTTTGATATAATCAATGCCACAAACACCATTCTTTAAACCTTGCCAATAACTTTCTACGTCATTGCCTAATGGAGTAATTGCACCCATACCTGTGATTACACATCTTTTCATGATTTATACCTCCTTATCACATTGCCATGCCACCATTCACATGTATAACTTGACCTGTGATATATTGACTTTTTGCCAAAAATACTGCTGTTTGTGCAATATCTTCTACTTGCCCTAATTTTTTCATAGGAATTTGTGCTGTCATTTGTTTTACAACATCTTCTTTCAATACTGCTGTCATATCTGTTTGAATAAATCCTGGTGCAATAGCATTGCAAGTAATGCCACGAGAAGCAACTTCTCTTGCAATAGATTTTGTCATACCTATTATACCAGCTTTAGAAGCTGCATAATTTACTTGTCCTGCATTTCCAATTACCCCCACAACAGAAGAAATATTAATTATAGTTCCTGAACGTTTTTTTATCATATAATTTATTGCATGACGTGTCATATTAAAACTACCTTTTAAATTGATATTTAATACTGTATCAAAATCTTGTTCAGACATACGCATTAAAAGACCGTCTTTTGTAACACCTGCATTATTTATTAAAATGTCAATACTGCTAAATATTTCTATTGATTTGTCAACAATTTCTTTTGATTTGTCAAAATTAGAAACATCTCCTTGTATTGGCAGACATTCAACACCATAACTTTTGATTTCTGCAATAAAGTCATCAGAAATAGTACTTCTATAATTTAATATAACATTACATCCTTCTTTTGCAAAAGCAGTAGCTATTGCCCTTCCAATTCCTTTTGCTGCACCAGTTACTAAAACTGTTTTTCCTTTTAACATATCCTCTCCTCCATTTTATCTTGACAATTTTTCTATTGCTTTTTCTAATGTTTTCTGATTTTCTACATTAAGTATTGTTGCTCCTTTAATTGTTCTTTTTACAAAACCACTTAATGTTTTGCCAGGGCCAACTTCTATAAATGTATCAACACCTTTTGAAGACAATGTTAATATTGTTTCTTCCCACTTGACAGGACTCATAACTTGTTTTATTAAAAGAGGAATAATATCCTCATTATTTTCAACTTCTTGACCAGTTACATTTGTAATAACAGGTATATTCATATTATGTAACTGTAACTTTTGTAACTCTTGTGATAATTTTTCAGATGCAGGTTTTAATAATGCAGTGTGAAATGGTCCACTTACATTTAATTTTGATACTATTTTAGCACCTTTTTCTTTTGCTGCTGCTGCTGCTTTTGCCGTTATATCTGCTTCACCTGCAATTACAACTTGTCCTGGTGCATTATAATTTGCAGGTACTACAAAACCATATTGATTATATTCTTTACAAATATCTTCTATCTGCTCTCTTTCCATACCAATAATAGCATACATACTTCCTTTTCCTTCTGGTACAGCTTCTGTCATAAAGCGTCCTCTTTTTTGTACTAATTTTACTGCATCTTCAAATTGAAACACACCACTCGCTGTATACGCACTATATTCTCCTAAACTTAAACCTGCTACATAATCTGCTCTTATTCCTTTTTCATTCAAACAAGCTAATGTTGCCATACTCATAGTTAATATAGCTGGTTGTGTAAATTCTGTTTGATTTAATTTAACTTCTTGCCCGAAACAAATATCGCTAAGAGAAAAACCTAAAGCATTATCTGCTCTTTGAAATATTTCTTTTGCACAAACATATTGTTGTTGCAAATCTTTTCCCATACCGACATATTGTGCACCTTGCCCACTAAATAAAAAAGCTATTTTCATGATTTTTCTCCTATTTTTCTTAAATTATTTTTTTAATTGACATTTTATGACAATGATAAGCAAGGGAGCATATGCTCCCTTTTGTTCACTTATACTTTGTTTTTAATTCAAATAGAGCTTTTATTATCTCATAACTTTTATAGCATTTTTCATAATATTTGTATATTCGCTATAAAGTTCTTCTATTATTTCTTTTGCAGTTTGTTCTTTCGTTACTAAACCTGCAATTTGACCTGACATAACAGAACCATTTTCCATATCTCCATCATGAACTGCTTTTCTTAATGCACCTGTACCTAATTCTTCTAATTTTTCAGCTGGTGCATTTTGTCTTTCTAATGCTTCATAAGCTCGTGCCATTTTATTTCTAATAACACGAACAGGATGACCAGTAGATAAACCTGTTATTGTAGTATCAATATCTTTTGCTTTCAATATTCTTTGCTTAAAATTAGGATGTACTGTACATTCTTTTGCCACTAAAAATCTTGTACCAAGTTGAAATCCAGAAGCACCTAACATGGTTGCTGCTGCCATACCTCTTCCATCAGCAATACCTCCTGCTGCAACAACTGGAATATTTACAGCATCAACAACTTGTGGTACAAGTGCCATTGTCGTTGTCTTTCCAACATGTCCACCAGATTCCATTCCTTCTGCTATTACAGCATTTACACCATCTTTTTCAAAGCGTTTTGCAATTGCTACAGAAGGAATAACAGGGATAACTTTTGCACCCATTTCCTGAAAAGCTTTTAAATGTGTAATGGTGCTACCTGCACCTGTAGTAATGACAGGAACTTTTTCCTCATAAAGTACTTTTGCAATTTCCTCTGCATAAGCAGATAATAACATAATATTCACTGCATAAGGACGGTCTGTCATTTCTTTTAACTTATGAATTGCTTCACGACAGCCTTCACCATTTAAATGACCTGTTGCCAAAACTCCCAAACCACCTGCATTTGATACTGCTGCAACTAATTCTGGAGTAGCAATCCATGCCATAGCACCTTGTATAATAGGATACTCTATTCCAAGCATTTCGCAAATATTTTCATACATAAGTTTGTTCTCCTTATCTTTTGTTACATGATTATTGCTGGTTTTCTTCTACAATTTTTACAACATCAGCAACTGTTTTAATTTCATCTGTATTTTCGATTTTTACATCAAACTCATCTTCAATATCGTTTATAATTTGAAATAAATCTAAGCTATCTGCTTCTAAATCTTCCATAACGCTTGTTTCTGGTGTGATTTCAGCAATATCCTTTCCTGTTTGTTCAGCAATAATTTCTTTAATTCTTTCTAATACTTCCATTTTTGTTCCTCCTTAAAATAATTATTCATTCAGATTTTTATAAGCAGACCACCCCATGTGAGTCCACCTCCAAAACCTGCCATTAATATATAGTCTCCTTGTTGCAATAATCCCTTTTTCATCATCTCATTTAATGCAATAGGAATAGTTGCAGCGGAGGTGTTACTGTATTCAGCAATATTCATATAGAATTTTTGTAATGGTATTTTTGTTTTTCTGGATATAATTTCTACAATACGAGCGTTGGCTTGATGTGGTATCACATATTTTAATTGCTCAGCACAAATTCCAGACTTTTCAATTAAACGTAAAATACATTTTGGTGTTTGTCTTGTAGCAAAGTCAAAAATAGCTCTACCATCCATGTGTAAATAATTATCTTCTTCTACTACTTCTGTATTAAATATATGAGAAGCCTTTTTTTCAGCACAAGTTAAAGACATACCACGACTTCCATCACTTCCTATTTCTTCTGCCAATATACCTGCATCTTCTGCTTTTTCTAAGAAAACACCACCAGAACCATCACCAAACAATACACAAGTGCTTCTATCCTTAAAATTTAAGTGCTTTGACAATACTTCAGCACCAATTACTAACGCATTTTTATAAACACCAGTTTTAATAAATTTGTCTGCTGTACTAACACCAAAGATAAAACCTGAACAAGCTGCACTTAAATCAAAGGCAACTGCATTTACTGCACCTATTTTCGATTGTACTAAACATGCTGTAGATGGCGTTGTATAATCAGGTGAAACAGTTGCAACAATAATCAATTCAATATCTAACGGGTCAATATTACCATTTTTTAAAACATCTATTGCTGCTTTAGCAGCAATATCTGATGTATTTTCTCCCTCTGAAAAATGTCGCTTTTCTATACCACTACGAGAACGTATCCATTCATCACTTGTATCAACATATTGAGAAAGCATATCATTCGTAACGATTTTTCCAGGAACGTAGGAGCCTGTACACTTAATTTTTGAAAAAATCATACTTTTTCTCCCTTGTTTAAAATATTTTTACAAGTATCAAATATAAATTTAATTTTCTATATTTCCTAAGTTTGTCTATTTAAAATTTATTATATACCAAATACTTTAATAATCAAAGTATATGATACTTTTTTTGATACGTCAATCTTTATTCTAAAAATAATCCATTTAATTCTAAAATATTTTTTAGTAAAATGTAACAATTAATACAAGATATATTGACAACAACTTATATTTGTAATATATTTTCTATTGTTAATAATATTAAACCTACATCATCTAGTTATAAAAACTATGTACTAAAACAACTTACTTTATTTCTAAAAACTTATTTTTAAATATAAAAAGGAGGGTCATATTTATGAAGCTAAAACCACTCCATATTGGTGATTTAACTGTACCTATTCCAATCATACAAGGAGGAATGGGGGTTGGTATTAGTTTATCTTCTTTAGCTGGAGCTGTAGCAAAAGAAGGTGCTATTGGTGTTATTTCTGCTGCACAACCAGGTTTTCTATCTAAAGATTTTTTGACAAATACCATGCCAACAAATTTAAAAGCACTAGCCTATCATATTAAAAAAGCAAAAGAAATTTCCAATGGTGGTATAATTGGTGTTAATATTATGAGAGCAGCAACTCATTATGCAGATTATGTAGACTGCTGTATTAAAAATGGTGCAGATATTATTATATCTGGTGCAGGATTACCTATGGATTTACCTGATTTAATAGGTAATTCTTCTATTAAATTTGCTCCAATTATTTCTTCCGTAAAAGCTGCAAGAGTTTTACTACATCGTTGGGATAAACGAGAACAACGTATGCCAGATTTTGTTATAATTGAAGGCCCTAAAGCAGGTGGACATTTAGGATTTTCAGAAAAAGAACTTCTTTCTTGGCTAGAAAAAGAGGATAAAGATTATGATGAAGAAGTAAAAAGTATTATCACTTATGTAAAAAGTTTTGAAGAAAAATATAATCGTCCTTTTCCTGTAATTTTTGCAGGTGGTGTATATGATAGAAAAGATATTGACCACTATATGCAACTGGGTTGTGATGGTGTTCAAATGGCAACTCGTTTTGTTGCAACACAAGAATGTGATGCTGATATAAAATATAAACTTGCATATGTTAATGCAAAAAAAGAAGATATTACTATTGTAAAAAGTCCTGTTGGTATGCCAGGACGTGCAATTCTTAATCCTTTTATGGAACTAAGAAAAGTAGAAAAAGAAAATATAACAAAATGTTATAAATGCTTAGAAAAATGTAATCCAGCTACAACACCTTATTGCATTACAGAAGCTTTAATTCGTGCTGCAAAAGGAAATACTCAAAATTCTTTATTATTTTGTGGAGCCAACGCATACAAAATAAATAAAATTACAACAGTAAAAGAAATTATTGATGAACTAAATCAATAAAAAAATATCCTCCTTTATTTAGGAGGTATTCTTTTATTTTATACATCAATATTACCTGAAAATAATCCATAAACATCCTCAACAGGTAATGAAAAAACAATTCCCTTTGCAGGAGAATTCATACCCATTTCAGAAGAAATATTCATCATAATTTTTTGTTTAATTTCCCTTCTAGCAACAATCATTAAAAGTTCTTTGTCTTCATTAATTGTAATACCTAAAAATTTTGCTGCTTCCTTGCCACTTACACCATGACCATGCAAAATAGTTCCTCCAGTAGCACCTACCTTTTTTGCTGCTTCCATAGCATCAGCAGAATAGCCATGATTTACAATAGCAATTACTAAAGCATATTCTTTATCCATACTCATTATATATTACTCCTCCTTGCCTCCACCTATTAGTGCATGAAATGATGCCATACCACTAATACTATCTAATGGAATGGTAAAAACAATCCCTTTACCAGCTTTGTGAAATTCCATCTTTTCTTTTAATTGAGCAAATATTTTTGAAACATCATCTGCATATATAGCAGAAATAAATACGTCTTTTTCTTCTTCATTTAATCCAAGATAATCTAATACTTCTGAACTTGCTGTTCCTTTTCCAAAACACAAAATAGAAAAATTAATATTTTGACTTTTATAATAAGACATTAATTTTTTGCTTTTTCCTCTATCTACAATAGTAATCATTAATTTTAGAGGTTTTACTTTTTTTACCTTTTTCACATTCATATATCCTCCTTTTTCATTAAAACTCAATAATATCATTATCTTCTTCTTTTTCTTTTTCATCTCTTATAGTAACATGTTCTTGTAAGTTTTTCTTGTTTTCTCCTATTGTATAAATTAAGCCCAAAGTTTGAATTGTAACAAGTGGAGTCATAGCAACCATAGCTACAATACCAAAGGCATTAGTCATAATTTCACTTCCCAATGTTTGACAAGCACCCATAGCTAATGGTAATAAAAATGTTGCTGTCATAGGGCCAGAAGCAACACCTCCTGAGTCAAAAGCAATCGCTGTAAAAATCTTAGGTACAAAACGGGATAATAATATTGCAATACTATAACCAGGTATTAAAAAATACCAAACAGGAATACCTGTTAACACTCTAACCATTGCCAAACCAACAGAAATACCAACACCACAAGATAGGCTAATAAGCATTGCTTTTTTTGTAATACTTCCACTTGTAATTTCCTCTACTTGTTTTGTTAAAACATGAACTGCTGGCTCTGCAATTACAACAAACATACCAATAACAATTCCAAGAGGTACTAATATCCAATTATAATATAATTGAGCAATTGTGCTTCCAATGTAATTTCCTATTTGCATAAAGCCTACATTAACTCCTGTTAGAAAGCATACTAATCCAATATAAGTATACGCTATACCAACATATATCTTTTGAATATAATGTCTTGGCAATTTTAAATAAACATTTTGGAAAATCAAAAAGAAAATAACAACTGGTGAAAGTGCTACTGCTACTTCTTTAAAATAATGAGGAAATCGGCTTAAAAATAAAAATAAAATTTCCTTTACAGTTTTTGCTGTATGTTGTACTTCTACGATATAATCTTCTGATGAAATACCAAAAAATAGGCCAAGAAATAAAACAGCTAATATAGGGCCTACTGAACATAACGCAATTAGACCAAAGCTATCTTCTTGAGAATTTTTATCTCCACGAACAGAAGCAACACCAAGTCCTAAAGCCATTATAAATGGCACTGTAATAGGTCCTGTTGTAACACCACCAGAATCAAAGGCAACTGCTAAAAATCTAGTTGGAGAAATATACGCTAATATAAATACAATAATATAAAAAATAACCAATAATTTTACTAAGCTAATTTGAAATAATATACGTAATAGTGCTAATACAAGAAAACAACCAACTCCTATTGCTACACATAATATTAATGTTATATTAGGAATAGATGGAACTTGTGTTGCTAAAACTTGCAAATCTGGTTCAGCAATCGTAATCATCATACCAAATAATAACGAAATTAATATTAAAAGTATCAAGTTTCTAGATTTTGTAAGCTGTGCTCCAACTCTTTCTCCCATAGGTATCATAGCAATATCTGCTCCTAATGTAAATAGCCCCATACCTAATGTTAACAAAACAGCTCCTATTAAAAATAGAAGTATTATATACCATGGCATAGGTACAATAGTAAAACTTAAAATTAATACAATAATAACAATAGGAATAACTGATGAAAGAGATTCTAACACTTTTGATTTTAAAAATTTATACAATCTACTTCCTCCTTTTTTAGCTAATTATTATAAAATAAAATATCCCTTAAATCGGCATAGATAATATAAAAAGATGTCAATTCAAAGGATAAATTTTTTCTTAATTTTATAACAGATAATAAAATTAAAATTATATTTATTTTATTACTTTCATCAGTATAGCACAAATATACAAAATATTATATTATTTTTGTATATCTTTAACAGTTTCTTTATATTTTGTGTAACTTCCATTTACCAGAACAGTACCTCCATATAAAACAAATAATACGAAATATCCAGTCCAAAATCATACCAATCCATACACCAATAGCACCCATTCCCCAAATTTTACCAAGAATATAACTATTGACAATACGAAATATCCACATAGAGGCAATGGAACAAATCATTGTAAATTTTACATCATTTGCTGCACGTAAAGCATTGGGTAATGTAAATGATGCTGGCCATAAAAATATAGCACAACCACAGTGTATCCATATCAACATTTTAGCTAATTGTAATGTATCATCAGACAAGTGGTAAATTGCTAACAATAATGGTAATATGCAAAGTATAATAGCATTAATAGATGAAGTAAAAGCATACGATATTTTCATTAGCTTTTTAGTATAATATTCTGCTTGTGTATAATCTTGTGCACCAACACATTGTCCTACAACTGTAATCATAGCAAGACTAATTGCTTGACCAGGAATACACCCCATAGAATCAATATTATTGGCTACTGCATTTGCTGCAATTTGTACTGTACCAAAACCAGCTATAATACCTACAACAAGTACCCTACCTAATTGAAATAATCCATTTTCTAAACCATTTGGAATACCAATATGTAATATCTTTTTAATCATTTCTCTATTTAATTGAACTTTTAATTGTGGTTTTATATATATTTGGTTTTTAGGATTACAAATTAAATATAATATAATAATAGATGCTAATAAACGAGCAATCAATGAAGGAATAGCTACACCAGCAATACCTAAATGCAGTAAAAATATAAAAAAAGCATTTCCTCCAATATTAATGATATTCATTAAAAATGATAACATCATAGAAACTTTTGAGTTGCCCATAGAACGAAATAATGCCGAACATGAATTATAAATTGCTAAAAATGGATAAGAAATAGCTGTAATATTCAAATAAATAATAGCATTTTCCATAACTTCTGTTTCAATTTCTCCAAATAATAATTTTAAAATAGGTCTTTTCCATAATAGTATTATTGTCATAACTATAATAGAAATAATTATTGTAATAATTAAAAGCTGATAAGCAGATAAACATGCTTGCTTTCTATCTTTTTTTCCTATAAATTGTGCTGAAACAACAGCACCTCCTGTTGCTAATGCAGCAAAAATATTAATGATTAAAACATTAATCATATCTACAAGTGAAACTCCAGATACTGCTGCCTCTCCTGCTACAGAAATCATCATAACATCTGCCATACCTACTGTTACAGCTAATATTTGTTCTATAATTAAAGGTATAATCAATTGATAGATTGCTTTGTTAGTAAATAATTCTTTTTGTTTTATTTCTAGTATTTCTGTCATAATTTAATCCTTCTTTTTCATTTACTTTTTTATCTTTAATAATAATAGTAGTAAAATATCCTGTATATTCTGGAAATTCTTTTAAAGAAAAATATCTTTTCTCTGTTTTCATACCGCAATTTTCAACCATATAGCAATCAAATTTATTTTCATTTTGCAAAAGAAATTGCTTTATATTTTGGAATGATTTTCCCACTTTCATTAATACTTTTGTTCCAGATAACGACAAAACACATTCTATATCGTATGAAGCAGGAATAATATGAAGTAGTTCATCTCCTTCTGTTAAACTAATACCCATTGCAGAGGAAACAGAACAAAAAGAAGGAACACCAGAAATCATTTTAGCTTGTCCTCCACTTTTCTCTACTATTTTGTGGATATACATATAAGTTGCATAGATAGAAGGGTCACCTAATGTTAAAAATGCCACATCATTATTTTCTAAATATTGTAAAATAATATCTCCTCCTTCTTTATGATACTTTCTTAGTAATATTTTATCCTTTGTCATAGGCATAAATATTTTAACAATTTCTTTCTGTGTCAATTCAGGTATAGCTTGTATTACAATATCATAAGCAACAAAATTTCCTGTTCCACTATCTGGTATTGCAATTATATTACATTTCTTAATACATTCTACTGCTTGGTATGTTAAAAATTTAGGGTCACCTGCACCAATACCAACACCATACAATATTCCCATATTACATTTTCTCCTTATATTTTACTAATATTTTAATAGCTCCTTACTGATTTCCTTCAATAAAGGAGCTATTCCTTAATAAATTAATTATATTTTATTTGTATTGTTTCTAAAATATGATTTGCAAAATCTTTCGCCTTTTTATTTATACCATCTATTTTTTGTATACTGTTAGGGTCATTTGCTGTTTCTAGCAAAGCAAAACGAGAAGGAAGTATAAATGTTTTATTCATGTTTAAGGCACTAATTAACTGTTCTGCTACTAAGTCTCCACCACTATAGCCAGATACAATTATACCAAAAATATACTTCTCATAAAATCTAGTTTTGCGAAACAAAGCAGTTAGACGATTAATAAAGGCACATAAATTTGCACTAACTGCATCATTGTAATTAGGACAAAGTAATATAAGTGCATCACAATCTAATATTGCTGGATAAACTTCATCAACAATTACTCCACCATAATAGCAATTTGATTTAGAACTAAAGTGCATACACATAGTATAGGGACAACCAGAACAGTCTTGAACACTACCATTTCTCAATGAAATTTCTTTAATATCACAGTTAGTTAAATGTTGTTTTACCATGTTCCAAAGTTGCGATGTATTAGAAGTTTTAAAATTGCTTGCATGAAGTACTAATATTTTAGATTGCTTTTTTCTAACAGGCGTAAAAGATAATACTTGTTCTATTAATACTCTTGCAGATTTTTCATAAGCTCCCATATAATCTGTTTCCAATATTTTCGCTTGTACATTAAAATTTTGTAGTGAAGCTGTGGCTTCAACAAGAGGTTTTCCAGGAAATGTACAACCAGCTTGATTTGCAGTAAACGCAAATTCCCTTGCAATAGATTTCGTAAATAATTCACTTTCTCCATCTACAATAATTCCAGCTACAGAATTCTCTAATAAATTAATATTCATTCTTAATTTCTTCAAAAAACGAAAATATTCTAAATTTATACCAGAAATCCCTTGAGAAATAGCAAAAAGAATTTTTTTGTTTTGTAAATTTTCAAACTTCTCCTCTTTTGTAATTTTTTCATAAGAAATATTTGATAATGCTTTTTCTAAAATTTGTTCTAATCGTTTTGTCTTTTGTTTGTCCTCACAATGAGGTTGTACTAAAATCAATTCATTTTTCATATTATATTCTCCAAATTTTGAAATGCTTTTTCTATACGACAATATAGTTGTTCTGGCAAAGGTAAACTTTCTATTTCTAAACCTAATTTTGTTGTTCTATTTTTACAACCCATATAAACACCACCTAAAAAATTAGAACTATAATGCCATTTTCCTTGTAATGTCAATATAAGAGAAATAGCAGCAGAAGAAAGTGCTGGTGCAATATAAGGTTTAAATCCTAGTTCTCTTGTTCTAATATTTGCTTCTATAGTAAGCATTGTTAGTTCTTTTGAAAGTTCGTCGTCGTAATTTTCAATACTATTTGCAATAATTAAATCTTGTCCATGAGGACCAAATGCTCTACCTTCTTTTAAAAAAGATTGAAAACGTTTATCTTTTTTTGCAAAATAAGCCGCTCTTGCATTCATAACACCAAGCCCATAACCTTGTATTTGTTCTGGTAAGAGTCCCTTGCCATCAAATTTACCTTCTTCATCTTCATTACTAGATAAAAATGCAGATTTACATAATGGGTCTACTGGGTCAGATATTACAGCAAATAAACCAGAAAATTGTTTTTCTCTTGCTTGTTTTGCAAAATTGTTTACAATAGTTTTATTAGCTTCAAACTGTGCCATACGTACATCTTTTATATCTGAGCCAATAGGAGGAATTCCTTTTGAAGCACAAAATACAAACACATCACAGTCAAATAAATGTTCTTGGTCTATAATTTCTATTTCTGGCAAACAATTATATTCCCAAGGAAATGTTGTCTGGTTCATTTCATATTCCCATCTTTTGCATACTGTTTCATTCACATCACAAATGCCAATAGTGTCAATGCAATCTTTTCCAAGAAGTTTTAATCCTATTAGTACAGTACTTCCTACATCACCTAATGCTAATATATGAACTTTTTTCTTTTTTATAAATACTAAATCATTTTCTTCTTTATTCCATTGTTCCAAACTTTTATGAACTATATTAACACAAGTAATACTTTCTTTTTGAATAAAAGCATCTTTCATTCTTTTAGGTAACTGGTTATATCCGTTATTCATATAATTTGTGCTAAGCCATTTTACACTTTCTTGTGTTAATAACATTTCTGGATAGGTTGCTAAAAAACGGCCTTTTGACTTCTGGATATCTCTTTTAACTCCAACAATAATGCTACTTTCTCTTTCTAACCATTCCATCTATAACACCTCACTTTTTTCATCACTTTATTAATCCACTTAAACGAACCAGTTTTTCAATGTCATTTGCAATATATATAGATGGTGCTAAATGATAATCATAACTCAAGCATCCTCCTTTATCTGGGCAACTTGGATGAATAATTACTTCACTTAATCGATTTAATGTTAAATTTCTTTCATATTCTTTTTGATATTCTTCTTCTAATATAGTCATAATATCTCTCGCATTTTCTAATGCTGTCATAGATAAACGATATATTGCCTCTTTTGTAGCCTCTTTTAAAAATCCTGGCATAACATAAGGTAATATCAAGTTAATAGAATTTAACAAATTTGCTTTCAATTTTTCTTTTCGTTGTACACTATCTCCTCCAATAAAAGGATAAATAGTAGACTCTACAAACCAAGCACGTAAAGAAGGTATAAAATATAAACTTTGTACTTTTCTATTCTGAATATCCATAAGATCTTTTCCCCTACCAGAAAGAACACCAACAATAATACGTTCAATTTCTATATTTTCTGCTTTCAATAATGGGTCTAATTCTTTAATACGATATCCTTTATGTAATAAGTCATCTACTAATATAACAGGTCTATGAAATGATTTAATTGTCTTTGCCTGATTTTTTAATGGTGAATAGTTAGGATATTCTGTAATCTTAAAATTTTTCAATTCAGAATGATATGTTTTTTCTGTATGAAGAACTTTTGTTACAGTATTAGGAATTACCATTCCTCTTAAAATTTTACCAAAAGGTACACACATAGCAGAACCTAACTTTCTAACAGGTAGAGGTTCACTTGGTACACCATTTGCCTTCGTAATCAATTCTACTAATCTATGGTGCATTATACTAGAATGAAACGACAAAACTAAATTTCCTGGATAAAGTTGAGTCATAGCCCTTTGCAATTTATTGTGTGTTTCATCTAATGTATCAAGTACTCTTTCATTTCTATTAAAAGGCTCTTTTATGACAGTTTCCATATTTTGTATAAACGCAATAGGATTTTTCATATCTACTACAAATATAGGTCGTTCTGATAATTCTTCATTTAATTGATAAAAACCTTGTTGTTCTAAAACAATATGTACCTTTTTATTTATAAATCCAATTTCTGGGCTAAATACACAATATGTATAGTCTTTTGCCAGTGCACTTGCCAATGTTTCTGTTAATAAAATTTGTTCTGCATTTCTAATTTTTGTATTTTTAGAAACATATAGTCCTGTTACAAGGAGAATACGTCCAGAAGTATTTTCTCTAATATGGTTTGCAATTTCCATACTTTTAAATTCTTGATATAATTTTAATGTTGTTAAAGAGCAGCATATAGATACCCCTACAATTTCTCCATTCATATTACCATCACGAATTACAGCAAAAAGTGCGTCTGGTCTATCCATAGCAAAACGAATTCCTTCTTGATTTTCATGCTTATAAGAAAACTCAAGCAATTCATTTTTTAAAGAATATGTTAATCTTTCAAACAATTCAATTTGTATCGTTTTTGCATGAAGAATTTGTTTATATTGAGGTTCTCTCAAATATAAACTATTTTCATAAATATAATTTTGTGCTACTGGGTCAATTAAAGTAGAAATATCTCTATTGTCATCTATATTTTCTCTAATCCTAGTAGAACTAATATCTTCTAAATGTACAGGTAATTTCAATTTTAGAATACTTCCTGAAATTTTACTATCTAAATTACTATCTTCTCCTTCTTTTTGATGTGTTTGACTTTCCCTTAAAAATAAAATATGATTAAATGTTTGTATAGAATGTTCTACTGGTGGTACTTTATAAGAAGATGCGTTTTCTACTACATCACTACCAGCTACCATATATACTTCTTTTTCTGGAAATAATTCCTTTAGCTGTTTTAAATCATCGGGATTAGCAATATTTACTGGAATATTATCAGGAAATAAATATATATTTTCTTCATTTGCTATAGACATTGTTACAATTTCACGACGTATCATATGAGGTTGTGTTTTTTTAGACCAAGAAAATTCGTCTAACGCTAAATATACAATAAATCCCATATCCCTTATTTCCCTTGCAATTCCCTTATGACCTAATGAGAAAGGGTCAAATGTTCCTGGAAAAAATGCAACTTTATTAGGCTCTTCAAAATCAAATTTTTTATAAGAAAATAAATAGTCTCCTATAAAACGATATATATAATTCAAAGAAGCTGCATTATAGAAAAAGGATAATTCAGATATTTCTTTATTTTCAAGTAATGTTGTAATTTTTTTAGCCATCATTTTAAAAACATCTTTTTTCTCTTTTAATGAAAGTAATGTACTACCAAATAAATATTGTCCTATTACTAAAACAGCCTCTTGACTTACTGTTTCATTATAATTTGCTAAACCACCCAAAATCATACCTAATATAATTTTCTTACGTTCTTCATATTTTTGATTGTTCTCTTGAAAATGTTGTTTATATACACCATAATGTTGTAATATAATGCCTAATGTATCAAGCGTAAGACAAACAACACGAGCATTTGTACTAATTAAAAGACGTTTTAAATCACTTATAAACTCATCTAGTTCATCTGGATGAAGATAAAGTGCAAATTCTCCTAAATATTGAGGAATATATTTTGAAAACTCATACTCTCCAATTTCAAGACCTTTCGTTAATTCGATAACAATTTCATTTCTTTGTGCTAATGTCAATAGTGGTGCAATTTTTACTAAGGCATTACCTGCGTTATGACGTACAGCTACTCTTTCACTTACCTTTACCAAGTTAGAAAAATGTGTCGCAATTTGTAAAACAGACATATCCTTATCTAAATCTACTCTATCTAAAAGCCATTCTATATTTACAGATTTTATTATCCATGGTGTAGCTACTTTTGTATTTTCTAAAAATATTTCAGATACTATAGAATTTTCTTCATATATTGTTTTTAAATCACAATATTGAAAACACTCTTTTAAGTCCCAATTTTTTGCTGCTCCATAAATTAAAAATTGTAATGTAAAGTAATTTTTAGAAGGTATCTTTTTTATTATTTCCTGTAAACATATTTCCCATTTAACTTTTTTTACGGTATGTTGTGTTATATATTTTATAAAACGTAATGCTGCTGTCCAAATTTCTATAGATGATGTTTTAATAGCTTCTTCTAAAAAATGAAGTAATATATCAATTTCTTCTTCTTTCATTAAATCCAAGGGCAATGATAAAAGGGCATCTAACATAATAAATAATGTTGCTTCTTCTCTATTTGTATTTTCATAAAAATTTAATAAGCAGTTTAAATATTTTTTTCCTTTTTTATCAGAGCATCTATTTAATACAGATTCAAGTAATATTTTTAAAGTATATCCAATCCATCTTTTATGTTTATCTGTTATTTTATGGTCTGGCTCTATAATTAATCCTAAATACTGTGTTAATAGTTGCTGACTTGTATATTCTCCTAAAGAAATTTTAACATCTTTAGGTAATTCTTTTCTATAGTCTTCATCGTAGTTCACAATAATATTTCCCATTAAATTGGCAGCCTGTCTACGAATATCCCCTTCTCTGTGCATCAATAATTCATATAAAAAATTTAATGTCATCGTTTTTTGTTTTTGTGTCATATATGTAAAATATTCTTCAAATATATTTAAGTAAGCACGGCTATTCTTCCAATTTTTTGCACTTCTAGCTGCTTCTAAAATATTACCAAAAGAAACTTCATGGCTTAATCTGTGCATAAGAGAAATATTATGTTCGATTGCCATATACTTTAAAGCTTCAACTGTTTCATCCATACCTAAAATAGACTTATCTTTTTGAGTTTTAATTGTTAATTGGTCTGTTGAAAAATCTACATTCACACCAAGACTAATCATATAATTTTCAAAATCTTTCAATTTAGCATATACATGACGATATCTATTTTCTTTTGCAGTATCAACATTATCCAACTTATCTAATATTACCTGAAAAGAATCCTCTAAACTAAAAAATCCCATTACTTCTTTTCCATTTTCCCAACACTTTGTTTTTACCCTAAAGTCTGCATAAATTAATATTAAAGATTCTATTGGTAAATCTTCTAATTCTAAATCCCATGTTGAATGATTAGCTGCAATATGACCAATAGCAGGTAAAAGATTTATTTTGCACCATAAATCTGTATAATAATAATGTAAATAGGGAATTCTCTTTACTTCTTCACCTTTACAACCATACTTTCCAATATCATGACCCGCCGCTGCACCTGAAATTAATCCTAAATCAATAGGTACATTTGTTTTTACAATTTGTCTCGCAGTGTGCATTGCAATATAATGCACGCCTGCAATATGTGCAAGAGAATCAAAAGGCATAATCTCCTTTCCAATACGCATTAATTCATAAAAATATTGATTTTTTATACATTTTCGAAATCTTCTATATTCTTCTGCATAATGGCTTTCTGAAATTTCTTCTTCTGTTGCAAATTGAAAATCTCTTGTTCTTTCAAAAGGTTTTGTATCCTTTTCATAATTAAGAAAAACACGTAAAACTTCTAAATAAAAGAAAATTGCTTTTTCATAATAAGGTGTAATTGTCATTTTTACACTGTCTTGAAAAAGGCCTTTTCTAATATATTGATAAATATACTCCAGCCAATCTTGTTGTAATTTATCTTGACAAAAAGTTTCCATTGTTTTTAAACAAATGTTAAGGACATTTTTACAAGTAATTTCTTGTTGTTGAATTACAAACTTAATATTAGCTTTCCAATCATCTTGTTTTAATAAAAGTAACATAGATTTCTTTGTAATACGCATTTTACGTAAAAAACGACGGTCAGTTAAACAATCAATTAAATTGTGATATAAATCTTGTATAGATTTTTTTTGCATAAACACACCCATTTCTACTATTTTTTTAATAATATAATTATCATTATTATAGTGCTTTTTCCATAAAACATAAACTATTTTTTACAAAAATATGTAAAAAAAGAATCAATATTAATAATTGACCCTTTTCTAAAATAAATTATTCAATAGAACGTAATTCTCCTGTTTTAGGACTCATAATAAATCCATAGACTTCCACGCCGTTATGAATAAGAGGATGGTTTTTAATAATTTCTAATGTAGAACGTACAGATTTTTCTACACTATGAAATCCAGTTAACCATTGTTCTACGTTTTTATGAGTTTCATCAATATATTGTATATTTTCTACAGAAATACCACATTGTATCATCTTTTGTATTACCTTTTTGCCATCTAAAAGTTGACCACCACAATCATCATGTCCTATTACTATAATAGTATCAACATCTAATTCATATACAGCTACAATTAAACTAAACATAGCACTTCCATAAGGGTGCATTATTTGACCACCAGCGTTTTTAATAAGTTTCACATCTCCGTTTTTTAAACCTAGAGCAGCTGGTAAAAGTTCTGTCATTCTAGTATCCATACAAGCTAATATTGCAATTTTTCTATCTGGATATTTTGTTGTTTCATATTTTTTATACATTTCATGTTCTACAAAAATACGATTATATTCTAACATTTTTTTTAAACCATTATTCATCTTTTATCACCACCTTTACTTTATTAACATAGATAGTCATACCAGTCCCAGTCTATATCCATAATAAAAGGAATTGTTTCTTCTTTTGGAAGTTCTATTAAATTGAATTCTATTTTAAAATCATGATAACGTTCATTTTCAATAACAGCAATACCCGTTATAATATAGTGTGTTCCCTCTCCTTCTATAAATTCTCCTTCCAATACAAAATCATCTTCTTCAATATATATTTTATTTATTTCTTTCTGTATTTGTTCTTGTGTAAAATATTCTTTCAAAAATATAACCTCCTTTTTTTAATTTTATCATTTCCTTTTAATTTATTCAATACTATTTGAAAAGGTTGTATCTCTAAAAAAAAGGTGCTATACTAATAAAATAAATACTAATAAAGGAGCATTTTCTATGAATTATATCGTACTAGATTTAGAATTTAATCAGCCTTTTCATTTTAAAACAGGCTTTCAAACAATATTACACCCCAAATGTCCTTTTGAAATTATACAAATTGGAGCTGTAAAGCTAAATGAGCAACTTTGTATTTTAAATAAATATAATGTCTTAATTAAACCAGTAATTTATCCACGTATCCACCCATATGTAGAAAAAATTACAAATTTAACTTATGAACAATTAAAAAATGGTGTGTGTTTTTCAGAAGCGTATACTTCCTTTATAAAATTTATAGGAAAAGAAGATGCTATATTATGTACTTGGGGCAGTGATGATGTAAAATCTCTTTTTAAAAATATATTATTTTACAATTTAGATGCTACTAAAATTTGTAATCAATTTATTAATGTACAAAAATTTGCTTCTATGCATTTAAAACATCAGTCTGGTCAAGCCATTGGTTTAAAAAATGCTGTAACTGAATTTAATTTAAAAATAGAAAATCCTTTTCATGATGCACTTAATGATGCTATTTATACTTCAAAAATATTTCAAATTGTATATTCAAAAGAAAATAAACCAGAAATATGTCAAATTTCAGAATTACTTCGTAATAATGAAAAAACACATTTTCATATGAAAGGATTAGTGGAATACTTTGAAAAAATATTAAATAGAAAATTAACAGTGGAAGAAAAAATGTTAATTAAAAAATCATATAAATTCGGAAAAAACTGTTCCTTTGATATACCTAAAAGGGAAAAACCATATTATAAATAAAAATAAAAAAGACAAGACTCTTTTTGATAAGAGAATTTGTCTTTTTTAAATTATTTTTTGCTATATTGCAAAATTAATAATTCTATCGCTAATTCGCTTTCCCATTTTCCTGTTTTTATGTTAATATCTGTTTGTAAACAAAATTCTAATGCCTCTCTTAATTGTTTTGCATTAAAATATTTTGACTGTTGTATATATTGCTTTACCATAAAATCCCTCAATCCCATTTTCTGTGCTATTTGATTTTGTAGTTTTCCCTGTTCTAAAAGCATTTTACATTGAAGTATCATACGAAACTGTCGCATTATCATAGATAATACCATAAGAGGAGATTCTTTCATTAATATTAAATTATGATAAATAGTAATTGCCTCTTTAGTTTGTCCATTTATCATTTTATTAAGTAAATCAAATATTTTAGTTTCTAATGACTTTGTACAAATAATATCAATATCATAAGATGTAGCTTGTGCGTTTTCTGGTAAAAAAGAACCTAGTTTTTTGATTTCTTTTTCTAATTGTATCATTTCTGCTCCTACTACATATAACAAATAGGCAGCAGTTTTTGTTTCTATTTGAAATTTATTTTTTTTACATTCTCTTACTATCCAATATAATAATTCTTTTTCAGAAAGTCCATTCATTTCTACAATATAACCATATTTTAAAATATTTTTATAAAGTTTTCCCCTTTTGTCAACAGCATTTTCTAAAAAAAGAATACAAGTAGTATTTGGTATTGTTTTAATGTAATCTGCCATTTTTTCGGCATCATTTTTGCGACCTGTTTGAAACAACTCACTTTCTTTTACAATAATAAGTCTTTTCTCACTCAAGAAAGGAAGCGTATCAGCACTGTCTAAAATAGTTGAAATAGTTTGTTTATTTCCTTCAAATATATCAAGGTTCATTGTTTCTGCTGATGTTTCTAATATTGTTTTTTTTAACAAATTCATATATCGTGTTTTTAAATATTGTTCTGTTCCATAAAATAAATAGCAAGAGGAAATATTATTTTGTTTTAATTGTCTTTCTAATTCTTTCATTCTAAATACATCCCTTCTACAGTATAACCATTCTTATTAATTGAAACAGTAATGCTGCCTTGTTTTGCAGTTTCATAAAAAATTATATTTTGATTTTGTAATCGTTCTATTGTTTCATTATGAGGATGTCCATAAAAATTGTTTTTTCCATAAGATAATATTGCAATTTCTGGCTGTACTGCTTTTAGAAAATTTTCTGTACTAGAATATTTTGAACCATGATGACCTACTTTTAGTATATCACTTTTTAAATCAATATTTTGTTGTAACAATATTGTCTCATCAATAATACCAATATCACCAGTTAACAAAATAGAAGTATTTTTGGATGTGATGCGTAATACCAGAGAACCATGATTATCATTTACATCAAAAAACTTCATTTTATAATAAGGATATAAAACTTCTAGCTGCATAGTATCACCCAGCTTTTCACTATCTCCTGCTCCTATGATAAAAATAGGAATATTATTTTTTTGAGCATTTTTTAAAAATGTTTCATATAAAGGTGTTTTTTCAAAATTATAGTTAGATATATAAATTTTATTAATCTCTATGCTATCCATTAATTCAATAGCACCAAAACAATGGTCACCATCCATATGCGTTATAAATAAACCATCAATTTCCGAAATACCTTGTTCTTGTAAATAAGGTAATACTGTATAAACACCTGTATTATTTCCTAATGTTGATTGCATTCTTCCTCCTGTATCCACAATATAATTATGTTTATCATATGTTTGTATTACAATTGCATCACCTTGTCCAACATCTAAAAAAGAAATTTTATCTTTTTGAAACATATATTGATTACTAAAAGTAATTACTAATATCATAACTTCCATAAAAATCATAATACATTTATAATATATATTATTACTCTTATAAAAATAAATCATTAATAATAACAAATAGCATAATATTACTGTAATCAAAAGAGGTCTCCCCCAAAGTAAATATCCATATGGTACAGATGTTGCTAAAACGCATATTTTTTCATAAAAGCACAATATATAATATACTATTCCACTTAAAAAAGTTGCTGCTGGTATTGAAAATAACCCTACAATTCCTACTATCATCCCTATACCCAATAAAATACTAGTTAACGGTAATATAATTATATTTACTAAAATACCTATTACAGAAACGAAATAAAAATGATATGCCATAATAGGAAAACTAACAACAGAGGTTATAAAAGAAAATCCTAATGTATTTTTTATATAATAGGGTAATGTACTATTTTTAATAATATCTGAACCAAGTAAAATGCCTGTTACTATAATAAAAGAAAGTTGAAAACCTACGTCCCATAAATATAATGGTTGTACTAGCAAAATACAAATTGCAGCAATTGCAACATTATTTAAAGCATCACTTTCATAATAAAAAATATTTCCTATAAGCCCAACACTAATCATAATAACAGCTCTAGCAGCAGAAGGAGAAAATCCTGCAAAAAATAAATAAAATAGTAAACATAACAATACAATAATAGAACACTTTCTTTTATTCCATTTTAAAAATTTTTCTAAAATATAAAAAATGTAAAAACTTATAAGGGAAATATGTAATCCAGAAATAGCTAAAATATGCATAATTCCAGCTTGTGCATATAATTCTCTTATAATACTGTCAATATCATCTTTATCTCCTGTTACCATTGCTTTTAAAATAGCACTTTTCTCAGGAGGTAAAACAGCATTATATACATTTTGAATATTTTCTCTAAGTGTATAAATATGACATAATATAGGCGTTTTTTGTTGTCCTATTATGTCATATTCTTTAATATATATTTTATAGTGATATCCTCTTGTAGACAAATATAACTTTTCATTATATCCACTAGGTATAGAATTTCTTTCAAAAGACGAAAGTGTACCATTTAATGATACTTTGTCCCAAATAGATATTATTTCATTTTCTGGTAATATAGCTAATATTTTTAATGATTTTGTTTCTTCTTTCGTTACTGATTTAATATAATCTGTTTTAACTGTTATTTTCTGCCTTCCAGATGAAGTATAAGCAGTATCTACCACAGTTCCTTTTATAGTTACTTCTTGATCTATCATTTTTTCAGCTTTTTCTGAAACAACTTGCAAACTATGTGTAATCAATAAATTTCCTAGTAAAAAAGATAATACAAACATAATAGGAATTTTACTTTTGAAATACCAACCTATTATTACAGATACAATTACTATAAACATAGCAAAAAGAGCAAAATACATCATAGATGCACTTTGCCCAACAATGATGCCTATAATCATAAAAAATAAAGTCCATACAAACGGTCTAACCATAATTTTCCCCTCAAATATTTCTACTTTCAAAAGGCTTTGTATAATCCAAATGCCCCATTGTTTCTTCTATCTTTTCTCCTTCAATTAAGAATTGTACTTTTTCTACATTATATAATGATACAAGAGAATTCACAATAGAATAAATTGCAATCTGTTCATTAATATTACCATTTATTATTTTATCAATGGAATCGTTGCTTAAATCAACATAACAAACTCCCTCTTTTGTTGTAGTAACATTTCTAATTTTAATATCTGATGGAAGTATTGAAATATGTTCCTGTTCTTTTGCTCCTAAAATTAATTGTTCTACAACAGACTTTTCTCTTGTTTGTATTTGGCTGATTTCAATTTCTCTTTCCTCTTTTACAAGATGTTGTTTTGTTTTATCTGTAAAATATAATGAAACGATTTCATATCGTTTTGCTTCTGGCGAAACGATGGGATTTATCATAGTATTTTCGCGATTCATTAGACCGATAGGTTCTCCAGATACTTTTTCTAACTCTTTTCCTTCAACTTTAATGCAAACATAATCTATAAAATCCAGGCTCGTCACTGACCATACTATAGCAGCACGACACATAATTTTTTCACCAAGTGATAAATTATCATATTCCTTTGATAAATTAATTATTGCAATATCTTCTTTTATATCAATATGAAGTATTCTAATATCTTGAGGAACTACAATAGTATTTCCTTCAATTTTAGAACCTACTTGTAATTGTTCTAATACAGATACTATTAATTCTTGTTGTGTATTACCTTTTATTACTCTTTCTTCTAAACGTAATTTACCTGTTGCAGTATCATTAAAATATAGTTCTATTGTTTTTTTATGAATATTCATTGGTTCTTTTTCTTCTGTTTTAAAAAAATATAAAATTATTATACTTATGATAAAAAACAATAAAAGGAAAATCCATATTATATACACATACTTGTCTTTTTTTAACAAAGGAAAACCTCCTTTTGCAGTTTTTATACTGCAATATCATGTAGTTTGCCTTAGAGGAATACATACTAAAAAAGTAGTTCCTTTTTGTTCCTTACTACTTACTTTAATACTACCATTGTGCATTAAAATAGTAGCATGAGTAATAGAAAGTCCTAAACCTGTTCCTCCTGTTTCACGATTTCTTGTTTTGTCTACTCTATAAAATCGCTCAAATATTTTATTAATTTCTTCTTCTGCAATGCCAATACCTGTATCTGAAACAGAAAGAAATACATTTTGATAGTCACTATCAATAGTAATCGTAATAAGTCCCTTTTCAGCAGTATATTTAATAGCATTTTCTACAAGATTAGAAATAGCTAATACAAACTTTGTTTTATCTATATCAGCTAATATTTTTTCTTTCATTAAAATATAATTTAGTTCTATTTCTTTTGAATCTGCTAAAGGTTTCATTCTTTTAGTAATATCTATAATAAGTTGATTTAATTCTGTTTCTATAAAAGTAATGGGAATTTCTTTTTGGTCTAATTTTACTAAAGTTAATAAATCATTTATAATTTCAGTCATACGGTCAATTTCAGAGGTAATATCTTCTAAAAATTCTATATACATTTCTTTTGGTACATCTTTTTGTAATAATATAGATTCACTTAATACCTTCATAGAACTTAATGGTGTTTTTAATTCATGAGATACATTAGATACAAAATTTTGCCTTGAAGTATCAACCTGTTCTAACCTTTCTGCCATATTATTACAAGCTAAAGCTAAATCTGTAATTTCATTATGACGAATACCTCTGACATCAATTCTTTGGTCAAAATGTCCCTCTGACATTTTAATAATAACACCTAACACATTTTTTAGAGGTTCTATAAAAAATCTTGTAGAAAAATATATCAATATTGTTAGTATAATAGTAATCATTATAAAGAGTATATTAGATTGATTTCTAATTTCCCCTACAGTAGTACTAACATCGTCACTAAGGGCTGAAATCAATACAACTCCAATTTTATTAGAATTTTTATCTAATATAGAAACAGTTGCATAAATAACTCCATCTTCTTGTTGCCTAGATACATCTTTATTGTCTAACGCTTCAATTACTTCTTGTACAAGATAAGTTTTTCCAATATCTTGACGACTAGAATCATTTATAACAATACCTGAAGCATCAATAACAAGAACACGAAAGTTACCCTTATTACTAATTGTTCTAATTTCTTCATTAAATTGATTCCATTTTGTAGTATCATATAAGTAGTCAGAAGCAGAAATCTTTCCAGAAAGTATATTAGCCTGATTTAAAAGCTCTTTTTTTCTTTCTTCTACAAAATATTCATCCATAGTACGAAATATAGTATTAGTAAAAAGAATAAGGGGAACAACACCCACTAGCATATACGTAAGTAATAACATACATTGCAAACTGTTCCATTTTTTCCTTAATTTAGTTAAAATAATAACCCACTCCCCATTTAGTAAAAATATACTTTGGGTCGCTTGGATTCTCTTCTATTTTTTCTCTTAAGCGACGAACATGAACATCAACAGTTCTTACATCTCCTGGATAATCATATCCCCAAACTGTATCAAGGAGTTTTTCTCTACTATATACTTTTCCTGGATTTTCCATAAATAATTCTAATAAGTCAAATTCTTTTGCTGTTAAATTTGTTTCCTTACCATCAATAAACACACGTCTACTTTCAAATTCTAGCTCTAAATTGCGAATTTGTAATGTATTTTGAGCATCTTTATAAATTCCTTTATGAGTATTACTTCTTCTTAAAATTGCTTTAATTCTTGCCTTCAACTCTAATATATTAAAAGGTTTTGTGATGTAATCATCTGCACCATATTCTAATCCCATAATTTTATCCATGTCTTCCCCTTTTGCTGTTACCATAATAATAGGAATTTGAGAAAATTCTCGTGTTTGTTGACACACTTCTAAACCATCTATTTTAGGCAACATAACATCTAAAACAATTAAATCAAATTTTTCTTCCTTTATATAACGAAGGGCTTCTTCACCGTCATAAGCAGTCGTTACTTTCATTCCGTCTTGTTCCAAAGAGAATTTAATTCCCTTTACAATTAATTTTTCATCATCCACAACTAAAATATGGTATGCCATTTCAATTTCCTCCTGTATGTTATTGGATTGTAATATAATCTTTTATTTTTTCAAAAATGCTATCTCCAATTTTAGGTACATTTTTGATTTCTTCTATTGATTGATAAAACCCGTGTTCTATTCTATATGAAATAATATTTTCTGCTAACTTTTCTCCAATACCAGGTAATAAATCTAATTCTTCTGCACTTGCTGTATTAATATTAATACATATTCTTTTTGTATTTTCTGATACTATCTTTTCTGGTTCCTTTTGGATTTCTTCTTGCTCTTGTTGTTCTATTTGCTTCTCTTTCCTTTCCAAAAAATAAGGACTGTATTCTATTATAAACTTCTCTTCTTTTCTAGGTATTACAATTTTTTGTCCATCAAATACATTCCAATCTAATGAAATAACATCAGCGTATTCTGTTAATCCTCCTGCTTTTTCAATAACATCGTTTAAAGTATATCCTTTGGTAATATTATATATGCCTGGATACTTAATTTCTCCATTTATTTCAACTGTTATACTATCTAATACATCTAAAGAATATTGTGGTGATATAAATTCTTTCTCTGTACCAAATGTCAATAAAAATTTTTTTCGCATTTTGCTATAAGATATACCACAAATGGTTATAATAAATAATAACAGAAAAATTAGCCATCTATTATCCGCCCCTTTTTTTGTTTTACTCATATGTTTTACCTTCTTTTCATAGAAAATCATTTTAAATTTATAACTATATTTGTTATAATTGATATTATTGTATCACATATTTTTATAAAGGAGTATATAATGAAAAAAAATATTTTATTGATTTTTTTTATAACGTTAATTTCATTCAATTTTAATTATATCACTTGGTCAATGCCTCAAGAAATAATTGAAAATAGTACTACAAAAAATGATTTAGAAATCAATGCTGATGCAGCTATATTAATAGATGCTACTACAGGAGAGATATTATATGAAAAAAATAGTAATAAAAGAGAATATCCCGCTAGCATTACAAAAATAATGACTGCACTTTTAGCTTTTGAATCTGACAAAATGACTGAAACAATTACTTTTTCTCATAATGCCATATTCGGTATAGAACCTGGCAGTAGCCATATTGCATTACAAGAAGAAGAACAAATTACTATGGAACAGGCCATATATGCCTTACTTTTGCGTTCTGCTAATGAAGCAGCATTAGGTATTGCAGAACAAATTGATGGTTCAGTAGAAAAATTTGCAAAACATATGACAGTAAGAGCAAAAGAATTAGGATGTAAAAATACAAATTTTGTAAATCCCAATGGACTTCACAACGAAAATCATTATACTACTGCATACGATATGGCATTGATTGCAAAGGAAGCACTAAAATTTCAAGAATTTAGAAATGTAATTAAAACAACTTATTATGAAATTCCCCCTACTAATAAGCAAGAAGAAACAAGATATCTTTATGGTCAACATCAAATGATAAAACCGCCTTCTATTTATGTTTATGAAGGTTGCGAAGGAGGAAAAACAGGCTTTACAGATGAAGCACAAAATACACTTATTACTTATGCAAAAAGGGCTGACACAGAATTAATTGCTGTTGTATTTCAATGCAAAGGAGCACAACACTATGAAGATACTATTAAATTATTTGACTATGGTTTTTCTCAATATAAAACAGTAAAGCTTTCTTCTATAGACGATGCTTCTCAAACCATACCTGTTGTAAAAGAAAAAGATAAAACAGCAAAAATATCTTCTGTATTAGCAAAATCTATTGACGATATTTATAAAACAGTTCCTATTAATTTTGATATTAGTAAAATAACAAAGGTAGTAAATTGTCCTGAAAATTTAGTTGTTCCTATTTACAAAAATGATACTGTTGCTACTATTACATTTTATTATGAAGATAAGCCTATTAAAACAGTAGAACTATTATCGGACCATTCTGTTATTTTAGAAGAAGATGCAATAGCAGTTTCTTCACAAAATGACAAAAAAATAAATACTAAAAAAAATTTGTTTTTTAATTCTATTTTTAATGTACTGATTTTTGCTATAATTTGTAGTATTATATCTTTTTTAATAACATTTATGATATATCGTTTTATATTATGGCGTAGATATAAAAAACGCTACTTTTCAAAAATAAAAAGGAAAAAAAGATTAAAACAAAAATAAGTAGTATTTTTTAATTGTATTATTTATTATTTTCTCCAAATTCAATTAAAATTTATGTTTGGAGAAAATAATATTAATATTCATTTTTTTATTTCCCTTTCATAAGGCATTGAAATAGTGAATGTAGTGCCCTCTCCTTCTTTGCTTTCCACTTTTACTTTACCGTTATAAAGCATCATAATATGTTTTACAATAGAAAGACCTAAACCAGTTCCTCCTGCTTTTCGAGAACGTCCTTTATCAACTCTATAAAATCGCTCAAAAATACGTTCAATACTTTCTTCAGGAATGCCTATACCTGTATCTTGCACTTGCAATGTGAAATATTCTCCTTGATATTTGCAAAAAACCATTATATGCCCTTTTTCTGTATATTTAATTGCATTTTCAATTAAATTAATAAACATTTGAGAAATTTTGTCTTTATTACAAAAATAAAAAGGAATTGTTTCACATTCTATTGTTAGAGTTAGTCCTTTTTCCTCTACTTGAGGACGTAAAAGCCCTTCCACATAAGCTAATATTTTTTCTATAGACTCATATTGCATATTAGTGTCTTCTTTTCTTGTTTCAATTTCAGACAACGATAATATATCTTGTATTAAACGATATAATCTATGTGTTTCAATATCAATAATTTCTAAAAAATGTATTGCCATATCTTGATTATTAATAGCACCTGAACGTAATGTATCTGTAAACCCCATAATAGATGTCAATGGTGTTTTTAACTCATGAGTTACATTTGATATAAAATTACTTCTCATTTCTTCTAGCTTTTTAATTTGGGTTACATCTTGAAAAACAAGTAATGTTCCTAAACTATTATTCTGATTTTTAGTAGTAAAAATAGGATTAATGTATACCCTCAATATTTTATCTCCATTAAAATTAGATTTTAATACTACAATTTCTACAATATTTCTTTTTTCTGAAATAGACGTTTCTAATAATGATTGTATATCTTTATTTTTGCATATTTCATAAAAATCTAGTCCTTTACAATATGTATTTCTAATATCAAATAGTTCAGAACATTGAGAATTTATCATCAATATTTTATTTTTTTTGTCTATAGCAATTACACCATTTATCATACTATTTACAATAGCTTCCATTCTTTTATTTTCTGTTTCTAAAGCATTAATAGTAGTATTTAATTTTACACTCATGATATTAAATGTTTCTGTTAAATAACCAACTTGGTCATTTGTAGACACAGGTATTTTTTTATTGTATTTTCCTTCGCAAACTTCTGATGCTGCATTTATTAAGTTATCTAATGGTTCAGATATTTTTTTAGATAAATAATATGCACAGATGATAGCAAAAACGGTACTAATTGTAACATTAATTATCATATTTGTTCTTAATTCATTTAACTGTAATAATGGTACTGAAAAACACAATACTACTATTTCAGAATTTAATGTAATAGGCATAGCTATATAAACATAATTTTCGTTACTTATTTCACTTTTTCTAATAATTTTTAAAGTTTCTCCTTTTAATGCACTTTGTATCTCAGGCATATCTTTTTGATTTATGTTGTATAAATTTATTTCAGAATTGCTGATTATATTTCCTTCTTTATCAATTATATTAATACATAAATCTAAATCATTCGCTGTTTGTTTTATAAAATCGTCTATTTCTGTAAAATCATCAGAATTATAAATTACATTTAGATATTTAGAAATTATATTTCCTTCTTTTAAAATATGGTTTTGAA
>CAJUJJ010000016.1:69283-69999 GCA_910586765.1 uncultured Clostridia bacterium
ACTAATTTTAATAGAATATAGACCTATTAAACCAGCAATAAAGCATATTATAAATATATAAGAACAAAATATTTTTTTTTGCATATTTAGTCCTCCTTAATGTTTACTATTTTTAAAAACCTTACAATCCTTGATTTTACGTTTTTTTTACATATAAAGATTTTATAAAATCTCACAAAAACTGGTTAGAAAATAACAAATTGATAACAAAAAAGTCCTTTATTTATCATACACTCCCATTCTGTCATGTGCAACAAATATTCTTAACATAGTGCCTGTAAGCAATAATTCCTTTTTTTCATTTCCTATCAAAGCCCCTTTATTCACTAACTTTTGTATTGTGGGCTTTGCCCATTCTGGTACATCTTTTACATTATTATATATCATTTCTGCCCCTTCCTTCTTTTCTTCGCTCAACTTACTTTTAAAATTTAGCCACTGTACTTCGTTTCTAACAAACGGTTCTGGACACATTTTTCCCGTAACATCATAATGCCTAAGTACATTTTCTAGTGGAATACTATACTTTTTTCTAAGCATTTTTATAACTTCTATTGCCTTATTTTGTGTTTGCTCATTTATGTAATATTGCCCTTTATCATCTTTTTTGCTACACATTTCAACACCAATGCTGTTATCATTTCTGCATTTTGGGTGTTTGTAGCTTTTTGCTCCACAATGCCAAGCCATATCACTATCTTTTACACTTTGTATAA
>CAJUJJ010000017.1:0-28975 GCA_910586765.1 uncultured Clostridia bacterium
TGTCTTACAACAGTATTTTTTTGTTTTTTTACTCGTATTATTTTTCGGCACATTTCTAAAATTTTAGTAAAATAACAAAGATATTATATTTTGTTGATTTTACATATTATTTTCGGCTTTTTATTTTTATATTGTTTAAAATGCTACTATTTATTTTACCGATTTTATATTATTTTCACTTAAATATAATAACAAATTTTGTCATTTTGTCAATATTTTTTATGGTGATATACGAATAATATTACTTTTCTTGTAATAATAAAAAAAATATATTCTTTATTTTTGTTACTTTTTATAGTTTCTAGTAATATCTCACAATATAATATTATTGTCATAATATCACATTGTTTTTATTTTTGTACAAAAAAATAGCGTTATATTAAAACAAATAACGCTATTTTTACAATATTATTTACCAAGTTTTTTCCATGTCTTCCATCTTTTTTAAACAAAATTCAAATGTTTTTATTTTTTCATTTAATGTTATTTTTTCTTCTTCTGTTGCAGCATCATCTTGTTTTACCATTTTTGTCAAATCTAAAGAGCGTTTTAACCATTTTTTATATGTTTCCCAATTTTCTTTGCCATCATCTACAATCCTTACATTTACAAAACCTTTTTTGTTCATTTCTTTAGCCAACATTTCTGCCTGTTCCATTGATTTTAAATCAGAATATACATAGTCATTTCCTTGTTCATCTTTATTACCATTTTTGTCTAAATATCTTATCTCTATCACAATTTTTTCCTCCTTTACTTTATTATCATAGCCAATCAAAAACAAATTTGCAACAGTGAAATAAATATTTTTTTACTCTATTGCTTTTTTATATTTGTTATTGTATCATAAGCAAAACGTAGATATTTTTTCACAAGGGGAACGATACTATGAAATTGAAAGGAATTATTTTTACAATTATATCTGCTACATTATTTGGCTGTGCACCAGCCATTATACAAAAAATATATTCCTATGGTGCAACTCCAGAAACAACAACTTTTTTCCGTAACTTTTTTGCTATACCCATTACTTTTATCATTATTATTTTTCAAAAGGGACATTTAAAGCAGTTTTATGTGACAAAAAAACAACTTTTTTCTATTGCTATAATTTCTTGCGGAGGTCTTGCCTGTGCCACACTCACATTAGTTTCTGCCTATCCTTTTATTGGCACAAGTATGGCAACAACATTACATTTTTTATATCCCGTTTTTGTAGCATTAATTTGTTTTTTATTTTTTAAAGAAAAACTCGGAAAATATAAAGTAATCGCATTAGTATTGTCTTTTATAGGAATATTATTTTTCTTTCAAAAAGGCGACAATAGTAATCACATTTATTTAGGTATTTTTTTAAGTGTAATATCTGGTTTAGCAAATGCTTTTTACATAGTAGGCTTAGACAAATTTAATTTAAGAGAAATTCCTTCTATGGTATTGACATTTTTTATTTCATTATTTGCAGCAATAGGCTTGCTACTTTTTGGTTTCTGCACAAATCGTATTCATTTTGCTTTGCCTCATCAGGCATACTTTTTTATGTTTTTAAACAGCGTTCTTATTGCCTTTGTAGCCATTGCTTTGCTCCAAATCGGTATTAAATATCTTAATGCCACTATGGCGGCAATGCTGAGCCTTTTTGAACCTGTTACAAGCAATGTTATAGGTGTGCTTTTTATGAATGAAGATATGACACTCAAAAAAGTTATAGGCAGTATTATTATATTAGCTTCTGCTATGGTAATTGTACTACTTGACCATTCCAAAGCAGAAACACCAAATGAACAAATATGTTAATAAAAAACCTCCTTATTATATTACTATAATAGGAGGCTTTTATTTATTTATATTCTTTTGTCAATATCCAATTACCATCTATATTTTCAAATTCTAACGTTACTGTATATTCTAATTCATCAAAAAGCAAAAAGTCTACTGTTACATAATATTTTCCATATTTTTCTCCAGCAAATTTCATACTATGAGCTTCACAAATCAATGCTCCATATCCTCTAGCACCTCTACGCATATACAAATTTCCGTTATATTCCAAAAAGTCATTATCAAACCAATTTTCTATAACACTATCTGACAGGTATTTTTTTAAATACTGTCGTACATCATTATTTGTTTTAAAATTGTTCACTTTATAATAATCACATTTTGTAGGGTCTTCAAAATAACTTCCTTTGGGCATTTCACTATCAAAAGCATATAACACAGCAGGCAATCCACTTCCATTATCATATGCTTTTTCACTCTCATAAACAGCAAAATAATGTTCTTTCCATTCTACATCAGCACAAAACATTTCTAATACACAAGAACAATATACTTCTATATTTTTTTTGATTTCTTCTAAAAATGGATTGTTTTGTATCTCCTTTAATTTATGTATAATTGATACATCATTTTTATCATTTATTTCAACAGTATTTGTTTTTTCATTCCAGTTTACAGTATAACCAAATTCTTCTGCAATATATGTTATAGGAACATATACTTTATCTTTTTTTAATATTGGAATAGTGTTCATTCTTCCATACCATTGTCCTTTTTCAGTAACACCATTATCAATTAAATATTCCATATCTGTCCAATAGCTTTTACTTCCAAGCGAAAATGTAACTTGACAATATGTAATATACTTCTTTTCTTTTTCTAAATCATCATAAATAGCAATTTTATATTCCTTTTGGTATTTTTTTGAAAGTGCTACTTGATATGCTTCTTCATTCCATATCACATCTATTCCCATAGCGTCTACAACTGTTCTTAAAGGCACAAGTACACGATTATTTCTATCTATAAATGGTACTTCATCTGTAAATGATACTACACTTCCATTTATTTCAACGCCAATTTGATTTGCATATACTACATTGACACAACAAAAAATTATTATAAATGTGAATATAGCAATAATATATTTTTTCATATCGTATCCCCTCCTTTTGTTTCAAAAAGATATGGGGGAACTTTTAGTTCCCCCTCAGCTTGTCAATAAACTTCCATTTACAAATGAAAAAATTAAATTTTCTAAAAGAGTTTTTGGTCAAGCTTTTTCCAAAAAGCTTGTGGAGTTTGGGTTGCAAAACGTCCAGTGGACGTTTGTTCTGCAACGACCGAAGCAAAGCTGAGACCAAAGCCTCAAGGTTTTAAGGTTTTTATGCTTACAAGCGTGTTTTTGAAGGGGTTTGGGGAAACTTTTCACAAGTGAAAAAAGTTTCCCCAAAGGTTTCAGATTTTTATTAAATCCATATAGTTCCCCCTTAAATATCTACTCCTAACTTTTTATAGAAATATAGTGTGCTGCATCACAACACTTTTTCCATTATTATTTTATATTATTTTTACATTCTGTTACTTGATAATAGTTTAGCACATTTTCATAAATAGAACGGCTTTGTTCTATATCTCCCCATGATAATGGGTCATCTGCATAACTGAGCATATAAAATGGCTGTTTATGCTGTATAGTAGTAGGAAGGACTTCCCATAACGAATACATTTTCTCTGCAAATTGTTTTATGTCAGTACAATATTCATAATATTTTTTTAATATTTTTATAATAGACTTTCCAAACTTTTCATCATTTATATTTTTATACTCTATATGGGTACGAATATATAATATTGCTTCATCAATATCTGTTTCCCATTCTAATTTTAAAAGCATTTCATTTTCTGAATTTTTTAAAAATAGTTCATTTAATTTTTTTTGATACATTTCTTCTGTTACAATATTTTCATAAAGCAATATAGCATAAGCAAATAATTCTTCCACAATATTACAACTTCTCTATTGTTTCCATAATATAATTTGCAACTTCTTCAGAAGTAGCACCATTAGAACGACCTGTAGTATATACTTTTCTTTCTGTTTGTGTACAAATATCAAGTGCTTTATCCAATTTGTCTGCTTCTGTTTGATAACCAATATGAGATAAAAGCATTACAACCGCTCTAATCACGCTACAAGGGTCAGCATAAATATCTCTGCCTTCTGCCACCATTCTTGGAGCAGAACCGTGTATTGCTTCAAACATAGCATATTTTTTGCCTATGTTAGCACTTCCTGCTGTACCAACGCCTCCCTGAAATTCTGCTGCTTCATCTGTAATAATATCACCATAAAGATTAGGCAATACTACCACTTGGAATTGCTGGCGACGTTTTTCATCTACCAACTTCGCTGTCATAATATCTACATACCAATCGTCTACTTGTATATTAGGATATTCTTTTGCTATATTATAAAATACTTCCAAAAATTTGCCATCTGTCGCTTTTATAATATTTGCTTTTGTTACAGCAGTTACTTTTGTTTTATTATTCTTTTTAGCATATTCAAATGCTGCTCTGATAATTCTTTCTGTACCATCTTGTGTTGCCACAGTAAAATCAATGTTAATGTCCTCATTTACTGCAAAGCCTTTACTGCCTAATGTATAAGCTCCTTCTGTATTTTCTCTGTAAAATACCCAGTCAATACCTTGTTCTGGTACTTTTACAGGTCTTACATTGGCAAACAAATCCAATTCTTTTCTCATTGCAACATTAGCACTTTCAATATTAGGCCATGGGTCGCCTGCTCTTGGTGTAGTAGTAGGCCCTTTTAATATAACATCACATTGTTTTAATTCTTCTACTACATTATCTGGAATGGCTTTCATTGCTTCCACTCTTTTTTCTATTGTCAAATCATTTATCATTTTAAATACAACTTTACCGCTTTGTATGGCATCTTTCAGCAAAAATTCCATAATTCTTTTTGCTTGTGCTGTAATTGCTGGGCCAATACCATCGCCCCCTGCAATACCAATCACAATCTGCTCTTTTGCTTGATAATCCACAAAATCCTTTTGTTGTTTCATTCTTTCCACTCTTGCCATTTGTTCCTCTAAAAGTTGCCCAAAACGTTCTTTTGCCTTTTCAATTTGTTGGTTCATTTCTCTTTTCCTCCTTATTTATTTTGTTTATCAGCATTTTCTTCCATAATGCTCAATGTAACACGTTCTAATTCCTCATCTGTAATTACTGTTACACGACCTTCATTATATTGTTCATTTACCCACTGATACACCAAATTTACAATATCATCTGTTTTTGAAACAGCATCTTCTCCTCTTAAATGGAAATATGTATTTATCCAATGAGCGATGCCACTTGTACCAGATGTATTTGAAATTGCAATTCTAACTGGTCTATCCAACAGCTTCTCTGTATCAAATATATTATAAATTTCTTCATTTTTCAACAAACCATCTGCGTGAATACCTGCTCTTGTAACATTAAAATTCTTTCCTACAAACGGTGTCATAGGAGGTATCACATAGCCCAATTCTTTCTCATAATATTCTGCTATTTCTGTAATCACTCTTGTATCCATGCCATTTAATGTACCTCTAATTTGAGCATATTCCATTATCATAGCCTCTAAAGGTGTATTTCCTGTTCTTTCTCCTATCCCCAGCAAAGAACAATTCACTGCACTTGCTCCATAAAGCCAAGCATAAGAAGCATTGTTTACTGCTCTATAAAAATCATTGTGACCATGCCATTCCAAAAGTTCTGCTGGCACACCTGCATGATGTCTTAAACCATATATAATGCCAGGTACACTTCTTGGCAATACTGCACCTGGATAGGTAATACCATATCCCATAGTGTCACAAGCTCTAATTTTTACAGGTACTCCTGTTTCTTCCATTAAATTCATAAGCTCCATAGCAAAAGGAACAACAAAACCATAAAAATCTGCTCTTGTAATATCTTCAAAGTGACATCTTGGGCGAACGCCTGTTTCAATACATTCTCTCACAATACCAATATAATGTCCCACTGCCTGATGACGTGTCATGTGCATTTTATGAAAAATATGATAGTCAGAACAACTTACCAAAACACCTGTTTCTTTCAATCCTAACTCTTTTACTAACTGGAAGTCTTTTTTAGAAGCTCTTATCCAACTTGTGATTTCTGGAAATTCATATCCTTTTTCCAAACATTTATATACTGCTTCTTGGTCTTTTCTGGTATATAAAAAAAATTCGCTCATACGAATTACACCATTTTTACCTGACAATCTGTGTATCATATCAAAAAGCTCTGTAATCTGTTTTACAGTATAAGGTTCTCTTGATTGCTGACCATCTCGAAATGTTGTATCTGTAATCCAAATATCATTGGGAACGTCCATAGGAACAATTCTATAGTTAAATACTACCTTAGGTATTTCTGTGTAGGGAAAATATTCTCGAAACAAATTGGGGTCTTTTACATCTTGTAAGGGATAAGACTGAAAAGCACTTTCCAATAAATTCGTTTTATCACTGTATTTAAAATTATTAAATTTAATCATACTAACCTCCTATATTTTTGCTGTTATTTGTTTTTCATTACGTATAAATATTCATTATTTATACCACATTAATAACAAACAAAATCACATTTTTTTATTTTACACTACATTATATATTTCGTCAACATTGCCTATTAAAATTTTTTTCATATCTCACCATTCTTTACTAAAAACAAAGCACTTTTTGCATTGCTTTGATATTACCATTACCACAAATAAATTTTTTGCATATTTTTTAAAATATTCAAATAATTATTCAAATACTATATTTCCCTGTCCTGTATATTTGGTATAAGTCTTATAGCTTTTTACTTGCACAAATTCTATTTCTGGATACCTCAATGCTGTCAAAAATCCTCCATAAACACAGCCTTGGTCAATATCAACGGTACGATTTATTATCTGAGGCTTGTCTGTCACAGTATGTCCATATACAACAAATGTTTTTCCTTTATATTCTAGTGCCCAATTTAATCTCTCTGGTTTTCCATTGTCAAATATACGTCCTGTTGTTTCTCCATACAAACACACTTTTTTTACTCCATTACTACATTTTCCCAAAAATTCCTCTCTCCAGCCTCCATGTGTTACAAGTAATTTTCTTTTATCCAATAATAAATAATAACATTGACTTTCATAACATTCCATATATTCCCTTTTTAAATATTCTCTTTCCTCTGAAGAAAGTGTTGTTAATTCTTTTACTGTATTTTCTAGGCCATGAGAAATATGCACTTTATTTCCTAAAAAATAACGATAGAGTTTATTACAATGATTGCCGTGTATCCAATATCCTCCCCCATATTTTACCTGATTTATCCAAAATTTTAAACATTCTATATTGGCATATCCTTTATCTGCTACATCTCCTACAGAAATTAGTTTTCTTCCATTAGGGTGAACATAAGCATTTTTCCCCTTTTCATATCCTAATTTTTTTAAAAGTATCATAAATTCTTTATAACAGCCATGAATATCCCCTATAATATCAAATTGATTATTTTTAAATTCCAATATTCTGAAACTTCTTTGCTCTTTTTGTTTCATATTCTATATTGTACACTCCTATCTTTTTTATCAATTATGAAAGGAATTGAATATCATATCTTTATTGTGCATATATTGAAATATATCGCCAATATTAAGGAGGAATATTATGTATTCTATATATAACCGTTCTATTCCTATCTCTTTTCAAAATGCACTCTACTGCGGAACAGAAGCAAAACAAAATAATACAAAACCATCAGAACAAACTTCTGTTTGCCAATATCACAGCAATTTTTATACTGCAATTATTTTACTGCTTTTATTAGAGTACAATGCTTTCTCTTGTTAAATACATCGAAATGAAAATCAGCATATTTATTCCATAAGACATTTGTAATACCTCTACTTATTTTTATAGGTAGAGGATATTTACTATAGTTAGTGAGTAATTTTGACGTTTATAAAAGTTGCGACCAAGTATTTACGAAATAACACAAGAGCAACTGCAATGTCAAAGTATGAACGGTTTTTTATGCAAAGTATGAAAAAAAATTACATCAAAAAACAAAACAGTGCTAAAATTTTGTAAAATAAAAAGGCACTTATACTGGTGTAAACAATATCCATACCGTATAGTGTCTTTATGAGTTGATATGACAATGGTTCATACTAATATGAAATGAATTACTTGTGTATGCTATATAAATCAAAACATTCTAATACTATCATCATTATATCATTATTCTATGTTTTTGAAAAGCAAAAAGGGGGAAAATTTCCCCCTCAATTTTAATTTATAATTTCCCCATTATTTTTAACATTTGTACTGCCTTTTGAAATTGTGCTTTTTCTTCATTTTCTAAACTTTCCTCCATTGCAGCAAGTAGTGCTGTTCTTTCTGCGGGTGCTATGGCATTTCCTCCTGTCAATTTTGCACTATATGTTTTTAAAAGCTCCAAAAGCTCCGCTGGCTCTTTTCCTTTTGCTTTTTCTGATAATTCTTTCAGCACTGCAATTTTTTGTTCTCCTAATTTTTGAAATTCTGCTTTTTGTAACAATGTTTCTTTCATATCATTTCTTCCTTCCATTCCATAATGTTTTTCATATCCATTGCTTTTACTACAATATCAATACTTTGTTTTTCTTCTTTTGTTAAATAGGGTCTAAGGGCTTGCAATAAATTTCTTCTTCTTATTTTTACACTCTCTTTTGGTCGGCTTCTTATTTCTAGTGTTTCCCCCCATTGTTGTTGAAGCACTCTTTTCATTTCCAACAATATTACAATGACATACAAATATTTTTGATATTCTCTGTCTAAAAAAGGAATAGAAGCATATATCATATTTTCTTCTTTTGTTCTTGCAAAAAGCATACTTTCTTCTTTCTGTGCCAATGTATTTTTTGCTTTTGCAAAATTTTCTTTTTTCTCTTTTTTCCATTCTTTTTTTTCTGTATGTAATATTTCTTCTGTACCTAAAAATTGCTGCATTTTTTTCGCCATTTCCATCATTTTTAATAATTCTGTTTCTTTAGGCATTTCCTGCCCCATAAGTTGAGAAATCAATTTTATCTTTTCCATGTTTTCTTCTTCTTTTTTTTCCATGGTATCCCCCTTTTCTCCTACTCCCTTTTTCATACTATGCCATCTCTTTTAAAAAAATAACTCAAAAACAATTCCCAAAAAAACTTATATCTCATATTCTATATAGAAAGAAAGAAAAGGAGTTTTTTATATGCACTCTCTTACAGACAAACAAGCTGTTAAAAGCAATAAAAATATTGCTCTTTCTGCATTTATGAATACAGCCAAACATAACATCAACAAAAAAGACAACATAGCATATAAAGGAAAAAACATCGGTATTGCTATATTAGATACAGGTATTTCCCCTGTGGAAGACTTTACTTTACCATATAACAGAATTGTTGCTTTTCGTGATTTTGTGGGAAATAAAATTGCTCCCTATGATGACAATGGTCACGGAACACACCCTTCGTATTATTTTTTATTACTTCTTTTATCTAATATTTTTTGTACTTCATAAAATTTACTTTTTTCTATAATAGGTTTATGGCTTTGTTCTACCACAACGCAATATTTTCTAGGCAAAAGCACTCTCTTTTTTTGTTTATAATTTATTTTTTGTTCTTTTCCTTGCACTAAATTTCCAATATAACATTCATTTCTCAATATTTTTTTTACAGTATTATAAGACCATTTTATATCATTTTGGCACTGTTTTACATTAGGATTTTGAAATGCGATACCTTTTGTTTTTTTATATGTTGTTGGTGTCATAATCCCTTTTTCTGTTAAATTATCTGCAATTTTTCTACAGCTATATCCCTTTAGACACAAATCAAATATTTGTTTTACTACTTCTGCTGCTTGCTCATCTATTACCAATTTATGTCTATCTTTTACTGACTTTTGGTAGCCATAACAAGCAAATGCTCCTACAAATTGCCCTTCTGCCATTTTTCTTCTCAGCACTGTTTTGATATTTTCTGATAAGTCTTCACAATACCATTCATTTACTAGTGCGTTGATTTGTCTTGCTTTTTTATTTCCTTTTTGATTTGTATCTACATTGTCAATCACACTGATAAATCGAATACCCCACAGTGGAAACAATTCATGCACATATTTTTCAAATACCTCTATATCTCTTGTAAATCGGGACTGTGTTTTACACAACACAATATCAAATGCTCCCTTTTGGGCATACTGTAGCATTTCACAAAAAGCAGGTCTTTTTTTATTCAATCCTGAATAATTTTCATCAACATATATGTTATAAATTTCATAATTGTGTTTTTCTGCATAATCTATCAAAAGTAATTTTTGATTTTGTATGCTTTCACTTTCTTCATAGTGATATGTTTTATTACTGTCCTCCTCTGACAATCTGCAATAAATTGCTGCTTTTTCACTCATATCCATTCCCCATTTTTTTATTACTATAAATAAATATAATAATAATCCCTCTATAATTATGACAATTTTACATTTTTTCATATATCATTCACACATTTTTGTATTATTTTTGAGAATATTTTGACAAATAAAAAAAAATTATGTATGATATTTATATCAAAAATGAACTATATTAAGGGGGATTATTATGAAATACTACTTCAAAAAGGCAATTACTGCTTTTGTATTAGCTGGTGCAATGTTACTCAATACCATACCCGCTTTTGCTGCACCTTCTTCTACTTCTGTAGCAGAAAATATGCAATATCTCAACTCTTATTTCCAAATAGGAAACGTTTCTGATACGGTTACCGCAGAAGAATTTTGCTCTTTACTCAAAAAAATAAGCAATACAGAACTAACTTACAGCACAGAATACACTGGTATGGTACAGCTTTTACAGCCTATATTACAGGCTTCTGGTATGGAAGAATTAGCACTTACATTCCCAGAAGAAAAATACTCTAAAATATTATCACAATATAATGTCAAAATTCCTTTAGATGCTACTACAGCAAAATATGCTGCTTGTGCTCTTTCTACTGGCATTGTACAATCAAACGATTTGACAAGTGCAAGCATATCCAGAGCACAGGCATTACGTGTATTATCTGCTGTTGCTGATGCTACAGGACAAGGCAGAAATTTTTTAGGCTATTCTAATGATGCTGATATTTATGGCAAATTAAATAATATGTGGAATTCTTTTGAAATTTTTAGTGATGAAGTGTTAGACGAAATAGGCAGCCAAGCAGTACAAAATAAAATTACAACTGGCTACAATCTCAAAAAAGAAAGCTATGATGCCCGTTTTATACCAGAATTGACATTACGTTATGGTCACGACGACATCAAACACGCTAATCAAATTATCGGTTTGCTTCAAAGCGAAGGTATTGTTGCAAAGGTACAATTAGAGCCAAAAATATCAATATATGAGTATCTTCTTGACTGGGGCCCTGTACCTGAACCAGAACCACGATATGAAGTAAGACAATTTAGTGATGATTTATATTTAGTTTATGCTGTAGAATACGATTTAGCATTAGAATTTAACTCTACAGCAGACAAAGCAAAATTTGATGGTTTAATATTGAAATATGCTAAAAAGAGTGGAGAAAATGCAGATGCGGAAGGTATGCTTTATGGTTCTTGGTGGCAACCTCTTTACACCTCTACTACACCTATGACAGGCAATTACAGAAAAATTATAGACAATGTGATAACAAATGGTGAATATAGTATACACCCATTCTGTTTAGACACAGACGCAGCTAGTGTAAAACAACAGTTAAATGCTTTAAATTCTTCTGTTAGTGTAACACAAAAAGCATTGTGGTGTGATGAACCATTCTATCGTTATTTATCAGGAAACGATTATCAATAAAATAAATACATTTACTATACTTATTCTCTTAAAGTGCTTTTTTTAAAATAAAAAGCACTTTATTATTGTTATAAAAGTTTTATCATGCTATCATAATACATCATTTTGTACAAAATTTTTTCTAAATTCTAAAAAAATCTGTTTATTTTTTATTCAAGATATTGACAACTCTTCATTGACGTGTTACGCTTTTAACATAAATATGATTTTCTATATGAAATTATAGAAAAGAACAAAATGATATACATAAAATTCCTGTTTTGCCGCCAAAGAACAACAAACAATTAAGGAGCGTTTATATGAGTAAAAAAATTACACTTGTAGATCAAATTTATTTAAACATTAAAGAAGATATTGGCAATAAGGTACTTTTTCCGGGGCAAAAAATTAACGTAAAGGAATTAAGCAGAAAATATGAAGTGAGTGATACCCCAGTCAAACAAGCTCTAAATCGCTTAATTTCTGATCACATGGTAATTAGTGTACCTAACAAAGGTATGAGTGTACGCCATGTTTCCATTGAGGAATTAGACGAAGTTTTTGATATGCGTTTAATGATGGATTTATATTTTATGAAAGATATTCTTTCTACATTTAGCTACAACAAAATATTGCAGGAGCAAATGCGTAAGAATATACAAGAACATAGTGCCTTTGTTGAAAAAATCACAGCAGACAATCATCAAAACAGTGCCTTTTATAACTATGACAGTGCTTTTCATGAATTATATTTAACAGGTAGCGGTAATCAAAAAGTCATTGAAACATTTCGTAATCTTAATCCCTTCATGTATTCCAGCTATGCTTATATGCAACAGCCTCAGCTACGCAATATAGAGTGTATAGAAGAACATCAAGCCATTTTTGATGCGATATTAAGACAAAATCAAGAGGAATTAAAAACAGCTATAGAAAACCATATATTAAATACCAAAAAAACAATGCACTTAATATTTAAAGTAAATCAAATATTATAATATTATTTTTTAGTATACAACATACAAAATTTATGCCCGTGACACACGTCACGGGCATTGTTTGTGGCAATGGTTATGCTTCTAATGGAAAATATAAAGGAATTGCTCCAGAAAGCAATATCATAGCAATTAAAATATTAGACAAATATGGTCAAGGAAATTCTGCTCAAGCAATCGCTGGTTTAAGATGGATAATGGACAACGCAGCGAAATATAATATAAGAGTGGTAAACCTTTCCATAGGCACAAATGACAGAAAAATTAATATCCCCCTTATGGAAGCTGTCAATAAACTATGGTTTCAAGGTATCACTGTTGTAGCAGCCGCTGGCAATCCAGACAGCAGAAGACATTTTCAGCCTTCTCCTGCTATCAGTCCTCGTATTATTACAGTGGGTGCTTGGGAAGACCGCCACTTTTTTTATCAGGCACAGTCTCAAACGATTTCTCCCTTTTTTCGCCGTAATGCTGTGCCTTTTCCAGATATTTGGGCACCTGGAGAAAATATTATTTCTACATTATCTCCTAACTACGATTTTGATTTACAAAATAGAGATACTACAAAAATTGTAGAAAAATACTACATCAAAATGAGCGGCACTTCTATGGCAACTCCTATGGTCAGCGGTACTGCTGCATTACTTTCAGAAAAATACCCTCACATTACTCCTGACCAAATTAAAAGACGCATTATGGTATCTGCTCAATATGGCAACACATCATCAGAAAAAGGCTTGCTCAATGTTACAGCTTGCCTTGCCTAATATTTTATAGAAAAGAGGTATGCTATGGAAAACAATGATATTTACGAATTAAGTCAGCTTTTAGGAAATCAAAACGGTTTGGAAAACGATTTTTCTCAAATTTTTACAACATTGCGTGAAACACTCCAAAAAAAGTATATTCAAAAACTGCACGCTACTGCTTCTGCAAGACAAAATGATGTCATAGAACACCCACCTAGAGAAGTGACATTATTGCGTGCTATGAAGGCTTTTACAAATGATACTGGTAAGCAGCAAATGGACAATATGATACAAGCCTTACTCTTTTTGCAGTCTATACAAAATGTAGGGCAAGATGTTTCTTTTCTTTTAGCAAATAAAGAACAGACACTTCAAGCTATGGGAGCAGACCAAGCTACCGCCCCTATACAGTTTGACACTAGCACACGTATGACAGGACTGCTTATTACATTAGCACTTGCAAATGTTATTTAAAAAAACAAAAAGTAAAGTATAGAAAAATTCTGTACTTTACTTTTTATATTTATAGATATACTATGAAAAACAAATAACAAATTTTGACATTTATTTTATTGTTGTGCTATAATTTATAAAAATTATAGTGTTTATGAGGAAATAATATGATGACAAAATTAAGAGAAATAAAAAATTTTATGTTACCTGCTTTTATATGGCTAATTTTTGAAACTATAGCTATTACATTATGGCTTACAAAACAAAATATATTTTATTTATTTAATTTCAGTTATATTGGTACCTCTATTGCAATAGGATTTATTTTGTTTCAGCTTCGATATCAATATGCACGCAGAGTAACACAGTTTTTAGTAGGAAGTTATATGTTTCTCTATTTAGGATTACTTTGTAATGAAAATATACAAATAGAAGGATTTTGGTATTATCTTTTTACAGGTGTATTTGAAGCTGCAACCATTCATTATGCAGTGGCAAAAATATTTGGCCCTCTCATATTTGGACGAGGTTGGTGTGGTTTTGCCTGCTGGACAGCAATGATATTGGATTTACTTCCCTATAAAATACCTCAGCAGACTAGAAAAAAATGGGGTTACATAAAGTATATTACTTTTTTGTTTTCTTTTGTATTTGTGTCTGCATTATTTGCTTTCAAAATAAAAAATATGGAAAATATTTTGTTTTGGGCATTTTTGATGGGAAATGCTTTGTATTATATCATTGGAATAATATTAGCTTTTAAACTAAAGGACAATCGTGCTTTTTGTAAATATATTTGTCCTATTACAGTATTTTTAAAGCCTATGTCTTATTTTTCTTTAATCCGTATTAAATGTGACAAAAGTAAATGTATTTCCTGTGGTAAATGTAAAAATGTTTGTCCTATGAATGTTGATATGACTGACAATTCCAGAAAATGTAAAGATGGTACAGAATGTATATTGTGTATGGAATGTACAAAAATATGCCCTAAAAGTGCATTATACTGGTAAACATTTGTATTTTAGGGAGGATTGTATGAAACTGTGAAAAATAATATTTTTATTCATTATATTGTTCCTTTTCTTACATTTTTTGCTTTAATTTTACCAAGAAATGATACTTATTTAAAACTTTTACTTGCTATCATTGCTGTTACTATTATTGTAATAGATACAGTGTTTAAACTAAAAAAATAAACAAAATATAATATAAGACTTGCTCATTACGAACAAGTCTTATTTTTATCACTTTTTCAACAATTTATCTGCTACATACAATCCATTTGCTGCTGCCTGTGACAAGGAGCGTGTAAATCCTGCTCCATCTCCCACTGCATAAATATCTTTACAGCCTTCTAATTCAAAATCATTTGCATTTGGTCTTGCAGAATAATATTTACATTCAATACCATAAAGCAATGTATCAAAATTTGCTGTACCTGGTGCTATAGCATCTAAAGCATGAAGTGTTTCTATAATATTATCTAACTGCCTTTTTGGTATACAAAGGCTTAAATCTCCTGCTACAGCATTCATAGTAGGGCGTGTTGTAGACTGTGCTATTCTTTTGGCATCAGAACGGCGACCTTTTTCTAAATCTCCCAATCTTTGTACTAACACACTTCCTCCACTAATTAAATTGGCAAGACTTGCCACATATCTTGCATATTCTATAGGATTTTTAAATGGTTCTGTAAATTTAATGGTAGAAAGCAACGCAAAATTAGAATTTTCTGTTTTTCTCTCTAAATCTCTATAAGAATGTCCATTTACTGTCAAAACGCCATCTGTATTTTCTGTAACAACATTTCCTCTTTCATTAAAGCAGAACATTCTTGTAATATCACCATATCTTTTACTTCTATACCAAATTTTAGGCTCATATATTTTTTTAGAAAAATGTTCCCATATCATAGAGGGCAGTTCTACACGCACGCCAATATCTACCTGATTATTTTTTAATGGTATATTATTTTCTGCACACCAGTTTGAGAAAAAGCGGCTTCCTGCCCTTCCTACTGCAAACACAATAACATCTGCTGCAATTACAGTTTCTTTTCCTTCACACACTGTTGTAATCTGTTTGGTATCTTTATCAATTTTTGATGCAAATGTATCTGTTGCAATATCACATTTTTGTTTTAATGCTTCTATCATTTTTCTCATTGTGTCAAAATTGCTGTCTGTTCCTAAATGTTTTAGTTGTGCTTGGCTCATATGCAAATCGTGTTGCAAACAGATTTTCTTTAATTCATTGTCAGGCTGAAAGCGTTCTGTTGTTGCTCCAAACTCTACAAGCATACTATCTGCTTGTTCAATATAATCAATTACTACAGAAGGTTCTAAAAATTCCGTCAGCCAACCGCCATATTCTGTTGAAATAACATATTTTCCATCTGAAAATGCTCCTGCTCCTGCCATACCTTCCATAATGGCACAAGATTTACATTTGACACATTTGTCTGTTTTTTTTGCTACTATGGGGCAAATTCTTTTTTCAATGGCATGCCCCTTTTCTAATATTACTACATTCAAATTTGGCTTTTTTTCTGTTAATCGATATGCTGTCATAATGCCACCAATACCGCCACCAATGATTGCTACATCATATTGCTTTTTTAATTCCATATGCACAGCCTCCTTATATACTATCACAACAAAAAAGACATAACATTTTACTGCTATGCCCTTTTTTATTTTATTGATTATTTATCTTTTAAATAAGTATTGATGTCTGAAATCAATTTATCTGCGTTCATACCATGCACCATACTTGCTTCTGCTAATGACTCTCCTGCAGAAGAAGGGCAGCCTACACAGTGCATACCATTCTGCATCAATATTGCTGCAATTCCTTTGTCCATCATCAATGCTTCTCCTATTAATGTATCTTTTGTTACTTCTGCCATTTTTATTTCCTCCTTAAAACAATTACTTTATAAATATTTACAAAACTATTCTTTCTATTTATTATATATCATATACCATAAAAAAGAAAGATATTTTATTCTATCAATTTAAAGCCTTTATAATAGCGGAATATTACTTTTCCCAATATTTCGCTTTTTTCTACATAAGTATCCTGCCAAAATCTTGCATCTTGTGAGTCATTTCTATTATCGCCCATCATAAAATAGCTGTTTTCTGGCACTTCATAAGGGCCAAAATCTCCTATTGCTTTTTCTTTTAAATAGGGTTCTGACAAAGGCTGTCTATTGCCATTGATATAAACTCGCCCTTTTTTAATTTCTATTTTTTCTCCAGGCAAACCTATAATTCTTTTTACATACAATGTTTTACCTGTGGGGTCATCTGGAAAATGAAATACTACAACATCTCCTCTGTCAGGCTTTCCAAAAAGATATGACAATCGAAATGCTACAATACGGTCATTTGTCATAATCGTATTTTCCATAGAACCAGAAGGCACTTCTGCATTGACAATAATAAATGTGTTAATTCCTGCTGCTAAAAGCAATGCTAATATAATTGTTTTTACCCAGCTAACAATTTCTTTTGCTATTTCTGTTTTATTTATTTTCATATTTTTTATTTACAGAAAAGAGAGAATGTTATTCCTCTTTCTTTTCTCCTTCCTGTGTTTCTTCCTCATCTTCCCAATTTTCATATTCTCCAAAAGCATTTTTCAAAAATGCTTCCATATCATCAAGTTGCTGTAACTGTGATTGCACATTTTCAATGCCTTTATCTGCCTTCTTCAAATAATCACTTGGTAGTACATCATTTTGTTCTGTTTCTTCTTTTTCTATTTCTTCCGCTTGTTTCATTTCTTCTGGTGGTTGTTCTTCTTTTTCTTTTTTCATATCTTCTCGTAATTCTTTTACTTTTCCTATAAATTCCTTTGTTTCTGATGCCTTTTCTTTGACGTGATATTGTATTTGTCCTGCGGTATCTGTTAAATTTGTAAACAGTTTTGTTACAACCCCTTTTTTATTTTGTTGTGGTTGTTCTTCTTTTTCTTCTTCTAATCTAACTACTTCAATTTCTTCTTCCTCATCAACATCAATGTCGTCTATATCTTCTATATCCTCTATATCTTGTTGTTTTTCTTCTTTTGCTTTTGCTCTTTTTTCACGCAATTTTTCTGCATACGTTTTGGCATCATCTGCTATTACAGATGCTTTTCCTGATACTTTTTCTGCAACATCTTTTACTTTTGGTTCTAACTTTTCAGCTTGTTTTCCCAATGCTTTGGCAAGTGTATTGATTGCTCCTCCTGCTTTATTGATTGCCTGATTTACTACATCACTAACACCTTCTCTTTCTGCTGCTTTAGGTGTACCATTTAATGCCAAAAGCAATCTTTCTGCTTCTTCTGCTGTAATAATTCCTTTTTCTAACATACTCAATACAGACATTCTTTCTTTTTTCACTTCATAACCTCCCATTTCTGGCTCTTTTTTTATACTATAATCTTGTGGTCTATTCTGTGCTTTTCCAAAATAATACAATATGCTTTTTACAATTCTATCAGAAGCATTACCATCTCCAAAAGGATTTTTTGCTTTTGCCATTTTTTCATATTCTTGTTTATCATTCAAAAGTGTATCAGCCATATCATATATTGTCTGTTCCTGTGTGCCTGCCAATTTTAATGTACCTGCGTCAACACCTTCTGGACGTTCTGTTACATTTCTCAACACTAAAACAGGTTTGCCCATAGAAGGCACTTCTTCCTGCAATCCTCCACTATCTGTCATAACAAAATAACAGCGACTCATTAAATTGTGCATATCTTTTAAATCAAGAGGGTCTAACAAATGAATACGAGCATGACCGCCTAATATTGCATGAACTGTTTCAGAAACGGCTGGATTTTTATGCACAGCATAAACTACTTCCACATCTTGATGTTTTTCTACTATTCTTTTTACTGCCCTGCAAATATTTTGAAGGGGTTGTCCTATATTTTCTCTCCTATGTGCTGTAATTGCAATAACTCTTTTATTTTCAAAATCAATTTGATTTAATTGTTCTACTGTAAAATGATAATTTTGTTCTATAGTCGTTTGAAGCACATCTATTACAGTATTGCCTGTCACAAATATCGCATCTTGTTTTACATTTTCTTTTAAAAGATGTTCTTTTGCCAAAGCAGTAGGTGCAAAATGCAAATCTGTTAACTGGCTGGTTAAGCAACGGTTTATTTCTTCCGGAAAAGGCTGATATTTGTCATATGTTCTCAATCCAGCCTCTACGTGACCTACTTTAATTTGATTATAATATGCTCCCAAAGCACCCGAAAATGTTGTTGTAGTATCTCCGTGCACCAGCACTAAATCAGGTTTTTCCTGCTGCATTACTTCACTTAATCCATTTAATGCCTTTGTAGTAATGGTTGCTAATGTCTGTCTTGGCTGCATAATATTCAAGTCATATTGTGGGTGCAAGTCAAATATTTCAAGCACTTGGTCAAGCATTTCTCTATGCTGTGCTGTAACACACACAATACTTTCTATTCCCTGTGTCTGTTCTAATTTTTTTACAAGAGGTGCCATTTTAATTGCTTCTGGACGTGTGCCAAAAACACTCATCACCTTTATAGTATTCATAACATTCTCCTTATTCTACAACATTTGTTAATGTGCCTATGCCTTCAATTTCACATTTTACTTCATCGCCTGCTTTTAAGAAATTAGGAGGTACAAATCCCATTCCTACCCCTGCTGGTGTACCCATAGCAATAATAGTACCTGCCTGCAATGTCATACCTTGAGAAAGCTCACTTACTACATGAGCAATACCAAATATTAATAAATCTGTTGTGCTGTTCTGTCTTAATTCTCCATTTACATAAGATTTTATGGAAAGTGCTGGAGGATTTTGAAATTCCTCTTTTGTAACAATACATGGGCCTATTGGTGTAAATCCATCAAGGCTTTTACCGAAATACCATTGTTTATGAGAAGTCTGCAAATTTCTTGCACTGACATCATTGAGTATAGTATATCCAAACACATAATCAAAAACATCTTTTTCTGCTACATTTTTCGCATCTTTTGCTATTACTACAGCTAATTCTACTTCATAATCCAAACTTTCTACAATATCAAAATGCCCTTGTATCGGTTCGTTATCTGCTACTGCTTCATTTACTCTTTTTGAAAAATAAATTGCTTTAGGACGTTCTCCTCCAAATGCTTCTTCTTTATATCTTGCTGACTCCTCTGCGTGTGCCATATAATTTATGCCAAGACAAATGACATCTTGTTTGGGGCGAGGAATAGGTGCTTTTATTTTCACTTGTTCCAAAGCAATGCCTTTTTCTGTTTTGAAAAGTGCTTCAATTTCTTTTTGTTTTTGTACTGACCAATTTTCAATTAATGTCTGCATATCTTTTTCTGCTAATGGTATAATATTTTTTTCATCAGCAGTCATTACGCCGACCTGTTCTTGTCCTTTATATACATATGTAAAAAGTTTCACGAGTATAACCTCCTTCTTTTTAATACAAATTTCATACAAAATTGTTCTTTCACTATATTAGCACAAAAATAGAAATTAGAAAAGCCCTTACAAAACAATGAAAGACATTTTATGGAATATAGTATTTCTTTTCAATTTATTTATAAATATAACAAATAACATACAAAAATCATACTATTTTTACCATTATTTTTATAATTATGCACAAATTACGAATAAATACAAATAAATTGATAAAAAGCATTGATTATTTTAAAAGACTTGTGTATAATAACCAAAGTAATCTATCAACTTGTTAAATGTTTACAGTCAAAACTGTATTATAGAGGAGGAACTATTATTATGAAAGAAAAAATTGTATTGGCTTATTCTGGTGGTCTTGACACTACTGTTATCATTCCTTGGTTAAAAGAAAACTACAACGATGCAGAAGTCATTGCTGTTTGCGGAAATGTAGGACAAGGAAAAGAAACAGAAGGCCTTGAACAAAGAGCTTTGAAAACAGGTGCAAGCAAGCTCTATATTGAAGATATTACAGAAGAATTTATCACAGATGCTATTTATCCTTGTGTAAAAGCAAATGCTGTTTATGAAGGCAAATATCTTTTAGGTACTTCTATGGCACGCCCTATTATTGCTAAAAGATTAGTAGAAATTGCCAAAAAGGAAGGTGCAACTGCTATTTGTCATGGTGCAACAGGAAAAGGCAATGACCAGGTACGTTTTGAATTAACTGTAAAAGCACTTGCTCCAGAATTAAAAATTATTGCTCCTTGGAGATTAGATACATGGAAAATGGGCAGTCGTGAAGATGAAATTGCTTATTTAGAACAAAGAGGCATTGAAGTACCTGTTAAAAAAGATGACAGTTACAGCCGTGACAGAAACATATGGCATTTAAGTCATGAAGGTTTAGAATTAGAAGACCCTGCAAATGAACCAAATTATAAACATATTTTACAATTAGGCGTTTCTCCAGAAGATGCACCAGATAAACCAGAATATGTTACACTTGATTTTGAAAAAGGTATTTGTACAGCAGTAAACGATGAAAAGCTTTCTCCTGTAGCTCTTTTGACAAAATTAAATGAAATTGGTGGCAAAAATGGTGTTGGTATTGCTGACATTTGCGAAAATCGTGTTGTTGGTATGAAATCTCGTGGTGTATATGAAACACCAGGTGGTACAATATTATATTATGCTCACAGAGAATTAGAATATCTTTGCACAGACAAAAAAACACAAGCATTTAATGAAGTTGCCAGCAACAAATTTGCAGAATTAGTATATAGTGGAGAATGGTTTACACCTTTACGTGAAGCACTTTCTGCATATTTTGATAGTGTTAACGAAACAGTAACAGGACAAGTTAAATTAAAATTATACAAAGGCAATATTATGCCTGCTGGTTCCACTTCTCCTTATTCTCTGTATAACGAGTCTATGGCTAGCTTTACAACAGGAGAATTATATAACCATAAAGATGCTGATGGATTTATCAATCTGTTTGGTTTGCCTTTAAAAGTACGTGCTATGATGATGCAAGCAAACAAAAATAAATAAAGTAAATACCTTGAGAGCATTGCTCTCAAACTCTCATTTTTTTCTTGAAAGAAGCAAAGAACTTTACAGATAGGAACAAAATCTACAAAAGGAATTTTATTAACAGATTGAGCCTCAAGCATAGCTTGAGGCTGTATTAAAATTCTTTGTCAAACTTTCTTTTAAGAAAGTTTGTGGAGTTTGAGGCAGAGCCTCAATAAAGGAAAGGAGTGTTTTTTCATGAAGCTTTGGGGTGGCAGATTTACAAAATCCACAGATAGTTTTACAGACCATTTTCATTCTTCTATTTCTTTTGACCAGCGTCTTTACAAAGAAGATATTACAGGCAGCATTGCCCACGCTGCTATGTTAGGAAAACAAGGCATTATATCAAATGAAGATGCTAATTTAATACAAAAAACATTAAAAGAAATATTAAACGATATTGAAGCTGGCACAGTTACATTTGATGAGAAAGCAGAAGATATTCATATGAATATTGAAACGATATTAATTGAACGCATAGGAGATGTAGGAAAACGCCTTCACACTGGCAGAAGCCGAAACGACCAAGTTGCTTTGGACATTCGTATGTATATCAAAACAGAAATCAAACAAATACAATCTCTTTTAAAAAATACTATGATGGTATTAAATCGTATCGCTTCAGACCATATTGACACCATTATGCCAGGATACACCCATTTACAAAGGGCACAGCCAATTACATTTGCTCATCATATGCTTGCCTATGTAGAAATGTTCAAAAGAGATTATGACAGATTAACAGACACGTACAAACGAACCAATAGTATGCCTCTTGGTTCTGGTGCTTTAGCTTCTACAACATACCCTCTTGATAGAAATTTTGTTTCAGAACAATTAGGATTTGACAGTATCACATTAAATAGCATGGACGGTGTAAGTGATAGAGATTTTTGCATAGAGTTGACTTCTGCACTTTCTATTATTATGATGCACTTGAGCCGTTTTTGCGAGGAAATAATACTTTGGAGCAGTCACGAATTTCGCTTTATAGAATTAGATGATGCTTATTCTACAGGCTCCAGTATTATGCCTCAGAAAAAAAATCCTGATATGGCAGAATTGATTAGAGGTAAAACCGGACGTGTTTATGGCAATTTAATAGGACTTTTGACTACAATGAAGGGACTTCCTCTTGCCTACAACAAAGATATGCAAGAAGACAAAGAAGCTGTATTTTCTGCTGTAGATACCATTAAAATGTGTTTACCTGTGTTTACTGCTATGATAGATACTATGACAGTAAATAAACAAAATATGTATGCTGCTACAAAAGGTGGTTTTACAAATGCTACAGATGCTGCGGATTGGCTTGTAAAAAATGGTGTGCCTTTTAGAGATGCTCATGCTATTATTGGTCAACTTGTACTTTACTGTATCAATCACAACACAAATTTAGACGATTTATCATTACAAGAGTATCAAAAAATTTCTCCTGTATTTAATGAAACAGTATATGATGCCATTAAAGTAGAAAAATGTGTTGATGCTAGAAATGTAGAAGGTGGCCCTTCTAAAGAATATATTCAAAAACTAATTACTATAAATAACGACTATTTTAAAACAATATAATATGCTAAAAACATTATTCCCTAAAAGGGCATAATGTTTTTTTATTTTTTGTAAATTGTATATTAACTTTCATATAAACAAATATAATTATTTATCATATTATGTTATAATTTATATAAACAAAAAACAACAAATTAAAATATCAATATGTGGAGGTGAAAATTAAAATGTGTCATTTTAAAGCAGAAAATGAAATGTGGTCAGTAAGTTTTACAGAGGAAGGTTTTGTAAATGTAGAAAATAAAACAGACATAACGAAATCCTTTCATATACATCTGTTTCAATATAGGTATCAATATTTGTATACAGAATGGTTGGTATTTCCACAAGCTTTTTTTACACCTGACTTAAAATATGTTATTGTAACATATGGCATAGGTTATGTTTATTTTATATCACTTTCAGAAAAAAGAGTTGTAAAATTTTTTAAACTATTTCCAGATATTAGCTATGAAGATAATTCTTTTGAGGAAATATATACTTGTTGCTATTATGACGAACTAACACAAGTAGATTTCAGTAATACGGGACGTTATGCAGCCATTCGTGTCAGAGCTATTTATGACCCACAAGATGCAGATGGACGAGAAGTAATATTTACACCCGTTTATTTTAGTAGTGTTTTCATTGTTGACCTTTACAATTTAGAACTATGTTTTTATGAGTATTACAACGATGTGCAAGAGGAATATAAAAATTTAGCATCTATCGCTTTTAGCCCTAATGATAACTATATCGCAATGGGAGCATTAGGTACTATTGTAAAAGTATTTTGTATTGCAAATAAAAAATGTCTTGGAAAATTTTCTTCTTTGGTATGGATTTCAGATTCAACAGCTATAAAAGATTGTCATTTGATTGCTTTTTTAGATGAAAATAATTTTGTATATGTCAATAAAGACAATGATATTATTAAAGTTAGTTTACAGCAAAACGGACAATTTGTGCAATCCGGAATTATAAAAACGAATTATGATAAACCGCTCTATATTCAAAAAATAGAATTAAATGAAAATGAAATAATATGTTATGTTGCTGGCTCCATGAATTATCAAGAACAAAAAACATTTAAACTATGTTTTGATGCGATATAATCAATAAAATAAGCCAAAAAAAGTCATATAAATACATTTTTTTGGCTTTTCTTTTTATCTTTTTCGAAATATATTTCTAACAATATTTTTCCCTAAATCTGTTACAGTTTCCAATCCCATACTATTTTGTTTAGAACGATTACAAGTTTTACACATACACTGCAAATTTAAAATGTTATCACTTCCTCCTCTACTTTGAGGAATAATGTGGTCAATATCTACATCAGATTTGCGAAGTTTTTTACCGCATCTAACACAAGTATACCAACCATGATTGGATTTATTTTTATCAAAATAAACATCTCTATATCCCATGTAAATGCCTCTTTTCCCAATATAATAATAAAAATATTATACTTCATAAAAAAGCATTATACAACAAAATTCGCCAATTTTTAATATAAAATCGACGAATTATTACAATATCTATTTATTATGAAATTGTTTGAAGCCATTTTATCATTTCTTCATTTTTTTCTATCCCTGCAATACATACTTCCATTCTTTCTAACATAGCAGGCGAAACGCAAACACGTCTTTTATTATAATATTCATTACACAATGAAAGAAATTTTTCAGGATATATAAACAATGCTAAAAGCATTTTTTTATCTTGAGCAGATAAAGGATTTTCGCTATGATATTCAGAAAACATTTTTTCTACTGTTTCTATATCCCATTGCTGTTTTTTTAAAAAACGCTTAAAATACATTACCAAATCTACCATATTATTATCATAAGTACATTTTGAAAATCCTGTTACAAATATATTGCCTTTTTCATTTCTTCTAATATTTTCTCCTTTAAAAGCATTATGACATATTGTTTTTTGCTGTTCCACTTTTTTCATTTCTTTTTCATATTCTGCTTCTAAAAACAACTCATTTGCTTGCTCTATTTTTTCCATATAATAATTATAGTTTTGTTTCACAATCAAATCTAGTGCACTATACCCTCCCTGTTTTTCTATTCTTTTTTTTATTTTTAACAATTCAATTCTTCTCTTTTCATATATTTTCAAACGATTTTTTACTGCAAAATATCCTGCTGTACTATTTAATCCCTTTGCTGCATTATGTAATTTTGCCAACGTTTTTGCTCCTATTACAAATGTTTGTTTTTCCTCCTCATCAAGAGCTTCTGTTTCTATTGCCTTCTCTACTATATAATCATTTTCTTCCCATGTATAATAGGGCAGTCCTTGCTGACTTATTTCAAATCGGTTAATATTACAAAATCCTTTTTGATATAAATGTTCTTTTATATCATATTCAAACAATATCTGTTTTCTATGAGAAGTATTTTTACGTATCTCAAGCAATCCTTTATCTGTTTTGCAGAGGTAGCCTGTGCGAATTCTATTTCCACCATAAAAACGTAATCCATATCCTTCCCATAATATTTTATCATAGTTATATTCCATTTCTCTCCCCCCGCAACAGTGCTATTATTATAAAATAGTAACCATATCTCTTTTTATCATATGAAGCAAGCCTTTAGAATATAACTTTATTTTTGTTTTTCTTTTGCACATTGCAATAATATCTCTTTTGTATTTTTTTCTGGATTTCTATGCACTACATCTAGTAAAAAATGTAACATAGTTCCTATTTCTTTCCCCTTAACCATTCCTGTTTTGATTAAATCTTCCCCTGTAACAGTCAATTCCTTTAATGTAATACAATCTCCTCTTTGTAATATTTTATCAAAACAATCTCTTAATTGTTTTATATTTTGTCTTTGTTGTATTTCTTGTATCAAAAGAAGCCTATTTAGTTGTTCTGTTGTCATTTCATTTGCTTTTTTTCGCAACTCATATTCTTCTAGTGCAATATCATCTTTTAAATGTTTTAAAAGCATTACAACTGTTTTTACAGTATTATTATCAAATTTTAAATATTTTAAAAACGCTTCTCCTTGTTCTGCCGTCATATATTGTAAAAATATTGTCCATATTATCATTCTGTCAAAAGGAGCTTTTTTTATCTGTTTTATTACTTGTTCCCCATATTGCTCCATTTTTTCTGACAACATAGGTGATATTTCATTTAAAAGCCCTGATTGCCACAAAAGATTTATTTTTTCTATATGTTCAGACAGTAACATCTTTTCTAATTCATCACGTATTCTTTCTACACTAATTTTTTTAATTAATCCCTTTTGCTGCTGTAATGCCTCATATGTTTTTTGTTCTATATCAAATCCAATTTGTGCAGAAAAACGTAATGCCCTTAACATTCTCAAGGCATCTTCTTGAAAACGTTCTGCTGCATTTCCTACTCCTTTTATTATTTTTTGTTCTATATGCTTTTGTCCTGAAAAATAATCTTTTATTCCCTCTTGTGGGTGGTAGGCTATGGCATTGATTGTAAAATCCCTTCTTTGTAAATCTTCTTTTAAACTTTTTGTAAATGTTACATTGTTGGGGTGTCGGCAGTCATCATATTTTCCTTCTATACGATATGTTGTTACTTCGTAATGTTCCCCCTCCCATGATACTGTTACTGTGCCATGCTGCAATCCAGTATCATATGTTCTATTAAAAATTTTTTTAATTTGTTCTGGTTCTGCTGATGTAGTAATATCCCAATCTTGAGGTTGTCTTTTTAAAAAACAATCTCTCACACACCCTCCCACAATATATGCCTCATATCCAGCAGAATTAATTTTTTGCAACATTCTTTCTATTTTTTTAGGTATATTCAAATTCATATTTTCATTCCTTTTTATATCATTTATAAAAAAAAGGGGCTATGATAACCCCCTTTTATGTATTCTTTATTGCTGTGATTTAATATGAGCAGCTACTTTTACATCTTGTATTTTGATATGGTTTAAAAGCCAGCCTCCTATGCTTGTATTTACTTTTCCTACTAATGCAATAGTAGGTCCTTCTTTTTGTAATTGTACGGATAATTCTCTTACCACTTTTTTAAATTCTTCATGGTATCTTTTATGATTTACATAATCTGGATAACGATATTTTAATTGCAATTTTTCTTCATCTGAAAAATGCTTTGCTGTATAGTCATATAAAAATTTCATTGTTTTTGTAATTTCTTCTCTGCCCTTGCCAGAGGAACACGCTTGCAATAAATTATTAATTGCTGTAATTAATTGCTTATGTTGCTGGTCTATCATTTCATTTCCTGTTTCTAAATTTTTATCCCATAAAAAAGCCATGATATATCCTCCTTTATTTGTTTCTAAATGCTTTATTTCTTATCCATTCTATACCTATTTTTATAATAATGCAATAATATTACTCATGAATAAAAAATATACTGTCAAAAAATTGTTTTCTGCTATTATTTTTTACAAATTTTTATTGACAAATATCTCTTTTTGTTGTATCATATTTTTTACAGTTCAGTTAATCATATTTGCACCTTTAGCTCAGTTGGTAGAGCAACTGACTCTTAATCAGTGGGTCTAGGGTTCGAGCCCCTAAAGGTGCAGTTTAGAAAGCGGAGTTTTGTGACATTTGTCATGGGGTTCCGTTTTTTTTATTTTTGCGCTAAAATATGGCATATTGATAAGGTTTTTGGAATTACTACTAAAAAATAAAACCATTCTACTATTCTAATCTTATATTATAATTTTTTGTAATATTACCAAATAATAAGTTATCATTTTGTTGTGTACTGCAATTTTACTATATCTATATAATACATTATATCGCATTTTCACTAACATTTTATTAATACAAAATATACAAAAATACATTATATCGCTAGCATTTTAAATAACAACAGTGCTATAATATAATGTAATTAAACAAACCGAATAAGGGGCTAGCCCCTTATTTACTACAGTTATCGTAGTAAATTTTTTACCATTTTATACTAGTGAGGGGGAATATTATGAGAAAAACAAAACCAATTCGTATTTTGTTGTCCTATGTACTCACAATATCTATGCTTTTGGGTTTACTTCCAAGTACAGTATTGGCAGAAGAACAACAACAGATATTTGAATGCGGTCAAGAGCTTCATAGCCACAGTGAAGAATGTTACGACGAAAGTCAAACACTCATTTGTGACAAACAAGAGCATACTCATACAGAACAATGTCTAGTACAGTATGAGCAGCAAAATGAGCAAAACACAGACAATACAAAACAAAACACAAATGACATTTTTGATGACAATCAAACTGACAGTGATGATGTTTCTTCCGATGACAACAACCAAAATGACAACAATGATGCTTCTTCTGACAACGACGATAACCAAAATGACAGTGAAGTTTCTTCTGACGATAATAACCAAAATGACAGCGAGGTTTCTTCCGACGATGATAACCAAAATGACAGTGACGTTTCTTCCGACGATGATAACCAAGTCGACAGTGACGTTTCTTCCGACGATGATAACCAA
>CAJUJJ010000017.1:29075-47658 GCA_910586765.1 uncultured Clostridia bacterium
TTCCGACGATGATAACCAAGTCGACAGTGACGTTTCTTCCGACGATGATAACCAAAATGACAGCGAGGTTTCTTCCGACGATGATAACCAAAATGACAGTGACGTTTCTTCCGACGATGATAACCAAGTCGACAGTGACGTTTCTTCCGACGACGATAACCAAGAAGAAGAAAACCAAACTCCAGAACAAACAGAACAAGACACAAACAAAACAGACAACATATTTCAAATACCAAACAAAATAGTACAAAACACACTAGCAGTAACACAGCCTACCATAGAAGAACAACAGCCTGAAGAACAACAACCAACAATACCAAGCGGAACAGGCTCAGCTCATACAGACCACACAGGCTGGATAGCTTTAGATGATGATGATGTAGTAATAGATTCATATACAAATCATGAACTTATTTCACTCAATGTAAGCGGAAAATATTATTTAGATAGAGATGTTGATGGCATTCAGATTAAGGATACAAATGCAAATATAGATACAGATAATGTAGAGGTAGTACTTTGTTTAAATGGGCATACTCTTGAAAATATTTTTATGATAAGTAGTGATAATGCTACACTAACACTATGCGATTGTACAGGAAAGGGTAAAATTACTCCAACTTCAACTCTTGATTATCCAGGAGTATCTATATATAGTGGTACATTTATTATGGATAGTGGTGAAATTAGCGGTTGTACAAATGCTGATAGTGCTCATGGTGGTGGTGGTATATATACTTTCTATAATAGTACATTTATTATGAATGGTGGTACTATTTGCAATAATACTGCAATTAGTGGTGGGGGTGTATATAATGGTGGTACATTCATTATGAATGGTGGTACTATTTGTAATAATACTGCTAATGGCGGTGGCGGAGGTGGTGTATATGGTAGTGGTACATTTACTATGAATGGTGGTACTATTTGTAATAACACCGCATTATATGATGAAAGCCATAACAGTGCTTATACTTATGATTCTGGGTGCGGAGGCGGTATATACGCAATCGAATTTGTTATGACAGGTGGCGAAATTAGTGGTAATACTGCTGAATATGGTGGTGCTATATGCACACTTATGGATCATTCTGATCTTTCTACTCCTCCTCCTTCTTATCCTAATATCATAAATTGTACTATAGAAAATGGTAGTATTAGCAATAACACTACTTTAAATGAAAATAGTGGTAGTATTCATATTTCTGAATATTATAATTTTTCTATAGATAATAGCGAAATTAGTAATAACTATAGTAGTGGTATATATGGTGATTTTGCTCAGATAAAAATAAAAAATAGTTCTATTAATAACAATACATCTACTACTAATGGTGGGGGCATATGTCTTAATAAGAGTTCTATGCAAATAGAAAATAGTTCTATTTGTAACAATACAGCTTCTGATAACGGTGGAGGTATATATGTTAATGATGATAGTGATTTTATAGCAGTTCAAATAGAAAATACTTCTATTAGTGGCAATACATCTGCTACTAATGGTGGGGGCATATGTCTTAATAAAGGTCACATTGCAATAACAAATGGCTCTATTAGTGACAATACAGCTTCTGATAATGGTGGGGGCATATATGTAAGCCCTAATAATGCCATTGACAATATTACTGATAATTATACTTTTGATGAACCTTTAATGCTCTATGAAGATGTTGTTATTACTGACAATACTGATAGTAATAATAAGCCAAACAATATCTATCTATCAAAAAATTGTTATATTTACACTTATGATTTGGGAGGTTCACCTCCTCCTGGTTCTCCTGAAGATTTATATGACTATATTTCTTCAAGAGAAGGAAAAGTTGGTATTACTACAGAAGATCCTTCTCAAAAACCAATTATTATGAAGTCTAAAAATGATTGGTTGGGTATATTTGAAGTACTTAAAAGTGACGACATTAATTATATAATAAAACTTCGTCCAAATAATTATCCTTATAGGGCCATTTTAGTTGATGCGTCAATACCAGAATTTAATGTAACTTTTTATGATAGTACAGAGTTGAATTCTTATGATGGGGGTATAATTGATAGAGTAACACAAGTCGTATATGCTGGTGATACAGCTAATGAACCCACATATATTAAAAATGGTTCCAAATTTTTAGGCTGGTATACTGATAATACATTTACAAAAAAATTTGACTTTAATACACCAATTACTGAAGATACTGCTATTTTTGGAAAATGGGTATATTTTTATACTACAACTTTTGATACTGATGGTGGTACTCCTGAACCCGAAAAGCAGATTGTACTTCAAGGCGAAAAAGCTACTAGACCTGATGACCCTAAGAAGCTTGGTTACAAATTTTTAGGTTGGTTTTCATCTAATAAAGCTTTTGATTTTGAAAATACTGCAATTACCACTAACATTACTCTTACTGCTAAATGGGAAGAAGTAGACACATTTACTGTAACATTTAATGCTGATGGTGGTACTGCTATTCCTGCACAGCAAACTATAAATGATGGTGAAAATGCTACTTCTCCTACTCCTCCTACCAAAGAGGGTTACAAGTTTTTAGGCTGGTTTGCTGATGGCAGCGATACTGCTTTTGATTTTGAAAATACTGCAATTACTGCTGACATTACGCTTACTGCTAAATGGGAATTGTTACCACCTGATAAAAAAGTAGTTACATTTGACACAAATGGCGGTGCTATTATTGACCCTATTACAGTAATTGTTGGTCAAAAAGTTACAAAACCTAATACCCCTACTAAAGAGGGACACACTTTTGTAAATTGGTATACTGATACAGCATTGACACAATTATATGATTTTGATACAGAAATTACTGACAACATTATACTTACTGCTAAATGGCAGAAAAATCAATACTCTGTAACGTTCTATATTGACAGCGAAACAGAAAATACACAAAATGTATACTACAATGACACCTTATTGCAACCTGTTGACCCTACCAAAGAAGGATTTACTTTTGAAGGTTGGTATGCTGATGATACTTTGACAGTATCATATGATTTTGACACTGCAATTACCAAAAACACTACTATTTATGCAAAATGGACAGAAAATACACCTGATGAGCCAGATAAACCTGTTACACCTGACGAACCAGATGAGCCTGTTACACCTGACGAACCAGATAAACCTGTTACACCTGACGAGCCAGATGAACCTGTTACACCTGACGAACCAGATGAGCCTATTACACCTGACGAGCCAGATGAACCTATTACACCAGTTGCACCAGTTACACCATCACGTACTTACAGTATAAGCGGTATTGTAACATATTTGAACGGTACAGCAATACCAAATGCTGTTGTGACCACAACAGGTGCTTCTACTACCACAGACAGTACTGGAAAATATGTTCTTTCTTCTTTATCTTCTGGTACATATGACATTACAGCAAATATAAACGGCGAAACAATTTCAAAAACAGTTGTTTTATCAAATGGCAATATTACTGACGCAAATATTATATTCCCTATAAACAACGTTAGTACAGAAGTCAATACTCCTAGTGGAAATGTTTCTACAGAAATCAATGTTGAAAATGCAGTAGTAAACGGTTTAGAAGAAGAAGCACAAAATTATGCTCAACAAGGAGCTTCTGTAAAATTAGCATTGACAATACAACCTCAACAGCTACAAAGTAACAACGATATTCAAAACAGCATAACCAAAATTGCAAAACGTTCTGAAATAGAATTTTTAGAAATTACATTGCAAAAAGTGTTAAACGGAAATAATAGCACAGCTACAGAAATTACTGGCACAGAAAATACACTTGAAATTATTGTACCTTGTGATGTTTCTGACAAACAAAACATTACTGTTTGTCGTTACTATGATGGAAAAGCAAGTAGATTACAAAAATTATTTGATGCACCTATCACAGCACAATTAGTATCTCGTGCAGCTAACACAGCTCAAGATGGTACATTTTACATTGACGGAAATAGCATACACATTTACACAAACAAAATGGCTTATTATGCCATCGCTTACGACAAAAAGCCATTTGAAACAATAAAGAAACACACATCAAGTAGCAGTAGTGGCGGAAGAAACGGAAGTTGGGTAAAACAACAAAATACAGCTACAGCAGAAACTTCAAACACTATAACAGATGTTATTGTGCCTAATACAACTACACAAACAGCACAAAATAATACTACATCTCAAAACAGTATTGCTTTGTCACAATTTACAGACATAAACAGCAATGAATGGTATTATGATGCTGTAAAATATTGTGTAGAAAATGGTTTGATGTCTGGCACAAGCACAAAAACATTTGAACCTAACAGCACAGCTACTCGTGCTATGATAATTACAATACTTTGGAGAATAGAAAACAAGCCTATTGTTGACTACACTATGAATTTTACTGATGTAGCAGAAAATATGTATTATAGAGATGCTGTATTGTGGGCAGTCCGTGAAGGTATTATTAGTGGTTATAACGCCCAAACATTTGCTCCTAACGACAATATTACTCGTGAACAAATGGCTACTATATTATATCGTTATGCACAGTACAAGGGTAAAGATGTCAGCACAGCACAAAATACTATTTTAAATTATCAAGATATAAACAATATTAGTAGCTATGCTACAAATGCTGTAAAATGGGCTTGTAACACTGGTATATTAAATGGCACAAGTGATACAGCACTTTCTCCTAAAGAGAGTACAACACGTGCTGAAGTAGCACAAATATTAAAAATTTATTTACAATAATCATAAGTTTTATTATTATGATTTATATACAAAATATAGAAAATGAAAACTATCTTTTTATCAAGATAGTCTCAACCTGTTCATAAATTCCCTTTTTCAATTAGTAAAGCGAAGTTGTCATTGAAAATTTTTGTCAAATTTTTTTTAAATTTAGGAGTAACTAAATAAGCATTTTTAAAATGGGGGAACTTTTTACAAGTGAAAAAGTTCCCCTCAAATATTTTCAAACTTTTATCAAAATAATAAATATACTACTTTTTTATTAAAATAGTATTTATTATTTCATTGTATTAGCAGCATGATTTTTTAATATTCTCCATAATGTACTTCGACTAATACCCAGACGTTTAGAAGTTTTTTCTTTATTTCCATTTTCTTGTTTCAATACAGTCATTATAATTTGATAGTTAATTTCGTCTAATGTTTGGTTCAAATTAAAATGGACAGAAGGTGTATACTGAAATGGAGAAAATGTTTGTTCTTGTTTTAACATTTGTTCTACATTTTCATAAGTGATATAAGGAGTATGTGTAGTCACAACCAATTCTTTCAACACGTGTTGTAATTGGTCAAGATTATGAGGCCATGGAAATGATTGTAGCAACTCCATAGCTTCTGTTTCCAATCCTATAATTTGCTTTTCACTAGATATATTTAATTTGTGTATATAAAGTGCTGTAATACTTGGAATATCTTCAATACGTTCTCTTAAAGGAGGCAATTTTAATGTAAGACAACAAAGGCTATTTTCCAAATATGTTCTTGCAGTTTCTGTTTCTTTTTGTTCTTTATTATTCAATACCAATGAAAATATCAAACGATTTTTTTTATTTAATTTTGTTTGTTCTATATAAGTAAAAAGTTTGTTCAGCTGCAATTTAGACAAAGCACCTACATTTTTTAAATAAATTGTAGTATGTAATGTATTCAAAGGTGAATTTTCATTACTAATCAAATTATTCCACTTTCTTTCTCCCATAAAAGCACAATCTATGGTATAAAAAGGAGCTTTATCAAAAGCACCATTCTCATACAAAAGAGAAGCTGCTTTATCTTTCCCTGTTCCAACTTCTCCTATAATCAATATAGGAATATTTGTTTTACTATATTGTTCTATTCTGTTTGACAAATCGCCTACATTATTAGAACTACTATAATAATTTGTAAAATCACTTGAGGAACCATCTGATTTATTATAAATAGTAATACCCAAATCTTCTTCAGAAAACAGTGCATCTTTTTGTTGTATGGTAATAGCAGTATATTTTTGCTCTGCATAATAAATATGACAATTTTTTAATACATAAACTTTATCTCGTATTTGTCTTGCGATTGTTTGGTCTGGTGTTTTCAGAAATGACTTAATATAATTTTGTACAATATTCATAAGTGCTGTATTTGTTTGTTCAATGGAAAAACTCGAAAACCACAATTTCCCTGCTGGGTCATATATTAAAAATTCTCTATCTTCATTTGTAAGAAGTTCTTGAAACAAATCTTTTTGTTTATGTACATATTGTGAAGAATGTACTAATTCTACAGCTTCATTCAATGCTGCTGTAATACTTTCTGTACCAGAGGGAATTAATATCGCATTAAGCCATAATTTTTTTGCAATGCTAGAGCCTAACATATCACAAAGAACCAATTTACAACCTTTCTTTTTGGCATCACGCAATGCGGGAAGGGCATCTTCTTCACTTGTAAATGTAATAATATCAATATCATATTGTAGCAAATCACAAAGTAATCTAGCATAGTATGTAATGCCTGAAAAACCTGCTATTATAAATTTTCCAGAATAATTTTCTGCTAATTTAATGGCACGAAGCACATCATATACAGAAATAGACACTTCTACTACTGGAATTTCTACAGCAGAGCGTATTAATTCCGCAGTTCCTCCTCGTGATATAATTACATCATAATTATTATGAGATAATTCTATAGCAATATTTTTTCCTGTACTTAAATCTCCTGTTTGTACTGTTAATTCAATATCATTTCTTTCTTTTGCAATGGCAGCTATTGCTTCGGCCATTCCTTCATATGGAGCAACTGCAAGCATTTTTATTTTTTTCATTTTATTATCGCCCTTTCAATTTGAAATAAATTTATTTATATAATATCATTATAACACAATATGTTTCAATTTAAAACGATTTTATATAATAACTGTATCAAAATAATACAAAAATGTAATATTATTGTATTGAAATTTTTAAAAAATAAAGTAATATATAAATAACAACATAAACATATTAAAATGAAACGTTTTAAGGAGATGAAGTTATGAACTATCAAATTAAAATACCTTCCTGTATTTATGGAGGAGAAGGAAGCATAAAAAATGTAACATCAGTAATAGAACAAGAAAGTGTCAAAAAAGCAGTTGTATTTACAGACAAAGGAATAAAAAATACAGGTCTTTTAGACATATTGCTTGAAGTATTAAAACAAGCACATACAGAATATGAGGTATTTGATGATTTAACTCCAGAACCTGCTTATCAAGATATTGAAAGAGTAATGAAACAAGTAGAAGGCTGCAAAGGTGACATTATTATTGCAATAGGTGGAGGAAGTGTTATGGACGCAGCAAAACTGTGTTCTGTATTAAAAGATGCGAACTATACTGTAAAAGACTTGCTTCAAGACCCTACACTGGCAAAAAAACAAATTAAAACCATTATGATACCAACCACTTGTGGAACAGGTTCAGAAGCAACTTGCAATGCTATTGTAGCAATTCCTGAAGAACAATCTAAAAAAGGCATTGTAAATGCTTCTATGATACCAGACTATGTCATATTAGATGCACAAATGATTAAAAAACTGCCTAAATCTATTGTTGCAGCCACAGGAGTAGATGCTTTAGCACATTGTGTAGAATGTTTTACTTCTAAAAAAGCTACACCATTGTCTGATTTATATGCTATGTATGGAGCAAAATTGATATTTCAAAATATCAGAGAAGCATACAACAATGCAGATAATATGGAAGCAAAAAGCAATATGCTTTTAGGTGCTTTTTATGGCGGTATTGCCATCACAGGAAGCGGCACAACAGCAGTACACGCTTTATCTTATCCATTGGGCGGAAAATATCATATTGCACATGGTGTATCTAATGCCATATTATTTGCTCACGTTATGGAATTTAACAAAGATGCCTGCAAACACAGATTAGCAACATTATGTGATGCCATAGAGCCTACATTAATATCAAAAAGTATTGACGAAAAAGCACAATATATTATTGAACAAATTGCAGATATTGTAAAAGTAACAAACATTCCTACAGATTTAAAAGAATTTGGTGTAAAAATGGAAGATTTAGATTTTCTTGTAGATGCTGGAAGTCAGCAAACAAGGCTTCTTGTAAACAATATGAAAGAATTAAGTTTAAACGACATCAGAGAAATTTATTTAAAAGTATTAAAATAAATTGCAATATCATTCAGAAAGAGAGGGGAAAAATATGGACAGACCAATTATAGGCATTACAATGGGCGACCCAGCGGGAAATGGTGCAGAATTATCCATACAGGCATTATCTCATTCAGAAGTATATCAAAATTGCAAACCTATTATTATTGGAGATGCAAACTGTATGGAATGTGCATTAAAATTATTAGGAAAGCAAAATGATTTTCGTATCAATGCAGTAAAAAATGTTTCAGATGCACAGTTTTCATTTGGAACGATTGATGTATATGATATGGGATTAGTTGACATTGAAAAAAGAGTTTATGGAAAAATATCCGAAATGTGCGGAGAAGCTGCTTTTCAATATGTCAAAAAAGTCATAGAGCTTGCTATGTCAAATGAAATTGATGCCACAGTTACAAATGCTATCAGCAAAGAAGCAGTCAATTTAGCAGGGCATCACTACTCAGGACATACTGAAATTTATGCCGATTTTACAAAAACAAAAAAATACACTATGATGTTAGCTCACAATGATTTAAGAGTAGTACATGTATCTACTCACGTATCACTCCGTGAAGCGTGTGACAGAGTAAAAAAAGACAGAGTATATGAAGTTATTAAAATTGCAAATGATGCTTGTAAAGCCATAGGCATTGAAAAACCAAAAATCGGTGTTGCTGGTTTAAATCCACATTGTGGTGAAAATGGTATGTTTGGCACAGAAGAAATAGAAGAAATTCAGCCAGCGATTGACAAGGCAATTTCAGAAGGAATTGATATTCCAGAAAAGAAGCCAACACCTCCAGATACTATTTTTTCAAAAGCATTAGGTGGTTGGTATGATATTGTTGTAGCAATGTACCACGACCAAGGACACATACCATTAAAAGTAAAAGGATTTGTATATAATAAAGAATTAAAAAAATGGGACGCAGTAGCAGGAATTAATGTGACATTAGGTATTCCAGTCATTAGAGTATCTGTAGACCATGGTACAGGATTTGATTTAGCTGGAAAAGGTGTTTCCAATGAAATCAGTCTTTCAAATTCTATAGAATATGCTGTTCTACTTGCTAAAAATAAATAAGGCAGGTGGTAAAATACTATGTTGAAACTGTTAATAATTACAGATGATTTTACAGGAGCATTAGATACAGGAATACAATTTACAAAGCAAGGCGTTAAAATACAAATTGCAGTAGAACAAAATCCAGAAAATATTTCGATTTCTGACAGTACACAGGTATTAGTAATTGATTTAGAAACAAGACCTTTGACAGCACAGCAAGCATATGAAATTGTAAAATGTGTTATGATTTGGGCAAAAAGAAAAAATATTGACTACATTTACAAAAAAACAGACTCTGCATTGCGTGGAAATGTAGGGACAGAATTAAAAGCAGTTTCAGATGTTTACAAAGAATGTATTTATTTTATACCAGCATTTCCTAAAATAGGACGTATTACAAAAAATGGAAATCACTACATCAATAATGTACTTCTTTCAGAAACCGCTTTTGCAAAAGACCCCTTTGAGCCTGTAAAACATTCTCATATGAAAGACATTATTACAAAAGAGTATACAGATATAGAAGTATGTTGTGTAGAAAAACAAATACAGATAAAAGACTATTTACATAAAATAGAACAAGGTGTTGTAGTATTTGATGCAGAAACAGAGCAAGATATGAAAAACCGACTTTATGAATTAAAGCAGTCACAGCAATTAAAATTGTTAGCAGGTTGTGCAGGTTTAGCAGAGTTTTTACCAGAGGTACTTTGTTTAAAAGGAAATATTGAAGCAGTATATGAAAAAAAGAAAGGACTTTATGTTGCTTGTGGCAGTTTAAATCCTATTACAAAAAGTCAAATGGAATATGCTTGTGAAAATGGTTTTGAAAGAGTAAATTTATCTGCAAATCAAAAATTATTTTTAGAATATTATGATACAGAAAAAGGCAAACAATTTTTAAAAAAATTAGAAAATATCTGTCAAAATCATAATTGTATCATTGTAGATACATTCGATGAAATACCATATGAAACAGAAAAATTAGCAGAACAAAAAGGATTATCAAAAGAACAAGTCAGATTTGCCATTGCAAAATGCCATGGTAAAATAGTAAAATATCTTATCAAAAAAGGTATGGATTATACCATATTTATGACTGGAGGAGACACTTTAATGGGTTTAATGAAAAACTTAGAAAATACAGAATTAACTCCAGTATGTGAAATTAGTCAAGGTGTTGTACTTTCTACATTAAAATGGAATGAAAAAAAATTACAAGTCGTATCTAAATCAGGTGGATTTGGAAATAAAGATGTTTTGATAGAAGCTGCAAAAAAATTAATTCAATACTAGGGGGGAATTAATATGAAATTTGTAATGACACAAGCAGTATGTGCGGAAGGACTTTCAAAATTAGAAGGAAAAGCAAACTATTATGTTGCTGACAATGGTGACCCAAATGAATATTTAGATGAAATGAAAGATGCAGATGCGTTAATTGTAAGAATTGCAAAATGCGATAAAAACGTTATAGAGAACTCTCCAAATTTAAAAGTAATAGGAAGAACAGGTGTAGGATATGACAGTGTAGATGTAGAAGCAGCAACCAAAGCTGGTATTCCTGTTGTAATTACGCCAGGTGCAAATAATCGTTCTGTTGCAGAACACGCAGTAGCAATGATGTTTTCTATAGCAAAAAACTTTTCTGAAGCAGAAACAGAAATGAAAAAAGGAAACTGGAATATCAGAGATGCCAAAAAAGCATTCGAACTTTTGGATAAAAAAGTTGGTTTTATTGGTTTAGGTGCAATAGGCAGAGAAACACAAAAAATTTGTAAGGCAATAGGTATGAAAACACTAGGCTACGACCCTTATTTATCAAAAGAAAAAATGGAAGAAATTGGTTGTATCTATTTTGAAGATTATCATGATATGATAAAAGAATGTGATATTGTTTCAATACACGTACCATTTGTAGAGAGTACCAAAAATTTAATTGCAAAAAAAGAATTAGAAAGTATGAAGCCAACTGCTGTTTTAATTAACTGTTCCAGAGGAGGCATAGTAAATGAAAAAGATTTAATTGATGCTTTAAATAATGGTGTGATTGCAGCAGCAGGTACAGATGTATTCGAGCAAGAACCTCCTTCACAAGACAATCCTCTTTTAAACACAAAAAATCTCCTTATCAGTCCTCACAGTGCAGCACAAACACGTGAAGCAGTAATCAATATGGCATTGATGTGCGTGGAAGGCTGTTTAGCAGTATTAAATGGAGAGCAATGGCCTTATGTAGCTGATAAAAAAGTGTACGAACATGAAAAATGGAAAAAATAAATAATAAAGAGGTGATGAAAATGGAATATAAAAAGAATTTATTTCCTGGAATTGTGCTTACCATTTTTTCAATTATTTATTTGGTATTAACTTCTCAAATCAAAAAGTTTAGCGGATTAGGTTCAGACCCTTTGGGAGCAAGAGCAATACCTTATTTATGGGGCATCAGTTTATTGGTTTTAAGTATTATATTAGTCGTAAGGGGTATAAAACAAAGAACGGAAGCAATCAAAAATAATACTTATGTCAAAACACAGCTTAATATAGCCAATATTGCAAAAGAAAACAGAGAAATTGTAATGACATTTGTTTCATTAGCAATATATATTGCTTTGTTAGAACCTGTAGGATTTTTGATTATGACAGCAATATATCTTTTTGTACAAACTTTAATATTGACACCAAAAGAAAAAAGAAATTATATCGTCACTTTAATTACCTCCATAGTGATAGCAGTTGCATTAGATTATGTATTTGTATGTCTTTTGAATGTATTGCTGCCACTTGGCATATTTGGATTTTAAAGGAGGGATAAAAAATGGTTGTAGAAGGATTAATGAATGTATTTGGTGACCCCTTAGTAATATTATTTATTGCAATAGGAGTTATTGTAGGGATTATATTTGGTTCTATACCAGGCTTAACAGCTACTATGGCCATTGTAATGTTTTTGCCTGTTACATATACTATGACATCTACACAAGGTATTTCAATGCTAATTGCATTATATATAGGAGGCATTTCTGGAGGTTTGATTTCTGCAATACTGTTAAATATACCAGGAACTCCCTCCTCTGTAGCAACTTGTTTTGATGGGCGTCCTTTGGCAGAAAAAGGACAGGCAGCCAAAGCATTGGGAGTAGGCGTTGTATTCTCATTCATAGGCACAGTAGTTGGTGTACTTTTGCTGATAGTAATATCTCCATTATTGGCAAGCCTTGCCATTAAATTTGGCCCTTATGAATATTGTTCTCTTGCTATATTTTCACTATCACTTGTTATCACATTGTCTGGAAAGGATTTAGTAAAGGGACTGATAGGAGCAATTATAGGTGCATTGTTAGCCACAGTAGGATTATCTCCTATTGACTCCAGACAGCGTTTTACATTTGGAAGTGCAGATTTAACAGCAGGATTTAAACTTTTAGTATTATTGATAGGACTATTTGCTGTAACAGAAGTAATTAAATATGCAGGACAGGTCAGAAAACCAGAAAAAATAGAAATTGAATCTGGTGTCAAAATGAAAGGAATTGGCTTTACAGCAAAAGAATTTTTTAGCCAAATATTTAACTGTATTCGTTCTGCACTTGTTGGCGTTGGTATTGGTATTCTTCCAGGCATTGGCGGCGGTGTTTCTTGTATGATTTCTTACACAGTAGCAAAAAATTCATCAAAACACCCTGAAAAATTTGGTACAGGTATTATAGATGGTGTTGTTGCATCAGAAAGTGCAAACAATGGTACAATAGGTGGAGCAATGATACCTCTTTTATCACTGGGTATTCCAGGTGACCCTGCTACAGCGATGCTTTTAGGTGGTTTAATGGTACACAATGTATCACCTGGCCCATTGATATTTGATAAAAATGGTGCAGTAGTATATGGCATATTTTTTGCTATGATAATATCCGCAGTTATGATGATGATATTTATGCTGGTAGGTATGAGAGGATTTATAAAAGTTTTGAACATACCTAAAAATTTCTTATTGCCAGCGATTGTTGTATTATGTTGTATCGGAGCGATTGGCGACAGCAACAGAATATTTGATGTATGGGGTGTTTTGATATTTGGATTGCTTGGCTTTGGACTTTTAAAAGCTGGTATACCTTCCTCACCAATGATATTAGGTTTTATACTTGGGCCAATGTTTGAGGAAAATTTAAGGAAAGCATCTCAATTAGCAAGTAGCGATAGTGCTTTTAGACACCCAATATTTTTCTTATTTATGATAGTAACCGTTATTGTAGTATTTATGTCTTTACGCTCTAATAAAAAAGCGGCACAGGCTGAAAATAGTATAGCAAGTGAATAAAATTATAGGAGGGGTATATTATGAGTATTAAAAAAAGAGTATTATCAGGTTTTATGGTAGGAGTGTTAAGTTTAGCTGCTTTGACAGGTTGTTCTGGTAGCAGCAGCCGAAACAATGCTGAAGTAAATCAAGCTGGGGAAGACTGGCCAAATTCACCTATCAATATTATTTGTACTCACGCCGCAGGAGGCGATACAGATTACAATGCTAGATTGATGGCAAGAATGTTGGAAAAAGAACTTGGTGTATCTGTTGTAGTAAACAATGTAACAGGAAGCAATGGAGCGATAGCATTAGGACAATACAAAGACTCCAAAAATGCAGATAATTACACATTTATTATGACAAACACAGCAGCATTAACAGGAAATTTAGCAACAGGACTTTCTGATTTTGGTTATGAAGATTTTCAAACAGTAGGAATATTTGGAAAACAGTCTGGTGAAAACATTGTTGTTCCAGCAGACGCACCTTATAACACAGTAGAAGAATTGATTGAAGCATCAAAACAAAATCCAGGACAAATTAAATTCGGTATTTCTACAGGCGGAGGCGTTTACATCGCTGCAACAATTATGTCAAAAGAATATGGTGCAGAATTTAATATAGTAGATGCAGGAGATGCCTCCAGCAGATTGACTTCTATATTAGGCGGACACATTGACGCTTCTATCGTTCCATATTCTGGCGTAAAAGAATATATCGAAAATGGTGATGTAAAAGTATTATCCACATTATTAGAAGAAAAACCAGACTTAATACAAGACATTCCTACAGCAAAAGAACAAGGTTATGACAATTTAATATTAAATACAATGTATGCTTGTCTTGCACCAGAAGGAACAGATGAAGCTGTTGTTCAAAAATTAAATGAAGCAATGCAAAATGTAGCACAAAATAATACAGAATATGATGAAGAAGTAAAAAAATACAACTATCAAAATCCATATGTACTTGGTGTTGACGAAAGCAAAGAAGAATTAAAAACACAAACAGATTTGTTTATGAAATATGCTGACGATTTACAATAAAATTTCATTTTCTCTCTTTTAAAATTTCCCCCTTAAATTATTTTAATGAGAGAGAAAAAAATAAGGAGGGCTTTATAAAAAAAGTCCTCCTAAAATATAAAAATTGTAGGGTAAAATAATATAAAAACGATAGGAGGAATAAAACATGACAGAAATAAAAGGAATTATTGCAGCAATGCAGACAGCAATGAATGAAGATGGCAGCATAAACGAAAAAGAAATGAGAAAACAAATCAATCGTCAAATTGATGCTGGTGTAGATGCAGTTTTTTGTCTAGGAACAAATGGCGAATTTTACATTATGAATGAACAGGAAAAATTAGATGTTATGGAAATATTTGTGGACGAAGTAGCAGGCAGAGTACCGGTTTACGCTGGAACAGGCTGTATCAGCACAAAAGATACCATAGCATTGTCAGAAAAAGCAAAAAATATTGGCATAGATGTACTTTCTGTAATTACTCCTTATTTTGCAGCAATCAATCAAAATGAATTGTATGAGCATTATGCAGCACTGTCAAATGCAGTTGATTTACCTATTGTAATGTATAACATTCCAGCAAGAACAGGAGCAAGCCTTGCACCTACAACAGTGGGAAAATTAGCAAGAAATTGCAAAAATATTGTTGGTGTAAAAGACTCTAGCGGTAATTTTAACAATATATTGCAATACATTGATGAAACAAAAGATACTTCTTTTTCAGTGCTTTCTGGAAATGACGCTTTGATACTTTGGACATTGTTAGCAGGTGGAAAAGGTGGTATTACAGCCATTGCAAATATATTGCCAAAAATTATGGTAAGCATTTATCAAAACTATTTAAAAGGCGATATGGAAGCAGCAAAAAAGGCACAGTCTTCTATCGCTCCTATTAGAGACTGTTTTAAATATGGCAACCCAAATTCTATAGTAAAATGTGCTACCAATTTGATAGGGCAACCAGTAGGAGAATGTAGAAAACCTTTCGGAATGGTTTCAGAAGAAGCAAAAAAAGCCATTATGGAAGTTATTAATACATATTATTCTGAATACATTGGTAAATAATAAATATTCCCCCTTTGGCATAAAAGGGGGATATTCTTTTTACATTACTTTATCGTTTTTTAAATAAAAAGACTTTCCATTATCAGCTATGGAAAGCCTTTTTATTTACCCATATTTTTCTACTAACTTTTCTAAATAAAATTGAGAATAAGAAAGTACACGTTCCTCCATTTTTTCCCATTCATCATAAGGAATTTTTACAACTTTCTTTTGATAATTCACTATAACGCCTTCTACTTCGTTAATAGAAAGAATATTACAATTTTGTTCTAAATAAAGAGAATAGAGTGGATGTAACATAATAAATGCCCTTTCTAATATTATATTAATATCTATATCATTTTATAATATGGCCTAAATACTTTAATACAAATAAAAATACTTTTCTTTATTTACAAAAATTGGATTTTTAAACCAACAAATTTATGTATAAATATAGTATTTATTGGAGAGTGTACAAATAGAGCAAATTTAAAAAACTTTTACTAATATTTATTACTATTTCATAAAAGTTTTGCCCAACTTTTTCAAAAATCGTTGGAGTTTTAAAAGTGTTAATTATCCAGCGGACTTTGTCCGCTGGAGGAACTTTTTACAAGGAAAAAGTTCCTCTCTTAACTAAAAATGCTTGTTTATCCACTTCCATTTATTGTACCAACTGTTATACCTATCATAACATATACCAGCTTTAAAATCAAGAGAAATACTTTAATATAACATATTAACAAATACAAAAATATCCTTTTTTCACAAATAAATTTACCATTCTATTTTTATTACAAATAACAAAATTTATGAAACAACATGAATAAATATTGATATTCTCATAAAAAATACCCTTATTACAAAAGTAATAAGGGTAGGTTTCGCACAACCAATATTAATATCAAAACACAATTACCATTTAATTGGTTTTCCTTCTTTTTTCCATTGTCTAAATTCAGATGCTGCTGTAAACAATGCGTCTGTAGAGGAGTTCAAACCTGTTTCACAAGAGTCTTGAATAACACCAATGATAAAACCAACACCTACTACCTGCATCGCAATATCTCCAGAAATACCGAACAAAGAACAAGCCAAAGGAATTAAAAGCAATGAACCGCCTGCAACACCAGATGCACCACAAGCAGAAACTGCTGCTACAACGCTCAATATTATCGCTGTTGGAATGTCTACTGTAATACCTAATGTATGTACTGTTGCCAATGTCATAACTGTAATAGTGATTGCTGCACCTGCCATATTGATAGTTGCTCCTAAAGGAATAGATACAGAATAATTGTCTTCATCTAATCCTAATGACTGGCAAAGTGCCATATTAACAGGAATATTTGCTGCGGAACTTCTTGTGAAGAATGCAGTAATAAAACTTTCTCTTAAACATTTAAATACCAATGGATATGGATTGCTTCCCATTGTTATAAATACAATAATAGGATTTACAATAAATGCAACAACTGCCATAGAACCTACTAATACAATCAACAATTTTCCGTATGTTGTAAAAGTTCCAAGTCCATTTTCAGAAACAGTTGTAAATACTAAACCAAGTATACCAAATGGTGCACAGCTAATTACCCATCTAACTGCCTGTGAAACTGCTTCAGAAAAATCCACAATACCTTTTTTTGTTGTTTCAGAAGCTGGTTTTAATGCTAAACCAAATATAACTGCCCACGCCAATATACCAATATAGTTTGCATTGACAATAGAACCAATAGGATTTGCAACGATATTTAAAAGCAATGTTTTCAAAACTTCACCTATACCACCAGGTGCTGCACTTCCTGATGCTGCTTCTGGCAATGTCAATGTAACTGGAAACAAAAAGCTCGCAATAACTGCAACAACTGCTGCTGAAAAAGTACCTACTAAATACAGTATAATAACTGTACCCATATTGCTCGCTCCGCCTTCTTTATGCTGTGCCAATGCTGCCATAACCAAGAAAAATACCAATACAGGTGCAACTGCTTTTAAAGCATTTACAAAAATATCTCCCAATATACCAATAACAGATAAACTAGGAACTGCCATACCCAATATTGCACCAATTATCATACCGCCAATGATACGCTTTACTAAACTAATATTATTCCATTTTACAAGTATGTCTTTCATATTACCCTCCTATTTTATTATTTAAAAGGTTGTACGATGATTTCTTTATGTAACAAAATTGATTGCTATTTTACATTTTACCTATCAAATAATTTTTAAAATACAGTTTTCCTATAAAATAGTATAATTATAATTGCGGTGATATTCCTTCACTATTTAAAAAATGAGAAATCTCTTGCGGCTTTTCGTTAAAAAACTGTACTTTATACTATTATTTTTTGTATGATATTATGAATATAAAAAGCAGAAGCTGCTATAATATTTTCCCCCCTCTGCTACAGCAAAATATTTTATTACACAAACACAAAACAACAAATTTTAACACTGTTATTAAAATTTGCTTATTTAATTATATATGATGTTTTTCTACAAAGTCAATAGAAAAAACAAAAATAAAAAGACAATTTTTTCCCTTTTTAGCACAAATGTCCTTGTATAAAAAACATATCAAAAAAACTGCATAAAAAATAACATTTTTTCTATTTTTATTTTGATTTTAGCGTCAAAAAACATTCTTTTTACTTCAAAATAAAACTTCTCTTGTATAACAATACTAATTTTATAAAAAAAGAAGTAACTCCATATAAAACATATTTCATTACTTCTTTTTGCTCTCTATTTATTTCTTACGAAATATGTACTACAAATTATTCAGCTTTTGCTGTATCTTCACTTTCAACTTTTGTTGTGTCATCGCTTTCTGTTTTTGTTTCATCTTTGTCTTCAGTTTTTGTTGTGTCATCGCTTTCTGTTTTTGTTTCGTCTTTATCTTCTACTTTTGTTGTGTCATCGCTTTCTGTTTTTGTTTCGTCTTTGTCTTCTA
>CAJUJJ010000017.1:47758-64675 GCA_910586765.1 uncultured Clostridia bacterium
TCATCGCTTTCTGTTTTTGTTTCGTCTTTGTCTTCTACTTTTGTTGTGTCATCGCTTTCTGTTTTTGTTTCGTCTTTGTCTTCTACTTTTGTTGTATCTTCGCCTTCTGTTTTTGTTTCGTCTTTATCTTCAACTTTTGTTGTGTCATCGCTTTCTGTTTTTGTTTCGTCTTTGTCTTCTACTTTTGTTGTGTCATCGCCTTCTGTTTTTGTTTCATCTTTATCTTCTACTTTTGTTGTATCTTCGCCTTCTGTTTTTGTTTCATCTTTATCTTCTACTTTTGTTGTATCTTCTGCTGGTGTTGTTACATCTTCATTTTCTGCTGGTGCTTTATCTTCTGGAGCAGGTATTGTTGTTATTTCTGTTAAAGAAACAACACTATTTGCTTCATTCCATTCTACATTTAAACCAAATTGTTCTCCAATAAATTTTACTGGTACAAATGTTCTATTTCCAACAATTTTTGCTGCTGCTTCTAATTCTACAGCTTGTCCATTTACCATTGCTACTTTACTGTCGATTGTTAAAACAACTGTTTTGTCATCTTTTTTTGCTGTTACTACTTTTGTTTGTGCATTCCAGTCTACTGTTGCCCCTAAATTGTCCATAACTGCACGCATTGGCACTAATGTAACACCTTGTTCTGTAAAAGGCTGTGCATCAAATGTCACTGCTGTTCCATTTACTGTTACAGATAAATCTGCTGCTTGTGCAGAAACAGTTCCCATTACCAACACCATACCTAATGTCATCGCTGCTAAAAATCTTTTCATTTCTATTCTTCCTCCTCATATGTTCTCTATCCCCTAAAAGGTTCTACAACATTATAAACTCTTTTTTTGATAAAGTCCACAAGTATATTACTGATTTTTCATTTTATTGTCTGTAACGCTCTTTGGAGTTCTGAAATATGTGCATTATATAATTCTTCTTTTCCTGTAATAGCACAAACATAATAATATTGTTCCGTTTGTGCATATACAAAAAATGCTTTTGATACCACACCGTTTTCTTCCACTCTAATTTCATCTGCTCCCATTACATTCATATTATTTAATGTAATACTTTTTGGCGTTACACTTCCCATAGCATATACTGCATAATAAGCACTATCCTGATTGAATTTTACAAATTCTTCTGCGGTTTGTATACCTGACGCTGCTACATCTTGTTTTTTAAAATTAGAAATTAATACCGTCAATTCTCCCTCTGTACTATCTACAATAATTGTATTTTCTAGTTCAGAATATTCTTCGCTCCAGTTTTCTCCTGGCAATGTAATACTATAACTTTTATCTTTGCTAGTATACTGCACTACAGGCACTTTTTTAGGTGCTTGTGCTTTTTCTGTTAAAGCAACTGTTTTTGTTTCTCTATCCCAAACAACATTTAATCCTAACTGTTCCCCTACAAAACGCAATGGCACAAAAACACGTCCATCAACTACTTTTGCTGGCATATCTAATAATATATCTTGTTCATTTCTTTTTGCAATATTTCCCCCTGCGGGAATTGTTAAAATATCTTGTCCTCTTTTTACAGTAGCAATTTTTGCTGAAGCTGACCAAGACACTTCTGCACCTATTTTTTCAGCGATTGCCCTCATAGGTACCATTGTAATACCATTTTCCAAAAAGGGTGGTGTATCAAAAGAAATAGCATTTCCTTCATAATTTACTGTAATGCCATCTTCCGCCCATACAGATGCTACACTCATAGTCGTTGTCAATGCTATACACAACACTATTGTGGCTAAAAATTTTTTCATAACTGTAACAAACCTCCTTTTATTCTATTACACCCCTTTTTGTTTCCCCAATACCAAACAAGTGAATACCTTCCATACTTTTTTATATTATACAATTTTTTTCTTTACTGCATTTTGTTGATATTGTTGATTTTCATAAGTCAAATAAGCATATTGTATGCCATTTTCTTGTTGTATTGGTTGCTGCTCTATCAGCTTCCAATGATAGTCATTATCTAAGTTTTTAAAATAAGTATCTGCTACAAATGTTTGATATATTTTTGTTACATAAGCCCTTTCGCAGTAAGGTAAAAACTGTTGATAAATACTTTCACCTCCTATTACAAATACATATTTCTTTGTTTCTTTTGATATTGTTTTTAACACTTCCTGCATATTATGACACACTTTTACCCCATCACAAGTATACTCCTGACTATGTGTCATTACAATATTTATTCTATCTGGTAAGGGTTTTCCTTCTGGAAAAGACTCCAATGTTTTCCTCCCCATAATAATAATATTGTTTGTTGTCATTTTACGAAAACGTTTTAAATCTGCTGAAATTTTTGTCAAAAGCTGTCCATTGTTGCCTATGCCCCAATTTTCATCTACTGATACAATAATATCCATTTTTCCACCTCTTTATTATATTGCAACAGGTATTTTACCTAATGATGTTCCATATTCATAATTCTCTACTGTAAAATCTTCTACTGTAAAATCATAAAAATTTTTAATTTCTGTATTCAATGTTACTTTTGGTGCTTTTTTAGCTTCTCTTTTTAAAAGTTGTTTTACCATTTCAATATGTCTGTCATATATGTGCATATCTGAAATTACGTGTACTAACTCTCCTGCTTCTAATCCGCTCACTTGTGCAAACATCATAAGCAATGCAGAATATTGTACTACATTCCAATTATTTGCTGTTAATGTATCTTGAGAACGCTGATTTAATATTGCATTTAATTTTTTTCCTGTTACATTAAATGTCATACTATATGCACAAGGATACAAATTCATTTCATTCAAATCATTAAAATTATAAATATTTGTCATAATTCTTCTACTATAAGGGTTTTGTTTTAAATCATAAAGCACTCTGTCTACTTGGTCAAACATTCCTTCTTTATATTGATTTTTGATACCTAACTGATAACCATAAGCTTTTCCAATAGAACCATTTTCATCTGCCCAAGCGTCCCAAATATGGCTGTTTAAATCATTTACATTATTTGACTTTTTCTGCCATATCCAAAGCACTTCATCAATAGCTGCTTTCCAATTTGTATAGCGAAGTGTCAACAAAGGAAATTCTTCTGATAAATCATAGCGGTTTACTACACCAAAACTTTTTATTGTGTAAGCAGGTGTTCCATCTTCCCAATGAGGTCGTACTTTTTCATTTTCAGAAGAATAACCATTTTCTAATATATTTTTACAGTTTGCTATAAATATTTCATCTGCCTTGCTCATACAGACACCCTTTCTTTTTTTAATGTACATTCATTCTACCACGACAACAACAAAAAAAAAAGAAGTGTTTTTGACACACTTCTTAAACTTTTGTGACAAGTAACATCATTTTCCGTCATAATATATACAATATGACAAAATTATACACTTTCTACTACAGCTAAACTAAAAAATAATACTCTTTTTGCTCCACTTTCATAAAGCACTTTAGAACATTCATTTACTGTCGTACCTGTAGTAAATATATCATCTATCAATAATACTGTTTTTCCTTTTATTTCTTCTGCATTTTCTACAGAGAACGCTCCTTTTATATTTTGTTTTCTCTGCTCTGCATTTAAAAGACTTTGAGGCTGTGTATTTCTTATTCTTTTTAAATTATTTGCACTATATGGTTTTTCAATTCTTTCTGAAATTGCTTTTGCCAAAAGTTCCGACTGATTAAATCCTCTTATTTTTTGCTTTTTTTCATACATAGGAACAGGAATTAACAATTCTGTCTGTTCTACTAATTCTGTATAATGTGTTAACAAATAATCTCCCATCAATTTCGCTAAAGGTACTGCATCTCTTTTCCAATAGTGAAATTTAAAATGTGCAATGACATCTCTTACATCACTATAAGAAAATACTGCTATTCCTTTTTCAAATACAAAATTTGCTTTTTGACATCTTTCACAATATTTTTCATTTGTGTAAATACTTCTGCCGCATTTTTGGCAAACTGCTCCTTCTTTCCATTGTACAGTATTTTGACATTCATTACACAATATCTCTTGTTTTACTATAGGCAATAATTTACCACACAATATACAACGTGGCGGATAAAACCACTGCAATATTATATCACAAAAACGCATTTTTTGCACCCTCTATATACTACCATTTCATAAAATCATACAAACTTTTCAAGCGATATGCTAAACTAGAATAACGATTGATTTCTCTATTATTTGCTACCATAGCAGAAATTTTTTCCTCCAATCCTACCAATACTACAAGCTGTTTTGCCCTTGTAACAGCAGTATAAAGCAAATTTCTTGTCATAAGCATAGGAGGCCCATTGTGTACTGGTATAATGACAACAGGGTATTCACTTCCTTGTGATTTGTGTATGGTAATAGCGTAAGCAAGTTCCAATTCCTCTAGCTGTGTAAAATCATATTCTACACATTTATCTTCTTCAAATGTAACTTCTAATGTTTCATTCACTTCATCAATATTTGTTACAGTACCTTCATCTCCATTAAATACACCAACACCTTCATCTGTCACTTTTCCCCAGTTATTATATATTTTCCACACAATATTATAATTGTTTTTTATCTGCATTACTTTGTCGCCCTCACGGAAAATTACATTTCTAAATACTTTTTCTTTTTTATTTTCATCAGCAGGATTTAATGCTTGTTGTAATACTTCATTTAAGTGATATACTCCTATAGGGCTTTTTCTAACGGGTGTTAACACTTGTATATCTTTTATACTATCGCAGTTTAAAAAATTAGGAAGTCTTTTTATTGTCAATTCTACAATCGTTTTTACAATATCTTCACTATATGCCCTTTTTACAAAAAAGAAATCTTTTTCTTTTTCATTTAATATCAACTTTTCTCCTTGATTGATTCTATGTGCATTCATAATAATAGCACTTTCTTGTGCTTGTCTAAAAATTTGATTTAATGTTACAACAGGCAGTTTTTGACAAGTAATCAAATCTTTTAATACATTACCTGCTCCCACTGAAGGCAACTGGTCTACATCTCCTACTAATATCAATCTTGTTCCCGCACTTACTGCCCTCAAAAAACTATACATCAATGAAATATCTACCATAGATGACTCATCAATAATTACAACATCTGCATCAATGGGATTTTCTTCATTTTTATCAAATGTTTGTTTTCTTTTATCTTCATTTATAAAGTTAATCCCTAACATTCTGTGTATTGTTTGTGCTTCCATTCCTGTGGCTTCTGTCATTCTTTTTGCTGCTCTGCCCGTGGGTGCTGCTAATACAATTTCGTTATCTTCTTCTTTTAATATTTGTATAATAGTATTGATTGTGGTTGTTTTGCCTGTACCTGGCCCTCCTGTTATAATCAATACACCATTTGTCATAGCATCTATTACAGCCTGTTTTTGTTGCTCAGCTAGCAATATACCTGTTTCTTGTTCTACTCTTTTTATAGCTTTTTCTACATCAACACTATTTTCAGCTTCATACTCTTGTGATAACTCTAACAATTTTTTTGCCACTGCAATTTCTGCATAATAAAAAGGGGCTAAATAAACATGATATTCTTGCTCCATTTTCTCCAGCCATATTTGATTATCCATCTGCATTTCTTTACAATATTGTTCTATATCAATATTGTAAAGCTGAAGCAATTCTTCTGTCTGCTGTTTTAATACTATCATAGGCAAAAAAACGTGTCCATTTCCTACTGCTTTATTTAACACAAATTTAATACCTGCACATATTCTATGAGGACTATCAAATGGAATACCCGCTGCTGATGCCATTTTATCCGCCATTTTAAAGCCAATACCAAAAATGTCATCTGCAATACGATAAGGATTATTTTTTACAATGTCAAATGTTCTTTCTTTATATTTTTTATATATTTTCATAGCATATGTTGGTGTTACACCAAAACCTTGCAAAAACAGCATTACATTTCTTAATTCGTGCTGTTCTTGAAACAAAGCACCTATTTTTTGTGCTTTTTCTAATGTAATCCCTCTAATTTCTGCTAAACGTTCTGATTGTTCTTCTATAATTTGAAAGCTATTTTCTCCAAATCTTTCTACAATTTTTTTTGCTGTTTTTGCTCCAATTCCTTTTATAATACCTGAAGCTAAATATCGTTCAATTCCCTCTTCTGTAGTGGGAATTTTCTTTTCATAAGACTGTACCTGAAATTGCTTTCCATATGTTGCGTGTACTGTCCAATGTCCTAATATTTCAACATCTTCTCCCTCGTGAAGGTGGGGAACAATTCCAACACAAGTAGTTTCTGTTACTGTTTCACTTTCATTTTCTGAAACAGTAAAAACAGTATAGCCTGTCTCTATATTTTGAAAAATAATATCTTCTACTGTGCCACGTAATGTTTGTTGTTCCATACATTCCACCTCCTTAGTATCACATTTTTATATCTCTATTTTATGTATTTGCTAAATATAGCATATCTTACATTGTACCATCTTTTAACAAAAAAAACACCCCTGATTTCAAAAATCAGGGGGAATTTATCACTATTTCAAAGCATTTTTAAATACATCTGTTCTATCTGTTTTTTCCCAAGGCAAATCAATGTCTGTTCTACCAAAATGTCCATAAGCTGCTGTCTGTTTGTATATTGGACGACGTAAGTCAAATCCTTCTATGATTGCCGCTGGTCTTAAATCAAAATTCTGTTGTATAATTTCTGTAATTTTTTCATCAGAAATCTTTCCTGTACCATATGTATTTACTAATATAGAAACTGGTTTTGCTACGCCTATGGCATATGCTAATTGTACTTCACATTTTTTGGCAATACCGCTTGCTACAACATTTTTTGCTACATATCTGGCAGCATAGCAAGCAGAACGGTCCACTTTTGTAGGGTCTTTTCCAGAAAAAGCACCGCCGCCGTGTGCTGCATAGCCACCATAAGTATCTACAATAATTTTTCTTCCTGTTAAACCACTGTCGCCTTGTGGGCCTCCAATGACAAAACGTCCTGTAGGATTGATATAATATTTTGTTTTTTCGTCTAACAATTCTGCAGGTATTACTTTTTTAATAATGTGTTCTAATACATCATTATAAATTGTTTGTTGGTCTACTTCTGGGCTATGTTGTGTAGATATTACAACCGTATCTACTCTAACAGGTTTATCATCTTCATATTCCACTGTTACCTGTGATTTTCCATCTGGGCGTAAATAAGTTAATGTATTACTTTTTCTTGCTTCTGTCAATGCTCTTGTTAATTTATGAGCAAGTGAAATTGGCATTGGCATCAATTCCTCTGTTTCATCACAAGCAAAGCCAAACATCATACCTTGGTCACCAGCACCTGTATCAAAGCGACTGTCATCTTCTCCCTTTTTTGCTTCATATGCTTTGTCAACTCCCAGTGCAATATCTGGTGACTGTCCGTGTATAGAAGTAATTACAGAGCAAGTTTCACTGTCAAATCCAAATTTTGCCCTATTATATCCAATTTCACGTAATGTATCTCTTACTACTGCCTCAATATCCACATAAGCACTTGTTGTAATTTCTCCCATAACAAATACAATACCTGTTGTCGTTGCTGTTTCACAAGCGACTCTTGCTTGTGGGTCTTTTGCCAATATGGCATCTAATACACCATCTGAAACTTGGTCACAAATTTTATCAGGGTGTCCTTCTGTTACAGACTCTGATGTAAATAATCTTTTACTCATTTTCATTACTCCTTCCTTAAAACCATTTATTCAAAATAAACAATACAAAGTAAATATTTTATAAGAAAGAGATTAGCAACAAAAAAAAGCCGTAAGGGCTTTTTTAATTATCTCATCTTCCGCAATACTGCGGGGGAATTAGCACCGTTACAATATTATGCCGGTTGCTGGGTTTCACAGGGCCCTTTCCCTCAACCACTCTTGATAAGCTCTATTTACTTTATTGTTACAACTATACCAAATCACTATACATTTGTCAATATTAATATCACCAATCTTTTTTATTCCAACCTTTTTGTTTAACACATTGCTCAAATGCTTTCCATTCTTTATCAGGAAAATAATCCCAATTTTCTTCATATTTGTCATATAATAAACGGTTATTTGCATATTTGTAAAATGCTTTATAAACAGAATGTATAAATATTTTTATATCAATTTCTTCTTGTAAATCTATTTTTTCTATGTCAATGATATTAGAAATTTCATCAAATGTCATATTTCCACATAAATCTATTTCTGTAGCATACTTTTTTGAGTAGGCAATTATTAATTTATCTTTTTCTAATGATAAAATGTCAGTACCTGGTTCTCTATAAAAAAGCACATAGCTAGTATCTATTTTTTCTGTTATAAAATCTGTTAATATTTGTAATAAATATTTTGGAGATTTCTTTCCATTTATAATATAAGAGGCAGAAATACTTGCTACTATTTTTTCCTCTATTTTAAAATCCATATCAAGCCAACCGGCATCAATATCAGAAATAGAAAATGTACATTTTTGTTTCATATTTATCCCCTTTTATTATCATCATTTTATTGTATTTTATTTGTTTTTTCTTCTTCAAATATAGCAAAACCATTTCTACCATTTTCTTTTACTCTATACAATGCTTCATCAGCTTTTTTATATAATGTTGAAAAATCACTTCCCTGCAATGGGGAAAGAGAAATTCCTACTGAAACAGTTATTCTAACCTCTTTTTCTCCTTCTCCATATGTTTGGTCAAGTTCTTTTACCAATCTGCTTACTGTATTTTTAATAGCAGAAAAAGAATTGATATTTTGCATTAATACAATAAATTCATCTCCTCCTAATCTTCCTACAATATCTGTTTTACGAAAATGATGTTTTAATACATTTGCTGCATCTATAAGTACCTTATCTCCCATTTGATGCCCTAATGTATCATTTACTGTTTTAAAATTATCTAAATCACATATCAAAAAGGCGTGAACCCCTTTATCTATTATTTTTTGTGACACTGCTTCTGTAATTAATTTCTCTGATGTAGCTCTATTATACACTTCTGTTAAAAAGTCCATATCTGCTTGCTTTTTAAGTTCTAATTCTTTTCCTTTTTTATCATTAATATCTTTTATTACCATTAGTCCCTTTACATCGCCACTTTCTGGCTCTTGCAAAAAGTGAATGGTACATTCTACCCAAATATAATTATCATTGCTTCCTTCCATTTTTCTGCGATATTCCAGATGTAATGCTCTTTTTCCTCTAAAAAATACATAATACAAATTCTCTCTTGAAAATGTTGTTAAAGTAGACAGCCTATCATCTTCATAAATAGTAGATTGTATTGTTTCATATAAATATTTTGAATAAACCTGTCTCTTTTTAGAAGTATCGTTTTCTTCCATTTCATCAAAATTTTGTTCTTCAATCGTATCTCTTGTAATATTAATTTCGTAAGACATAATAGCATTAGATGTAATTACTTTGCGTAATTCCATTTCTTCTGCAATTTTCATTTCACTTTCTTTCAACAATGTAGCATCTTCTAATATACCAACTGTCTGTATAATACTACTTTTTTCTCTATCAAATATATTCGTAACAATAATTTTGCTCCATACAAAACTTCCATCTGGTCGTCTTATTTTTATAATGGCACTTGCTGTTTGCTGCCCTTCTTCTATTTTTTCAAAAACGGTACGAACATCTTCTACAGAACTGGAAACAACCCAATTTTGTTGTATCAAACTTTCTGGAATATTTTCTAATTGTCTTGAAAAACCATATTTTTCATTTCCTTTATATCGAAATGTTAACTGTCTTGTTTCAATATCATAATCAAATATTACTTGTGTTCCTTGAGATACCGCAATAGCAAGACTTGTTTCATTTTGTTTTAATATTTGGTTCATTTGCATCATTTCATCTCTACTCTTTTTAGATAAATAAAATATCCATGCAAATGTTAATATAAATATCGCTAAAACCTCCACCAGAAGTTTCCAAACCATTGTATTGATTTTATGTAGCTTTGTATCCATTATATCTGGATTCATAACAGAAATCGTATACCATTTATTTTCTCCATAAGGTGTATAATGCAAATATCTTTGTTCTCCACTCAAAATATAAGCTGTAATTTCATCTTCATTTTGTACCATATTAATTTTAATTTGGTCAATATCATTTTCTAATAAATTTGTTCTTGACATATCTTCCCAAAAATTTTCTTCTAAAACAGAATTTTCTTTTTTAGGTTTTAATATAAAATCTCCGTCTTGCTCTACAATACCGAAATAATATTGTCTGTTTTCATTCATATTTGTCATAGCTTCGGAAAAAATTTCAACATCAATCGCTCCATAAAGCACTCCTATAATTACACCATTTTTATAAATTGGTACCGCATTGACAAATTCATATTCTGATTGTAATGGGTGTGTTATTAAACCTGATGTATTACTAATTCCTATAATCGCCTTTTTAAAAAATTCTTCTTCACTTACATCAACAGTTATATTTTCATTTGCTGTTGTTTGTGCTAAGCCTTTTATATCAGCAATACCAATATAACTAAATTGAACACTAACCATTTCTTTTTTTAATCTTTTCTCTATTTCTTTTATATCTCTTTCTTCTGTTAATGTTATAATTTCTGTTATATTCTCTATATGTTTCAAAGAATTGTCTAATATTGCCTTTACTTTTTTGCTGCTTTGCTGTGAAAATTCTTGTAATTCAATATAGCTACGTTCCAACTCCTCTTGTCGTAATACACTATGAAAATGCAAAAAAAGCCATGATGCTGCCATGCAAAATAATAGAGATGCTATGATTAATTGTATATATAATCTTTTTTTCTCTTTTCTCAATACCCTTATTTCTTTCATAATTTGTCCCGTTCCCCCTGTGAAAAAAATAACATTATTGTTATATAAAAGACATAGCTCATATTATATTATTTTCATCTGTTAATGTATTAACATTAAATGTATCATATTAGATTATGATATGCAATAGAAAATATAACTCTTTTTTATTCAATTTTTTTTAATTTACAATATATCTCTTTTTTGTGTAGAACCGTTTATAAAGTCATATTATTTTATGAATGTTTTGATAAAGTAATTTTTCATTTTTATACTATGCTTTTAACCATTAAAACCACGCCTTAAAGACATGGTTTTAATAGTTTATTATTTTTTTAATGCTTCTTGTTGCAATCTATCAAATTCTGCCATACACTCCTCTACACTAGCACCATTTAATAAATTTCTTACAATAATACAAGTATTTCCCCATTGTTCTACATTCATAGCTGCATTAGAGCCAAGCACATAAACATTTTCTTCTATTCTATCATTAAGAGGTTTTAATGCTTCAATACAATCTACTTCAACATTTTTAGAAGGAGAAATAACCTTATTTGTTTCTGTATAAATTTGAAGTGCTTTATCAGAAAGTATAATATCCAAAACATTTATAGCATCTTCGAAATTTTCTGCATTTACATTTACACCATAGCCTGTCATAGATACCACAGGCATTTGACCTCGTTTACTTGGAAATCCTATTACCTGCAATTCAAAATCTGTATTGCCATAAGCAGTTTCTGTATTTGCTGCTCCCCAATATGCCATTACAATAGGTGTTTTTTGTGACAAGAAATCTGCTCTTTCTCCCTCAATCGCTTCAGAAATATAAGCCTTTTCTGCATCAATATAACCATTATCAATCAATTCTTTCAAAAATTCAAAACCTGAACGCATATAATCACTATATTTACTTTCTCCACTATTTAACGCTTTTATTTCTGCTTCTGTATTTCCTCCATTATATAAATCTGCATATGCTTGAGCAAATACAAAGTTTTCTAACCACCAACGATTTGCTCCTATAGGCGTTTGAATACCATTTTGTTGAAACACTCTACAACATTCAAGTAATTCCTCTGGTGTATTTGGTAATTCAATATTATATTTATCAAACATATCTTTATTGACAAATAAACCATGTGCTACAACTTCTTGCGGAATTGCTACCAATTTTCCATTTACTACATTTGCTGTTTTTACAACTTCTCTCAAATTTTTTGCACTCTCTAATACAGACAAATCAGCAAGCCTTCCTTCTGAACCCAATATTTGTATAGTATCTGGATTGAGCAAATACCAATCGTCCATATTATTTCTTGCTCTATCTAATGTTACATCATCATATGTCTTTTCTTTATAGTTTTCTGCTGTATAAGTTCTATATTCTACAATCAAATTTAATTTCTGTTCTGCTATTGCTACTGTCATATCAAATGCAGTTCTTGCAATATTATCAGCATTAGGATTTGTTTTTTCCATAGGTCCAAATAAATTTACTGTCTTTTTTTCTTGTTGTTCAGATGAAATTAAATTTTTACTATCATCTTCATTGTTTCCACAAGCTGTCACTGCAAATATTGTAAAAGCAGTTATAAAAACTGCTGCTATTTTTTTCATATTACTTTTATTATTTTTCTCCATATATTACTCCTTCCTTTTTACATACTGTTTTACAATTTTCTTCAATGTATCAATATTAATTGGTTTTGACATATGCACACTCATACCTGCCTCCAATGCCTCTTTTTCATCTTCTACAAAAGCATTTGCTGTCATAGCAATAATAATGATATTTTTGGCATCTTCTCTATCCAATGCTCTAATTTTTACTGTTGCTTCATAGCCATTCATTACAGGCATTTGAACGTCCATCAATATTGCATCAAATTCATTTTCTTTCGCAGCAATAAAACGTTCTACTGCTAATTGACCATTTTCTACAATTTCACAACTTGCCCCTTCTATTTCTAAAAGTTCTGTTAATATTTCTGCATTAATTTCATTGTCTTCCGCAGCAAGAAAATGCAATCCTTCTAAAGTAGAAACTTTTTCAATTTCCAATTCTTCTGTTTGATTTTGTTTTGACTGTATTTCAGAAATCTTTTCTTTTAATGCAGATACAAAAAATGGTTTTACAAGAATAGCTGTATTTTTCATAGAAAGTATTTGTTCTATCTCTTCTGTATTATACTTATCATAATCTACTAAAAATAGTATAGGTATGTCATCTGCTTGCATTTCTCGTATCTTTTTAATTACTTCTACACCATCTACATCTAATATATCACTATCAATTAAAACCATATCATACTGTTGTTGTATATTATGCAATATCTCTTGTTTATTTGTAGCAATATCTACTGTTACACTCGTATTTTTCATAAGCGTTTGAATATCCTTGCAGGCTTCTCCACATTCTACTGCCAATATACGAGAAATCCCGCTGTTTTTCCAAAACTGTCTATCTGCTTGTTCTTCTGGTATACGAAATTCTAATTCTACCCTGAAAAGGCTTCCTTTGTCTACTTCACTAAAAACTTCTATTGTTCCGCCCATCAGTTCTACAATACTTTTTGTAATTGCCATACCAAGCCCTGTTCCTTGTACTTTGTTCGTTGTACTATTTTCTGCTCTGGTAAAAGCATCAAATATTGTTTCAAGATATTCTGGTGTCATACCATATCCATTATCTTCTACTTCAATTTTAATATGCTCATATTGACTGGAACGTTGTTTTAATCCAACAATTCTAAACCAAATATCTCCCCCTTCTTGTGTATATTTTACAGCATTAGAAAGAAGATTAATCAATATTTGATTTATTCTTGTTTCATCTCCCATTAAATATTCATGTTTAATTGCTGTTACTTCTAAATGAAAATTTTGATTTTTTGCTTTTGCCATAGGGCGTATAATAGCATCTATAGAGGATACTAAATCATTCAATGTAAATTCTTCAATATTTAATACTACTTTTCCGCTCTCAATTTTAGAAACATCTAAAATATCATTTATTAAATTTAATAAATGCTGACCAGATGCCATAATTTTTTTAGTATATTCTCTTACCTTAACAGGATTTTCTGCATCTATAGCAAGCAATGTTGTAAATCCAAGCACTGCATTCATTGGTGTACGAATGTCATGAGACATATTAGAAAGAAATGTTGTTTTTGAATTACTTGCAATTTGTGCAGCTTGCAATGCTTGGGCAAGTCGTTTATTATGTATTTCTCTTTCTTCTTCTCTTTCTTTTCTAATTCTATTTTGTTGTCTTTGGTTGAAATAATATACCATACAACATAGAAAAAAAGCAACTAACATTACTATAACAACAATTAAAATATTTTGATTTACTGTTTTTCCCTCTTGTTGTATTGCTTCAATAGGTACATATCCAATCAGATAAATATATCCATCATTTACTGCCCACATATAATTTAAAGCATCTTTTTGACGAACATCATGATAAAATAATATATTTTTCCCATTTTTGATACAGTCAAAAACTTCATTGCGAAGACTTTCTTCTAAAATGTTATTTGCACGGAAAAAATCTTCTAAATTTAGATGTCCTGCACTTCTTTCTCCCATTCCTTTAGGCTTCAACACAAGTCTTTCATTCTCTGCGTCCATAATATAGAGCATTGCTTTACCATTATAAAATCCATTTGGAAGCGATTTGTCAAAAGAATCATAAACGTATTCTGCATAAAGCGTTGCAATCGTTTTCCCCTCTTTTTCAACAGGACATTTCATAGTATATGCCCACGTTCCCATATAATTTAGATAAGATTCAGAAATAGCTAAATTATCTACTGTTTTCCCAGAAGAAAAATTTAATTCTGCTTCTGAAAATAATTCTCCTGTATTGGAAATACCTTCTGTTTTTCCTGATAGTATTATAGATAGTTTTACCATTGTTTGATTTTTATGATAAGAGCGAACAAAACCTTCTGGATTTTCTATATTTGCAATCTCTTGTGCAATAAGCTTTTGAAATTCTGCTTCTTTCACTAATATTGCTTCTATAGTACCCTTCATTAAATCCAGACTTTCGCTTAGATTTTGAATTGCTGAATTAGACATTTCTGTAGATATTTTTCGTGATACAGAAAATACTACAGTTGCTAAAATACAAAAAACAATTATAATGGAAAGAAGCAAAGCAATTCCTTTATTTGTTCTGTTTTTGCTTTGTTTTTTCTTCATTATTAATCTCCATTCTATTTCATTATTAATTGATAATAAATATTTTTTATATTGTAAATTACTATTTCGCAAAATTTTATTTCATATGCAAATATTGCTTTGTAGAGCGTTATCTTTTATATTCTTCTGTATCCCTACCATAATGATGGAATTATTATACCCTCTCTATTATTTTTATGTCAATATAATTATAAAGTTACTCATTAGCACTCATAAATAATACTTTTTTATTGCAAAAAAAATAGCCCTTGAGTTTTCAAGGGTTATACGCTGCGGATAACAGGACTTGAACCAGTTATATTACTTTTATTAAAATAATGCTATCACTGTATGATATATAACAAATTACTTATATATCAAGCATTTTACTACTTTTTTTATTTGTAAATCAATACAAAAATAAGCATATTAACACAATATTTATACAATAAATACAACTCAATGCAACACAAAAATGCAACACGAAAACAAGGCAGGGTATCTTTAAACAAGGGGAGAATTTCTCCCCTATTTCCTAAAAATTTGTTATAATCAACTCTTTATACATTCCCCTTCTACCATTACTAAGGGATAAGTTACTACTTCTTTCTACCTCTTGTATATCAAATTCTTCATACAAATTTCTTATAAATTCATCATCATTATAACTAAGTACAAAATGCCCTTTTATGTTTTTAAGGCTATCTCTCAAAAGTATATGTTGCTCTTTATCAAAAACATAATCCCTCATATTGTACATTTTTTCCGCCTTATAATATGGAGGGTCACAATAAAATAGCGTACCTTCTTTATCATATCGTGTTAGTATATCTGTAAAACTTTTATTTTCTATTACTACCCTTGACAACCTTTTTGCAATTTCTTCTGCATTTTGCAAAAGCAAATAAGGGTTTCTGTAATTTGCATTATATTGTTCTAATTTTGCACCGTAAGATGTTCTAATTATATAATAAAACATTGCTGCCCTTTGAATGTCTGTAAACTCTTTTTTGTTATAGTCTTGTCTAAATTTATAAAAAATCTCCCTTGCATTGAGCGTGAATTTCAATTCTTGTAATACTTCTTTAGGATACTTTTTGATACATTGAAACAGATTTACTAAATCACTATTTATATCATTATACACTTCTTGTTTCGCATACTTTTCCTTATAAAACAATACCCAAGCCGCACCGCCGAACACTTCTACATATCTGCTAATATATTGTGGAAATCTTTTTACAATCTCTTTTCGAAGCAGCTTTTTACCGCCAATCCAAGTGATAAAACTATCCATAATAACAAACCTCCTAACATAAAAAAAGAGGGCTTTCCGCCCTCATCTGTCATACACTCCCATTCTATCGTTTGCAACAAATATTCTTAACATAACATCTGTTAACATCAATTCTCCTTTTTCATTTCCTTTTAATGCACCTCTATCTATAAACTTTTGCATTGTGGGTTTCGCCCATTTTGGCACATCATCTATTTTATTGTAAAGCATTTCATTTCCTTCTTTCTTTTCTTCACTCAACTTGTTTTTAAAGTCTAACCAATGTACTTGATTTCTAACAAAAGGTTCTGGACACATTTTTCCTGTGACATCATAATGCCTAAGCACATTTTCTAGTGGTATGTTGTACTTTTCCATAAGAACCTTTATGAGTTTAATTGCTGTATTTTGCGTTTGTTCATTTATGTAATATTGCCCTTTGTCATCTTTTTCACTACACATTTCAATACCAATACTGTTATCATTTCTGCATTTTGAGTGCTTGTAGTTTTTTGCTCCACAATGCCAAGCTGTATCACTATCTTTTACACTTTGTACAACTTCATTTTCATCTACAAAATAGTGAGCATGGTGTTATACTAGGCGGTATACTTAAACAAATTTTACAGGAAATAACAACTAAAAAAATAGG
>CAJUJJ010000018.1 GCA_910586765.1 uncultured Clostridia bacterium
AAACGGCTGATGATACTTGGTGGGGGACTGCCTGGGAAAGTAAGTGGTGGCTGGAGCATAATCCTCGATAGCTCAGCGGTAGAGCATCCGGCTGTTAACCGGAGGGTCGTAGGTTCGAATCCTACTCGGGGAGTTTAGCAAGGCCCGATGGTCAAGCGGTTAAGACACGGCCCTTTCACGGCTGTAACCCGGGTTCGATTCCCGGTCGGGTCATTTTTTCGGGTCATTTTTAAAAATTTATATGGCGCTGTAGCCAAGCGGTAAGGCAAAGGTCTGCAACACCTCTACGCATCGGTTCAAATCCGATCAGCGCCTTTATAAAAAGCCTTGATATTTAGTTTATCTAAGTATTGAGGTTTTTTGTTTTGCAAAAAAAGTGTTGCAAATTTTGAAGAAGCGTATAGAATATTGTTATAATGAAAGTAAAAGGAGGTGAGTTTGTTGAATGAAACATTACCGATTGCAGTTATAGTTGGAGTTGTAAGTGGATTTATAACGACAATTTCTACTGTGTTTATAAACAAATCTAAAGATAAACTGCAATATATTACAAGTGAACGTGCTAAATGGAGAGAAGAAATCAGAGAAATTGCGAATAAGCTTCAAATTGAAGAAAATATATTTAAAATTGAAAATATATTATGTGAATTAGAAGTAAGAATTAATCCATATGGAATAATGGATAAGGATAATATTTTTAAAGATGGACATATATGGAAAATTATTGAAGTATTAAAAAAATGTAAAGATTATGATAGAAGAAAGGAGAATAAAGAAGTATTAATAAAATATTTGTCTTGTTTATTAAAATATGATTGGGAACGTTCAAAAATAGAGATTTTGGGAAGTAAAAGTTTAACGCTATATATCATTCTTAGCATAATTTTTCCAATTACAATGTATGGCAATTATTATTTAGAAAAAAACGAATTAAATATTGATATTAAAGTTTTTTGTTTAATGGCGTTAATAATAGTAATTATGAGTATTCTAAATTTGATTTGTATAATATTACAGAAAAAATATTTAAGTAGTTATTTTATAGAAAATAGAAAAAAGAACAATATAGAAAAGAACACTGTAAAAAATAACAAATGGGAAGAATTTTTTAAAACAAGAAACGAAATATGGATATGTCTTAAAATTTTACTATTTACTACAATATTGGTGATAATAATGATAAATAATATTAATGTGTGCATAGGATTTATTGGTATTATTTTAATTTATGCTATTCTTTTTGCTGGAATAGTATGGTATGACGTAGAAATAGAAGTAAGTAATTATACAAATTATTATAATATTATAGAGGAAATTTCTCCAAAAATTGAAAGTGATAATTTTCAAATAAATGAAGAAAGTCAAAAAACTTCTTCAGAGTGATGACGAATATTTAAAAAAATGACTATGATAAAAAGTTTTGGTATTTAGAGATATAAATACCAAGGCTTTTTTGTTTTGCAAAAAAATAAAATGATATTTTAAAATTGCTAAAATGTCGATTTTTTGATAATATTGATGTAAAGATATTGGAGATGATAGTGATTTGAAGAAATCGGAATATATAGAACAGTTTTTAAATTTTTTAGCAGAGGCAGAAAATGCTTACAATTTAGCTTTAAAAGAAAAAGAGGAGCAGGAGAAATTAGAAAGCGATTATATACATACATTGGAATTGGAAGATTTGAATTATAGAGAAAGGAGTAAATTAGCAACACAGTTAAGAAATTGCCTGAGAGAAAGAAGAAGAAGCAAAGATATTGTGGAATTGCTAGAGCCCATTGTGCTTTTTAAAAAAGAGGATAGCAATAAAAAGACATTAGGAAAATTGACACAGCTTTTGGGAGAAGTACGAAAAATAGAACGTTATCACGAAAATAGACATTATAATAAAAAAGTACAAAAATAATATAGAGGTGTAATGATGATGAAACTGAGAGAATATAATGCGTCTGATGCAGAAGTGATTACAACATGGATAGAAAATGAATATGCTTTTAGACAGTGGAGTGCAGACAGATATGAAAAATATCCTATTACAGCAAATGACATCAATCAGTATTATGACAAAGAAAAAAATAATTATAAAATGTATATTATAACAGCATATGACGAAAGTGGCACAGTGGGACATTTTACATTGCGTTTTGTTGATGAGCACAAAAAAACAGTTAGACTAGGTTTTGTAATAATAGACAATAAAAAAAGAAAAAAAGGTTATGGCAAACAAATGGTTGATTTTGCTATAAAATATGCTTTTGATAACATTGGAGCAAACAAAATATCGTTAGGTGTTTTTGAAAACAATCATAATGCTATAAAATGTTATGAACGTTGTGGCTTTCAAAAGAAAAAAATAGAAATAGTAGAAAGTTATGAATGTATGGGAGAAATTTGGAATTGTATAGAAATGGAATATTTAAAAGAGGTGTAAAATGGGTTTTTTAAAAAAACTGCTGGGAAAAAAAGAAGTAGAAGGAATTGATTTTTCTGCTGTAAAAACAAATGAAATGGCAAAAGAATTGTGTGAGAAAAAAGAATTAGCATTGCTGTATATTGTGCCATTACGTTTTGGAGGAGAAGACGAAAGCAATAATATATTGTATGTTCCGCCTGAAATAGTAGATTTGAAACAAAGATATGACAGTGTGGCAGAAAAAATGCTTTTAGAAAGTGGTGCAAGATATGTGTGCACACCAGAATATAAAGGCAAAAGTTTTGTACCAAGTGCATTACATATTGCTGTGACAGGTAAAACAAGATTTACACAAACTATAAAAATTTGGTGAGGATATGAAAGAGTGTATCAAAAAAAGATTTGTTTTAATAATTGTATTTGTTGTAGCAATAATAGCTTTATATTGTTATATGCTGCCACATAGTATTGTATTTACAAATATAAATGTTGTTGCGTATGTAGAACAGTATGGAAAACAAAAAAGATATATCACAGAAGAAATGGATAAAAAAAGGCTATTAAATATGGTTTCTAATATTAAAATAATGCCATTTCAAAATCACCATATATTGTTTAGCGATGATGGTATTGTGATTACGATATATGGAAAAGGAATACTGTACAGAAATAAAGAAGTAAGTGTAGTACATATTTATATTTCAGAAAAAAATGAAATCAATACAATAGAAATAGATGAAAAAGACTACTGCTTTAAAAAAGAGAATATTTCTTTAAAAGAATATAGTATTATAGCTGAATAAGAAAAAGAAATCAATATTAATTTGTTTCAATTACTTTATATAAAAATGTTCCCTATTTTTTACATAGGGGATTTTTTTATGGTATAAAATTGATGAAATGGAGAAAAATACAATAAAGATAGTAAAATATTTATGGAGGAGAGAAAAACACATGAACCGTCTTTATTTATTACTCACCATTGTGCAGATACTTTTTTCTTGTATTGCAGCAATTTATTTTTATAAAAGTTTAAAAGAAAAAAGTGGTACAAAATCATTTCATCAATTAGAATTTAGAAAAGAACAAGAACAACTCAAAAAAATGAGAAATATCCATTTGACAACACCTTTATCAGAACAAACAAGACCCAAAACATTAAACGATATTGTAGGACAAAAAGAAGGTATCAAAGCATTGAGAACAGCACTTTGTAGTCCTAACCCTCAACATGTTTTAATATATGGCCCTCCAGGAGTAGGTAAAACCGCAGCTGCAAGACTGATATTGGAAGAAGCAAAAAAGAATATACTTTCACCTTTTGGGAGCAAATCCAAATTTGTAGAAATAGATGCTACAACATTGCGTTTTGATGAAAGAAGTATAGCTGACCCACTTATTGGCTCTGTACATGACCCAATATATCAAGGGGCAGGAGCTTATGGTATGGCAGGAATACCTCAGCCTAAAGCAGGTGCAGTTTCAGAGGCACACGGAGGCATATTGTTTATAGACGAAATAGGAGAGCTACACCCTATGCAAATGAATAAGCTATTAAAAGTATTAGAAGATAGAATTGCACGCTTTCAGAGTGCTTATTACAGCGAAAACAATAAAAATATACCCCCTCATATACATGATATATTTTGTAATGGTATGCCAGCAGATTTTAGACTGGTAGGAGCAACCACAAGAAGCCCAGAAGAAATTCCTCCTGCATTGCGTTCCAGATGTATGGAAATTTATTTTGATGGCTTAAAAGAAAACTCTATTATAAAAATTGCAGAAAATACTATACAAAATGCAGGATTTGAAAAAGCACCAGCGTTATGTAAAAAAATAGCAAAATATGCTTCAAATGGCAGACAAACAGTCAATATTGTGCAGTCTGCTGTGTCACTTGCCATATTAGAAGGCAGACATTATATTGAACAAAAAGATTTAGATTGGGTATTGGAGGCAGGCAGATACCAAGCATTGCCAGCCAAAACAATTATGAACAAACAAAGAGCAGGTATTGTAAATGGTTTAGCAGTATATGGAAATGATAACAGAGGAATACTTTTGACATTAGAGGCATATGTGCAGAAAGCAAAAAATCAAAAAGGAAAATTAACTGTAACAGGTATTGTAGAACAAGAACTTCTCAAAAGCAGACAAGGAGAAGTCAAAAGAAAAAGTAATGCCAAAGCATCTGTTGAAAATGTCATTACAGCATTAGAACAAATTACAGCAATCAATATGAAAGAGTATGATGTGCATATCAATTTTGCAGGAGGAATACCAGTAGATGGCCCTTCAGCAGGTATTGCAATATTCTGTGCTGTGTATTCTGCATTGTTCCGTATGAAAGTAGACAATACGGTTGCTATGACAGGTGAAATTAGTATTTATGGAGATATTTTACCTGTAGGGGGCGTTTGTGCAAAAATAGAAGGAGCAAAAGAAGCAGGAGCAAAAAAAGTGCTCATACCAGCAGATAATTGGCAGGAAAAATATGCAGATATGGATATTGAAGTAAAACCAGTGCATACAGTAAATGAAGTGCTGGAAGAATTGTTTGATGTGGTAAAAAAACAAAAAGACGATTTGCCTCAAAGGGAATATGTGGCAGCAAATGGTATATTAACAGCAGAAAAGGCATAAATAAAAACCCCCTACAAAAATCATTTTTGTAGGGGGAAAATAATTGTCCTTATAGTTTAGTAATAAAAGTGATGAAACATTATACTAACATATTCATCAGAAGACCAGCGGTATAATAATTACTTAAATTATACGCACCAGAATTTGCAAATCGGCTCATTAAATGCAGTGCATCTGTGCTGGTTTCTTGTTGCATTTGTTTCAAATCTCTACTAATTAAAGCATTAGCGGAACGGGACATACCGCTTTCAGCAGACCTATAAGCACCTTGTGCAAGTCCGTGATTGCCGCTGATAATATCTTTGATTAATTCTGGGTCTTCATCTAATTTTTCAAGTAAAGTATCTTTGTTTAAAGATAAAGAACCATCAGCATTTTTGGTAATACCGATTAATTTCAAAGATTTTTCTGGAGCAGGGCCGCTTAACATTTGAGATAATTGATTTTTTACACCAGAACCTCTATCTGCATTGGAAGAAACAACAGACAATGCTTTGTTGAATTTTTCAACAAGATTTTCAACTGCATTTGCAATGTTTTTGTTGTCTACGCCAACACTTACTGTTGCGTCGCCAACGCTCTTTAATGTCATGCTGGCTTTGCCGTAGTCCAGACTAACATTATTGGAACTAGATGTAAATTCTTCTGTAAAGCCATTGCTGTCAGTAACGGAATATTGTGCGTTTTGTGCAGCAGTAGCTGCTTCATTAAGACCGTTGTTTTCAGCAAATTCTCCATTTACAATGAAAGAATTGTCTGTTCCAGTTTCTTTTGATGTCAATTTCAATACACTCTTGCCGTCTTTTGTTGTTTCAACAGATGCTTTTACACCAACACTTTGACGGTTGATTTCTTTTGCTACATCGTTGAGTAACTGACGGTTTGTTTTTTGTACGCCGTAATCATTTACAGAACTAACATTGATATTTGCTGTGCCCTTATTTGTTACAATAGAAAAATTAGCGTCCTCTGTTGCTTTTGCGTTACTTGTTACAGCGGTAGAAACATTTTGCTGTGCTGCTGCTAACTGCTGTACAGAAACATCAAAACTTTCAGGTTTTCTAAGTGTGTAATTTTTAGTAGCTGTCAAAACATCACTATCAGAACTATTTACAGTTAAAGCATTGCTTACGCCAGAAGAATTTACATCACGCAGAGAATTTGCTGCAGACATCAAATCTGACATAGCACTGTCATAGTTACGTAAAAATGTAGAAGCATTACTACTTAAAGAACTCGTAGCAGTATTGCTGGAACTGCTATTTGTTTTTTTGTCTAACTTATCTAATGCTTGCTGTAATTTTAACTGATTGAGTGCATTGGTAGAATTGAAATAAGAATTACTAAAATTATTGTAATTGCCGTAATAGTTACTAATTCCGTTCATCATACAATCGTCTCCTTTCCTATATATTTTTGTTATAGTATAAAAACAGCATACACTGTTTCATTAATTAATATCGTCTTATTTATAAAATGATTAATACCATTTTTTGATAATTGTTACTATATTTCTGCTGTAATAATATAAAAAAAATAAAATTTGATATTTTTGACAAAATATATGTATAAATTTAAAAAATAACTTGCTAATTATTTATTTTTGATATAAAATAGCATTGTATATTTTGATAGGAGGTGTATTTCCAATGGCTCATAAAATTGGTTCTGAATGTATCGGTTGTGGTGCTTGCATGAGCGAATGTCCAACAAACTGCATTTATGAAAATGGTGGCGTTTACGCTATCAAAGAAGCAGAATGTATCGACTGCGGTTCTTGTGCTGGTGTTTGTCCAGTAAATGCTCCAAAACCTGAATAATTCTGGAGAAAAAGCAGACAAGTTGTCTGTTAAGGGCTGTCGAGTGTTTCGACAGCCTTTTTCATATGGTATGAAAAAATGGCTGATGTCTTTTGTAAAAAGAACTCAGCCATTTCTTTTGTAAAAAGTTTTTATCAATTAACCTTGTGTTTTATTTGCCATTTCTTTTTCTTGTGCTTCAATCATTTTTTTCACCATATAACCGCCTACATAACCATTTTGAGCGGAAGTTAAATCACCATTATAACCTTTTTTTAAAGGTACACCGATTTCATTTGCTATTTCAAACTTATATTGTTCTAAAGCTGCCTTTGCTTCTGGCACATTAATTTTATTACTAGATGAATTATTTGTTCCTGACATATTATATGTCCTCCTTCAAATGCAATTTATTTGTGTTACATTTTTAGTATGGCAATATCAAATGATTTTATGTAGGAACATATTACCAATAATAATCAATATTCTTTAGGAAGTATTGCCCAAAGCACCATATAGATGGCAATAGGATAAATACGAAAAAGTAATACCAAAAGCACAAATATAATTCTGACAATAGAAGGTTCAAAATGAAAACATTGTGCAATACCCCCACAGACACCGCCTAATATTTTATTTGTTTCAGACAAACAAATATGAAATTTCATAAAAACACCCCTTAAATCATTTAAAATACACAGACTAATTTATTAATATACGTTTTATTGTATTTGTTTGTCTGTTTTAATATACTACAGTAATAATTTGTCAATTTCTGACCAAAGTTCTGAAACACCTGTTTTAGCTGTACCAGAAAAAGCAATCAATTTGTCTTGTTCAGACAACCCTAATGTCTTTTTAATCACACTTAAATGTTTTGGTATTTGACTTCTGTTTAATTTGTCTGATTTTGTAGCAGCAATGATAATGTTATAACCATAATGTTTTAGCCAATCATACATCATAATATCATTTTTGCCAGGTTCGTGACGAATATCAATGAGTAATATAATACCTACAAGACATTGCCTTTTTTGTAAATAGCTTTCAATCATATTTCCCCACTTTTGTATTTCTGTTTTAGATGCTTTTGCATAACCATAACCAGGTAAATCTACAACATAAATTTCATCATTGACATTATAAAAGTTTATTGTTCGTGTTTTTCCTGGTTGTGAACTTGTTCTTGCCAATGCTTTTCTATTTAACATAGCATTGATAAGTGTAGACTTTCCTACATTTGATTTTCCAGCAAAAGCAATTTCAGGTTTGTTATCAGAGGGATATTGTTCAAATTTTACGCCAACTGCTTCTAAAGAGGATTTTTTTACTTCCATATTTTTTCTCCTTCCGCTAAAGCATTTGTTATCACATCTTCCATTGTTTCCGCTAATACAAATTCTAAACCTTGTTTTATTTCTTGTTCTATTTCTTTTAAATCTCTTTCATTTTGTTTAGGAAGTATAATTTTAACAATGCCTGCTTTTTTTCCAGCAAGTATTTTTTCTTTTAGTCCACCTATAGGCAATACTCTGCCACGAAGTGTAATTTCACCTGTCATAGCAACATCATTTCTGATTTTGGCATTTGTGAGTGCAGAGAGCATAGCTAAAGCCATAGTAACACCAGCAGAAGGGCCATCTTTTGGTATTGCTCCCTCTGGTATGTGTATGTGAATGTCTTTGTCTTTGTAAAAAGTATCTTCTGCATTAAGACGACTGCATTGAGAACGAATATAACTCATAGCTGCTTTTGCTGATTCTTGCATTACTTTGCCCATATTACCAGTAAGTTCAAATTTTCCAGTACCTTCCATAGTGTTTACTTCAATAGAAAGTGTTTCCCCTCCAAATTGTGTCCAAGCAAGTCCTCTTACAATACCAATTTGAGGCTGTGTGTATATTTTATCCGTATGATATTTTTTTGCACCGATATAATCTTCTAATTGTTCTGGTGATATTGTAACATATTTTTGTTGTTTAGATACTATCATTTTTACAGCTTTTCTGCAAAGGCTTCCAATAGTACGCTCTAATTGACGAACACCAGCTTCTTTTGTGTAATTGTCTATAATTTCATCTATTACACCATCACGAATGATAAATTGAAATGGTTTTAAACCGTGTCTTTTCATTTGTTTTTGTAATAAATGTTCTTCTGCAATATGCTTTTTCTCTTGTGCTGTGTAGCTGGAAAGCTGTATAATTTCCATTCTGTCAAGTAAAGCAGAAGGAATTGTATCAGTAGTGTTTGCCGTGCATATAAAAAATACTTGTGACAAATCGTAAGGCAGTTCTAAATAGTGGTCACGGAAAGTATTGTTTTGCTCGCTATCTAATACTTCCAACAGTGCAGCAGCAGGGTCACCATTGTAGGATTTGTTGAGTTTGTCCACTTCATCTAAAAGCATAAGAGGATTTATTGTGCCTGCTTGTTTCATGCTGTATAATATGCGTCCTGGCATAGCACCCACATATGTTTTGCGATGTCCTCTGATTTCCGCTTCATCTCTGATGCCGCCCAGAGACATTCTGACATATTTTAAATTTAAAGCCCTTGCAATAGATTTTGCAATAGAAGTTTTACCTACACCGGGAGGGCCTACCAGACAGAGTATTGTGCTGTTGCCTTTTGGGGCAACTTTTCTTACTGCTAAATGTTCTAATATTCTTTGTTTTACTTTTTTCAAACCGTAGTGGTCTTGTTCCAATATTTTTTCTGCTCTGTTGAAGTCAAATTTTGCTTTTGATTTTTCTTTCCAAGGCAGTGAAAGCACTGTTTCAATGTAACTTCTGGAAACATTATATTCTGGAGAAGAAATTGGAATTTTTGTCATGCGTTCAATTTCTTTTTCAACGGCCTCCTTCACTTCTTCAGGGGGATTTTTTTGTGCTAATTTTTGACGAAAATTTTCAGCATCTGCACTAACACCGTCTTTATCTCCTAATTCCTTTTGCAATATTTTCATTTCTTCTCTTAAAAAATAATCTTTTTGAGCCTTGTCCATTTTTTTACGAACATCTTTTTCAATTTGCTTTTTAATTGTTAATACTTCAATTTCATGATTTATAATTTGTATTACCATGTGTAATCTTTGTGTTGGAGTAACTAATTCTAATAAAGATTGTTTTCTTTCTTCGCTTGCCTCTAATACTCCTGCAATAATGTCTGCTAATTTTCCAGGGTGTTTTGCAGAAGCTGCTTCTGTAGCAGCAAAAAGCATTTCGGCAGAATTTCTGTTTCTGATAATGGTAGTGTATTCTCCAAAACAATCTATAGCAATACGCATAAGGGCATCTTCTTCAGAGGAGATTTCACCTTCAAAATCTTGCTCAATTTCTATAACATCACCATATTCACATTCTTCATATTGTAAACATTGTATTAATTTTGCTCTTTTTTCTCCTTCTACAATAACATGGTTTAAATTTCCAGGTAATTTTAATACTTGTTTTATTTTAGCAATGGTACCTATATCACATAAATCTTGTCTTTGAGGGTCTTGTACAGAAGCATCTTTTTGGGATACTAAAAATACAGGAAGTTTGTGTTCTGTGGCATAGTCTAAAGCCTCCAGAGATTTCTCACGGCCTATAGGTAAACTTGTAGTCATATCTGGAAATACGGTTAAACCCCTTAGTGGAATTAAAGGCAGTTTTATTGTAATTTTTTCTTCCATGTGTCTATACTCCTTTTGTAATTTAAGTTTTTACTCCAGTTTTATAATAGATTATAACGAAAAACAGCGTTATGGTCAATTTTATTCTGGTATTGTTATATTTGTGTAATAGGATAACTTTTATAATGAATATAATAAAGAATATCAATATTGTGATATTATGGTATTATGCTATAATATATGGTAATTATTTTATAAAATACAAGAGAGGAAGCATTGATATGAAAAATTATAAAGATATTTTTTGGGTAATTCCTTTATACTGTGTAATTGCAGGTATATTGTCATTTCATATTGTTATTGCTATGATTGCACGTTTTGCAATTATGACATTACCAGATGGCACAATAACAAGTGATGATACAAAAACAATGATAATATATGGTGTTATTTTTGTAATTGTTGTTTTGATAGGAAAAAAATTATTTCACTTTATGACCAAAAAGGAGATATTTGTATCAGCAAGTATATTGGTTTTGTTTCAGTTTGTCATAACATTAATACAATGTTGCATAGGCAAAATGACTCTTACGACTGCACTTGTTTTTATGTATTTATCACAAATTTCTGAATGGAGTAGTATTGTGTCGCTGCTTTTATTTAAAGTGACAAATCATATTTATATAGGGGAATTTGTGAAAGTATTTGCACCATATATATTTGTTTTGTTTGGACTAAAAAATATAGAAAAAAACGAAGAACAAATTGATGAAATATAAAAATATACTTTACCAATATTACAAAGTATGTTACAATATTGCGAATAAATAGTAAATGATATTTACTATGCACTTCCTACAAAGTGCTTTACAAACAAAAGGAGGAAAGAAATACACAAGCGCCAGAACTCATGTAGGGGTAGTTGACGAGGAAGAAGGGTATCGAAAATATTCGGCGGATACTTCTCGCCCATTTGTACAGGGACGCAGGTTTTCTACAAAAATAAAAGGGAAACTTTTTATACAAAAAGAAAGCAACGTACAAATAAAAAAACTGGAGGTAAAAAAATATGTGTGGTATTGTAGGATATATTGGAACAGAACAGGCAGCACCTGTGCTTTTGCAGGGGCTTGAAAAATTGGAATACAGAGGATATGACTCCGCAGGTATTGCGGTATATCAAGACAATATTTTTACAATTAAAACAAAAGGAAGACTGTCTGATTTGAAAGAAAAAATACAAAAAACAGGCAGCGCTGTGAAGGGAAATGTAGGTATCGGTCATACAAGATGGGCAACACACGGAGCTCCAAGTGATATAAACAGTCACCCTCACAATAGTGAAAACGGCAGAATTTCAGTGGTACACAATGGTATTATTGAAAACTATATGGAATTAAAAGCATTTTTGCAACAACAAGGCAGAACATTTGTGTCTGAAACAGATACAGAAATTGTAGCACAGTTGTTTGACTATTATTATACAGGTGATTTAGTAGATACTATGATAAAAGTCATTGGAAAAATTAGAGGTGCTTATGCTTTGGGAGTGCTTTGCAGTGAACACCCTGATGAAATTGTTGCTGTTAGAAAAGATAGCCCATTGCTTGTAGGGCTTGGAAAAAATGAAAATTATATTGCTTCTGATATTCCAGCACTTTTGGAATATACAAGGGAGTATTATTTATTGGAAGATAATGAAATTGTACTTTTAAAAAAAGACAGTGTACAAATATTTGATTTGGATAAAAAAGAAATTAAAAAAGAAATATTCCATGTAACTTGGGACGTTTCTGCGGCAGAAAAAGACGGCTATGACTATTTCATGATGAAAGAAATTATGGAACAGCCAGAAGGATTAAGAAAAACAATACTGCCAAGAATAAAAGACAATACAATACAGTTAGACCAAATTGCATTGACAGCAGAGCAGGTAAAAAATATCAATAGAATACACATTGTAGCCTGCGGAAGTGCTTGGCACGCTTCTATTGTAGGAAAATATGTGATAGAAAGATTGTCAAGAATACCAGTGGAAGTAGATTTAGCATCTGAATTTAGATACCGCCAGCCTATACTTCAAAAAAATGATTTGTGTATTATAGTAAGTCAGTCTGGAGAAACAGCGGACACACTTGCGGCATTGAGAGAAGCCAAAAAACACGGTGTAAGAGTGCTTTCTATTGTAAATGTAGTAGGAAGCTCTATCGCAAGAGAAAGTGATGATGTTATATATACTTGGGCAGGGCCAGAAATTGCTGTTGCTACTACAAAAGGATATAGTACACAGTTGGCAGTAATGTATTTGTTTGCATTGTATTTTGGAGCAGCAAAACAAAATATTACACAAAATGATATGGTAGAATATATTGAAAAATTGAAAAAAGTACCTGATGATGTAGAACAGCTTTTAAAAGTAGAACAAAGAATGAAAGAATTGGCAAAACAATATGCTCATTCAAAAGATGTTTTTGTAATAGGTAGGGGAATTGACTATGCAGCAGCATTGGAAGGTTCTTTAAAATTAAAAGAGATTTCTTATATTCATAGTGAAGCATATGCAGCAGGAGAGTTAAAACATGGTACAATATCATTAGTAGAGGATGGCACACTTGTGATTGCGATAGCAACACAAGAAGCATTGTTTGAAAAACTCATTAGTAATATTAAAGAAGTAAAAGCAAGAGGAGCAAAAGTAATTGCCATAGCAACAGAAGGTAGCACAAATATAGAAGGAATAGCAGATGAAGTATTTTATATACCAAAAACAAGTGAAATGTTTACCGCTTCTGCTACAGTAGTACCATTACAGTTGTTGGCTTATTATATTGCAGTAGAAAGAGGCTGCGATGTGGATAAACCAAGAAATTTGGCAAAATCTGTTACAGTAGAATAAAATAATAAAAAGGGGCTGTCATTTCGACAGCCTTTTAGTTTGCTAATTGTCGGTAATCATTTATACTATATATGCTAACAAGAAAGTGAGGTAAATATGGAAGCAAAAAAAAGAGGACGACCTATTGAAAAAAATCCTAAAAACATTCGTTTAGACATACGAATAACAAAGGAAGAATTAGAAATTCTTGATGCGTATTGTCAACGAAAAGATATAAAACGTCCACAAGGATTAAGAGATGGTATAAAGGCTCTCGAAAACTTATAAAAAAAGTAAATTTATCAAAAGGTGACAAAAATAAAAAGTATTTAGGAAAGCCTTTTTAAAAAATTTGTTTTTTTGTTTGAAAATAAAGGCTTCTGAACAAATGGAAAGGCTGTCATTTTGACAGCCTTTTTTAAATACATCATATTATTTTTTTGTGAGTTCTAATGCTTGTTTTCCTGTCATATGTTCAATAGTCATTTCTATCATACCAAGCGCAGGGAACTGTGTTGTAATTGCTTCAGAGCGTTTTTGTTCTGGTTGGTCTGAAGCAAATTTTGCTGTTAATTTTTCCATAGCACTTCTTTTTTCTGCATCATCTTCCATAATGCGAGCAGTTCCAAAAGCAACAACACTTTTAAAATAAGTTGTAAGTTTTTCTGAAATAATGTCGTCTTGTGCAATGACGCTAAAAGATACTTTGTTGTGTTTTTTAATAGCGTCTATTTTATGACCTGCTTTTGCACCATGAAAATAAATTTTGTTATCTTCATAGAAGTAGTTGATAGGTACAGCATAAGGGTAGTCATCATCACCTAATACTGCAAGTGTACCAGTAGTACCATTTTGTAATATCGCAATACTTTCTTGTTGTGATAATACTTGATTTTTACGACGCATTTCTCTAAACATAATTATTGCCTCCTTAGTAAATAAATCATTTGTAATAGTATATTTTATTGTGCCTCAAAAAAACGCCAAGGTTTTAGGGCATATTCTTGAGCATAATCAATATTGATGCGAGCACTCACACAAATGTGAGGGGTAGTGTCATTTTCTTTTTCAAATAAAAAGAAATCATTTTGAAGTAAAGTCATTTTATTTTGATTTTTGGTAATAGCAAGTGCTTTTGTTAATTTTCCTGGCCCATTAGAAAAATTCTTTTTTTGGTAAGAACTTAATTCTGTGTAATTCTTTTTATATCTATTTTGAGAAAGTGCTTCTAATGGAGAAATGGGCTCACAAGCTCTCAATAATACAGCACAAGGTGTATTTTCTGGTTCTGTTACAACATTCATACAGTAATACATACCATAAATTAAAAATACATAAGCGTGACCAGCGGATAAATAAAGTGCTTCTGTACGACTGGTGCGACGATTTCCATATGCGTGACACGCTTTATCTAATACGCCAGTGTAGGCTTCTGTTTCTGTAATGCGACAGATAAGTTGTTGCTCGTTTACAGTATGACAAATGTATTTCCCTATTAAATCTCTTGCAACTGTTACAGTATCTCTGTTGTAAAAATCTTCTGTTAATTTTTTCAGAAAAATTCTCTCCTTATTATTTTTAATTAAATATGATAATCAACACTTTTTTTCACTAATCTGTTTCCGCTTTGTACTAAATTTTTTTCAATATCTTCTCTTGTAATACTATCTAATATTTTAGTATCAAATGGTTGACCAGCTTCCCAATTTGGGTCAGCTGCTTTTACAGCATGATAAAGTGCAGAACGATAATTGCCTTCATACTGCTGTAATGTCCAAGTCCCTTTTGCACGCTCTTCTTTTTTTACACTAAGTTGATATTGTCTGAATACTTCAGACCTTTTTGTAGTATTTCCATTAGAAATACCATTTTCTCTAATGAACTCTTTTTTGACATTGTCAAACATCATTTGACGTGCATCTTCAGAAACAGTAATAATTTGTTGCCAGGTAGAACGGTCTGTAGAACCATCTATTCCATGATACATTCCTGATACAATAATACCACCAGCTGTAAAATCTCCATCTGCATTGTAATTTCTCATTACATTTTGCATATAAGCCTTTTCTCCACCTAATAATTCATACATCATTTTTTGCTCTGGTGACATTGCAGCTACTTCTTGGCGATGAAGGGCAATAAAATCTTTTTCAGCTGCTTTATACTGTTTGCTATTAGTGTTGTATATTTGTCTAAAATTGTTTGTTGTGATATTTAATGACATAGTTCAACACCTCCTTATTTTATAAATAAAATTAAGTGTATTATATCATAATGGCATTGACAATAAAATAGCGAAAGTATAAAATAAAACGCAAAATATTTCATTGTGTATGGAGGATATTATGAAAAAGTGCAGTATACTATTGCTTTGCATTTTGATAGTATTTTCGGGGTGCAGCAGTCAAAAAGCAGAACAGCAGCAAACAATTACAATAGTAGCTTCTTTTTATCCTGTTTATATTTTAGCAAAAAATATAACAGATGGCGTAGAAGGTGTTGCATTAGAAAATATGGCACAACCACAAACAGGTTGTCTGCACGATTATCAGCTTACAACCAAAGACAGAAAAGCACTGGAAAAAGCGGATTTGCTTTTAGTAAATGGTGCAGGAATGGAGGCATTTTTAGAAGGAGTAAAACAGCAGTACAAACAATTACCTATTGTAGATACTTCTGTAGGTGTGGAATTACTTGACACACAACACCATCATCACCATAGTGAAAATGAACATAGTGAGGAAGAAGAAATTTATAATGGACATATATGGTTATACAGTGAAAATGCTTTAAAACAAGCAGAAAATATTTGTAATGCTCTTTGTCAAAAAGACAGTAAACATAAACAGCAATATATTCAAAATTTGGAAGTGTTTCAACAAAATATAAAAAATTTTCAAACACAGCAAAAGTCACAGCAAACACAAAAAAAAGTAATATCATTTCACGAAGCATTTGATTATGTAGCAGAAGAATATGGATTTACAATATGTGCGGAGGTGCTGGTAGAAGAAGAAAAAACACCTTCTGCAAAAGAATTAACACAAATAATAGATTTGGTAAAACAACAAAATATTAAAATATTTTTTGCAGCAGAAGATGAAGGAAAAAAATATGCAGAAATGATTGCAAAAGAAACAGGAGGAAAAGTATATCTGTTAAATGCCATTACAACAGGAGAATTGCAAAAAGATGCCTATTTAGAGGCAATGGAACAAAATAGAAATGTCATACAGGAGGCTATGAGCTTATGAGTGTTCATAATAGTTGTGGTTTATGTCGTGTAGAAATTGAAAATGTTTCTGTCAAAAGCGGACAAGATGTGTTGTTAGATAATATCAATTTAGAGTTTCATTGTGGACAGCTTACAGCACTCATAGGAAGAAATGGAGCAGGTAAAACCACATTGTTAAAAGCAATATTGGGAGAAAGAAATTATACTGGTAAAATTTATTATGAAAAACATGATGGTAAAGAAATGAAAAATCCTGTAATAGGATACGTGCCACAGCAATTAGTGTTTGATAAAAGTATGCCAGTAAGTGTAGCGGATTTTATGATGGCAACCACTACAAAAAGACCTGTATGGTCTGGTTATAAAAAACAGCAAAAACAAAATTTAATTCAAAAATTGCAAGAAATGGATTGTGCTGATGTTTTAAATAAGAAATTAGGTTCTCTTTCTGGGGGAGAATTGCAAAGAGTACTTTTGACAATGGCAATAGACCCTATGCCAGATTTGCTGATATTAGATGAACCTGTTTCTGGAGTAGATGCTACAGGATTGGATTTATTTTATAAAAAAGTAACGTATTTGAGAAATACCTATCATATAGCAGTGCTTTTGGTTTCTCACGATTTGGCTTTGATAAGACGCTATGCAGATAAAGTAGTGCTTTTGGACAAAACAGTGGCAGAACAGGGAGATGCAGAAGATGTTTTTCAGACAGAAGCGTTTCAGCAAACATTTGGATATTTTGCAGGGGAGGAAAAAATATGGAATTGATATATGCGATATTGGAGAAACTCCCTTTTTCCTTTTTGCAATATGATTTTATGAAAAACGCATTTTTAGCGGTACTTTTTTTAGCACCGTTATTTGCATTATTAGGTACTATGGCAGTAAATAATAATATGGCATTTTTTTCTGATGCACTGGGACATAGTGCTTTAACAGGAATAGGCATAGGAATGGTATTGGGATTGAAACAACCTTTGTTGTGTATGATTGCATTTGGAATATTGCTTAGTATTGCCATTACAAAAGTAAAAGGAGCAGATATGCTTTCTTCAGATAGTATTATTAGTGTGTTTTCTTCTGCGGCAATGGCATTGGGTATTGTGATATTGTCACAGCAAGGAGGTTTTGCAAAATATTCTTATTATTTAATAGGAGATATATTAACCATTACACAAAATGATTTGATGTTGATAATAGTGACATTGATAGTTTGTTATATTGTGTGGATACTGTTATATAATGATTTGCTTCTTGTAAGTATCAATCGCTCTTTTGCAGTTAGTAGGGGTGTAAATGTGGTATTTACAGAAAATGCTTTTGTAATATTGGTGGCGGTGACTGTTATGATTTCAATAAAATGGATAGGAATATTGACAATCAATTCTCTTTTGATATTGCCAGCGGCAGCAGCAAGAAATATTTCTGTAAATGTAAAACAGTATCATTGTATCACAACAGTAATAGGCTGTATATCTGCTATAATAGGCTTGGTGGTTTCTTATGAATGGGGAACATCAGCAGGAGCAGCGATTGTGTTAGTAGCAGCGGTAATATTTTTTGTAACGCTTTTTTTTAGAAAAAAATAATAAATAAATTTTATAAACTGGTATTTTATGAAATTTTGTATTATAATAGATATGATTTTATTATAGCAAAATAAAAATTAGGAGGGAAATATTATGCAGCATATCACATATGATACAAAAGGCATTTGTGCTGTAAAAATTGATTTTGACTTAGATGATGGAAAGGTATATAACTTAAAATTCCATAATGGTTGTGATGGAAATCATAAAGGATTGGCAAAATTGGTGGAAGGTATGCCAGCAGAAGAAGTAGCAAAAAGATTAAGAGGCGTTACTTGTGGCCCTAGAACATCAAGCTGTCCTGACCAGTTGGCACAGGCATTGGAACAGTATTTAAAAAAATAAAAAAATGAAGAAGATTTTTTTATGAAAGAAAAAACGTACTATAAAAGATTTAGGACATTTGTGTTGTGGGTGTTGATTGCCACAATTATTTACTGCTGGAATAGACCACATACTTTTTCTATCGTAGCAGTAATGTATGGTATATTTTTGATATTTAATAGATATTATTGCTATTTGGAGGAAAGAGAAGCAGAGAAAAAGCGTTTAGGGAAATATTTTCAAAAAGATAAATTTTATCAGCAGTATATGAAGCAAAAACGTTCTTTGATTAGAATGGAAATGATGATACTGGTAATGCTCTTTTTTGTATTGCAGTATCGTATGAGCAAATAAAAAAAGGTGTATTGTTTCAAAATAACAATACGCCTTTCAGCGTGTCGATAAAGTCGACACGCTAAGTCGAAAACAGGTTTTCGACTTGTTTAAACAGAAGTATAAACAGCTTGTTCCATCGGCTTAAAAGCCTTGAAACTCGCTGTTTTCCTCAGGCGGGCAAAGCTCGCCTTGCGGATTAGAATGGGGAGTTGCACTCCCCAAACCCCTTGCTTTTTACGGCAAAATGAGGTTTTTTGACAGACTGAAAGGTGTATTGTTTTAAATAACAATACGCCTTTTTTATTGGGAGGTGTAATTGATTAGCTATAGCTAACTATGCTACAAAAAATAATATTAACAACAGTGGCAGTCTAATATTTTTTTTAATGCACAAGAACTGCTACTGTGAGAGCGTGCCACTGTGATATTGTTTTTGTTTGCTTCTTGCAAAGCACCACTTACCATACTATGTGAAACAGTGCTTGTAAAAAGCACTAACAAATCGGGGTTACCAATTTTTGACTTAAAATTGCTAGGTAAATGGGTAAATACTTTTGCTTTACACTTATAATTTTTACAAATTTCTTTGTATTGACAAACCATACGGTCATGTCCTCCTATAATAACGACACTCATAAATATAGTAACTCCCTTCTCTATAATAATTATTAGTTAAAGCTAACTTTTATTATTATAATATCACTACTTACTGATTTTGTCAATATGCTATTTTAGCAATAGTAATGGTTTTATTGATTATTACGAATGAATGTGATATGATAATATTCATATAAATATTTTTTTGAAAAAAAGTGTGGTGTATTGAAAAAATGAAATTACGAGAATCAGGAGAGAATTATTTAGAAACAATATTGATTTTAGAAAAAAGGAATGGTATTGCACGCTCTGTTGATGTAGCGAATGAATTGGGATTTTCTAAACCTAGTGTAAGTAGGGCAATGACTGTGCTAAAAAAAGCAGGGTATGTAAAAGTAGGACAAATCAATCAGCTTCTTTTGACGGAAACGGGCAAAGAAGTGGCAGAAAAAGTATATTATAAACATTGCGTACTGAAAGAGTTTTTGATGCAGATAGGTGTAGAAGAAGAAATAGCAGCAAAAGACGCTTGTCGTATGGAACACGTAATTAGTGAACAAACATTAAAGTGTATATTGAAACATATGGAGAAATGAGAAATAATAATATTGTCCATACCTGCAAATATTAAAAATGTGGGTATGGACTTTATTTATGTATTTTTAGGCATTAAAAAAAAGAATTTTGCTCTGAAAATATTTCTATTGTCATCAACGCACCTAAACAATAACCTTGAATAAAACTGTTTTGTATATCATAATAATTTTCATCAGAAATAATGTCCAATAATTTTTCTAATGTGTTCTTTTCTTCATCATTTAGTTTTTGCAATAATTGATTGTAGAAATGCTCATTTTTTTTAATTAATTTTTGACGTTCAGGACTTTTTTGTGTCATTTTTGGTATATAAAATTCGCTGTCTGCAAGTGCCTGTAAAAGTTTTCCCATAAATATCTTCCTTTCTGATTTTTTAATTTTTTACGTAAAAAATTTTTTTGATTTTTAATATATTATTAAATATAATACTATATTTTTTAATATGTATTTTATACTAATAAATATAATAAGTCAATATATAAATTTAGCATTTTAAAGTGTAAATTTACATATATATTTGATTTTTTATATAAAAAAGTGTATTATTGCCAAAAAAGAAAGAGGTACAAAATATGGGAATGGCATTGAAAATACGAACAATTCTATTAGAAAGAAATATGACAATAAAAGAATTAAGTGATAAATTAGGTTATAATGGAGCGAATTTATATAATAAGCTGAGAAAAGATAATCTAACTGAGAAAGAATTACGTAAGATTGCTGATGCTTTAGATTGTGATTATGATGGAGTGTTTACTTTTAGAGATACAGGAAAACAAATTTAATAGAAATTTTTATGAGGGGAAACTTTTTTCACTTGTGAAAAGTTTCCCCGTGTCCATTGGACACTCCTCTTCAAAAACACGCTTGCAAGCAGAAAGACCTTGAGGGCTCTGCCCTCAATACACCCGCAAGCCCTTTAAAAAGGGCTTGAGCCTAAACTTTTATTTTTTTATCCCAAATTTACAAAAAATTACGAACAAAAAAATATTTTACAACGCTATTGACAACGAAAAGCAATTATGATATTCTTTTAGGCAGAAAGACGCAAGTCTTTTTTTTATGCAGAAAATTGACTAATGGAGGTGGAAGTCTTGAGAACAAGGATTACCTTAGCATGCACAGAGTGCAAACAAAGAAACTACAGCACAACAAAGGACAAAAAAACAATGCCTGACAGAATGGAACTGAAAAAGTATTGTAAGTTCTGTAAATCCCATACATTACACAAAGAAACAAAGTAATGAGGGAAAATTACTTGTTTTTAAGGAAGTGAACAGTATGGCAGAAAACAACACCACAAACCCAAGCGGAAAAGACGAATTAAAAAAGCAAAAAAAACAGCCAAACAAAAATAATAAGCCTACATTTTCTGAAACAGTAGCAGATTATAAAGCAGAGTTTAAAAAAATTGTGTGGCCTACAAGACAAGAATTGGCAAAAAAGACAGTAACAGTAATTCTTACATCTTTGTTGGTGGGAGTTATTGTTTCCTGTATGGATATGGTGTATTCAGCAGGATATGATTGTATACTGAATTTGTTGGGATAAAAAAGTCAAGTAAGAAAAGGAATGGTATGGTATTATGTCTGATGAAACAATAAGACCAGAGGAAGTAAAAGCATCAAATGAAATGAGATGGTATGTTGTGCATACTTATTCTGGATATGAAAATAAAGTAAAAGCCAACATTGAAAAAATCATTGAAAATAGAGGTATGCAAGACCAAATATTGGAGGTTAGTGTGCCTTTGCAAGATGTTGTTGAAATTAAAAATGGTCAAAAAAAGACAGTGCAGAGAAAAGTATTTCCTGGCTATGTGTTGTTAAAAATGATTATGAATGATGATACATGGTATGTTGTAAGAAATACAAGAGGTGTAACAAGTTTTGTTGGCCCTGGTTCAAAGCCTGTTCCGCTGACAGATGAAGAAGTGTTTGCTATGGGCATAGGTAGCTCTATAGAAAATATAGATGTAGAGTTGGGAGATGCTGTAAAAGTCATAGCAGGGCCTTTTGCGAATTCTGTAGGCATTATAAAAGAGATTAATACCAATAAAAGAATAGTGGTTGTAAAACTGTCTATATTTGGCAGAGAAACACCTGTCGAACTTGATTTTGGACAAATTGAAAAAGTATGATATTCGTTTCTGCACAGGCAAATAAAAAATAGGGCTTGTGCGTGGGAGGGAAAAAATCCCCGTTAATTACCACATATATAGGAGGTGCCGAAATGGCAAAGAAAGTTACAGGTTATATCAAATTACAAATTCCAGCAGCGAAAGCAACACCAGCCCCACCAGTTGGCCCTGCGTTAGGTCAGCACGGTGTAAATATTATGGGCTTCTGTAAAGAATTTAATGAGAAAACAGCTTCTCAAGCAGGACTTATTATTCCTGTTGTTATCACAGTATATCAAGACAGAAGTTTCACTTTTATTACAAAAACTCCACCAGCAGCAGTTCTTTTGAAAAAAGCTTGCGGTATTGAGTCTGGCTCTGGTGTGCCAAACAAAACAAAAGTTGCAAAAATTTCAAAAGCAGAAGTAATGAAAATTGCAGAAACAAAAATGCCAGATTTGAATGCTGCATCTATTGAAGCTGCATATAGTATGATTTGCGGTACAGCAAGAAGCATGGGCATTACAGTAGAAGAATAATAAACAGTAATAAGAGCAAAAAAGAATGCTCAAATAGTGGGAGGGGATTCTCCCGATATTACCACATAAGGAGGTCACGAGAGTGAAAAGAGGAAAAAAATATATTGAAAAAGCAAAGTTAGTGGATAAAACAATGCTTTATGATACAGCAGAAGCGATTGACTTAGTACAAAAAACAGCATCTGCAAAATTTGATGAAACTGTAGAAGCACATATTCGTTTGGGTGTTGACAGCAGACACGCTGACCAACAAGTACGTGGTGCCGTTGTACTTCCACACGGTACAGGTAAAACAGTTCGTGTATTAGTATTTGCAAAAGGTGATAAAGCAGACGAGGCTTTAGCAGCTGGAGCAGACTTTGTAGGAGCAGAAGATTTAATTCCAAAAATACAAAATGATAACTGGTTTGGATTTGATGTTGCAGTTGCAACACCAGATATGATGGGCGTTGTAGGTCGTTTGGGACGTGTTTTAGGCCCTAAAGGCTTGATGCCAAACCCAAAAGCAGGTACTGTTACAATGGACGTAACAAAAGCTGTAAAGGATATTAAAGCAGGTAAAATTGAGTATCGTTTGGATAAAACAAATATCGTTCATGTTCCTGTAGGTAAGGTATCTTTTGGTTCTGAAAAATTAAATGAGAACTTCCAAACTCTTATGAGTGCATTGATAAAAGCAAAACCAGCAGCAGCAAAAGGTCAGTATATGAAGAGTGTTGTTATTTCAACAACAATGGGACCTGGTGTAAAAATTAACCCTGCTAAAATAACAGAATAATGTAAATAAAAAAGAGCAGTCCGTAGTGGCTGCTTTTTTTGTTTATTGAAAGGAGGATAAATTATGACAGTGCAGTTGGAGGACTTATTTTTTTGGAGTAATGAGGAATGGGTATTTATTAGTGATAAAGATAGTGATAAATTATTTGGATTTTATGAATTAAAGGAATATGAATTATTTAAGCCAGAAAAATATGGTTTGAATGTAAAAATGGCTAGTACCGATTGTAGAAAAGGTTTTGTAATAGAATTGTGTGTAAAAGAAAATAAATTGTTTTTAAAAAATTTATGGGTAAATTGTAAAGATGATGTATATCCTGAAATAAATGGAATAAAAGCAAAATACATTGATTATTTTGATAAAAAAGAATACCATAATTATGCAGGATTTTATGTTTATAAAAATATTTTAGAGAGATTGTATTTTTCAGGAAAAATTATAATTGGACAAGAACCAGAAAAGGGATATATAGGCTATACAGTAGCTTTTTATAAATATAATAAAATTTTTAAGTTAGTTTTTGAAAATGGTGTATTGCAAAGTTTTTGTGATGTATACAGAAAGCCAAAAGAAAAATGATATTTTGTAAAAAAGGGAGAATTTTATATATTCTCCCATAATATTTTAGCGTTCGAATACCACAACATAACAACCTAAAACCTGTTCACAGGGTATAGCAGCAGCATTTTGTACAGAAAATTTTTGTTTTTGGTACTGTATTTTAGGTTCTGTAGAAAATGCAGGCAATGTTTTTCCAGTACTGATGCCGTTAGCATCGGCTTCAGAAAAATTCCACGCAAATTCACAATTACAAAATTCTTTATTTGCAATAATTTGCTCTGAAGAACGTAATTGTATCTCTTTTTCGATAAAGAAACAGCCATCATTATCTTTTTCAGCAGGACAACTGCCTTCAATGCCTACAGTGGTAAAACTGATTGTTAAAAATGGAGCGATAAAAGTAACAGTATTGTTTTTTACTTGATAAGAAATGTTGTCATTTTTACTGTTCCAATGTCCTATATTTAGCCAACCACGTTTTCCATAGGCTTCTACAGCTGTGTTAAATTCAATATATATTGTATTATCTGATTTGATTTCTGCATTAATTCGTAAAACAGGTCTGAGAGAATGAAAGCCATTAGGCAAAAGTGCACGAAGTTTATCTTGTTCTACTTCATACGCCATAACAAATTGTTCAATTTTCATTGTACACACCCTTTCTTGATTATGGTTGCTCTTAATAGTGAAAAAAAATCCCTTTTTACAAATGAAAAAAGGGATTTTTAAAAACAAAATTATTTTCTATCAACTTGAGAAAATTTAGCTATAGTATAAACAGCTTTGTGTTCTGTAATTTTATGACAAATGTTTTTTGATATTAAATAATTATAGATTTCGATTTTATCCATAATTTCATATCGTTTTCAGATTAAAGCTTGCTGATTTACAATAATCTAAGTATACTACATTATAATTGTTAAGTCAAAATATGAAAAAGAGAGAATTTACTAATGTTTTATCAATTATTCTGTTGCTTTTTCATATCTATTTGTAGTTTTTGGATTTGATTGTTCTTTATGTTTTTTTACAATTTTGTAAACACCTACTGTCAATAATGGAACAACGTATATAATCAAAAATGCGTAAGCAAGACCATTGTATACAGTAGCAATTAAATCAATAATACCAATTCTAGAAAGTATCATAGCACCAATCAGTATACCCAATGTAAGTATAGATTGCTGAGAACGTGTCATTTCATTTTTATGCAATTCTCCTAAGCCATTGTTCACACGTTCAATACAAGCATGAATAATACCTGTAGATGTTTCAATGAGTGTCCAGCCCATAACAATACCAAATATACCAATTACAACAGGGCCAGCAACACCTTGCATCATAGATAACCAAGGTACAGAAGCACCCAATACTTCTTCATTAGGATAGAAACACATTACAGCGAAATAAGTTAAAAACCAAGGAACTGTCATTAAAACGCCACCTATAATACCGCTGATAATAGATTCACTTGTTTTTGTCTGTCTTTTGATAGTAAAGAAAGAAGAAGGTACTACAACTAAATTGTAAGCACAATATAATATACCGCTCCATAATATAGTAGGAGCTGTTGCATTTGATACAAAACTTGTGTCATTTGTTGCAAAGACTTGTGACATATTTTCATGATTGTTACTGATAACAATTACTGCAAAAATAATGTATCCTACATAAAGTGCGACAGTGCCATAAGTTTCAAAACGTTCAATTAAACGTTCTCCAAAAAAGTTCAATACACCTACAACGATTGTGATAGCAGCAACACCTACCCAGTAATTAAGACCAAGTGTCTGCTCTACAATAGAGCCTGTTGCAGAAGCCATAACAGCTATAATAACAATCATAAACAAGAAATAAACCACATCAAAAACAATCCAAAGAGGGCCTCCGATTTCTTTTATAAAAGATTTGTAGTCATAAACTTTGTATAAACGAATAAGTTCGAATGAAAGTGCTGCAATAATAGCAAATCCTAAAAAAGTACCTACACCAGCTAACCAGCCCATAGCACCAAATTTTGCACCATATTCTACAATTTCACGTCCAGTAGCATAACCACCACCAATTAAAACAGATTGCAAAACGATACCTGGTAATATCAATTTACCAAAAGCACCATCAAAAAAATTTTTTTTGTTTTCCATAATCATTCCCCGCTTTCATTTGTAAAAGAAAACAATATTATAACAAATATTCATTTTGGGAGAATATGGAAATTAAATGATATTCCTATCAATTCTCTCAAAATGATATGAAATATTACTTTATTTCATATCATTTGTCAATAGTATAATTTTTGAAATTTTTAGCAGCAATAGCATAATATTATTGTAAAAAATTCTACTATTTTTATTGTTTTGTATAGAAAAAGTAGCTCTGTTGTTTGATATTAAGTCGTATTATGAATAAAAAAATGCAGTTATTTTAATATTTTATGGTGTTTTGTATAGAATATTGTATGATTGCATAAAATTTGATTAAAAACAATATATTTTTTATTTAATTTGTATAAATATGCACTATAATATTGTGACTGTTTATTTATGACGAATATAATATACAAAAAATAATAAAAAGAAATACAGAAAAATATTGACATTTGATATAGGACATGATATAGTGTAACAGTTGAAAAAAATATTGCCGTAGACAGCAGGTGCATAAGCGGAAATCCTGCCGAGGAAAGTTGTTAAAATCATTCTCTCTTTGTCTGCGTCAAAGAGATTTTTTTTATGTTTTTTACAGATAAAAAAGATTTTCTTTTCTATATGATTTAAGGAGGTGTAAAGAAATGGCAAAAGTAGAACAAAAAAAGGTTATCGTTGATGAAATCAAACAAAAACTGGAAAAAGCTTCTTCTGTTGTTGTGGTAAATGCAAGAGGTTTGACAGTAGAACAAGATACAGCATTGAGAAAGAGTTTAAGAGAAGCTGGCGTTGACTATAAAGTATATAAAAATACAATGGTACGTTTTGCAATTAAAGATACACAGTTTGAAGGTTTAGAGCCATACTTGGAAGGTCCAAGTACATTTGCATTTAGCTATGAAGATGCAACAGCAGCAGCTGCTATATTGAGCAAAACAGCAAAAGATATTAAAGTATTAGAATTTAAAGCTGGTGTAGTAGAAGGTATCACATATGATGCAGAAGGTATGAAAGCGATTGCTGAAATTCCTTCCAGAGAGGTATTGCTTTCCAAACTTTTGGGCAGCTTCAAATCTCCAATTTCTTCCTTTGCACGTGTTATCAAACAAATTGCAGAAAAAGATGGAGAGCAGGCAGCAGAATAATACAAAAATCATTTGAAAATATCGTATAAAAAATTATGGAGGTGCTTTAAAATGGCAAAATTATCAATTGAAGAAATCATTGCAGCAGTAGAAGAATTGACTGTATTAGAACTGAATGACTTAGTAAAAGCAGCAGAAGAAAAATTTGGTGTATCCGCAGCAGCAGGCGTAGCAGTAGTAGCAGGCCCAGCAGCAGGCGGTGCAGCAGCAGAAGAAAAAACAGAATTTGATGTGGAATTAACAGAAGTTGGTTCTGAAAAAATCAAAGTAATCAAAGCTGTTAGAGAAGTAACAGGTCTTGGATTAAAAGAAGCAAAAGAAGTAGTTGACAATGCTCCTAAGGTATTGAAAGAACAAGTTTCTAAAGAAGAAGCTGAAGAAATCAAAACAAAACTTTCTGAAGTTGGTGCAACAGTAACATTAAAATAATGTGTCAAAAAAAAATAAAACGGTATGCTGTATGGCATACCGTTTTTTAGTATAATGATATTGAGGGGGAGAAATACTATGAAGTGGAAAAATAAAATAGCTGTATTTGTAGGTGCAACATTGTTTTGCTGTAGCATATTTGCAGGCTGTGACGATATTAACATAGAAGATATTGCTGTAGAAGATGTACAAGAGCAATATATTGATACAGAATATGAGGAAGTACAGAATACAGAAATAGAAAATAACAATACAAATAATGAAGATATAGAAACAGTGGAAGTAGCGAGTGTAGTAGATGGAGATACCATAAAGGTGTATTTAGGGGGAGAAAGGTATACCATTCGAATGATAGGAATTGATACCCCTGAAAGTGTTCACCCAGATGCGTCTAAAAATACGATATATGGACAAAAAGCAAGTGATTACGCAAAACAAAATATTGAAAAGGGACAAACAGTATATTTAAGTAAAGATGTTTCAGATAGAGATAAATATGATAGATTGTTGAGATATGTGTGGTTGGAAAAACCTACTGATGTGAATGATGAAAATGAAATTAGAGAAAAAATGTATAATGCGAGGGTAGTGTTAGATGGCTATGCTAATGTATATGAATATGCACCAAATAATACATTGTATGATTTGTTTTTGTCATTTGAAGCAGAAGCGGCACAAAATAATAGAGGACTTTGGGCAGAAAATGGATTGAATACAGAGAATATAGAAAAAGAAGAAGCACAAAAAGAAGCAGAAGAAGATATTTTTATAGGAAATAAAAATAGTAAAAAACTGCATAGCTCTCATTGTACCGATTTACCTCAAGAAAAAAATAGGGTATATTTTGATAGTAAAGAGGAAGCAATAGAACAAGGTTATGAAGTAGATAGTAGATGTATAAAATAAAGGAAGTTTTATATGGAATTTGAAAAATTAAAAAGCGAAGATATAAAAAGTATGTATCATTTGATGCAACAGGCATTTCCAGCAGAACAAATGCGTGAATATAAAAGTCATCAGATATTGTATGATAAAGGCTATTTTGAAGCATTTGGAAAAAAAGATGAATGTGGAAATGTTATGGCAGTAATTAGTATATGGAAATTAGAAGAAATACGATATATAGAGCATTTGGTTGTAAAACAAGAATTGAGAGGAAAAGGGATTGGTGAGAAGTTAGTTCAATTTGCATTTCAAAAAGAGAAAGCCCCTTTTTTATTGGAAGTAGAATTACCTGAAAATGATATTGCAAAGAGGAGAATAGATTTTTATAAAAGATTGGGTATGTATTATAATGATTATGAATATTTTCAACCACCATGGAAAAAAGAGTATGGTATGTTGCCTTTAAGATTTATGACATATCCTGAAAAAATTGATGAAAAAACATTTCAAAAGTATAAAAATATGCTTTATCAAAATGTATATTTTTATATTGGAAAACGATGATAAAAAGGAGTTATAAATGATTACAATTAGAAATGAAAAAGAAGCAGATTATAATAAAGTAGAAGAAATAACAAGAAAAGCATTTTATAATTTGTATATTCCTGGCTGTGTAGAACATTATTTAGTTCATATTATGAGAAACCATATTGATTTTATACCAGAATTAGATTTTGTATTAGAAAAGGAAAATGAAGTAATAGGAAATATTATGTATACAAAATCAAAGTTAATAGACGAAAGTGGAGAAGAAAAACAAATAATAACATTTGGGCCTGTTTGTATATTGCCACAATATCAGAGAATGGGTTATGGAAAAATGCTTATAGAACATTCTTTTCAGAAGGCAATAGAAATGGGTTATGATGTTATTGTAATATTTGGAAGTCCAAGTAATTATGTTAGTTTGGGATTTCAAAGCTGTAAAAAATATCATATTTGTGATGAAAATGGAAAATATCCAACAGCAATGATGATAAAGGAATTAAAACAAAATGCCTTAGAAGGGAAAAAATGGACATACTATTATAGTGATATTATGAATGTTGATGAAAAGGAAGCACAAAAATTTGATGAAAATTTTGAGAAAATAGAAAAAAGATATCAAAAAAGCCAAGAAGAATTTTATATTTATAGTCATTCTTTTGTAGAATAACATTATGTAAAAATATACAATAATTTTAATAATATTTTGTATAGAAAGTATAAAATATTAGTGTTTGAAAAAAAAGTCATAAAAAAAGAAGGAATTTTCTATTTTTTATAGAATATTTAAAACTATAATGAAAATACTATAAAAAAGTCGATAACGCAACGAGTATATAAAATAAAACCATATTAAGGGGGAGATTGCGATGATACAAATTTTGATAGGCGAAAAAGGCGAAGGAAAAACAAAACGTTTAATTGATATGTCAAATGAAGCAGGAAAATTGTCTGATGGACATATTGTGTTTATTGATGATGACAATAGACATATGTATGATTTGCACTACAATATTCGTTTTGTAGATACTACAGGATTTAGAATGGAAGACCAAAGAATATTCTTTGGATTTATATGTGGTATATTATCTCAAGATGGAGATATTGAAAAAATTTATATTGATGGCTTGAACAATATTGTAAAATATATGACAGATGATGATTTGTTTGCTTTTATCAATGAATTAGAAAAATTGTCTGAAAAAGCAAATGTTGATTTTATTATGACAATTAGCCGTGATAAAGAAACAATACCAGAAGCATTAAAAAGCTATTTGATTTCCTAAAAGTATGGAACAATATATTTATAACCGATATGCTGTTTATTTAAAAGAGCATTATGGACAGAAAATTTATAAATTGCCTGTGCATATTCCAGTTTCGTGTCCAAATCGTAAAAATGGCAGATATGGTTGTACCTATTGCGGTCAAAAGGGCGGCGGATTGGAACAGAAATCCGACGCTTTTTCTGTTGAGGGGCAGCTAAAGGGGAATATGGCATATATTTCAAAAAGATATAAAGCAGAAAAATTTATAGCATATTTTCAGAGCTTTACAAATACCTATTTATGTTTAGAAGAATTTCAAAAATATATGCAGCAGGCAGTACAACAAAATATAGTAGAAATTGCTGTTTCTACAAGACCAGATTGTATTAGACAGGAATATTTAGAAGTGTTAAAACAACTGTCTGAAAAAAATGGTGTAGAGATTACAGTGGAGTTAGGATTGCAAACGGCAAATTATCATAGTCTTGAAAAAATAAATAGAGGGCATACATTAGCAGAATATATTGAAGCTTGTATGCTTATAAAACAGTATGGATTTCATTTGTGTAGTCATGTTATATTAAATTTGCCTTATGATGAAAAAATTGATGTGATAGAAAGTGCAAAGCTGGTGTCGGTAATGAAAAACGACTATGTAAAACTGCATAGCTTGTATATTGAAAAAGGTACAAAAATGGCAGAAGAATATGAAAAAGGAATGTTTGAAATCTGTAGTGTAGAAGAATATAAAGAAAGAGTAAAATTGTTTTTAGAATATATTTCGCCAACGATATGGGTGCAAAGGCTTTTGGGCAGAGCACCAGAAGAAGATACCCTTTTTGCAAATTGGGGACAAAGTTGGTGGAAAATACGAGATGAAATAGAGCAGGAAATGATAGCAGAAAACAGATACCAAAGTAAGAAATTCCATTATTTGGGTGGAAAAGGAGTAAAAGAGTTTTTTTAAATAAAGAAGGTTTATAATATTATTTGAATTACTCTAAATCAAGAATTGTATTGCAGTTTAAAGGCTATGGCAATATTGGAAATTATGGTAATACCACAACAATAAGCATTAAAAGAAATACTTTGTTTAGAAATATTTTAATTTTCTAAAAAAGCTAGAAATTTTAAGCGATTTTTGATAATATTTAAGATATTAAAAATGAATGATAATTGTTTGTAAATTTTCCCCGATATTACAAACAAAAACGTAATATTTTAAATAATTCATTTTTTATATATTTTCCCGAAAAAAACTGTAAATTGAATATTTTAAAGGAGGCGTTACCAATGGGAAATCGTTTTGAAGAAATGTATAAGCAAAAATTAGCAAGCCCAGAAGAAGTAGCAACATATGTAAAGTCAGGTAATATTTGTGCTTGTCCTACAGCATTAGGTGAACCATCATCTATTATAAAAGCAGTAGGAGAAAGAGCAAGAAAAGGTGAAATTGAAAATGTATACCATCATGCGATATTGTCAGTAAAACCTGGTTCTGCTTTTTTAGACCCAGAATTAAGAGGAAGATATGATTATGTTTCTTGGTTTACAAGTGGTCCAGGAAGAAAGGGAATACAGCAGGGATTGTATGATTATATACCTAACCACTATAGTACAATGCCATTGTATTGGACAGAAGTAATGCCAAGATTAGATGTATTTTATGCAGAAGTTTCTCCTATGGATAAACATGGATATTTTTCTTTTGGAATGTCAGGAGCAGAAATACCAGCTATGCCAGAAAGAGCAAGCATTATACTTTTGGAAGTAAATAAAAAAATGCCAAGAACATTTGGTAATAATTTAATACACATTTCACAAGTAACAGCAGTATGTGAAAGTGATAGACCACTTTCAGAACTGCAAAATCCACCATTGTCAGAAAATGATAAAAAAATAGGTGGTATGATAGCAGAATTAGTACCAGATGGTGCAACATTGCAGTTAGGTATAGGCGGTATACCTAATGCAGTAGGTATATTATTGAAAGATAAACAAGATTTAGGTATTCACACAGAAATGTTTACAGATAGTATGGTAGACTTATTGGAATGTGGTGCTGTTACAAATAAGAAAAAGCCAATTAACAAAGGTAAAACGATTGCAACATTGGCATGGGGAACACAAAAAATGTATGATTATGTAGACGATAATCCTTCATTTGAAATGCACCCAGTAAGCTATACAAATGACCCTTATATTATAGGACAGCATGACAATTTTATTTCTGTTAATGCAGCAGTAGAGATTGACTTATTTGGACAAGTTTGTGCAGAAAGTATAGGCACAAAACATTACAGCGGAAGTGGCGGACAATTAGACTATGTAAGAGGGGCTAATTTGTCCAAAGGTGGAAAAGGCTTTATTGCAATGCAGTCTACAGCAAAAGATGGTACAATTTCAAAAATCAAACCTGTATTAACACCTGGTTCTATTGTAACAACAGGTAAAAATGATGTAGATTATATTGTAACAGAAAATGGCGTAGCAAGATTAAAAGGATTGACAGCAGGAGAAAGAGCAAAACTTTTAATTTCATTAGCTGCACCACAGTTTAGAGAAGAATTGACATTTGAAGCAAAAAAAATGTATTTAATGGTATAAAAAGTGATGGGAGATCTTCTTTTTATGGAAGGTTTCCCATATTATTTTAAAAATAAAAGAAGGAGATGGAAAGCAATGCGTTCAAGTTGGGACGAGTATTTTATGCAAATTGTAGAGGTAGTAAAAACTAGGTCTACTTGTTTAAGAAGACAAGTAGGAGCAGTCATTGTAAAAGATAATAGAATTATTACTACGGGATATAATGGAGCTCCCTCTCATTTGAAGCATTGTACAGAATTGGGAGGCTGTGAAAGAGAGAGAATGGGCATTCCATCAGGACAACGTCATGAACTTTGCAGAGCATTGCACGCAGAGCAAAATGCTATTATACAAGCGGCAAAATTAGGAAATACTACAGAAGGTGCAACATTGTATGTTAACGTACAACCTTGTGTAATTTGTGCAAAAATGTTAATTAATGCAGGTATTGTAAAAGTAGTGTATAAAGGAGATTATCCTGATGAAATGTCAAAAGCAATGTTGGAAGAAGCAAATATTGAATTGGTAAAAATAGGAAGCTGAAAACAGCTTCTTTATTTTATGTAAAAAGAATTGACAGTATTATAAAAAATTAGTATATTATAAATGAAAAAAATTTGATTGACATACAAAATAATTGTAAGGAGTGATATAATGTGGAAATTAATATGGATTTTTTAAAGCGTTTTTTAAATCATATTGCAACATTGTTTGGGGAAGGGTGCGAAATTGTACTTCATGATTTTACAGGGGATTATGATAGTACGATTGTACACATTGTAAATGGACAAGTTTCGGGTAGAAAAATAGGAGATTGTCCTAGCAGTTTCTTTTTTGAACACTTGGTAAATGGTGAGATACAAATGGACGATAAACCTGTTTATTTTAATACTACGCAAAAAGGAAAAATGTTAAAATCTTCTACAACATTTTTAAGAGATAAAAATAATAAAATTGTGGGCTCTGTTTGTATCAATTTTGATGTAACATCATTTTTTTCTGCACAGAGTATGCTGGATAGTTTTTTAAATTATGGTGAACAAAAAAATAATTCACCTCAAGAGGGAGAAATATTAGTCAGTAATGTAAATGAACTTTTAGAATATTATTTGATACAGTGTGAAAAAGAAATTGGAAAACCTGCGGCTGTAATGCAAAAAGAAGAAAAAATGAAAGCATTAGAATATTTAGATAAAAAGGGAGCATTGCAAATTTCAAAAGCAAGTATTAGATTGTGTCAGTTTTTTCAAATTTCTAAATTTACATTATATCATTATTTAGATGAAATTAGAGAAAGACAAAAAGGGGAAACAGAAAAATGAAATATTTTGTAATAGACGCTTTTGCAGAAAAAGTGTTTCAGGGAAATCCAGCAGGTGTTTGTGTGTTGGAAAAGCCATTAAAACAAAAAATAATGCAGAATATTGCAAAAGAAAATAATTTGTCTGAAACTGCTTTTATTTATAAAGAGAGAGAACAGTATTTTTTAAAATGGTTTACACCAAAAGCAGAAATTGATTTGTGTGGTCACGCAACTATGGCTGCTGCTTATGTTGTTATGAATTTTATAGAAAAAACTGCTTCTGCTGTAGCATTTCATACCAAAAGTGGTATATTAACAGTACAGAAAAAAGGAAATTTGTTTGAAATGGATTTACCTTGTCGTATGCCAAAAAAAATAGATGTTGTAAAAAAAGTAACAGATGTTATAGGTATAAAACCAGTAGAAACATATATTTCAAGAGATTTGATAGTATTGTTGGAAAATGAAAATCAAATAAAAAATATAAAACCAGATTTTGATAAAATGAAAAAATTGAATATCGGTTTGGGCGTTGTCGTGACAGCAAAAGGAGAAAAAGTAGATTTTGTATCACGCTATTTTACACCAGAATTAGAAAGTAAAGAAGACCCTGTAACTGGTTCTTCTCATAGTAGTTTAATACCCTTTTGGGCAAAAAAACTTCAAAAAAGTAGTATGATAGCAAAACAACTTTCTAAAAGAGGTGGTATATTGTACTGTCAAAATGCAGGAGAAAGAGTGAAAGTGAGTGGTAATGCCATGTTGTATATGATGGGAGAAATCAATATTGAATAATAATTGTAAACAAATTGACTTAAATGGATTAACAAATTTAGAAAGGGTAGCAGGCGGTACAGAAGAATGGTATTGGAGTATGGACATTACTGGAGGGGATTTGTATGAAGCACAACAGTTATTTCAAAAAGGAGAAATATTGTGCAATCATTTGTATTTGATACATTATCCAGATGGCAAAGTGTATTATAATGAAGTGCTGACAGCAAAAGGGCGTTATTTTGGAAAGCCTATATATAATAATGGCTTTGTAATGCTTTTGCAAGTAGATTTTATAAAAGAAATGATATTTATTTTTCGCTTTGAAGCAGTATCTAATGAAGCAGTAAAAGTGACAGAACTACCTCTTTGTATTGTAGAAGATTGTTATAATTTGTGTTTGCATAAAAGTCCTGTTATGTTGACAAGACAATCTAGTGATAATTATTTTGAAATAATATGGCCTCAAAAAGTAAAATTTTCTATAGAAAAAAGAGAACATTTTTTATTTAGAGAAGGGGAAAAATTATATTTTAATGAGTGGTGTGAATGTCCAGAATATAAAGAGGAGGTAGTTGTAAGATTGCTGCCTGAAGGAAATGTAATAGAAAGATTTTCGGGAGATATTTTTATTATGCCAAATGGACAAAAATGGCATTTAAAATAATGTTATCTATTCTTGTATACCTATTTTTGTATATGAGAATAGATTTTTTTTCTAAAGTATAAAAATGTAAGATTAATATAAGTTTTTAGTAAGGTTATTGTAATGTTGTATATATAAAATAATCCGTATAGGAGGTTTTAAATAATGAATATGTGATTAAAGCAAAAATTAGTTTAATTTGGAGGAAAAAATGAATAAGAAAATATCGACTGTTATAATAGTAATAATAATGTGTTTTATTTGTTTCTGTATCTGTATGATTTCAGGAATTGGTAAAACTTATTATTATTTACAAATTGACAATACTAAAATAGAACAGACAAGTACAGATGGAGGAGTAATTGACTTAAATGGAAAACTAGGATATTCGTATTCCTTGACTGCTTATAATGAAAAGGGTAATAAAAAAAATATTACATTTGGAACATCAAGAAAATTAAAAGAAGGTGCGTTCATTCAATTAACAGTAATGCCTATTAGAGGTGTTATTGAGTGGGAAGAAGTGCAATATAATGAACTTCCTATAAATGTTCAAAGTTATTATACAGTTTCAGAAAATGATATGATATAATAATCAATGAAAATTGCACACTATATAAATCAGTAAAAAAAACTCCTAATTTTTATATTGTTTCACAATATTCAATAGTGATGTTATTTAACTGATATGTTTTTTGAGAAAGTTTAAATGTTTTTGCTTTAATTACATAGTCTTTTATATCATCATAACCTGAAGGAATTTTTCCTTTTACAATTTCTTGTTTATTTAAAAATAAGCAGTCTTTTAATTGTAAAACAATTTCTATGATGATTTTAGGAAGTTCTTCCACATCAATATGACCTTCAAATACAATTTCTCCATATGTATCAGAAGATACTAAATTATTTCTGTAATAGTCAAATATAAAACATTCATTACACCAATATAAATAAACACAACAATTTCCATAAAGAGTAAAATAAAATTCTTCTTTCTTTCCGTCTAATATAATATTAGTAGTATTATCAGTGTTATGTATGATACGAAATTGTTTTTGGAATATAGGATATAATGCTTTTTGATATATGGCTTCTATTTCATTCATAATTTAGTATCTCCTTTATTGTAAAGCATAAATTTGACATCATCAAAATTTTTTAATGGAAAAGGTTCTATACTGTGAGAACCAATATATTTTTCAAGATGTATAATATCATACCATTTATGAAATTTATATCCACATTGATTTAATTTTCCAACTACTTCATATCCCATATGTTTGTGAAACTGCAAACTATTTTTATTGAGGTGTTCGTCTTGCTGCTCAATATATGCAACGCAAGCAATGATATTTATAATGTTTTGGGCTTTTAATAATTTTTCTAATGTTTCATATAGTTTTTTGCCTATACCCATTTTTCTAAAATTTTGTGCGATATAAATAGATACTTCTGCTGTCCAAGTATATGCGGCTCTTTTGCCAAAAGCACCAGCATAGGCATAACCTACTATTTTATTATCTGATACTGCTACAATATAAGGGTATTTTTGCAATGTTTGAGTAATTCTGTCTGTGAACTCTTGTAAAGAAGGTACTTCGTACTCAAATGTGATAGCAGTGTTTTGTATATAAGGGGCATAAATGTCAAGTAATGCTTGTGCATCTTGTGATGTTGCAGCACGTATTGTAATTTCCATAAAATATCATTCCTCTATGTTTTATATAGTAGAAATATAGCATAAAATAAAAAACAAATCAATCAAAAATGGTAGGGAAGTGTCCAAAAGAGTAGTTTTAAAAATAATCCTTATTTCTATTTGTTATCAGGAAAACGAAGTTTTCCACAGACTGAGCAATTACTTTAAATAAGCAACTGCTTTTATTATTAGATACTTTCACTATTTACACCAGTTAATAAAAATGTTTTTAAATTTTCATCATAACAAAAAGTAACTTCTAAGCCTAAATAATCGTCTTTATATCCTAAATCAGTACCAATAAAAGCAGTACAAATACTTAAAAAATCAATATCTTCAAAATTTATTTCTCTAAGATACCATTCCCCAGTAAGCATACAACGTTTTGGAAAAAAATTTTCATTATCATTACATAGATTGTCACAATTTACGTAATATTTTATTTCTTTTTCTACTGTTTCCATAATATTTTTTTTATTTGCTTCAAACAGCATTTTCAATTTATTGTTGCCAAATATAACCCTTGTTTGAAGCTGATTTTCAAAAGAACAATATTTATTATTTATATTAGGTTTTGTTAAAAAAATACGTTTGATTTCCATATGATACCTCCTTATGATATGAATTTTTGTTATTTTTATTCTTTTTAAAAATTATTTTTAGAAGTGTTTGCTAACTTTGACTTTTTAAATAGTATAATAGCACTCACAACATCAATACAAAAAATAAATTGCAGTATACTGTAAAGAAATAGTTCTTTTGGCGATAAAATACCATCTATATAATTTTGTTTTACAGCAGATACCCCTATTAATCCACTTAAAAATATAGCAGCACAATCTAAAGCTAATAATACAAAAGAAATTCCAAATGTAAATATAGTAAACATACAAGCAATGCCTACTATAAAAAGAAATATATAAGCTGGTATTTGAATGAGTTTTATTGTCATGTTTATTTTTGCTAATTCAAGTGCGTTCTTTTTTTGTGTGATGTTTTTGATGAAAATGAAAATAGCATTTATAAATGAGATAAGCCAAAAAATACAGATATAAAAAACACCTATGTAAATATTGCTATGAAAAAGATATTTCATTAGTGTTGTATGAAATAGACTGCATATTAATAATACAATAGAATAAGGAAAAAGAATAATAAAAGACATTGGTAGCAGCTTTTTCATGATGATTACACTTCCTATATACAAATATGTGCCAAAAGTGTTTAAAATGGATTATTAAAAAAGAAAGCATAAAAAAAAGACCTTGACAACAAGACCATGATATGGTAATATATTGGCTATATCGACTAAGTTAACGCTAAATATGCTTTCTTTAAAATAGTATAGCATAATAGCAAATAAATTTCAACAAATTTTTATGAAAATTTGTAGGAAATCCATGTTATATTATTATAGAACTTGTCGAAAAGAAGTATAGAGTATGTAAGTGTTGTGCAATTTTACGCAAGGGGGGTTTGTGAATATGCAGAAACACCCTAATTTTATAAAATTAGAATCTTCATGGAAAGACTTTTGTGACAACTGCTGTGGAAGGTGGTACAAGCAAAGGTCTAGCTTTGTTTGATTCTAAATTTTTTGTGTAAAAAATTGATTTTCGCAGCGTAATGAATATTTTCGAGAGGTGACATAGATGGAAAAGAACAGAATTCACGCACTTCCTTTGGGTGACAGTGTAAGAATGAGTTACTCAAGAATCAATGAAGTTCTTGAAATGCCAAATTTAATTGAAGTTCAAAAAGACAGTTATGACTGGTTTTTGAAAGAAGGTTTGAAAGAAGTTTTTGAGGATATTTCCCCCATTATGGATTTCAGCGGCAATTTAGAATTAAAACTCACAGATTTTACTTTAGATTCTGAACCGAAATATTCCATTGAAGAATGTAAAGAAAGAGATGCAACTTATGCAGCAGCACTGAAAGTAAAAGCTAGATTGTATAACAAAGAATTAGATGAAATTAAAGAACAAGAAATTTTTATGGGAGATTTTCCTTTAATGACAGAAACGGGCACATTTATCATCAATGGTGCAGAGCGTGTTATTGTAAGTCAGCTTGTACGTTCTCCAGGTATTTATTATGCTTCTGATTTTGATAAATTGGGAAAAAAATTGCTTTCTGCTACAGTAATACCAAATAGGGGTGCTTGGTTGGAATATGAAACAGACTCTAATGATGTTTTTTATGTTAGAGTAGACCGTACTAGAAAAGTACCTGTAACGGTATTGATAAGAGCATTAGGTATCGGTAGTGACGCAGAAATATTGGAATTGTTTGGAGAAGAACCAAAAATATTGGCTACTATAGAGAAGGACGTTTCAAAATCTTATGAAGAAGGTTTAGTGGAACTTTATAAAAAACTGCGTCCTGGTGAACCTCCCACAGTAGAAAGTTCTGAAACATTGCTTAGAGGAATGTTTTTTGATGCAAAAAGATATGACTTAGCAAAAGTAGGACGTTATAAATTTAATAAAAAATTGGCACTGCGTAACAGAATAAAGGGAGCAAAGTTAGCAGAAAATGTTGTGGATACTATGACAGGAGAAGTCGTTGCAGAAGCAGGTATGAAGTTAACATTAGAGCTTTGTGATGAGATACAAAATACCGGTGTTCCTTTTATTTATATTGAACCAGAAGAACAAGAAGATAGAAAAGTAAAAATATTAACAAATCAAGTAGTAGATATAGATAATTATATAGCAGAGTTTGATTTAACAGCATCAGAACTAGGTATTAAAGAAAAAGTATATTATCCTGTTTTGATGAAAATATTAGAAAGTTATGATACAGCAGAAGAAATTAAAGCAGCAATAAAAGAAAATATACACGAATTGCTGCCAAAGCATATTACATTAGAAGATATTATGGCTTCTATAAACTATGTAATGCAGTTAGACTATGGATATGGCAATGTAGATGACATTGACCATTTGGGCAATAGACGTATTCGTTCTGTAGGGGAATTGCTTCAAAATCAATTCCGTATAGGACTTTCCAGAATGGAAAGAGTAGTAAGAGAAAGAATGACAACACAAGATATTGCAGTAGTAACACCTCAGGCATTGATAAATGTACGTCCTGTTACAGCAGCAATAAAAGAATTTTTTGGAAGTTCACAGTTGTCACAGTTTATGGACCAAAATAATCCTCTTTCTGAATTGACACATAAACGCCGTTTGTCTGCATTAGGCCCTGGCGGTTTATCCAGAGAGAGAGCTGGATTTGAAGTACGTGACGTTCACCATTCACACTATGGAAGAATGTGCCCTATTGAAACACCTGAAGGCCCTAACATTGGCTTGATAAACTCTTTGGCAACATTTGCAAGAATTAATGAATATGGCTTTATTGAAGCACCTTATAGAAAAGTAGACCAAACGGGAGAAGAACCAAGAGTTACAGATGAATTTGTATATGTTACAGCAGATGAAGAAGAAAATTACAATGTAGCACAAGCAAATGAACCTTTAGATGAACAAGGACATTTTGTGCATAGAAAGGTTTCTGGACGACATAGAGAAGAAATTATCGAAGTAGATAGAAAAGAAATTCATTTGATGGACGTTTCGCCTAAACAAATGGTTTCTGTAGCGACAGCATTGATACCATTTTTGGAAAATGATGACGCAAATAGAGCATTGATGGGTTCTAATATGCAGCGTCAAGCAGTACCTTTGTTAGTAACAGATTCTCCTATTGTTGGAACAGGTATGGAATATAAAACAGCAAAAGACTCTGGTATTTGTGTAATAGCAAAACATTCTGGCGTAGCAGAAAAAGTTGCAGCAAATGAAATTATAGTAAAAACAGACGAAGGAAAACGTGACACTTATCGTTTGATTAAATATCAAAGAAGTAATCAAAGCACTTGTTTAAATCAAAGACCTATTATTAATCAAGGGGATAGAGTAAGAGAAGGACAAATTATAGCAGATGGTGCTTCCACATCAAATGGAGAGTTAGCACTTGGAAAAAATCCGCTCATTGGCTTTATGACGTGGGAGGGCTATAATTATGAAGATGCTGTTTTGTTGAGTGAAAAATTGGTACAAGAAGATGTGTATACTTCTGTACACGTAAATGAATTTGAGTCTGAAGCAAGAGATACCAAATTAGGACCAGAAGAAATTACAAGAGATATTCCTAATGTGGGAGAGGACGCTTTAAGAGATTTAGATGCAAGAGGTATTGTGCGTATTGGTGCAGAAGTTCGTCCTAATGATATATTAGTTGGAAAAGTAACACCAAAAGGAGAAACAGAACTAACAGCAGAAGAAAGATTGCTGAGGGCAATATTTGGTGAAAAAGCAAGAGAAGTAAGAGATACATCATTAAGAGTACCTCACGGTGAAACAGGTATTATTGTAGATGTTAAAATATTTACAAGAGAAAATGGAGACGATATAGGCCCTGGAGTAAATCAGCTTGTCAGAGTGTATATTGCACAGAAAAGAAAAATTTCTGTTGGGGATAAAATGGCAGGTAGACATGGTAATAAGGGTGTTGTTTCTAGGGTGTTGCCAGTAGAAGATATGCCATTTTTGCCTAACGGCAGACCTTTGGATATTGTATTAAATCCTTTGGGCATACCATCTCGTATGAATATTGGGCAAGTATTGGAAACACACTTGAGCCTTGCAGCGAAAGCGTTAGGCTGGAAAGTAGCAACGCCAGTATTTGATGGTGCTGATGAAGTAAGCATTATGGATACATTGGAAATGGCAAATGATTATGTAAATACAAGCTGGGAAGAATTTTCTGAAAAATGGAAAGACTTGTTACAGGGGGATATTTATGATGAACTTTATGAAAATAGAGACCATAGAGAAGAATGGAAAGGCGTAAAACTTAGCAGAGATGGTAAAGTAGAACTTCGAGATGGTAGAACAGGAGAACTATTTGATAACAGGGTTACAATAGGATTTATGCACTATTTGAAGTTGCATCACTTGGTAGACGATAAAATTCACGCACGTTCCACAGGTCCTTATTCTCTCGTAACACAGCAACCATTAGGAGGAAAAGCACAGTTTGGTGGTCAGAGATTTGGAGAAATGGAAGTTTGGGCATTAGAGGCTTATGGTGCAGCATATACTTTGCAAGAAATATTGACAGTAAAATCTGATGATATTGTAGGACGTGTAAAGACATATGAAGCGATTGTAAAAGGAGAAAATATACCAGAACCTGGTGTGCCAGAATCTTTCAAAGTGCTTTTAAAAGAATTGCAGTCATTGGCTTTAGATATTAGAGTGCTGAGAGAAGACCAAACAGAAGTAGAAATCAAAGAATCTATTGATGATGTAGATGATTTGAATGTAAATATAGATGGATATGAAAGAGATGATGACGACAGCAAAAATTCTTATATGAGACAACCAAATACAGATATGACAGAAGAAGAAAATTTGATTGATTTTCTTTTTGATGATGATGACGATGAAAGTGCAGAAACAGATGACGACGATTTATTAGCTGATTATATGGACGATGATTTAATAGACGATGTAGAGTTAGATGATGATTTAGACGACATGGATTTAGTTGAGGAAGACGAGGAATAAGAAAGGAGCATGATAGTTCATGACAGCACAAAATGCGGAACAAGGTATCGTTTTTGATTCTATCAAAATCGGTTTAGCATCTCCTGAAAAAATACACGAATGGTCAAGAGGGGAAGTCAAAAAACCAGAAACCATTAATTATAGAACATTAAAACCAGAAAGAGATGGTCTTTTTTGTGAAAGAATATTTGGACCAACAAAAGACTGGGAATGTCATTGTGGAAAATATAAGAGAATAAGATATAAAGGCGTAGTGTGTGACAGATGTGGTGTAGAAGTCACAAAGGCGAAAGTAAGAAGGGAAAGAATGGGGCATATTGAACTGGCTGCCCCAGTATCCCATATATGGTATTTTAAAGGAATACCTTCTCGTATGGGACTGATACTTTCTATGTCACCAAGAGCTTTGGAAAAGGTATTGTATTTTGCATCTTATGTAGTATTAGACCCAGGAGATACAGAATTACAATATAAACAGCTTTTGACAGAAAAAGACTTTAGAGAAGCATATGACAGATATGGCAATGCTTTTAAGGCAGCAATGGGAGCAGAAGCAATTAAACAGCTTCTTATGGACATTGACCTAGAAAAAGATGCAGAAGAATTGAAAAAGCAGCTTGTAGATACTACAGGACAAAAAAGAATTAGAATTATAAAAAGATTGGAAGTGCTGGAGTCTTTTAGACTTTCTAATAATAAACCAGAGTGGATGATATTAGATGCTATTCCTGTTATTCCTCCAGAAATTAGACCTATGGTGCAGTTAGACGGTGGTCGTTTTGCAACAAGCGACTTGAATGACCTTTACAGAAGGGTAATCAATAGAAATAATCGTTTAAAAAGACTGCTTGATTTAGGTGCACCAGATATTATAGTAAGAAATGAAAAAAGAATGTTGCAGGAAGCAGTAGATGCTTTGATAGATAATGGAAGACGAGGCAGACCAGTTACAGGTCCCGGAAATAGACCATTAAAATCTCTTTCTGATATGCTCAAAGGAAAACAAGGGCGTTTCCGTCAGAATTTGTTGGGAAAACGTGTTGACTATTCTGGACGTTCTGTTATTGTAGTAGGCCCTGAATTAAAAATATATCAGTGTGGTTTACCAAAAGAAATGGCGATTGAATTATTTAAGCCATTTGTTATGAAAAAGTTAGTAGAAGATGGATTAGCACATAATATCAAATCTGCTAAAAGAATGGTAGAACGTATGCAAACAGAGGTTTGGGATATACTGGAAGATGTCATAAAAGAACACCCTGTTATGCTCAATAGAGCTCCAACACTTCATAGATTGGGTATACAAGCATTTGAACCTGTATTAGTAGAAGGTAGGGCAATTAAATTGCACCCATTGGTATGTACAGCATACAATGCAGACTTTGATGGTGACCAAATGGCTGTACACGTACCTCTTTCTGTAGAAGCACAAGCAGAATGTCGCTTTTTGCTACTTTCTCCTAATAACTTGCTCAAACCATCTGATGGTGGCCCTGTTACAGTACCTTCTCAAGATATGATATTAGGTATGTATTATTTGACATTAGAAAAAGATGGAGAAAAGGGTGAAGGAAAAGCGTTTAAAGATGAAAAAGAAGCTATACTTGCCTATGACAATCACGTCATAACACTTCATGCAAAAATTAAAGTAAGAAGAACATTGGAATTTAATGGCGTAGAAGAGTCAAGAATGGTAGATACAACAGTAGGACGTATTATATTTAATGAAGCAATTCCTCAAAATTTGGGCTATGTAGATAGAACAAATGAAGAAGAAAAATTTCAGTATGAAATTCACTCTTTGGTAAAAAAGAAAGATATTGGTAAAATAATCAATAGATGTATTAGTCGCTGTGGTTCTACACAAACAGCCATTGTGTTAGACCAAATAAAGGCGTTAGGTTATAAATTTTCAACAAGAGCAGCATTAACTGTTTCTGTATCAGATATGGTAATACCAGAAAAGAAAAAGAGCTATTTAGAAGAAGCAGAAGGTCAAGTGGAAGATATTACAAAGAAGTTCAGACGTGGCTTGATGACAGATGAAGAAAGACATAACAAAGTTATAGAAGCATGGAATATTGCCAATGATAAAATAACAGATGCCTTGCTTGCAGGATTAGGAAAATATAATAATATATTTATGATGGCAGACTCTGGAGCCCGTGGTTCTAATAGCCAGATTAAACAGCTTGCAGGCATGAGGGGACTTATGGCAAATCCATCAGGTGGTATTATAGAATTGCCTATTAAGTCAAATTTCCGTGAAGGACTTTCTGTTTTGGAATACTTTATTTCTGCACATGGTGCAAGAAAAGGTTTGACAGATACAGCATTGAGAACAGCAGACTCTGGATATTTGACAAGAAGGTTGGTTGATGTTTCACAGGATATTATTATAAGAGAATGGCAGTGCTGTGAAGACCAAGGAGAAAACACACCAGGATTGTGGGTATCTGCATTTATGGACGGCAATGAAGTCATTGAAAGTTTGCAAGATAGAATTAGAGGACGTTGGTCTATATTAGATATTGTACACCCAGAAACAGGAGAGATATTAGTACCAAAAGATACTATGGTAACACCTGACCAAGCGGAAAGAGTAGAAAAAGCAGGTGTCAAAAAAGTTCTGATTAGAACTGTATTGACTTGTCGTTCTGAAATAGGAATTTGTTCAAAATGCTATGGTGCAAATATGGCAAGTGGTCGTTTTGTAAGAATAGGCGAGTCTGTTGGTATTATAGCAGCACAGTCTATAGGAGAGCCTGGTACACAGTTGACAATGAGAACATTCCATACAGGCGGTATTGCAGGAGATGACATTACACAAGGTCTTCCACGTGTTGAGGAACTTTTTGAAGCAAGAAAGCCAAAAGGACTTGCAATTATTGCAGAATTTGGTGGAAAAGTTACTATTAGCGATACAAAGAAGAAAAGAGAAGTCATTATTACAGATGTGGATACAGGAGAAACAAAAGATTATTTGATACCATATGGTTCACGTATTAAGGTATATGATGGGGATATTATAGAAGCTGGTGACGAAATTACAGAAGGTAGTGTAAACCCTCACGATATTTTAAAAATCAAAGGTATTAGAGGCGTACAAGACTATATGATACAAGAAGTGCAAAGAGTGTATCGTCTGCAAGGTGTTGAAATCAATGATAAGCATATTGAGGTTATTGTAAGGCAAATGCTCAAACGTGTAAAAATAGAAGAAAATGGCGATACAGAATTTTTGCCAGGAAGTCTTGTAGATTGGCTTGCTTTTGAAAATAGAAATGCACAAATGGAAGAAGAAGGAAAAGAGCCAGCAAAAGGATATAGGGTACTTTTGGGAATTACAAAAGCGTCACTTGCAACAGATTCTTTCTTATCTGCGGCATCTTTCCAAGAGACTACAAGAGTGTTAACAGAAGCAGCGATAAAAGGAAAAATTGACCCATTGATTGGATTAAAAGAGAATGTAATCATAGGTAAATTGATACCAGCGGGTACTGGTATGCAAAGATACCGTAATATTGATATTGAAATAGAAAAAGAAGAAGAAGAGGAAGAAGAAGATATGTATTATTACGGTGGATATGATATATAATTGTTGAAGTAAGAAAACAGAGGTACTTTTTAGGTATCTCTGTTTTTTTGTGCTTATTTAGATTTTGATAGTAGTTGAGATAGTAATTCATAGACGTATTGTACTTGTTTGAAATCAACATTTTGTAGAAGTGCTATGATGTCAGAAAAATCATCAGTATTTTTTGGGGGACTGTATTCTGTTTCATTGTCATTTTGTTGTCCATAAACTAAATAATCAAGGGATACTTCTAAAATTTGGGAAATATCGATTAATCTTTCTAATGTTGGAGTAACAATAGAATTTTCAATTTTAGAGTAATTGCTGTAAGAAATATTCAATAATTCTGCCATTTTTTCTTGACTATATCCTTTTTCTTTTCGCTTTTGTTTAATTCTATCTATCATACTATTATGTAAATAAGATTTCTTCAATATTTTCACCTCTAACATTATAATAATTGAATTAAAAGAAACAACAATTCATTTATAATGATTGCATTTATATTGTGTATTTTAATTTTTTATGTTATATTTATGTTAAAACAACAAATAAAACAAGAAAGGTTATGATTTATTGTGAATAAAAAAAACAAAAATTTTGATAGAATTTGCAAAGCAATCGCATTAAAAAATGGTATTTCTGTAGAGGAAGTAAAAAAGGAAATGCAGTCAGCAATCAACTATGCTTTTGAAAATGCTACACAAGAACAAAAATTATTTCAAAGTAACATTACGAAAAAAGGAGAAATACCAACTCCTGAAGAAGTGTTAAATTTTGTTTGCAAAAATATAAAATAATATTTTCGCTTTGAAAAATTGGGAAAAATTAAAATAAAGTTATTGACTTTTGCAATATGAAATGATAAAATATTGCAGTGTCTTGAAAATAAGGCTTTTTTTCATGCTTGTTTTTCTATGACAAAAGATATTAATGCAATGGCAGAACGTATTTATTTTGTAAGGAGGTGCAATAAATGCCAACATTTAATCAGTTAGTAAGAAAAGGTAGACAGACAGTAGAAAAGAAATCTACTGCTCCAGCTTTGCAAAAAGGTTTGAACTCTTTAAAGAAGAAAACAACAGATATTTCTTCTCCTCAAAGACGTGGTGTTTGTACAGCAGTAAAAACTTCTACACCTAAGAAACCTAACTCAGCACTTAGAAAAATTGCCAGAGTTCGTCTTTCTAATGGTATTGAAGTAACAGCTTATATTCCAGGTGAAGGTCATAACCTTCAGGAGCATAGCGTTGTTTTGATAAGAGGCGGAAGGGTAAAAGACTTACCTGGTGTGCGTTATCATATTGTTAGAGGAACATTGGATACAGCAGGCGTTGCAAATAGAATGCAGGCTCGTTCTAAATATGGTGCAAAACGTCCAAAAGCCAAAAAGTAAAATTATAAATCGTATCAAAAGGAAATGCCTTATACAAAATCAATACCATCTGCGAATTGCTTAGAGATAAAAGATTTACGTATGAAGGCATGACAACACGAGAAAAAAGCTCGTGAAGTACCGAGAATATCATTATTCATTAAGGAGGGAAGAATCGTGCCAAGAAAAGGACATGTTGCAAAGAGAGAAGTTTTAGCAGACCCTTTGTATAATAGTAAGCTGGTAACAAAATTGATAAATAGTGTTATGTTAGACGGCAAAAAAGGTGTTGCTGAAAAAATTGTTTATGGTGCATTCGAGAAAGTAGCAGAAAAAACAGGAAAAGAGCCATTGGAGGCTTTTGAGGAAGCTCTCAATAATATTATGCCAGTGTTGGAAGTAAAAGCACGCCGTGTAGGTGGTGCAACTTACCAAGTACCAATGGATATTAGACCAGAGAGAAGAAGAACATTAGGGCTTCGTTGGTTAACACTTTACAGCAGAAAACGTGGAGAAAAAACAATGATTGACCGTCTTGCAGGAGAAATCATGGACGCATTAAATAATGCAGGCGGAGCTGTAAAGAAAAAAGATGAAACACATAAAATGGCAGAAGCAAATAAAGCATTCTCCCATTATAAATGGTAAGTATATAAAATTGGCAAAAAAAATTATAAAAGAGTTTACTTTTATATACGATAAAGGAGGAGTTCAGCGTGGCAAACAGAGCGTTTCCACTTGCTAAGACTAGAAATATCGGTATCATGGCACATATTGATGCTGGTAAAACAACTCTTACAGAGCGTATTTTGTTTTATACAGGACGTAATTATAAAATTGGCGATACCCACGAAGGTACTGCTACTATGGACTGGATGGAACAAGAACAAGAAAGAGGTATTACAATCACATCTGCTGCAACAACTTGTCAGTGGAATGAAAATAGAGTAAATATCATTGATACACCAGGACACGTTGACTTTACAGTGGAAGTTGAGCGTTCATTGCGTGTATTAGATGGTGCAGTGTGCGTATTCTGTGCAAAGGGTGGTGTAGAACCACAGTCTGAAACAGTATGGCGTCAAGCAGATAATTATAATGTACCAAGAATGGCATTTGTAAATAAAATGGATATTATGGGTGCAGACTTCTATAATGTACTTCAAATGATGAAGGATAGATTAGGCTGTAATCCAGTTGCGATGTTTTTACCAATAGGAGCAGAAAGCGACTTTGTGGGAGTTATTGACTTAATAAAAATGAAAGCATTTATATATGAAGATGACTTGGGCAAAGAAGTTGATGAAGAAGAAATTCCTGCTGATATGAAAGAAAAAGCAGAAGAATATCGTCAGCTTATGGTAGAAGCGATTGCAGAAACAGATGAAGAATTGATGGATAAATATCTTGCAGAAGAAGAAATTACAGAACAAGAATTAAAAACAGCTATGAGAAAAGCTTGTATTAACTGTGAATTAATTCCTGTATTCTGTGGTTCTGCATATAGAAATAAAGGTGTTCAAAAATTATTAGATGGTGTTATTGAATATATGCCAGCACCTACAGATATTCCAGCGATAAAAGGAATTGACCCAGATAGCGGAGAAGAAATTGAAAGACATGCTTCTGATGAAGAACCATTTTCTGCATTGGCATTTAAAATTATGAATGACCCATTTGTTGGAAAATTAGCATTCTTCCGTGTGTACTCTGGTACATTAAATTCCGGCACATATGTTTATAATTCTACAAAAGGTAAAAAAGAACGTGTTGGACGTATATTGCAGATGCACGCAAATCATAGAGAAGAAATTGATAAAGTATATTCTGGAGATATTGCAGCAGCAGTAGGTTTTAAATTAACAACAACTGGAGATACTATTTGTGATGAAGACCATGAAGTAATATTGGAGTCAATGGTATTCCCAGAACCAGTTATCGAAGTTGCTATTGAACCAAAAACAAAAGCAGGCAGAGATAAAATGGGTATTGCTTTGGCAAAATTGGCAGAAGAAGACCCAACATTTAAAACATATACAAATCAGGATACAGGCGATACAATTATAGCAGGTATGGGTGAACTTCACTTGGAGATTATAGTTGACCGTTTGTTGAGAGAGTTTAAAGTAGAAGCAAATGTTGGAGCACCACAGGTTTCTTATAAAGAAACATTTAGAAAAGCTGTTGACGTAGAAGGAAAATTTGTTCGTCAGTCTGGTGGTAGAGGACAGTATGGACACTGTAAAGTAAAATTCTATCCTATCGGTACAGATGCAGAACACAATTATGAATTTGTTAATAGTACAGTTGGTGGTTCTATACCAAAAGAATATATACCAGCGATTGATAAAGGAATACAAGAAGCAATGCAGAGTGGTATATTGGGTGGATACCCAGTACTTGGTGTAAAAGCAGAAGTATATGATGGTTCTTACCATGATGTAGACTCTTCTGAAATGGCTTATCAGGTAGCAGGTTCTATGGCTTTTAAAGAAGCAATGAGAAAAGGCGATGCAGTATTGCTTGAGCCTATTATGAAAGTAACTGTTTCTGTACCAGAGGATTATATGGGCGATGTTATAGGAGATATTAACTCTCGTCGTGGTAGAATTGAAGGTATGGAAGCAAGAAGTGGTGTGCAAGTAATTCATTCTTATGTACCATTGGCTGAAATGTTTGGATATTCTACAGACCTTCGTTCAAAATCACAAGGACGTGGAACATATGTAATGGAAGTTGACCATTATGAACCATGTCCAAAATCAGTACAAGATAAAGTTTTGGAAGGCAAAAAAGCTGATGCATAAGTTTTTTGTATAAAGCACTATAAAAATGGAATATTTGCTTGCAAATAATGGCAATATTCTATATAATGAAAACAATACAGTAATGAATTGTACTCTTAGACAATTTAAAGGAGGATATTTAAAAATGGCTAAACAAAAATTTGAAAGAACCAAACCCCATATGAATATTGGTACTATTGGTCACGTTGACCATGGTAAAACAACTTTAACAGCTGCTATTACAAAAACACTTCATGAAAGATACCAGATTGGTGAAGCAGTTGCATTTGAAAACATTGACAAAGCTCCAGAAGAAAGAGAACGTGGTATCACAATTTCTACAGCACACGTTGAATATGAAACACCAACAAGACACTATGCACATGTTGACTGCCCAGGCCATGCTGACTATGTTAAAAACATGATTACAGGTGCTGCTCAAATGGACGGTGCTATACTTGTTGTTGCTGCAACAGATGGTCCTATGGCTCAGACAAGAGAGCACATTTTGCTTTCTCGTCAGGTAGGTGTTCCTTATATCGTTGTATTCATGAACAAATGTGATATGGTAGATGACGAAGAACTTCTTGACTTGGTTGAAATGGAAATTAGAGAACTTCTTTCCGAGTATGAATTCCCTGGTGATGATATTCCTATTATTAGAGGTTCTGCTTACCAAGCACTGCAAGATTCTACAGGTGAATGGGGCGACAAAATCATTGAATTAATGAACGAAATTGAAGCATATATCCCTGAACCAGAACGTGATACAGATAAACCTTTCTTGATGCCAGTAGAAGACGTATTCTCCATTACAGGACGTGGTACAGTTGCTACAGGTAGAGTTGAAAGTGGCGTTGTTAAAGTACAAGATGAAGTTGAAATCGTTGGTTTGACAGAAGAAATTAGAAAAGTTGTTGTAACAGGCGTTGAAATGTTCAGAAAACTTCTTGACCAAGCAGAAGCTGGCGATAACATTGGTGTTCTTCTTCGTGGTGTGCAAAGAAATGAAATCGAGAGAGGACAAGTTCTTGCAAAACCAGGCTCTATTACACCTCACCACAAATTTAAAGCACAGGTTTATGTATTGAGCAAAGAAGAAGGTGGACGTCATACTCCTTTCTTCAACAACTATAGACCACAGTTCTATTTTAGAACAACAGACGTTACAGGTATTATCTCTCTTCCAGAAGGTACAGAAATGTGTATGCCTGGCGATAATGTTGAAATGACAATTGAATTGATTACTAAAGTAGCTATGGCTCCTGGTCTTCGTTTTGCTATTCGTGAAGGTGGTAGAACAGTAGGTGCTGGTTCTGTTACTGAAATCATTGAGTAATTTGTAAAAATGGTGATTTTAAGGGCTTTCCGAGTATTTCGGAAAGTCCTTTTTTAATGTATAATATAATATTTTTTTGAAAATGGTGCCAAATCGCGGCAAAAATACTTACCAGCCTTTTATTTGTTTTACTTGTTCTGCTCTTTGTGGGTCTTTGTGATATTGCAGTTTAAATTGTATTGTTTGTACGATTTCTTGCCTTGCTTCATCATCTAACTGATAAAATGAAGTCAAAAGATTATCTACGTCAGGCATACTATTTTTTCCAAATAGATACATAAGAGGATACATAGAATTTTTTAAATAAGTTTTTACTCGACTTCCGTCTAAAGCACCATGTAAGCCATCTGGTAGCGTTGGATATATTTCTTCTTCTGTGATAGCACCAGAAAATGGACTAGCAGAGCATATTTCATTTACATCAATTTCTAATTCATTTGCTAAACGCAATGCAAAATCAAAACGAATATTGGAATCTTTTTGAATGATTGAATAAAGTGTAGTCGCACTGATTCCTGTAGCTTTTGCAATTTTGCGAACATTAGTGCCTTTACTATCTAGTATTGTTTTTAGTTTTTTTCCATCTCCCATAAAAATCTCCTACTTTCATATAAAAATTTATTACGAATTCCATAAAATTATCATATCACAGATAATAGAAATAAAAAAGATAAACTTTTTATAAATAATATACGAAAAACATAAAAAATATTTTTATGAAATATTGACACAATAAAAATAAAGTGCTACTATGAATATACGAAATTCGTATAACAAATAAATATAAATATTGTAATAAATTTTGATTGAAAAAAGGAGGTCGAATATATGGCAAATTATCAATACATGATGAGTGCTGATGATGTGGCACGAGAATTAAGTTGTTCCAAATCTTATGCCTACAAAATAGTAAAAAAATTAAATCAAGAGCTTGCTGCACAAGGCTATATTACAATAGCAGGCAGAATTCCAAAAACTTATTTAGCAAAAAAAATTTATGGTTATGAGTTATTAAAAAGTTGAACAAAAGGAGGTTACTATGGCTTACAAAGAAAAAGATACCAAAAAATGGACTGCACAATGGTTTGAAACAGATGTAAAAGGAGAAAAGAAAAAAAGAAGAAAAAGAGGTTTTGAAACAAAACGAGAGGCTTTAGAATATGAGCGACAAAAGAAGTTAAACAGCAACAGAAATATGAATATGAAATTGAGTGATTTTGTAGACATCTATTTTGATGATAAACAAAATGAATTGAAACAACGCACCATAAAAAATAAAAGATACATGATGGAACAACATATTATTCCTTATTTTGGAAGTCAAAAGATAAATGAAATTACAGCTTCTCAAATCATACAATGGCAGAATGAAATGCAGAAAAAAGGATTTTCAGAGGCATATTTGAGAATGATTCAAAATCAATTAACTTGTTTGTTTTCTCATGCTTCTCGCATATATGATTTAACTACAAATCCATGTAAAAAAGTAAAATCTATGGGGAGCTTTGATGTTAGAAGTTTAAACTTTTGGACACTAGAAGAATATCAGAAATTTATTCAAACAATAGAGCCAGGAACAAGATATTACATTATTTTTGAAATTCTTTTTTGGACAGGCTGTAGAATAGGAGAATTATTAGCACTGACCAAACAAGACATCAATTTTGAAAAAAATCAAATCAATATTAACAAAACATATTATCGAACAAACGGACAGGATATTATTACAGAACCCAAAACAAAACAATCTATTAGAACAGTAGAAATACCAGAATTTTTAAAACAAGAAATCAAATGTTTTATTGATAGACATTATGGTATGCCCGATAATGAAAGACTTTTTCCAATCGTGCAGGAAGCAGTACAACACAAAATGAAACGTCATATTGAAAAGTCTGGTGTAAAGTATATACGTGTCCATGATACCCGTCATTCACACGTTGCGTACTTGATTAATAAAGGGGTTGACCCTATTTTGATAAAAGAAAGAGTAGGACACAAAGATATACGAATTACATTAAATACTTATGGACATTTATATCCAAATCAACAAAGAAAGATAGCAGATTTAATTGACAGTGAAAAAAATAAGCCTTAACAGCACCACCTGCTAAGACTTGTGATAACTGAAGGACTTCTGTTATCTACCAAATATAATATAAGTATAACAGAGGTTCTTCATTGTATCAATAGAATTTTATAAAAAAATGGAGGACTTTTTATGAAAGAAGCAGATGTGAAAATGATTAAAATGTCAGATGTTCAAACACAGCCTATAGAATGGCTTTGGTATCCTTTTATCCCTTATGGAAAATTGACTATTATTCAAGGTGACCCTGGTGATGGCAAAACGACACTTGCATTAAACATAGCAGCAAAGCTGTCAAATGGTAAGGGATTAGAAAACGAAATTATGACACAAGAGCCTGTAACGATTATATATCAAACAGCAGAAGATGGTCTTGCAGATACAGTAAAACCAAGACTGGAAAATGCAGAAGCAGATTGCAGTAAAATATTAGTGATTGATGAAAGCAGCAAATTATTGTCTATGACAGATGAAAGACTAGAAAAGGCTCTGATACAAACGAATGCAAAAGTGCTTATTTTAGACCCAATACAGGCATATTTAGGCGGAGGAATAGACATGAATAGAGCAAATGAAGCAAGAAATATAACAAAGCAGTTAGGGATGTTAGCAGAAAAATATCAATGTGCTATTCTTTTAATTGGGCATATGAATAAGGCAGCAGGAAATAAAGCGGTATATAGAGGTATGGGTTCTATTGACTTTTTTGCAGTAGCAAGAAGTGTGTTGCTAGTTGGTAGAGTAAAAGGAGAGCCTGATATTAGAGCTGTTGTTCAAATAAAAAATAATATTGCAGCTTTTGGACATTCTAAAGCATTTCGATTATCTGAAAAAGGATTTGAATGGCTAGGGGATTATGAAATTACTGCTGATGAAGTATTAGGTGGAATTGTCCCTAAAATAAATAAGCTGGAACAGGCAAAACAAATGTTACGAAAACTTTCAGAAAGTTCAAACATGATACAAAGTAGTGAAATTTTTAATATGGCTGATGAGAAAGGTATTTCTAGGAGAACATTAGAAACTGCAAAAAAAGAATTAAAAATAAAAGCAAAAAAGATTAATGATGTCTGGTATTGGGAATTCAATAAATGAACACCGCAACATTGCAAAAGGTTGCAAGGTTGCAAAAAATATAAAAATTTTGCGGTCTTGCGGTTTTAATAAGAAAATAGTAAATAAGTATAAAAAATATATGCTTTAAAAATATTTTTTATACTTATTAACAATAAATTTAGTTTTTGATATAAAAAATATATAAATTATATAAAAAATATTTATTGATATTTATAGAATATTATATTACAAAAAAGGAAGACCGCAAGATTGCAAGATATAGAGATTTTGCAGTCTTGAAATTGCGGAGATGAAAAATATAAGATTGCAAGATATAGGATTTTGCATTTTTGGAATTGCAGAGAGGAAGAATGCAAGATTGCAAAGATACAAAATTTTGCGGTCTTGCGGACTTGATTAAAAGACAAATAAACAAATGTAAAAAATGTATATATTTTACGAGTATTTTTTACTATTATTAATAAAAAAATTGATAGATAGATGTAGAAAGTATATATATTATACAAATACTTTTTATTAGTATTTAACAAATTATTGGAAGAATTGCTATAAGGGGAAGACCGCAAAATTACTATAAAATTTTGCGGTCTTGCATTGCGGACTTGATGAAAGAAAGGAATGAATTAATATGAAAAACGTACAGATTTCACATGAACTTTTTATGATGCTTATAAAATATTTCTTTTTTGAAAAAGAAAATTTATTTTCAGAAATACAAAAAGAATTAGAACAAAAGTTGGATGCTTTGGTAGCAAGAGAATTGTACACAAAATATAAAACAGCACCTACTGAAGAAGAAAAAGAAAAAGCAAGACAGAAATATTTGAATAAAAAAGGAATACACTCCAGCTTTCGTTGGTAATACCTTTCCTTTGATGACCAATGACAGAAACGTGACACGTTTCTGTTTTTTGGTTAACAAGGAGAAATTGCCTTTTTAAGTAGAAAAAGCAGTAATTTGGAACAGATATATATAACTGCTATTTGAAAACTTTGTATGTACAACGTTTTTAGAAATGAATATAAGTGAAAGTATATAAAGTCAATAAAATAAAAACAGCCTTCAAAAATGTTGTAGCTACAACGCTGTGAAATAGAGCATATAGCATTTTTTATATAAATGGTATTCTTTTTTAATAGCAAAAAAGAAGTAGAGAAAATTTTTCTTTTCAGCTATTGAGAAAGAATTTTTTTTCAAAATTTTAAGGATGTAAGGAATTTTTCAGTCAAAAATTTTATTAAAAATAGTTTTATTTTTGATAGTAAAAATTATATGCAGTACAATAAAAATGATATTCCAAAAAAAGGAAAAGCCACGCCGAAGGTGTTTTGTAAATTTCAAAAAAATTTACATTTGGGGTTTGGGGGAACACCAACAAGCATGGAAAGGGATATCCCTTTCCCCTGCTTGCAATCGGTGCAATTTTATTCTTTATGTAATTTTTATTCTTTCTAATGATTTTTAGTTTTTTTAAAAATTTAAAAAAATACTTATATAAATTTTTATTGCATCATTGAAAATAAGATTTCATAATTATAAAAAAATTTGATTTTTTTTAAATAAGCTAATAATACTATATATGTATAGTAAATTAAGTTTTTGGTATTAAAAAAAAAGACCGCTTACTTTTTAGTAAACGGTCTTGTCATTAAAAGTTATAGCAATAGATTAAGAATACTTTGTGGAGTTTGGGTTGCTTGAGTAAGCATTGCCTGATTGGATTGCATAAGAACATTATTTTGCATAAGTTTCATCATTCCCTTTGAAATATCTGTGTCACGGATACGACTTTCTGCTTCTGTAATATTTTCGTGCATGACACTAAGACTATTTATAGCGTGTTCTATACGATTTTGTAAAGAACCAATATATCCTCTATATGTTGATACTTTATCAATAGCATTTTTTAATGTTCCGATTGCATCAACAGCAGTATACTGTTTGGCAATAGATAAATCTGCAATACCAAGAGAAATACAACACATATCTTTTACATAAAAATCTAATTTTTCCCAAGACCTCTCACCAATTTGAAAACGAATTATTCCATTTTTGGAGGCAGAAGAGTTTGGAGAATTAGGGTCATTAGGGTCAGGTTTGTCAGGGTCATCAGGGTCAGGTTTATTAGGGTCATCAGGGTCAGGCTTATTAGGGTCGTCAGGGTCAGGTTTGTCTGGGTCTGTAGGGTCGGGGTCAGGCTTGCCGTTATGATATATAATTTGACCATTGTTTATAATAGTACCTTTTTCGCTCAAATCGCCCCAAACATCAATAATACCGTCATTTGTGAGTATAGAACCAGTCCCTACGGTCAATTTCTGGTCATCTGCTATATTCAAATTGACATCAGCATCTATTTTAGCGTCATTTGTCAATATAACATCTTTTCCATTGAGCGTAGCACTGTTTAAATTGCCGTTTTTATCTCTGTCAATTTCAATATAACCACCTTGCCCAAAATAGAGCTTGATTTTGGCATCGTCACCAAATGTACTGCCTTGAATAGCATTTTTTTCAGAGCTAGCGTCTATGACACCACCAGTAATTGTATTGTTGCTGCCATTGCCACCATCACCACCACCGATACCTGAACCATTACTACCACCAGTAGCAGTTACATTTCCACCAGTAATTGTAATATCACTACCATTGCTACGATAACCACCACCAATACCTGCTCCATAATTACCACCAGTAGCAATGACATTTCCAGCAGAAATAGTAATATCGCTGCCATTACCGTCCCAACCACCACCGATACCTGCTCCCAACCGACCACCAGTAGCAGTTACATTTCCACTAATTATATGAATATCGCTACCACTAGCTCTATAACCGCCACCAATACCTGCTGCGTATTCACCACCAGTAGTAATTACAGTGCCATTTTCAATGGTGATGTTGCTGCCATTACCGTCCATGCCACCACCAATACCTGTACCTGTACGACCACCAATAGCAGTGACATCTCCGTTAGTAATTTTAATATTACTACCACTGCCACTACTACCACCACCAATACCTGCACTTTGATTACCACCAGTAGCAGTAATAGTGCCACCTTCAATAATAATATTATTACCATCACCATCATTGCCGCCACCAATACCTGCACTACAACCATTACCAGTAGCAGTTACATTACCACCACTAATTTTAATATCGCTGCCATTAGCACCAATGCCACCACCAATACCTGCTCCACCATCTACACCACCAGTAGCAGTTACATTACCACCACTAACTTTAATATTGCTGCCAGCACCATAACTACCACCACCAATACCTGCACCCCATTCACCGCCAGTAGCAGTCAATTTCCCAGTTCCATTGATTTCCAGAGCACCATTAGTACCATTTTTTTGCAAACCAGCACAATTCTTACCACTTTTTAATATATTTTCACCATCAAGTGTAACCGTAACATTTCCAGTGCTATTATCCGCAATTTTAAAAGCTGCGGTATTTGCTTGACTGCTTACATCAATATTGACATTTCTTAGTGTAATATTAGTGTTTGCATCTTTTGCAACCTCAATGCGGTTAGTTGTTGCTGCCGCTGTACCCTCAACGGTAACATTACCACCTTTTATCGTCAAAATACCTGTGGTAGTGTTAAAGTCGAAATCATTTGCATCACCATATACTGTAAAGTCCCCGCAAGTTGTAGGAGTGCCGCTGTAAGTCACTATGTTAATATCGGGGGGGGAGGGTAATATTATTTACATTATTTACTATTTCTATTGTAGATAGTTCTGGAATAAATTCTGCTGCTATTTCTTCCATTTTTGATGCAGCTAGAACCGTCGATTGTGTAATTTTTGATAAGTTTTTTTGTAAAAAACCTGTAATTTGTGTTGTTCTTGAACTTTGTTGAAATGCAGCAAAATTTTTCATATGCTGTACTATCATTTTCATTGTATCATTTTTGTGCTTACTGTGTAGCAAGTCAATACTATTAAAGTTTGTTCCCTGAGCAATACGGTCAATTTCTGTACGAATTTCATCAAATTCCATTTGTAGTTTATCACGATTTGCGTTATCGTTATAAGTGCCGTTAGCTGACTGTGTAGCTAATTCAACAGCACGATTAAGCATAGCATGTATTTCCTGTAAGCCACCTTCTGCTGTTGTCAATAAATTTCCTGCATCGCCACAATTTTTTTGAGCTGCTACTAAACCAGTAATTTGAGCACGCATTTTTTCAGAAATCGCAAGACCAGCAGCGTCGTCCCCAGCACGATTAATGCGATAACCAGAAGAAAGTTTTTCTAAAATCTTTTGGGAGTTTTCTGCTGTTTTGTTGTAATAGTTTTGACTGTTTGTTACCATAATATTGTGTTGTATAACCATTAAATACACTCCATTCTTTGTTTCTATTTGCTATTGTTTTATATACAGAATATCATAAAATTTGTCGATTTTCAATGTTTCACCAAAGGCTTTTAAGGAATAACGTCAGTTACTTTGAAATATGATGTCAATCTCAAAAAATGATAAAATAAAGAGAAAAAAGATTGAAAGAAATAAAAAGTATCATAGAAGTTTTTGAAAATTTAGGAAATGAAAAGAACATTAGATAAAAAAGACATAAACTAATAGATATCATAGTTATGAACATATATGCAATCATATGTGGTAATACAGACAGTGAAAATATAGCTGATTGACTATATTTAAGAAAAGATTATTTTATCTTGAAAATGGAATTTCTAACGCAGATACTTTTGATAATAGTAAAGTTTTCTATGGTATTTTTTTATTCATCTATTTTTAATAAAGAAAATAATAATAAATATAAAAAAGTTTAATAACGTACCAGCATAACAAAACATTTTAATTATTAAAATATTTTGAAAGGAGATAAATATTTAGACACTATAAGCAATACTTATATGGAAGTATATGGAAATAAAAATATTATTAGTGGAAGAAGAAATAATTATAAATGAAAAAAGTAAAAAAATATCATACCTATTATGAAACTACTTAATAGAAGAAAAAGAAAAGAACAACAGAAATAGTTAAACAAAAGAGAAATGTATTTGGGTTTTATATGGTAATAATTTTCTTTTGTCAACAAATAAAGCAGGAGCGTGTCACGTTCCTGCTATTAAGATAATCAATCAACGATAACTAAAAAAACCTTCCTACTTATAATAATTTTTATTGGTGTAGTTTGAAACTAGAACAAAAAGCCAAAATTGAGCAGACTGCACAAACAATACTTGACGTATGTGCATTATATTCTGACAGTAGTTTAGATAATTTGAATTTATATAATTTATATAAAAATATGTTGACACCAAATAAAATACCATATATAATAGAAACAGGAAGTGTTTGAGATGTCAAAATGGGATAAACTTTTAAAACGAATTTATTCGTTATCAAAAGACTTTCGCTTTGAAGAATTGCGTAAAGTGTTAGAAAGTTATGGATATCAAATGAATGCTCCAAAAAGTGGCAGCAGTCATTATACATTTAGAAAAGCAGGTTGTCAGCCGATTACTATACCAAAACATGAACCAATTAAAAAAGTTTATGTAGAAATGGTAAAACAAATTGTGGAAAGTGAGGAAAGAAATCATGAAAACACTAGATGATTATATGCAAATATCTTATCGTATGGAGATAGTAGAAGATAAACAAGAAGGTGGTTTTGTAGTTTCTTTTCCTGAACTTCCTGGTTGTATTACTTGTGGTGAAACAATAGAATCTGCTATAGCAAATGCACTGGATGCAAAAAAAGCATGGTTAGAGGCAGCATTAGAACAAGGTATTGAAATACAACAACCAGATAATTTAAAAGAATACTCAGGACAATTTAAACTGCGTATTCCTCGCAGCCTGCATAAATCCCTTGCAGAACATTCTAAAAAAGAGGGAATTAGCATGAATCAGTATTGTGTGTATTTGCTTTCTCGTAATGATGCTATGCATATGAAATAAATGATTGTATTTAATTTTTAAGTAATAAGGAAGATTGACAATAAAAAGGAGAGTTGATTTTAGTGGTGCCAAAACGGTGCCAAGAAATATTGTAAATGAAAATATACTATGCTAAAACAGCACTTTTTGGTTGTTTTTGATAATAGAAAACATAGAAAATATCATAAAAAATGGTATTCGGATATCGTGAAGGTGGTAGAACAGTAGGTGCTGGTTCTGTTACTGAAATTATTGAGTAATATTTATTTTGTAAATAAATTATTTGTGTAAAAACGGAAAAACCCTTGAAAGTTTAGGCTTTCAGGGGTTTTATTTTTTTGTAATTTTTAAATATTGTAATAAAGATGGAAAATAAGATGTAAAATGATTATCACGAAAAATGGTATGTGGCTCTAATTTGGCTCTATTTTTTATTATTTTTAAATTGTTTTTCTAGGCGGTATATTTAAACAAATTTTACAGGAAATAACAACTAAAAAAATAGGGTATACTAAGTAATA